>CAITMU010000092.1 GCA_903893565.1 uncultured beta proteobacterium | reverse complement strand
GGCTCTCTCCCCCCGCCGCCAGGGATCGAAAACCACAAAATTGTCAAAGGCGTTACACCCGATATCCAACTCACGCTAAAAGCCGTCGACCAATACGCCGTCGTTCACCAAGGGCTTATTAAAGCCCAACTAAGATTTGATTATCAAGGCTACGAAACACAGTGTAATGAGCAAGGCGAAGTGAAAGTCGTTGAGGATTCCCAAGGGGACACGCTTATCTTTCGTGACCTAGACACGGAGAGGGCTCAGGTAACGAAACTAGAAGGCCTAGGGCTGATTCACGACGGTGAGGGCGACTTCATCCTACCGGGCCTCACGGGGCAACAACTCTGGCCACGCTGGGCCGATGAAGAATTTCAGGTCTTTAATCAAGCGGGCTTTAATCCGATCATCGACGCCTCACTCACCCATTGGATTGAAAGGGCGGATGAGCTGGTTGTAAAAATGCAGTCCCAAAACGAAGGGGAGGATTGGGCTGCATCGACTTGGTTTGATCTATCTTTGGGCGTTGAGATCGCCGGTAAAAGACACAATATCTTGCCCTGGCTTCCTCGTTTAATCGAACAAGCGGGTAGTGTTGCTCCATACGCCGTCACGGGTCTTCCCCAAATGCCTGAGCACGTCTATCTACCCGCTCCTGAGGGAAAGGGCTTTATTCGCCTTCCTACCGCGCCACTGAAACCGTGGTTGGCAGCACTTCTTGAGCTAATGGATGGCAAAAATTTCTCTGCTGATTCATTAAGACTATCTCGAAACGAAGCCTTGCGAACCAGCGCAACCCTAGGAGAAGGCGCACTGTGGGAGGGGGCCCGGGCAATGAAAGAAATGGTCCAACAGTTAAGCGGACAAGTCGAATTACCCATTATCGACATACCACAGAATGTTTTAGCTTCGCTGCGCCCCTATCAACATCAGGGGTTAAATTGGCTACAGTTCTTATCCCGCTATGGGTTAGCCGGTATTCTCGCGGACGATATGGGATTAGGAAAAACCTTACAAACCTTAGTACACATTCAAGTAGAAAAAAACTGTGGTCGCCTAACCCACCCTGCCCTCATCATCGCGCCAGTCAGCCTGATGGGCAATTGGTTACGAGAAACCAAACGCTTTTGTCCTGAATTGCGATGTTTGGTATTACATGGAAAGGATCGGCACTATGTGGCTCACACGATCCATGAACACGATATCATCATCGCCCCTTATTCTTTGATGAAGCGGGATCAAGAGCGCTGGCTCGAAGCGCAGTGGCATATCGTTGTCTTGGACGAAGCACAAAACATTAAAAATGCCTCCACCCACGCGGCCCAAATCGTCGGTCAATTAAATACCCGGCATCGGCTCTGTCTATCGGGCACCCCTTTGGAAAATCACCTGGGGGAGCTTTGGAGTTTATTTCACTTTTTAATGCCTGGATTTCTTGGCAGTCAAAAGCAGTTTTCTCGTCTTTTTAGAACGCCTATTGAAAAATTAGGGGACATTGAAAGAAGTAGCCAATTACGCCGACGCATTACCCCTTTTATGTTGCGGCGAGCCAAATCCTTAGTGGCCCAAGAGCTCCCTCCTAAGGTGGAGACTGTTTTACGGGTAGAGCTATCAGGCAAACAAGCCGATCTTTACGAAACCATACGTCTTTCTATGGAAAAAGCGGTGCGCGAAGCGCTGGCGAACCAAGGTATGGCCCGCTCACAAATCACGATTTTAGACGCCTTGTTGAAATTACGTCAGGTGTGCTGTGACCCTCGCTTAGTGAGTCTTGAGTTAGCAAAAAAAATAAAAGTCTCTGCCAAACTCGAGCAACTGATGCAAATGTTGCCGGAGATGCTAGCCGAAGGCCGAAAAATCCTCTTGTTTTCTCAGTTCACGAGCATGCTAAGTTTGATTGAGGCAGAACTGACCAAACTCAACATTAAATGGGTGAAGCTCACCGGCCAAAGTCAGAATCGAGATGCATTGATCGAACGCTTTACCAGTGGCGAAGTGCCGCTATTTCTCATTAGTCTAAAAGCGGGGGGCGTGGGTCTTAATTTAGCCCAGGCTGATACGGTGATCCATTATGATCCGTGGTGGAATCCCGCCGCAGAAAATCAGGCGACGGATCGCGCACACCGGATCGGTCAAACCCAAAGTGTGTGGGTCGTCAAACTGGTAGCCCAAGGCACGATTGAAGAGCGAATTTTGTCACTGCAGGAGCGAAAAGCAGAGCTCGCGCAAAGTATGTATAGCGGCTCCCTTGGTCGAAAACAGCCCCTTTTCACCGAAAACGATCTGCAAGAATTACTTAAACCGTTATCGAGCGCTTCAGATTCCGTATTAATCACAAAGCCCTGATTCACATTACATATCGTTTTAGCGATTTCGCGCCACATTGACGCAAAGGCTCTCCTAAAAAAGCTTCTTTTGGCTGAGGTAGGGGCATATTCCCATGAACCGAACCGGTTCCGCCCTCCCCCTTATTTTCGCTAACCGTAGTTGAGGAAATGAAGGGATGAGCGTTAAATCCAAAAAAAACGATAGCCAAGGCTCTTTTTATTGAATAATCTAGCCTTTTCTTCTACAAACAAGATCCCTAAAGCCTATGAAATACCAATCTGGTCGACATTTCCTTCAAATACCGGGTCCTACCAATGTGCCAGATCGTGTGCTTCGTGCTATTGACCGACAAACGATTGACCATCGGGGGCCTGAATTCCAGCAACTGGGTTTAGACGTACAAAAAGGACTCAAACGAATTTTTAAAACCGAGGGCACCGTTATCATCTATCCTTCGTCAGGCACGGGGGCCTGGGAGGCGGCACTGGTGAATACATTGAACGCGGGTGATAGCGTGCTCATGTATGAAACGGGGCATTTTGCGACCTTGTGGATGACCCTCGCCAAGCGTCTCGGACTGAACCCGGAGTTTATCCCTGGCAACTGGCGAACTGGGGTCGACGTATCAGTGCTTGAGGAACGATTGATCGCCGATCGCTCGCATGCGTTAAAAGCCGTCTGTGTTGTGCACAACGAAACCTCTTCGGCTATTACCTCACACATTGCACTCATTCGAAAGACCATCGATCGCTGTAAACACCCGGCTTTACTAATGGTGGATACCGTATCGGGGCTAGGCTCGATTGATTATCGTCATGATGAATGGGGGGTTGATGTTTCGGTGTCAGGTTCACAAAAAGGCTTGATGTTACCTCCGGGCTTATCTTTTAACGCCGTGAGTCAAAAAGCACTGGATGCGAGTAAAAAGGCGACCTTACCGCGCTCCTATTTTTCTTGGGAAGAAATGTTAGGACCCAATAAAAATGGTTATTTCCCCTATACTCCTGCGACCAATCTTCTCTACGGCTTAAGAGAGGCCATCCATCTTCTTGAAGAGGAGGGCATGGACAATGTATTTCAACGCCACATTCGTCACGGTGAAGCTACCCGAGCTGCGGTTAACGCCTGGGGGCTTGAAATGCCTTGCAAAAACGAGACTGAATTTTCTCCTGCTCTCACAGCCGTTGTCATGCCCGAGGGGCACAGCGAGATCGCTTTTAGAAAACTCATACTCGAGCGCTTTAATATGTCCCTAGGAAGTGGCCTGGGTAAATTTACCGACAAAGTCTTTCGTATCGGGCATTTAGGGGACTTTAATGATCTGACCTTATTAGGCGCCCTATCAGGCGTGGAAATGGGACTTACCTTGGCTAACGTTCCCCATCACAAGGGTGGGGTGGATGCTGCAATGCAAAGCCTAGAAAGGGTTTATCAAAAAAAATAAAGGGGGATTTTTTTAATTCTTCGATCGATAAACCCCAAAGGCTATTTTGACGAAACGAAAACCGGACTATCGGTTTTGAAATATTTGGTGGGGGGGCGTAATAAGTAATGAGGTCTAAGCTTTTTACGTGTCCTCTCCATTATAAAAAAGTTATCTCAAATTGGTCGGCGCAGTCGTTCCTAGTGGCACGGCATCCGGCACCTGTTCCTTTAAGAAATTAAATTCGAGCTTCGTGCCTACCGGATCATAGAGAAATACCTGGTAGCCCGCGTCCTCAATGTTTTGCTCTTCAAACTCCACGCCTAGTTTTTTTAGATTCTTTCTAAACTCCACTGCACCTGTGGCTTTAAAAGCAATGTGATCAAAACTACCGTTGTGCGTGTCTTTGACGGTTGAGCCTTTAGGAAAACGCGCACTCACGTGCAAAATGGGATTTTCATTTTCATATAACCAGATTCCGTTAAACATGAAATTGGGTCGAAATCCTTTTTTTAATCCTAAAATATCACCGTAAAATTTTTCGATGGCGGGTAAATCATCCTCAGAGCATCGAATATTGAAATGTAAAAGCCCTTCAAAATTAGCCATCACCTCTCTCCTTTTTTATCGTTTTCTTAAATGCCCGAAAATCTTCTGCGACGCACGTTGAATAACGTTCAATGTTCAATCGAATTTTTAAGACAATTAACTATACACTGAAATCATCCAAAATCCCTGCCTCCAAAGCGCAAAAAAAAACTAGAAGGGACTATAAAAAACATCGTCTCTCAACTCAAACAAATGGCACGCTCACTGCCCTACTGCTAGGGCTAGGGCTAGGGCTATCGCCTCCATCACCCATGCTGCAAACATAACTAGTCATTCAATCCCGCTAAGGGGAATCACTTTCAAAAAAAATCTGATTGGAGCGCTGTTACTTCTTTCAAAGCCGACACGTCCATGAATCCCTTATGCAATATAAGTAAAGCAATAATCCTTAGGGCTGTGATGTAATGATAAATATACTTTATTTATGCGCTGATCTAGTTTACTTTCCTATCGAAACCCTTGTATGCTAAGACTTCACTGGGGAGAATATTGATGATCACACGCTCTTATGTCGCTTATGCAAAAGCGCTTTGCCTCTTAACCGGTCTGTATCTAAACGTGGCCGCTTTAGCTATCGACTATCCCAATCGTCCCCTGCGCTACGTCGTGGGTTTTGCTCCGGGGGGGATTAATGACATATTGGCACGCACCGTGGTTCAAAAATTAAATGATGCCTTAGGTCAATCCGTGATCATCGATAACCGTCCGGGAGCCGGTGGCAATCTAGCGGCAAACCTCGTCGCCAAATCGGCGCCAGATGGCTACACCTTTATGAACATCAGCACGGCTCATGCCATCTCACAAACGCTCTATGCCAAGCTTGATTACCATTTAGAACGAGATTTAAGCCCCGTTGTGGTGCTAGGCAACTCTGCGCTCATCATGGTGGTGCCAACGGGCATGACGGTCAAAAGTGTTTCTGAACTGGTGGATTGGGCTAAAAAAAATCGCCTCATCTACGCCTCTGGTGGTATCGGTGTTATTAGTCACCTATCGATGGAAATGTTCAAGGTCGCCACAAAAATTGAAGCCACCCACGTCCCTTATAAAGGGGTGGGGCCCTCTATACCGGATTTAATTTCAGGTCAGGCCCAGGTCATGATCAATGCAATACCCGATCTGTTACCTTATACCAAAGGTGGGAAGTTGCGCGTCATTGGCTCCATGACTGAGCATCGCCTTACCGTTTTGCCTGATACACCCACCCTCATTGAACAAGGTTACAAGGACTTTGTGATGGGTAATTGGACCGGTATTGTTGTCCCCACGGGAACTCCTAAATCTATCGTCAACCATTTGTCCTCTACGGTCAGTCAAATTATCCAATCTGCCGACGTCAGCAAGAAACTATTAGACCAAGGCGTTGATCCCTTAGGTGGCACTCCAGAGGCCTTTGGTAAGCTCATTCATTCCGAAGTGGCTCGATTTGGCAAAGCCGTACGGGATTCGGGTGCCAAGGCTGAATAAATACAATCGACGATTCTCGTGTCGATCGCGCGCCCCTCTCCCCACCCCCACCTCACCTCACCTCCCCCTCTCTCCCCACCGTCTTTTCCCACTCAGCTTTCCAATACCTAAAAAACGGACTGAATAGGAGGGCGTTGGCAAAAGACCCTATAGACATCAGGGCTTTTGTCCTGTAAAAGTGACATTCTTCTAAACAGAAGGGGACTTAGAAACCCCAGGCTCTTGGATTTTTTTTCAAGGGCTTAATGAGAAACATTTTTTAAGCAGTGCTATCCCTCTTCCTTAGTCACTCTTTGCACCAAATCGGAGCAAAAGGTTTTCGTAACGTTTTTCTATAAAGAAATCTCTCACTTTGCAACCCAAACTGATTGAATGTCTGAAAGGCTATAACCGACAAACCTTACTAGCCGATACCCTGGCAGGGGTTTCTGTTGGCATCGTGGCATTACCTCTGGCCATGGCGTTTGCCATTGCCTCTGGCGTTAAACCCGAGGCGGGTATTTTTACGGCCATTGTGGCGGGATTTATTATCTCAGCCCTAGGGGGATCCAAAGTACAGATTGGGGGTCCCACGGGGGCCTTCATCGTCATTATCTACAATATCGTGGCGGAATACGGTTTTGACAATCTGGTCATCTGCACCCTCATGGCCGGTGTTTTACTATTAATCATGGGGGTATTGCGACTGGGGGTTTTAATCAAATTTATACCCCTCCCCGTCATTATTGGCTTTACCAATGGTATAGCCTTACTGATTCTGATCTCACAAATCAAGGATTTTTTAGGATTAACAACGGGGCCCTTGCCCGCTGAATTTTTTTCTCAAATCACACTTCTGTGGCACTCACTACCTAGCGCACAACCCGTCACCATCGCGATGTCGGTATCCTGCTTTACCTTACTGTGTCTTTGGCCTCAACGTTTTAATCTTCGAGTTCCTGGCCCGGTTGTCGTGCTCTTTTTAAGCACCTTGGTCAGCGCTTTTTTTGAATTACCCTTAGATACCATTGGTAGTCGCTTTGGTGGTATCCCGCAGAGCCTACCCCAATTACATTGGCCCCACCTTCAGTTAAGCCAATTAAGCACGCTCATTATTCCAGCCTTTACGATTGCATTATTAGGTGCCATCGAATCCTTATTGTGCGCTGTCGTCGCCGATAGCATGATTAAAGATAAGCACGATGCCAATCAAGAACTATTCGCTCAGGGGACAGCCAACATCATTACGGCTTTTTTCGGTGGCATTCCTGCGACCGGAGCCATTGCACGCACCAGCATCAATGTGCGTAATGGCGCTAAAACCCCCATCGCCGGCATCATCCACGCGCTGACACTACTCATCATTATCTTAATTGCAGCGCCCTTGGCTAAGCACATTCCGCTCGCATGCTTAGCGGCTATTTTGATCTCTGTGGCGCTCAAAATGGGGCAATGGGAAGCGTTTAAAGAGATCCGCCAATATTCTCATTCACGTACAACGACCCTGTTATCCACTTTCTTTCTCACCCTAGTACTCAATCTATCGATGGCAGTCGGAATCGGTATGGCGTGGGCGGTGGTAGTCGTCATGCGCCGCCTCGTAGAATTAACCCATGTGCTTGAAATAAAACTCGAGACTTTTCCTCTCAACCCGCACGCCGTTGTTTTATATGAAGTACAAGGCGCGTTATTTTTTGGTGCTGCCGATAAACTAGAGATCATCTCGCAACATCATCAACACCCGCCACAAGTGGTCATCCTTGATTTTGCAAGAGTGCTCTACCTTGATTCAACTGCTGGCAATACCCTCGTAGGCCTTGCACGGCTATTGAAGGATCAAAATACTCGACTGATGATTTGCGGTATTCCGAAACAATCCCAGTCCTTAATGAAGCGTTCCGGACTGAGTGAAATCTTAGGTCCCCTTAATATACTGGATAACCGAGAAGCGGCTTTAGCCTTGGCTCAAGAGATCACCACCAAGGATTAGACAATAAGACAGGTGAAACAGATGAAAGCTAAGGGATTGCTCTACACACTCTTTAAATTAGGATCTAAGGACTGTCTTTCATCAAACACAAAACAACGCCCCTGCCAATGACGACCATCGGTTTTATCAAAGTAATTTAAAATCCCACCCTCCAGTTGGCGCACATGACTAAAGCCGATCTCTTGCATATAGAGGGCTGCCTTCTCGCAACGTATCCCCCCAGTGCAATAACTGACTATCGTTTTATCCTTAAATTGCTCACGATTCTTCATCGCGGCCAAAGGAAAGTCAGTGAATTTTTTAATACGCCAATCAACAGCCTGATCAAATTTACCGACATCGACCTCAAAATCATTTCTCGTATCTAGTAACACCACGGGTCGACCCTGATCATCATGTCCTTGATCCAACCATCGGGCTAGTGTATCGGCCTCCACCACGGGCGCCCTACCTTGGACGGGAGCTATGGTTGGGTGATCCATACGAATAATTTCTTTTTTTACCCTGACTTTAAAACGCTTAAAAGGCAAGCGATCGGACCAACTCGATTTGACCGTCAATTGATCCAAACCCGGATAGGCCTTAATTTTGGACAACATGTGTTCACAAGGCACTTCAGGTGCAGCAAAATAAAGATTGATGCCCTCAGGGGCAATTAAAATAGTGCCTTTGATGCCCAAAGCCTGTCCGGCTTCAAACCATGCATCACGCAATTCCTGTGGATCGGATATCGGCGAAAAACAATAGGCTGCCAGATTTAAAATGGGATGTATCATAAAACTCTATTAACGTGTTTCAGTTAAAAAAACAACCTTTAGGGCTATTTTACCCCATCGATTACCAAGGCTTATTTTTAACAGTAAAAAGTATTGCAAGTCACCCGCTGAGCTAGGAAAATGCCATTACACTAAGCCTTATGATTTTTACCTCCCTTTTGAACGGAATGAGACCATTTTATGACCTCCCCAATGAAACAAAAAAATGTGTTCTGGTTCGATGATGGCAAACGCCCGAACGTCGCAGACTCTTTAGAAAAAAATGAAAAAGACATCATCGTCCATCGACTTCGTTTTAACGGCCCAGAAAAAGATAATTGGGGTGCAGTATCGGCCTCCCAAATCTACTGCATTACTTCCACCCGCCAAGAACTCCCCGAACAATACCGCTGTAATAGCGCACTCATCGAGCGTTGTCCTGAACTATTAGCCGTGTCTAGCACCGGTGCAGGCTACGACACGGTGGATGTCGCCGCCTGCAATGCCGCCGGCGTTCTCGTCGTCAATCAAACCGGCGCCAATGCAGATGCCGTAGCAGAGCATGCGGTGGCAATGATGTTAGCGCTCACAAAAAAAATACCGCAAACCGACCATTCCCTGCGCACGGAGCGCGGGATTAATCGTGAAGTCTTTAAAGGCTGGAATGCCCGAGGTCGCACGGTGGGCGTGATTGGTATCGGTAATGTCGGTCGCCGTGTTGCCCGAATTTGTGGCAAAGGGCTTGAAATGACCGTACTCGCCTACGATCCTTATTTGAGCGCCGAAGAAATTGAACGCTTAGGGGCCACCAAAGTCGACCTACCCACGCTACTCAAAGAGTCCCGATTTGTTTCAGTGCATTGTCCTTATGACAAAGATACAAAAAACATGATTGATGCCAAAGCAATGGCCTCCATGCAAAAAGATTCCTACCTTATCAGCACCGCCCGCGGCGGCATTGTCAATGAAGAGGCCCTGGAAGCGGCCTTACGTTCTGAACATCTAGCCGGCGCAGGCCTTGACGTCTGGGTCGAAGAACCGCCACCCTTAAATCACCCCTTGCTCAGCTTCAGTAACCTCATTGCCACCTACCACACCGCAGGTATCACGCATGATTCCCGCTTTGCCATGGCCGACTGGAATGCAGAACAAGTTGCCGGAATCCTCAGAGGGGAACGCCCACCGCGCCTCATCAACCCCGAAGCGTGGGAAAAATTTTGTGGGCGCTTTGAAAAAATGTTTGGCTTTAAACCCAAAAATTCATAATCTTCATGCCTTTCTAGGGTGGGCGCCATGACAAAAACAAAAAAAGACATAACGCACCTAAACGCCTCTAAGCCATTGCCCCTTGGCTCTAGTCAAGGGCAGGTGTAAGCGTGCTCACCAAAAGAAGACAGGGAATCTGCAGAGCGATTTTTTTACTTTTTGGCATCGGTGGCCTTAGTGCCACTCATGCACAAAACTTTCCCGTTCGTCCCATCCGCATTATCGTGCCTTCGATTGCGGGTAGCGCTCCCGATGTAAGGGCTCGGCAGATCGCCGCCAAGCTATCAGAGGCCTTCTCACAAACAGTGATTGTAGACAACCGGCCAGGGGCTAACGGGGCTATTGGCGCGCTGCAAGCGGCCAAAGCGCAGGCCGATGGCTACACCCTGTTTTCTGGGCTCATCAATAATGCCATCAACGATCTCATTAATCCCAACTCCCATGCTCGGCTTAACCACGAACTCATCCCTGTCGCACAATTTAGCCTCTCCCCTCTAGTGATGGTGGTCACGCCCTCACTGAGCGCACAAACCCTGAAAGAATACCTTCAACTAGCCAAAGCGAAACCTGGCATCCTCACCTACGCCTCCGCAGGTCCAGGCAGTGCGACTCAACTCATTGGTGAATGGATTAAATTAAAAAGTGGCACTCAAATTATCGAAGTACCTTACAAGTCGGTTGGCGCTGAGATGCCTGACTTGATGGGGGGGCAAATCACCGCTGGCTATCTCGTGGGTAGCGCTATCGCAGCCCCAGTGAAAGCCGGAAAATTACGCGCTCTTGTAGTAGCAGGGCCCCAACGCTTACCGGTATTATCCGACGTGCCCACAACGGCTGAAAGCGGCCTTGCCGGAGTTGAGGCCAGCGTTTGGAGTGGCTATTTTGCACCGGCCGCAACACCGGCACCACTCATTTTGCAATTAAACCGAGAACTGGTGCGCGCCTTTAACTCTCCCGAGATCAAAGAACTCAGCATTGCCACCGGCGCTGAAGTGGTCGGAGGTCGTCCGGATCAATTCGCGATTTTCATACAAAAAGAAATCACTAAATGGGGCTCGATCATCAAAGAGGCAGGCATTAAGTTACAGTAATCCGCCTCCACACTCACGCCCACCACGGCAACCCATTCAGCGAACCCTAACCATAAGTCTCGTGATTCTGTGAATTTTCATGGATTGGCTATTTGACCACGATCCTGATTCATTCCATTAATAATCGGCACTCACCTTAGAGGTTTTAATAACCTTCCCCCAGCGTGCTAGATCCTTGGCAATGGTTTGACTAAATTCAAGAGGGGAACTGCCCACTAACACCGTACCCGTTGACTCAAAGCGAGTTTTAATACTTGCGCGATCCAAGGCGGCCCGAATGCTTTGATAAAGCGTTTGAATCACGGGAGTTGGTGTTTTAGCCGGCGCTAAAAAACCGTACCACAAATCAGATTCAAAATTTTCTAATCCTGCAAACTCACTCACCGCCGGCAACTGAGAAAAAACTGGATTGCGTTTAGCCGTACTAACCGCAATCGCACGTAGGCGATTTTGCTCAATCATGGGTTTTGCCGCCAAAATCGCCACGAACATAAATTGCACCTCCCCGCTCATTAACGCGGTCAAAGCCGGTGCACTCCCTTTAAAAGGCACATGCGTGATATCGATATGAGCAAAGGTTTTTAACATTTCACCCGCCAAATGCGCACCGCCCCCCGCACCTGAGGAAGCATAATTCAAAGCACCAGGATTCGCTTTGGCCAAAGCCATTAACTCCGGCACCGTTTTGGCCGCTACCGAAGGGTGTAACACCAACACAAAAGGTTGCGAGACAACGAGACTCACCGGAGAAAATCCTTTCACCGGATCATAGGTGACAGACTTAGTGAAAAGCTGGGGATTAATGACGATCGTAGCATTGGTTGTCAGTAGCACCGTGTATCCATCCGGTGTGGCACGAGACACGATATCAGTCCCAATATTGCCATTACCACCAGCACGATTATCCACGATGAAGGACTGCTTCAGATCTTTAGATAATTCCGCCGACAGCGTTCTTGCCACTAAATCGCCACCACCCCCCGCAGAAAAAGGATAAATTAATCGCACGGGTTTTATAGGGTAGCGGTCAGACTCTGCCTTAGCCCCCAAGATAAAGGCGCTCATCAACATTAAAAAACAAACGCCCTTAGCTCTTTTCATCGCGAGTTTCCTTACTCAGACTAACTTTGTTGAGAAGATAAAATGCACTTCAGTATCATTCAGTATCAAAGGGCAAAGTTCATTTTTTTGGTCACCGGGCTGACATAGCCACCCCATAACACCATAGCCCGATTCCGATCGGGGTCCCCACACACCACAATGTTAATCACATCGGGACTGGGCACGACCCGAAGCATTTGATCTTGGCTATTCAAATACGCCTCAGGATAAAGACCCAACCTCACCGCATCCTTGATGGTAAAAGCTTCGGAGTGACCATACTTTAATAAAAACTCAAGCTCAGCATAAGGCACTCGGGCATGCTCATACACGTATTCACGAATGGCTTGCTTGGAGTAGCCCGCCTCAGCCAAAGACCGAGCCACGGGAGGGGCTAGCAAGATATTAATCATATTCCTAAAGCCCTTCGGACCTCGCTCTGCTAAGCGGGCAAGACAAGGTTTTTTTGTGGTTTCAATACTTAAAAATTCCAGAGCACTTTGAGCCGCAGTCTTATCCGGTGTGCCGTAGATCGCCGGTGGCCAACCCCAGGTCACTGTCGCACAAGCGGTCACCGTGCTATCTTCTTTTTGGAAACCTTTGTCTACATGATAAGGCTCCCAAGGCGATTGAGCTTCATTTTCGGCTAAAGTAAAACATAAGGGATAACCAAAGGTCCCCATATAATTCTTACCCATTTTGTAGCCAGCAATATTTTTTATGATCAAACCTAAAGCTCGGCCTATGGACGGATTGGCTCCTTTAGAAATTAATTGGGCGCCACACTCAATACCCATCGTTTTCACCGCAGGCCCATTGATCAATAGGTAGGGCAATACGCCCCAAGTGCTACCAATATTACTCAGATTATATTCATTCTCAGCGATGGCCTCGACCGCTGCGATCAACAACGGCATCACAGAGGGCTCACAACCGGCCATCACCCCATTGGCTGCAATATTCCATACGACCGCGGCTAAATTAGCCTGTGCCAACACAGCAATACGGTGATGGGGTTCAATCGAAGTGTGTTTCAAAAAGGCATTCACACGCTTAAGCGTAGGCGGAATAATGGGTAACTCATCGGTCCAACCCTGTGACCTAAAATAAGCATTGACGGCATCAAAGTCCCCTTCAAAAATGATTTTAGCTGCATCATCGACCTCACTCGAGACTTCCCGATTAGCGGGACTGGCAGGGCTGGTAAATCGCGCCACAGGTGCAGTCAGTGCATTCACAATTTGAGAAAAGAGGATGTTTTCTACATTTTTTCGAACTAACGCTTCTTCATGCACACCCACAGCGCCAGGATACTCAGCAATTCTTAGGCCGGCCAACCCCTCTGCACGCGCAACCGCCTTGGCTATCGCGGTGAAACCGGTCGTCGTCACCACAACACTGGGAATGCCTAATTTTTCTGCTTCTACAGCCGGCCTCACCGAGGACGGAGTGCAGGTGCCTCACCCACCATTACCACTGATCAAGGCATCACAGCCCATCTCTTTAGCCATTGCGGCTATGCGTTGCGCTGTTTTTCTTTGCGTCATCGGGTCACCCCCGACGTACACGATAGGCAACTCTTCAAAAGGCACGATTTTCATCCCCTCAAATTGGGCATGAAACTGTTCTCGGTAGACCCGAAACATCAATTCACCCTTGAAGTGATTGTTGTAGACTTCACCAATTGTCTTACCCTGCAACGTATTCAGCGGCTTACTTAATGGATGCGTTAGCGGCAAAGACAAACCGGCTGGGCTAATGACCCCCATGCTCTCGTTCATGAAAATCCTTT
>CAITMU010000091.1 GCA_903893565.1 uncultured beta proteobacterium | reverse complement strand
TACTGTACTAGCAAATACAAGCCGTTCATCCCATGGATACAGCGAGGGGCTTACGCGACACATGGGGTCAGCTAAAAAGAGCAAGTCCTTGTAAACGTTGATGAGATAGTCGCCGACAGATGTCGTGATGGCCGATAGGAAAAGAGCCCAACAAGGGCAGGTCTTGGGTCTCTCGTAATTTTGATTCCGTAATTGGCAGAGGGGCTATGATATCTGCCTGCATCGAAAGAACATTAACCAATTTCTTGATTTTCGGCAGGGTCAAGCGATGTCGGTGCACCAGGTGAGGCAACACGTCTGGTCACAGCGACGCTGCTTGTTGTGCAGAGGTTCTATCATTTTCTTGCGGTCAAGAACATTGACGCTGCCAAACGTGCGGTGGGGGCCCTGCAGCAGGCTCATGTAATGAGCCTCGACTCTGGTAAAGTGATTGCACATACCAACTCGACAGAGGTAAGACAGAGGTAAAAATGACAGCACAAATTTCAGAAAAATTGATCTACAAGGCTGAGGAGCTCTCCTTGTGCGATGAGCCGCTGTATTACTACTTGCAGACGATAGGCAAAGACTTGAAGCTGCAAGCCCCTTCTTCTGATCTCTGGCGCGGTTATGTAGGAACCTGGACGATTGAAGATGGGCGCTTTTATCTGGCGAAGCTCAAAGGGTTTAAAAAAACAGCCGCTGGGATAACGCAAATCGAGCTTGGGGATATCTTCCCGGAATATCCCGATGGAGTGTTTGCCCATTGGTACACAGGAGAGCTGCGCTGCCCTAAGGGTGGACTACTTGAATACGTACATGGGGGATACGCCAGTAGATACGAGATGGACTTGTTCTTGAAAATAGATAGTGGCAACTTAGTGTCAGATCGAATCGTCAATAACGGCCATGCAAAGCCAGATGCGCCTCAGGGATATCGAATCAATGCGATGACAACTATTGGGCGACCGGTGATCAAATGATATGTTTGATCATCTCCAGGCAGATTATTGATATTCGCGGAGCTAAGAAATGAACGATGACCTGTGGTTTGGGCTGGGATGTTACTTCGCCATCGGCATTGTTCTAGCGCTTGTTGGCCGAGTGCTGGTAAAGCGGTATTACAAGGACAAGCGCAGCGACTTTGTGCTAATCGCATTGGCCGCGCTTGAAGAAGATCAATCACCTCGGGATAAGCGTCGAGAATTTTTCAAGAGCATCGCCACAGGTTCCTTGGTCTTCGTGGTTTGGCCAGTTGCATTTGCAGCACTAGTCAACGAACTGAGGGGCAAGCCGGCTTCGATATACATCAAAGCCGATGAGCCAAAGTTTACGAGTCAGGAGAAGGACTTGATTGAGATCGTTAACCCACACGAAGTCGAAGCATCAGCAAAAATAATTGATCCTAAGAAAAGAGTTCCCGAATTGCCATTCGGTCATCTCAATCGAGGTTGGAAAGCGCTGAGAGGGATGATGAGACCTGGAGACGTGATGTGGAGCTTCAAGACCTCAGGCTACTCCCCAACAAAGGGTGAGGATCACAAGGGGCACCAATATGAGGCTCCACGCAACATTGTTCACGGCTTCGCCATAGTTCGCAGCCGAATGATCGTGGGCGAGTTTTTGACACAATGGGGTTCAAATACATAAGTTTTTAACGTTCTTCATGTCTTGCGCTTTCGCCACCATTTCTATGACCCAATACGTAGCTCCAATTTCGTCTGAAAAGTCACTTGTAGAAATTTATCGACAAACACTTGGGCATCCTCCAGTCCTTACAAGTTCCGCATACACTCGCCCCCAAAGCCCTGAATACATGGCTCGACTCACCCACAAAAGGAAAGAGCCGACTCTCCTCGGCTCCTTGACCCTTGAAAAAATCTGATTTTCTCAAGCAGCAATCATTTTTTGGACTTTTTGGTGGTTTTCTTCTTGCTCGTCTTTGATGACTTCGAAGCCCTTGCCGGAGGGGTGCGAGGCTTCGATTTTGGCTTCGATGGGAGTGTTATCAGATTAGGTTCGGCCATCTCTATGCCAAAAACATCAGCGAGCAAAGACTCGTCGAGCAATTTGCTGGCAGCGGGCGCTTGCTTAGTTTTTGTCAGGTTAACTGCCGCTTCGGTAACCAGTTCCTTGGCATCGACGCAGCGCAGTTTGAATAGTAAATCTGGGTCATGATCTAACCGTACACCAACCCCATAGAGCACTGCTGCGACGTGCTTACACATATCGGCCCAGTCAGGACAACTGCAGGAGAACTTCATACCTGCGGGCGCCGGGAAAAGTCCCAAACCTGGTTTGCAGATACGTTCCATGACAGCGTTCGAAAGTTTGCCCTGCAGTAGTTCTACCAAAGAGTCAATTGAGTTGGAGCAATCGGCGCGGATCGCCTGCCATTGCTTGTCAGGAACCGCGACTACTTTGACCGCGACTTTGTAAAGACTTGACCCAACGACTAGGGCGTTTACGCCGCCGGCTGATATCTTTAGGTCGATGACTGAACCGTTTCGCACGTAGGTGCGCCCACGCGGCAGCCGATTCGAGTAGTCGCTGTAGCGTTCCAGGTTATTGCACCAGGCCTTACCCCAGAAGGTCTTGGCAACGGCACCGCGATAGGCAGTAATGGGGCTTAGCGTAGTGCCACCTTTTTTGGCTTTTTCTGCAGCTTTTTCAGCTTTATTACGTCTCTTTGCAACCGGCACATACGGTGTCGAACCCCAGTAACCCATTCACTTTTCCTTTAACGTTTAATTTTCCTGTGCGCTATGAATGTCCAGCTTCACTAGATCGAGCAGATCTTTGTCGCTCATTTCTGTGAGCAGAAGCTCGGCCCCACCCTCCAGTACATCTTTAACCAACTGTTGTTTGGATTCGATCAGTTGATCGATTTTGTCTTCGATGGTGCCACGGCAGACAAATTTATGCACCAGCACGTTCTTCTTTTGGCCGATTCGAAAGGCGCGGTCGGTGGCCTGATTTTCCACTGCCGGATTCCACCAGCGATCAAAGTGAATGACATGCGAAGCTGCGGTCAAATTTAATCCCGCCCCGCCGGCTTTGAGGGAGAGAACAAAGAAGGGGGTTAATTCATCCTCCTGAAAACGCTCTACCAGTGCTCGACGTTTTGCCACTGGAGTTGCGCCATGCAGGACCAGGCCCTCTTTGCCAAAGATGGCGCCAAGAAAAGCGGCGAGCGGCTCTGTGGTTTCGCGAAACTGTGTGAAAACCAATAATTTTTCCTGCTTGGCACAAATAACCTCCGCCAATTCGCGTAGACGTGAGAATTTTCCACTATCTTGTTCTTTCCAAGCCCCGTCTCCCAACCATTGCGATGAATGATTGCAGATTTGTTTAAACCGCATCAAATAAGATAGGACGACGCCTTTGCGCCCGATGCCCTCGGTCTTTTCAAGGGCAACAGCGAGGTCTTGGACCGCGCGTTGGTAGAGTGCGGCTTGCGTCGGACTGAGGTAGCAAAAGGCTTTGATTTCACTCTTGTCTGGGAGATCAGATATAACGCGCTTATCGGTCTTCATCCGGCGCAGGATGTAGGGGCGCACAAGTGCGCGTAGCGGACCAAAGTTTTGACGCTCCGCTAGGCGCTTGGCAAAGCTGGAGAAAATTTTGTCCGAACCGAGTAAACCCGGATGGGTAAAATCAAAAATTGACCACAGGTCGGAAAGCCGGTTTTCGACCGGTGTTCCAGTGAGCGCGATCCGTACGTCGGCACGTATCTTTTTGACCTGACGGGTTTGCTTAGAGTTGGGATTTTTGATTGCCTGTGCTTCGTCTAGCACCACTAACCGCCAAGGCATTGTTTCTGCAACCGGCAAACGCAGCAAGGTGCCATAACTGGTGATGACAAGGTCGACATCATCCAGACGGGTTTTATCCATTGCGCGTAGTTCGGCAGCGGGCAGGGCAGAAGGGTGTGCGATTATCAAACGCAGTCCCGGCGCGAAGCGTTCGGCCTCCGCGGCCCAGTTCGCAATTAACGAGGCCGGAGCAACCAGAAGACTGGGGCGGGTAGCCCCTCTACGTTCTCGCTTTAAGACCAGCAGGAGTGAAAGCACTTGTATCGTTTTTCCCAGACCCATGTCATCGGCCAAGCAGGCCCCTAATCCGAGTCGGGTGAGTAAATAGAGCCAGCGTACGCCGGCTTGCTGATAGGGACGCAACACGGCCTTCAGATCAGCGCCTGGATCGACTTGGGCCAATCCCTCTGGTTGACGCAATCCGCTGAGGATTTCAGTCAGCCAGGGGCCAGCACTCAGTTGCGCCCATTGCGCATCTTCAGCCCCGTCAGGGTTATCAAGCGAGGCCCCTGCCATCAAACGCATGGCTTCAACAAAGGGCAGTCCTTTTCCTCCCGCAGCGCGTTCAATGGCTTCGAAGCGTTCGAGCAGGATCCCCAGTTTCTTGTGATTGACTTCAACCCAACGGCCGCGGATCCACTGTAAGCCCTCGACACTTTTGAGCAGAGCCTTGACTTCGGTCGCACTCAGACGTTCACCGTCCAGAGTGAGTTCCATTTTAAAATCAAGCAGTGCATCCATGCCGAGGGCGGAGGGTGGGCGCGCTCCGATAACGCTCTTTATTTGTGGGCGTGCTGGCCGCCCGGTCTGCCAGTTTCCAGGGGCACGCACCAAAATGCCGGCTGACTCCAAAATCTGAAAATCTTTTAAAAAACGCCATGCATCGGCGGGCGTCCAGCGCAGTGGATGGTAGATCTCACCAGACTCAACCATCTCGCGCAACCATTCGCATTGTTCGGCCGCACGCTGCACGGGAAGTAGCAGGGAGAGCAATTGCGATTGACTCTTCTTATCGGAATATTCGGCCAAGGCTTGTTTTAGTGGAAGGTGTTGAGCCTTGCCGTGCGCCGATAGGCTTGGTGTATAAGTGGCTATAAAGGCAAACGGTGCTTGCGCATCTTTGCGATTTTCCGCCAAATTAAAGTGCACTCTACCGACCAGATTCCATGCTTGGTGACGCGACTTAAGAAATCCCTGAAGCGTTAGCCCGGATGCGGCCCACTCAACTCGCAACGCGGTGTCGATTTCAGCCCAGATTGCGATGAGGGTTTTCGGTGTTAGGTATTCACTACCGGAAATGGGGGGGGCATTGCTGATGATCGCCTCAAGGGCTGCATCGATAGGCGCGGGCACGACGATTTCAGCCACTTCGGTTGTCGCGCACAGTGCTGTAACGTAGCGAGTGGCGAACTCGCGTAACCAGGCAAGCGTGGGCGGTAATATCGTTCCAATCTCAGAGGCCCCTAATTGCAGCAGGCCATGTCCGACGCCGGAATCGAATGCGGCAATCAGCCTCCCATGAAGGGCTGCTGGCAGATGGGGTATGTCCCGATCCTCTACTAATCGAAGATGGCCTAGCGGTGTGAAGTGAGCACAGAGCGCACCCGTGGGTGTAGGCGTGGAGCGCACAGTTTGGTCGTTGTTCAATGGCCTGCCAGATCACTAATTAAATAAGAGGTCAGTGTAACGGAACTAACGCGCGGTTTACAGTCCACTACTATTTGTCGTCTTTTTATTGATAGAGGCGAGGGGGTTTTTTTAGGGATAAGCGTCATGTTTTTTTGGCTTGCCTTGTTCTAGCCGATTCAATATTGATCCAGGGGGGAATCGACCCAGCCCTAGAATGCTTAATCTTGATATTTTCTAAGGCGCCTCAGCGGGATTGCCAATGAAAGCCCGCCCGCCAAAATCCAAACATCCCCAAAAAGATGACCCATGTGATGTGGATTGAGTACGGCGTGATAAAGCATTACGCCGCCGTGCGTGAAACTGGATAGGGCTACAAATCATAAAAAACTCGTGTGTTTAAGAGGATTTTTAATAGCGATTGCAGAACAAATTTAATAAAATGAGAAAAAACTAGGATGATACTATAAGACAATTTTTTTGTTGTGTTCCTCATGAGAAAAAAATACGAACCTATTGTTTAGAAAATAATAAATGAAAACTCTTCACACCATTGAGTGGTTGATACATCCAGACAATAATGAAGTTGTCGATGTGGGTGTTAAATCAACAAAGATGGCTTTTCCCTATCCGTCAGAGATAGGCACTGGCTACACCGAGCACATCGAACTACTCGATGAGATTAAGGTCATTCAAAATGTACATCAATTTACGGGCGAAGATCGCCCGGACAAAATACCTTTAGGTATTTTTGAGGCGCAATTTCCTTCTACCATGTTCGGGGTGAATACGACACATGCAGGCGAACTAGATTGCTATTCGAGTCACCCGAAGCTTCATTTTAAAACGGTTCCTGGTATTGATCTTTTTGGTATGACAGATGGTTATCGTATAGAGCAATCGGTCTATACAGAAGAGGATATTTTCTCCTCAGTTTTATTAATACCTGAGGCAACATTGATAAAATTACTGGGTGTCGATGTGGTTCAGGTATTGTGTACTTACTTGGGAATACATGCGACTAAAAATTTCAACTTTGTTGAAGTGCCGCAATCCATATCGAAATTATTAATGTCGTGCTCTCCTGATCATCTCGAAGGCGCGTTGAGGGCTCTTTATGGACAGTCTGTTATATTGCAATACCTACTAAAACTGCACTTGCATGCATCTGGATCGGGTATGTTTTATAACGATCTAAAGACAGCACATCATTTTAATGTCAAGGATGTTTATCAAGAATTAGTTGAAATACAGGGTAAGATCCCCGATCTTTCTAGCTTAGCCAAAAAGTATAATGTTACCTCGGAAAAACTAAACTACGCCTTTTCCAACACATATGGTCAGTCGATTTTTTCATTTCTTTCAGCCCAAAGACTTCAACAGGCTCGCTTGGCGCTAGAAAAAACCGATATACCCATGAAGGTGTTAGCCCACAAAATAGGTTACTCACATGTCAATCACTTTATCAGCGCTTTTAAGAAAAAATATGGCATAACGCCCGGGTCGTTAAGAAAACAGCCGATTTGATGTCGCCAAACCCCTCAGTAATCCAGTCCTCGTATGAAATCAAAAAATAGACTGCCTCTCGTTCACATGGCTCGTCTGCTTATAGAAAACATCATCGCTTACTCAATCACAATAGGGGTGATTTTGTTTATTTTGCCAATTTGAGCATTACCAATGGTCGTATTCCAGATTCAGCGTGTCAATAACGAATTCAGGACTTGCAAAAGTAAGAATCACCATGCCAGATACTCAATTTTTCACTGACTTTATCAATCCATCAGTATCGATAGGACAGATAATAATCGGTCTTGGGTTGACCTCGGTTTTACATTGGAGCCTGTTGTTCGAAGAATCACCGGACTCGGCGCAACCTTCATGGGAATAGAGAGCCAACGCTCATCGGCTCCGACAATACGTAAGACGTTAGGGGGGGTAGGGGGGGTAGGGGTGATGGGGTAGGGTGGAGGGCTACACATGAGCCATAAAGGCTAGGTTAAGGGACCTTCAGGGACCTTCAGGGGCCTTCACCCACTCGTTTTTACGCCAAGTTTCATGGGTATTGCGAGAATCTTGCCCTTATTTTCCGATTCGTTTTTGATTGGCACTGTTCGTGCGGGTAGAGGTGCACCACTGTGAGTCTTTGATGTTTACCTTTTGGCCATTTAAATTGCACTCACATCCCGGCGATGTCCCTGTGATCTTGCCGTCTTTTGACTTACCCGCTGGGGCATAGCATTGTTCATCTTTTTGAACAATAATAATTTGTGCATTCGTATTGGCACTTGCTGAAGCGGCAGCGAAGGCCTCGGTTGCTGGGATTAATAGCACACCAGCAAGCAGACTAACTGTTGATAGGCATTTAAATCTATTCAAGCGGTGTTTCTTTTGCATTTTTCATTACCTTTCAGTTAGAAGATTAGGGATTGCTTAAATGAGTCGAAAAATAATGAAATTATTTTAATTTTGAAGATTTTAGAAAAAAATTATTACTCGATATTGCTACTAACGAATGAGCGTTTATAAAGGCTGACAGAAAAACAAAAATATTGGTTCTTTATCAAAATCTCTATATTATTCAATTATTTATTTAAAGAACTTCATGCGCCAATTGGGGGCTAAAAGTTTACGACACACCCTTTTTCCACGATTGTGTTGTTCATCCTCTTTCAATGGAAAAGTCACATCTCATCGACTCTGGCAGTACTGACAACGTACGGTGACTTGGCTACTTAGCGGTCTTTAACAATCGTTGTAGCCAGAAAAGGGGGCTCTGTTTGAAATGGATTGGATACGAACCCAATAAAAATAACACTACCTACAATTTTGATAAAATGGATTTTTAAATACGGTTTTTTTGTTAACACTATTCCCTAAAACAAAGTGAGTAAGACCATGCGTTCAGAGCAGTTGACAAAGGGTTTCAGTAGACGTGAAGTGCTAGCTGGAACGGTTCTTTCGGCTCTTACCGTTATGTTCCCCAGTTTGGAGGCGGATGCAGCGCTTGACTCCGCCAAGGTAACGATTCCGGCAGGACCGGGTGGCGGATGGGACCGCACTGGACGCTTGACCATGCGGGCCATGCAAAGTGAAAAATTAATCGGCGCGGTTCAATTCAAGAACATCGCCGGCGGAGGGGGCACAATCGGCCTCACCGAGTTCGTGCGTAACGCGAAGGGCGATGACAAGGCGCTGTTGTTCACGGGCGTCATTATGATGAGCAGTGTCATTACGGCGAAGTCACCGATCACCATCGACATGGCAACGCCCCTGGCCTGCCTCACGCGTGAATATGTTGGAATCGGTGTAGCTGCAGATTCTTCCTTTAAGACCCTGGCTGATATGGTCGCTGCACTTAAGGCCGATCCGAGCAGTGTGACTGTTGGCGGCTCCGGCATCGGTAGCGTCGAGCATCTGGCCCTTGCGCTGATGGCGCAGCAGAGCCGGATACCCCTCGATAAGCTCAATTTCATCACCTTTAGCGGTAATGAATATGTTCCGGCGCTGGTTAGCGGCAAAATCAAAGCTGTCATGACGGGCGTATCCGAGTTAAAGCCACTGGCTGAAGCAGGACGTATCCGCATCATCGGCGTGACATCGGCTCAACCGATCAAGGGTGTTGATATTCCCACTCTTAAATCAGCTGGCCTGGATATTACGGTTAGCAATTGGCGTGGTGTTGTCGGTGCTCGGGGTATGTCGGAATTAGCCAAGGCCCAATGGATCTCGAAGCTCGACAAGCTGTCGAAATCGCCGTCCTGGGCGAAAGCGCTGGCTGAGCAGGGACTCGAAGATGCCTACCTGTCGGGTGACGCATTTGCGGCCTTCCTCAAAACCGAGAACGAGGGTTGGACGAGGACGCTGACCAAGCTCGGGCTCGTGAAGTGATGCAACCCATGAGATCGCGATGAAGAACTGGCTGAGGCGCCCCTGGTGGGTTGGGGTTGCCATCGTAGCGTTAGGGGGCTTATGGCTCTACGGATCTTCAAGTCTGTCGCAATGGTCCTCCATTGCGGGCATCGGCCCCGGAGTGTTCGTGACCCTCATCGGTGTGGGTCTCATTGCCTGCGGGGTAGTCTTGGTTTTTGAGATGACACGCTGCGCCATTGGCCCCGCAGCGTCCGCTGAAGAGGGGGCGGAAAAGTCCTCCTTTAACGCCCTACCGTTCGTGACTGCGATTGTGGCGCTCGCCTCACCCATCGTGCTGATGACGTCTATTGGTTTTCCGTTGACAGCGGCTCTGATTTTCGCTGGCGTGACCCATGCATTTGGATCGCGGCGCACACTCTTTGATTTTCTGATCGGTGCGGTGATGTCGGTCACGTGCTGGTTTATCTTCCGGTCTCTTGGCGTTGATCTGGGCGGCTTTCTTCCGCTGATAGGCATCTGACGGTGTCCCGATGACGTCCACTTTCGCACATCTGATGAGTGGCTTTGGAACGGCCCTGTTGCCGTTTAATCTCCTGATGGCGTTTGTGGGCACGTTGCTTGGCACAGCAATCGGCGTAATGCCCGGCATTGGGCCGGCTCTGACCATCGCGCTGCTGCTACCCGTGACCTATCAGCTGACGCCTGAATCGGCGTTCATTATGTTCGCTGGCATTCTTTATGGCGCGATGTATGGGGGCTCTACAACGTCCATTTTGCTAAACACCCCTGGCGAAAGTAGTTCGATCGTCACAGCGATCGAAGGCAACCGCATGGCCCGAAACGGGCGGGGCGCTGCCGCACTAGCGACTGCAGCGATTGGATCGTTCGTGGCGGGTACGATCGGGACGATGCTCCTGACCTTTCTCGCACCGACCTTTGCCGAACTGGCCTTTACTTTCGGGCCGACCGAATATTTCTCGCTGATGGTGCTTGCCTTCACCACGATCTCTGCGGTGATGGGGCGTTCGCGCACGCGCGGCTTTACATCGCTGCTGATGGGGCTTGCGCTGTGCGTCATCGGCATTGACAGCTTGACGGGCGCACCGCGCATGACATTTGGTTCGCCCAACTTGCTCGAAGGCATTCCGTTTACCATCGTGCTCGTGTCGCTCTTTGCTGTGGGCGAGGTGATCTACCTCGTGGCGCACACCCAGTGCAGTGCACCGTTGATTAATCCCTTATCCGGCGGCCTATGGATGACAAAGAACGACTGGAAGCGCTCCTGGAAGCCCTGGTTACGTGGCACGGCCATCGGGTTTCCCATTGGTATCCTGCCAGCCGGCGGGTCGGAGGTTCCGACCTTCTTGTCCTATGCGCTTGAAAAAAAGCTTGCGGGTACGCCAAACGAATTCGGCAATGGCGCCATTGAGGGTGTGGCCGGACCTGAGGCCGCCAACAATGCCGCGACGGCAGGTGTGCTAGTGCCACTTCTGACTTTGGGCCTGCCGACCTCCGCCACTACGGCCGTTCTTCTAAGCGCGCTCCAGGGCTATGGGCTTCAGCCGGGTCCTCTTCTATTCTTGAATAATCCGAGCCTCGTCTGGTCGATTATTGCCTCGCTGTATGTCGGTAATCTGATGCTCTTAGTACTGAACCTGCCGCTTGCCGGGCTCTGGGTACGGCTGCTGCTCATTCCACGTCCGTATCTTTATGCCGGCATCACCATCTTTTCTCTGATTGGCGTGTGGGGGGTGTCCGGATCGGTGTTTGATCTGAAAATCATGTTGGCCGCAGGTCTGGCGGGATATTTCATGCGGCTCTATGATTTCCCAATCGCACCGTTGCTCGTCGGTCTGATCCTTGGCCCACTCGCCGAACAGCACTTGCGCCGTGCGCTTGCGATCAGCCAGGCCGACCCCTCGATCTTCATTTCTAGCCCAGTCTCGGCTGTGTTGCTGGCCATTTCGGCCATTGTGATCCTCATGCCGTTTGTTCTAAAAATCATCAATCGCAGAGCGCAAATACGGGTGGTGGAGGCAGCCGCCCCATCGGATCGTCTTAAATGAGGAGTTTACAATGAGTAGTGCCACCATGAAGCTTGCCGTTCTTGACGATTACCAGGGGGCCACTTTCAAGCTCGCCGACTGGTCGCAGGCGGCGGGCGTATCGGTTGTAGCGTTTCGTGATCACGTCTTTGAAAAGGATGAACTGGTCGCGCGGCTTTCGGACTTCGATGCGGTTATGCGTATTCGCGAGCGTACCCACTTTTCGCGGGACGTACTGGAAAGGCTACCGAAGCTTAAGTTAATCCTTGCTACAGGCATGCGCAATGCGCGCTCGATCGATCTGAAGGCGACCGATGAGCTCGGTATTACGGTTAGCACTACGGATGCGCTGCATCAGAGCACGGTCGATGTGGTCTGGGCACTGTTAATTGGCCTCATTCGCCGTATTCCCCAGGAAACCGACTCTTTCCGTGCTGGGGGCTGGCAGATCGGGCTGGGCCGCGGCCTCTCGGGACAGACCCTTGGCCTGATGGGTCTTGGCAACATGGGCATTCCGGTGGCTCGGATTGCGAAAGAATTTGGCATGAAAGTCGTGGCTTGGAGCCCGAATCTGACGCAGGAGCGGGCGTCGGCGCATGGTGTCGAGGCCGTGACAAAGGAGGAGTTGTTTCGACGCTGCGATGCCATCACGATCCACATGCCGCTTAGCGACAAGACATTGGGACTGGTTGGCGAAAGAGAATTCGCGCTGATGAAGAAGACGGCCTACCTCGTGAATACCTCACGAGCCGAGATCGTCGATCAGGCCGCTTTATTGGATGCACTGATAAACAATAGGATTGGCGGGGCAGGACTTGATGTCTACGAGATCGAGCCCCTTCCTGTGGATCATCCCTTTCGCTCACTGCCCAATGTGATGGCGACGCCACATATCGGATTTGTAACGGAGGAGAATTACCGTATCTTTTTTGAGGAATCGAAAAAAAATCTTTTAGCGTTCCGGGCTGGAAAACCCATACGCACGCTCTCTTCGAAGCAGCCGTTTCTTTCGGATTCACAAGTCGGCGAGCAGATCGCAGCCGGAGGGCTGCGTCACCCCTAAAGCCTGCCTGATGCAAATGGAGGTCAATTTTTTTGTCCTTAGATCCAACACTTGGGATCGTTGCGGATAGTATTCGTTGGTTCGACCGTATCCGGGATCTGGGACATGCGAGTCCCAATATTAAGTCAATGCAATATCGAAAATGATAACCTACAAAACAACTTATTTCGATTAGAATACTTCACATAAAACAATAATAAAATTTATCTCCCTGTAACCAATATTCTTAAATAGGTAGCAACCATGGATCTTAATCTTAAGGGAAAAACTGTTCTCATCACAGGCGCTTCGAGGGGAATTGGCTTGGCAGTAGCGAAGGGGTTCGCTTTAGAAGGATGCAATCTTCATCTGGTTTCACGAACCTTGGTTGACTTGGAAAAGGCTAGAAAAGAAATTCAAGCCATTGCCAAAGTAGAGATTCACTGCCATGCCATGGATTTAAGTGTCAGCGAAAATATCAATCTTTTAGCCGAGCGCTGTGCCTCGGTGGATATTCTAGTCAATAATGCTGGAGGTATTACCTCGGGCACCTTACTGGATATTCCCGAATCTCGGTGGCGTGAAACGTGGGAGTTGAAAGTGTTTGGTTACATTAATTTGACGCGTGCTATCTATCGCCATATGAGTGAACGGCGCAGTGGAGTGATCGTCAATGTCATAGGGGTGGCTGGAGAGAGGTTACGTCAAGACTATATTGCTGGTAGCACGGGCAATGCGGCACTAATGGCCTTTACTCGAAATCTAGGCGGACAAAGTGTCGATTATAGGGTTAGGGTGGTGGGGGTTAATCCTGGGCAAATTGAAACCGATCGACTCAGAGAGCGGCTAGAAAAACGCGCATTGGCTGAATTAGGTAACAAAAATCGATGGCTAGAATTGGTGAATGATCCACCCCTTGGGCGATTAGCACAGCCTGAGGAAGTGGCCGATTCGGTGCTCTATCTGGCCTCTGATCGGGCCTCTTATATCAGTGGCACGATACTCACGGTGGACGGGGGGCGCGCTGTGCGCAACGCCACCTAAAATGGCACACCTTCATAGCATGCTACCCAGTGGTAGGCGGGCGTACTCGCCCCCATTGGGGCCTTATATCCTGATTCTTGTTATGGGCTTCATGTTATGCCCCGTCGCCTTTTTAAAAGGGGCCTACGCTCAATCGACTTACCCCGCCAAGCCCTTGCACCTATTCGTGCCTTATCCGCCGGGCGGGGGTGTTGATCTCGTGGCCCGTGTGATTGGAAGAAAATTAAATGACTCGCTGCGGCAAAGTGTCATTATTGAAAACCGGGGTGGCGCTGCCGGTAGCCTAGCGGCGGAGAGTGTCATTCGAGCACCCGCTGACGGATACACGATCGGTATTTTTACGAGCACATTGATCATGAACTCAGTGCTGTTAAAGGTGAATTACGATATCCATCGAGACTTTGCCCCCATTATTCTTTTTGCGACGGTTCCCAATATGCTGGTGGTTCATCCCTCCCTGCCCGTACGTCATCTACAGGATCTGATTCGTCTGGTTCGTCTCCATCCAGGTGAATTAACCCATGCCACCTCGGGTGCTGGCAGTGTGCCCCACCTCATGATGGAATTATTAAGAACCCAAGTCCCACGCTTTGATATAGTTAATGTGCCGTATAAAGGGAATGCTCAAGCGTTAACTGAGTTATTGGGAGGGCAAATTACGATGCATATTTCTTCGATGCTCTCAGCTACACCGTATATCAGTTCGGGTCGCCTTAAACCCATCGGAGTCACGAGCGCTCATCGCTCACGGGCAGCCCCTCAAGTGCCAACCTTTGCCGAGTCTGGCATCACTGGTTATGACGCGAGCTCTCTTTGGGGTTTTCTTGCTCCTGCATCGACTCCGGCCCTTATTATTAGCCGATTAAATACGGAGATCAAAAAAATATTGCAAATGCCTGACGTTAACGATTCGTTGGCTAATCAGGGCGCGGATATCTCAGGTGCCGATCCGGTTCAATATGCATCCATGATGAAAATTGAACAAGATAAATGGAGAAAACTGGTCGAGGTCGCTCACATCAAAGCGGAGTAGATAAAGAGCTATGCTCTTTTGTTTCCTCTCTGGTTCAAAATCGAAGGTCAAAAACCCAAAAAGCCAAAGATCAAGTTAGCCATGGTCCTTTGGGCTTGCCGCCTATCGGGAAATCGACAGTCATTAAGAAGAGGGTGCCTGAAAGTAAAAAAGGTTTGAGGGCAGGTGATAGCCCGCTAGGCTTGAAGAAATAGAATGGTTACTGTGGCCAGAACTTAAGCGGACCAATGATGGGTGTCATTAACGATCGCTTCGGTAAGATACTTCCTCGCTCATGGCACGAAATATTTTAATCAGGCTATTGGCCGTTAAATTGTGGCTATTAAGCTTTTCATCGATGAAAGCTTCTCATACTCTATTATCCTATCTAGATAGATAGATGGATTATTTTTAATGGACGAACGCTACCAATGACAAAAATCTTCACTTTGATATTAAGTGCTACTTGTTTAGGTGGGGCCTCATGGTGTGGCGCACAAAACTATCCCACCAAAATGGTGCGCATCGTGGTGCCTTTTACTGCAGGGGGCAATATGGATTTTGCCGCCCGAAGTATTGCGACTAAATTGACTGAGGCCTTCGGGCAACCTGTGCTGGTCGATAATCGGCCTGGGGCTTCAACCAATATTGGTTCTGATCTCATTGCTAAAGCGGCCCCCGATGGCTACAACCTGCTAATCAATGGTGCGGCCAATACGATCAATATGGCAATCTTAGCTAAGATCCCTTTTGATTTACTGCATGACCTCACCCCCATAATTTTATGTGTCAAAGGGGCCAACGTACTGGCGATTCATCCCTCTTTACCTACAAAAACCCTGAGAGAACTGTTAGCGCTGGCTAAAGTGCGTCCCGGGCAATTGAACTATGCCTCGGCTGGGGTTGGAAGCTCTACCCACATGGCGGCTGAACTGCTTAAATATATGGCAGGCATTAACATCAATCACATTCCTTACAAGGGCAATGCCCCGGCGTTGACTGATTTATTGGGAGGGCATGTGGAACTGATTTTCAGTGGAATACCTGCACTCATTCCCCATATGAAGAGTGGGCGTATACGCCCCATAGCGATCGGTAGTCTCAAACGCTTTGCGGCTATACCGATGGTCCTTACGTTTGATGAATCTGGGGTCAAGGGCTATGAGGCTGTTATTTGGTATGGTTTGATGGCGCCGGCTAAAACGCCTAAAGAGATCATTGCTAAATTAAATACAGAGGTGGGGAAGATTTTAGCGAGCCCTGAAATCCGAGAGCAATTCCAGGCCGAAGGTCTGGATCCTCAAGGCGGCTCGGTAGAGTCGTTTAGCCAACTCATCTTATCTGAAATCAATCTGTACGATCGTGTGGCAAAAGCGGCGCATTTACCGAAATTTTAATCGATGCATCAAGAATAACCTCGCTTGAGACTTTTTTTAGTCGTGGGAAGAATGAAATGTATGCGAAGCAATTCGCCAAGAGCGTTCATATGTTGATCTATTGTCGAAGTGGATTTGTGGTTCAAACCGGGGTGTAAACGATTGTTTTTGAACGCTCGAGAATTAATCGATTTAATCTGATGGGGAGTATAAAATATCTCTATTCGTTTTTTTTGAGCGACTAACTATATTGAGTTTTTTTTGAGGGAACAATGCTATTAACATCAACTAAAATCGAAGTTGCTGATGCGATAGAGTGCATAGAACATTTTTATCGAGAAAGCATGACGGATGGTTTGCCAGTTGTCCCACCGACTGAGGCAAGAGTTAAACAATTCATCGAATATGTTGGATTAAGTCCGGATAGTGTCATTGCTAATATTACTGAGCGGGCAGCGATCATTACCGTCGAAAAGCTGGCTATTAATGCCGTGATGGCAGGCTGCCTTCCGCAATACATGCCGGTTTTAGTGGCAGCGGTTGAAGCGTTGGCTGATCCTTTATTTAAATTTAATCATTTAGCGAGCCTGGGCTCACCTTGGCCGATGTTAGTCGTCAGTGGGCCCATGGTTCGGGATTTGTCGATGAATCATGGTCGCTATACTTTTGGTTCTGGAAACCGTGCTAACGCTACGATCGGTAGGGCGATTAGCTTGCTTCTTTGGAACTGTTGCGCGCTAAGACCCGATGCAATACAAAGAGGCGATTTGGGTAACGCTCACCGTTATTCAATGTGCATTGCGGAAAACCCTGATACTGCATGGCAAGGATTAAATGAGTGGGAAGGATTTGATCGAAACACGAGCACTGTGACGGTTTCTTCTGGTTACAATTTATGTAACTCACGAACCATTGGGAGTACCCCAAGAGCTATTTTGGCGCCGTTGATAAACTCTTTAAGTCATCATGAGTTTTCACCGGGTTGTTTTGTCGTGACCATTCCTCCGACAATGGAAAAGCCGCTGGTTGAGCAGGGTTGGACAAAGGAGAAAATAAGAGATTATATTTTTGAGAACTGTCGCAGGTCTGTGAAACATTTGAAAGAGACGGCTCGTTGGGGTCGGCATGCGTCAATACTGATTGAGGGTTTAAAAGATATTGTACCGTTTGACCCTGGTGACGAAGATCGTTGGATTTATTTGTTTAAAAGAAATCCTGAATTAGATAAATATGTCTTTCATGAGGGGGCCTTGTCACGTAGGGCTGATATTTTAATTGTTGCCGCTGGAGGAGATGCCGGTAATATGATGGGCTTTTATCAGCCTTACAGTCAATCAACGACGCCTGTGACAAAGGCCATACGAAATCCCCAATAGTTTTGTTGCAGCCCTTTAGGGGCCTATTCTTAAATTTTGTAATGTAAATGAAGGAGTATTTAAATGATGATTGTCTTAGATCCACGATTAAAGCCAGGAACGCGAGTCGTGACGCCCTCTGAGCGTTTGGAGACTCTTGAAAATAAGCGTGTGGGTATTTTATGGAACAATCGACTCGGTGGGGATCGTTTACTAAAGCATGTGGGGCAAGTCTTGCAGCAGCGCTACGGGGTATCTGAGATTTACTTTACTAAAAAAACTTACATCGGTAACGCTGCCTCTGAGGATATTATTCAGGATCTAGTAAATCGTGTCGATGCCGCAATCGTTGGCGTCGGTGATTGAGGTTCATGCACGTCGGGCAGTGTGCTCGACACCATCAATCTTGAAATTGCCGGCTTACCTTCAGCGGTGGTAGGGTTAGATAAACTTGTCAATACGACTGGTAAGGCCATGGCGCGAGCCCAAGGTTATCCGGCACTGCCTTTTGCGGAGTTTCCCTATGTTGCTAGTGAATGGGGATCGGCGGCCTCGGAGGCTGAACTAAAGGGTCGTGCTGAATCTGTTGTGCCGCAAATCGTTAAAATTTTATTAGGCGCTAGTTGAAACTGCCTAATCAATTTTAAGATGGCCGGCTTTTGCAAGATTCTTGTATTTCGTTAATTCTTTATGAATAAACTCCCCAAACTGTTCAGCAGAATCGGTTTGGGGATCTAATCCTTGCTTCATAAAAGCATCCTTTATTTCTACACTTTGCCCTGCTTTTACAATCAATGAATTTAATTGATTAACAATCGGTTTCGCGACTCCTGAGGGTGCCAGTAGGGCGTACCATGCAGTGGATTCATATCCGGGTATCCCCGCTTCGCTGATCGTAGGAACTTCCGGTAGCAGTGCAGATCTTTTGCTCCCGGTTAAGCCTAGGGCAATTAATTGCCCACTTTTAATGAAATTGACTGCACTGACTAGGCTGCCGTAAGTTAATTCAATTTGGCCAGAAACGGCTGCTAACACGTTATCCGCTCCGCCTTTATAGGGAACGTGTTTAATTTTGACATGAGTCATGATATTAAAAAGTTCACCGGCCATGTGATTAGCACTCCCAAAGCCAGAGTGACCAAAACTTAGTTGACCCGGTCGTGCTTTTGCCAATGCGATCAAATCTTTGACGTTACGGATGGGGACAGAAGGATGATTGAGTAGAATGTGTGAGCTTTTTACGATCAAGGCGATCGGAGTCAGATCTTTTTCAATATCGTAGGGCATATCGCGCCTCATGGCTGGGGTAATGACGGCAGCAGCGGATACGACGAGGAGTGTGTAACCATCGGGTGGCGAGCTCGCTACTCGAGCATTTGCGATTAATCCTCCCGCACCCGTACGGTTGTCGATAATGATGGATTGCCCTAATTGCTCACCTAATGGGTGACTGATGATTCGCGCCGTGATGTCAGCCGCACCCCCCGGACTAAATCCCACCACGATTCGTATGGGTTTAGAGGGGAATGTTTGTGAATAAACGCTAGGAATACAGCACCAAAGTAATACGTAAAATAGTGTATTAATCATCATTGAAAAGTAGGGAGGTTTAATTTTCATGCCTCAATGGGTGAAGTTTTTGTTATGAGGGCTCGCTTCATTCTATCTAAATTTTTTCTGTTTGAGAGGAATCGGTAATTTTTTATTATTTTTTATGAATCAATGGGTTCACTTTATTTGGCGTGGAAGATTCATGACAGGGCTTTGTTAGTGGGTACATCCATTCCACGCTGCTTATTCGATTTTTAAGCCAGTCGATTTAATGACCCCGGCCCATTTACGCATCTCTGACTGAAAATAGGCACTAAATTCAGCGGGCGAGTCGCCTCGCGGATCGGCCCCCATACTGGCCAGCAATTCAGCAATGTCTTTTGCGCCCAGTGTAGCGGCAACTTCACGTTGCAGTAGGTTAATCACGCTGGAAGGTGTACCCGCTGGCGCCATCATGCCGACCCAAGAACTGGATTCGAATCCGGCAAACCCAGACTCCGCAACGGTTGGTATTGTTAGCGCAATGGCTAAACGCTTGGGACTGGTCACTGCAAGGCCGCGCAATTGCCCGTTGTCTAAGTAATGCATCGCCGAAACGGTGCTAGTGAAAGTCGCTTGAACTTGACCGGAGACAAGATCTAAAAATCCTGGTCCAGCCCCTTTGTAAGGCACATGTAAGAGATTGATTTTTGCTGCTGTGCTAAAGAGCTCTGTCGTGAGATGCTGTGAACTGCCGTTACCAGAGGATGCATAATTAATCTGTCCCGGTTTGTTGCGGGCGAGGGTGATGAATTGCTTTATGCTCGTTGCTGCCACAGACGGATGCACCACTAACATGAATGGTGCGGCTTCGATCAGCGTCACCGGTGCAAAATCACGAATAGGATCATAGGGAAGTTTTTTGAAAACGCTTGGATTAATTGAATGAGTCGTTGTGACGGTCAGTAGGGTATGGCCATCGGCAATCGCATGGGCAACAATCTCGGTGCCGATGATGGTGCTGCCCCCGGCGCGGTTATCAACCACAAAAGGCTGGCCGAAACGATCGGTTAGCTTACGCGCCATTAAGCGTGACACCGTATCGGCAGGCCCTGCTGGGGACAGGGGGACCACGAGTCGGACGGGTTTGGACGGATAGTTAGCCGCCTGCGACAGACTCGGAACAACAACGAACAGTAAGGCACATAAAAGGCGAAGCAGAGTCATATTGTGAATCGATTCAATCTATTGAGGAAATTTTTGCGGGTGAATGTTGCACGCTTATACAAACAAAATCGCCCTTTTAATCCATTGATTGGTGGATTATTTTGTGAGGCTTAACTTCGATTCTATAGTTTACAACGACGTCCCTCGTTTAGCGCGCATGAGTGAGGTAAACACACCCAATCAACATTATACCTGCGCCTAGGGTACGGTTTAATTTTCAGTGCCAGGAGAGGGTATGGTAGGGTAAGGCAAGGTAAGGTAAGGCAAGGTAAGGTAAGGTAAGGTAAGGTAAGGAGAATGTGAGGGGAAGTCTAAGAAGTTGATGCTCTAGTGGGTAGAAAATAGACCCTGTAAATAAGAAATAGTCTGCTAAAGACGCCATTCTAGAACCTCTATCAGGTATATGGGTTGCACCTGAAAAGTTATAATATCGCTACGCGTCAACCAACAACGGTTGCCCCTACCTAACTTTTATTACCTGTGGATTTCGTTTGAATAACGCCAACACCCTTCAATTTCCAGATGATGCCTTAGATTTTTTCGGCAGTGTATACGAAGCCGGTATGACTGACGGACTGCCCGTCATTCCACCGACCCCTGAGCGCGTCGCCGCGATGATCGCTGGAGCCTCTTTGCCTGCCGAACATATCGTTGCTGAACTGGCGCCACGTAATGGCATAGCAACGATCGAAAAAATAGCCATTAATGCCGTGATGGCCGGTTGCCTGCCTTCCTACTTTCCTGTGTTGATTGCTGCTGTCGAAGCGATCGTACAACCACAGTTTAATCTACTGGGCATTCAGACCACCACCAACCCCGTGGCCCCCTTCTTGCTGATTAATGGGCCGATCCGTCACAAAATCGATATTAATTGTGGATCTGGCGCACTGGGCCCTGGACGACGTGCCAATGCGACCCTTGGGCGCGCGATTCGCTTAATCCTTTTAAACATCGGGGGGGGTATTCCGGGTGAGATTGATAAATCCATCATGGGTATGCCAGGCAAGTACGGTCTTTGCATGGGAGAACTGGAGGAAGAAAGTCCTTGGCAAGCGTTTCACCTCGAGCGTGGATTCACAATGAATGACAGCACGGTCACGCTGATCAGTACGCAAGGCACACAGAGTTTTGCCGCCTCATTTTTGCAGCCAGAGAGCATCTTGATGATGCTCTCTAATGGGATGAGGACTTACGGCACCAACAGCTTTAACAAGGGCTGTGGCAACCCGTTGGTGATTTTTCCTCCTGCGCATGCCAAAATTTTTGCTGATAACGGGTGGGATAAATCGCGCATCCGTCAGTGGTTATTTAAGCATACGCAATTTCCGCTGGACGAGATGCCAAAAGAGACGCGCCTACTCGACACTTCCAGTCGATTTCGTATTGAAGACAAGCGCCTGTGTATTTGCGGCAAACCCGAAGACATCGTTATTGTCGTCGCAGGAGGCCCGCAGTTGAACCATGTGACCTATCTTGCTAATTTTGGAAGTGATCTGGCGATTAACCGCATTAACCACTGAAAACCGGAGCATCCGTATGCTGACCATCTTAAATCCTGTCGCAAGCCCCAAAGAATCCACTGATGTATTGATGCCACTGATGAAGGACATCACTGGCAAAACCTTCGGTATTTTATCTAATCACTGGAAAAGCATGGATCGGATGGCTTTACGTATGCAGCACCAATTGAAGGAAGTTTATAAAGTTGCCGATGTGCGTTTTTACGACGTGCCGATTAACGGCGCAATGAGTGCAGCGGTCAAGGAATCTGCGATTAGTGACTGTGATGCCGTCATAGTCGGTCTCGCAAACTGAGGCTCGTGCACGTCGTGGAGTGTCCACGACACCACCGAAT
>CAITMU010000090.1 GCA_903893565.1 uncultured beta proteobacterium | reverse complement strand
TGAGATTCGAACTCACGGAGAGCTTGCACCCTCGCCGGTTTTCAAGACCGGTGCCTTAAACCGCTCGGCCAACCTTCCGCGCCTTGAATTATAAGGGACATTTCCCCGCCAACCGTATCGATGCAATGCCTTTGTCCATCACCTGTCCATCGGAGGGTGTATGGCATCAATTCGAAAACACGGCAATAAATGGCAAGCTCGGATTACCAGAAGGGCTACGTCTCCCCTCGCAAAATCGTTCCTTAGCAAGTCTGACGCCGAACGCTGGGCAAGACAAGCAGAATCCCAACTCGACCAAGGCAACTTCGTCGATATCACCGAAGCACGCCGAACATCCATAGCCGAAATGATTGAACGCTATCGGGTAGAAGTCACCCCCAAGAAAAAGGGAGCGAAGCAAGAAGGCTACCGCCTCAATGTGCTTAAACGGTCTGCACTCTCACGCCTATCCCTCGCCACGACCCGCAGTACAGACATAGCCAAATATCGAGACGAACGCGTCTGCACGGTTGCTTCCAACACGGTCAAAAATGAGCTCAACACCCTGTCTGCAATCTTCGAATTTGCAAAAAGCGAATTAGGACTGATCACCAATAACCCATGTCGAGGCGTCAAGCGCCCTTCTCCACCTCGAGGGCGAACCCGCCGATTAAAAGACGGGGAACAATCACTATTGCTTTCAGCTTGTCAGTCATCCAGGGCATGGTATTTGACACACATCGTTTTACTAGCACTGGAGACTGGGGCGCGACTCGGAGAATTGACTGCACTCAGATGGGCGGATGTTGATTTAGGTAAATGTGTCGCGCACCTACGTGCAACGAAAAATGGAGAGGATCGGTACATTCCACTTTCTCGAACTGCAGTGAACTCCTTGAGCATCATGCCCCGTGGAATCGATGGAAGCGTAATCCCAGCCCAAGCCGACAGCGTCAAGGAGACCTTTAGATCAGCAGTAAAGCGTGCGGGACTGCAAGACCTGCACTTCCATGACCTTCGTCACGAAGCGGTGTCACGCCTGTTTGAATTGGGGCTGAACGTGATGGAAGTGGCATCAATTTCCGGACATAAGACGTTGCAAATGCTCAAGCGGTACACGCACTTGAGGCCGGAGGAATTGGCGAAAAAACTTGGCTGAAAACGGTTGTCGCGTTGGAATGGACAAAATCCGGATAAGGCTGTTGCTATTTCGTGACAGCCGGTCATAGCCTATCTAATTGATATATATAAACATCACCTGATAAACAAGTTATATCTGTATAAGTGTTGATTCACCCCTAATCGGCTTGATTTAAGCGGCCATCACACGTAGTGTTCCGAAATCGAACTTCGGACATCGCTGCCCCGAAGACTCGCAAAATACCCCAGCGCAAGTTACAAACGCGGTATTCCCGCGCATGCATGACAACGGAGCCAGTCTCCGCAGGGCGTTATCGGAATCGCTGACCGACAACAGTCTGCCCTTTAGGCGCATAAAACCAAACATTCATTCCGTTACTTTTAGGTTACGGATCAACACGCCCTATTTGAGGAGTCTATATGTACACACATATTTTTTCGCCTTGGTTCTCTGACGGCCCACTAAGCCCCGTTCGTGTTTCGGTAATTCGCATTTCCATGAAGGAACTATGGGCGACATATCGTAACTACTCACATCTGCTGGGAGTAGACACAAAACTGACGCGTATTCCAAAGCATCTTTGGGGCAACAAAAAACCGCACGAATCACTATTCCGCGCCCACCGGCTGGTTACATTCTGTGACGTTACTGGGTGCCTCCCACTAGACCGTGCTAGAAAATATCCCGCACATCTTCGGCTCAAAACAATCGCTCATTGCGATCACACGACATACTTTACAGACGCATACGGCGCACCCTTAATTCTGACGGAACCCTATTCCCCATCAAGGGAGGAAATCGAAGAGGAATTGTGGGTCAAAGGATTGACGGGGATTCTGTTGCCGTATCCCGGAATTTACGCAGGCGGGAAGAACTGGACGACATCGGTTCTCATGGGGTTGCCGGAGCACACAAGCCTGCTATCTGAAATAGAAAAGCAGTTGGAGTTCACGGAATTTCCAACCGCCGTGACAGTAAAAGAAATGAGCTTCGAAGATGCACTCATTCTCTCCAAGCAACAGGGGCGGGAGATCAGCTATGTCTAATCTACTAGACGCTCCTTTCGCCTGTAATGTCGATTCAGCGACAACCAACCTCGCAAATTCATTAGATATTGACCAAATCCGTTTGGGGATAAGTGTGCTTGTACCCAACGGTTCAATAACGCTCACGGCTATAAACCCTTCTGGAGGACCACTGCAAAACCGCAGCTTCGTGATTCCCGACGAACTGGACAATTCTGCACTGTGGGCGTCAGAACGTAACCAAGCTGGACTCAATATTTACTGGATGCCGAATTACAGTCCGAAGATGCACTCAAAAAGTACGGCGGCAGACGTCACCGAAGCTCGATTCTTTTGGTCTGATATTGATCCGAAGGTTGAGCACTTCCCCTCCTACAACTTTGCTCGACAAGATTTGCACAATCGGGTTTTACCAAAGCTAATGCCTATTGCCTCGGTAATAATTGATTCAGGAAATGGACTTCAAGCACTTTTCCGCATCGAGCCAACAGTGGACTTAACGATTGCGGAGCACCGAGAGAAATACTTGAAAATCAATATCCGCATCGGCGACCTTTATGAAGGGCCGAGCACTCACAATGCCGACCGAATTCTACGGTTGCCGGGGACCTGGAATTATCCCAATGCAGCAAAAATAAAAAACGGCTACCCCTTAAAACCGAGGCTATCTTCTTTGCTGCACCACACTAACCGGACAGCGGATTTTCGGGACTTTAAAAAACGAGTTAGAGAGCAACCAACGCCATGGCAGGCATCCAAAACCCCAGAAACGGTTCGCGAGGATTTGAAGATTAGGTTCCGCGCATTCCTTGAATCTAACCAAGCCGCCAATGATCGTCACATGGGTGGTGTAGTCGGTCTCGTAGATCAGAGTGGGTCTGCCCGTGACATGAGCTTGGTTGCATCGATGAGGCTTGGACGATTCACGTTCAAGGAAACACGACTGCTGCTGGAGGACTGGACACACGGTTCAATTAATGGCCGAAATCAAGGTGACCGCTACTGGTTACGCATGTGGGACAAGGCTGAAGAACCATCCGAAACGCCAGAAGCCCAACAACCCTTATTCGATGCCGAGTCTGAAAAACCAGTGCTTAAACCTCGATACAGGCTCAAGACGCTGAACGACTTAAAGGCGTTGCCACCAGTTTCGTATCGCATAAAACATCTTCTCCCCAAACGGGGATTGGCCTCAATGTACGGTGCCAGTGGCTCCGGGAAAACGTTTTTGGTACTGGATTGCGGTATCGCCATCAGCATTGGGTCGGACTGGTACGGCCATAAGACAGAGCAATGTGCTGTGATATACGTTGCCCTTGAGGGTTCCTTCGGAATCACCAACCGCCTAAACGCGTGGGAAAAGCATCACAAAACGCCCATTCCACCGACTTTCCGGGTTGTTACAGACCATCTTTCGTTGTTTAACGATGGCGATATCAAGGAGTTCGCACAAACGGTACTGGCGGATAAAGCGGGAGGTGGCGTCATTTTTATTGACACCTTGAATCAATCTGCACCAGAGGCTGACGAAAACAGTTCAAAAGATATGGGGAAAATCATCAGCCACGCCATGCAGTTGCAGGAACTTACCGATTCACTGGTAGTTCTTGTTCATCATCCGGGCAAAGATCCGACGCGTGGTATGCGAGGGCATTCGAGTCTGCACGCTGCATTGGATGCAGTTATTGAGGTCAGGAAGGACAAGAATGGACGCGCTTGGTCAACGGTTAAAGCCAAGGATGGTCCCCTCGATGCTTCGCACTCCTTCAGGCTGGAGAGGGTGGATCTTGGGCAAGATGCCGAAGGTGAATCCGTCACATCGTGCGTGGTTCTTCCTGACCACGGCAAGCTATTTTCGACTAGCCCCCAAAAGCCGAAGGGAGCCAATCAGATAATTGCCCTGAAAGAGGTAACAAAGCTGAACCACCAGCAACCCACCCAAACGGGCGGCAAGCCACAAGGAGCAAAGATTGAAGACGCTATTACTGCCATATCAGACGCCCTAATTTGCGACGCCAAGCACAAAAAGGAACGCGCCGAGTCAGCCATCAACAGCCTGGTCGCCGGTCAGTTCTTGACCCAATCGGGGGGGTATTTATTCCTTTCCTGATTGAAGTAGATCCCGTTCCACCACCCTTTATAGGGTGGGTGGGAAGATCGGGAAAGATGTGTTCCCATTTCGGACCATTTCGGACCATTTCGGACCAATCAGGAATGCTTTTTAGCCGACAAGCCACCAACCGTCAGAACAATCCCGCGTGGGCAAGGTCATTTGAACAACGCTTTTTCCTTGAGGTGACCGCGCAATTACCAATCACACCCCGTCACCCGCCCTCCGGCCGGATAAATTCATAAATGAAAAAACTTGGAGACACCATGCCCCTACCCAGCGTAAAGATCCACGGCGCACCGCAATGCCATGCCAAGTGTAAGGCCACCCAGACCCAGTGCAGGAACCCCGCAGCCTACGGGATGAGGGTCTGTCGCTACCACGGCGCTCGAAGGCCAGAAACTATCAGACTTGGCAAAGACCACCCCAACTACCAGCACGGGCAGGAAACTCTAGAAGCAAAGGCTACGCGCAGCGCGGGGATGGCAAGGCTGCAAGAACTGGAAGCCCTAGGCCGGGCCATCGGCATGATTGTCGGCCCCAAGACCCGTGGCCCGAAAGTAAAACTAGGGCGAGTCGATTAGTAAGGCACAGCCGGTTCGGGTACTGATTGCGAGGGAGGCAGGAAGCCCCGCTTGTACCAAGGAAACGTGGCAGAACCGCGCTCAGAGGGCATATCCCCACAACCGAGACCGTTCCTGCCATAATTTATAAATGCGATGCTACCTACGCCTGCTGACCCTTGCCGTGCTGCTGGGCACTGCGGGGCTGAGTTTTGCCTTGCCACCGTGCCCCGCAGACCAGCTCCCGAATACCTGCTTTGGCACCTATACTGTTGGCATCCATGCAATATTGACCCGGGGTTTTCATCCAAATTTGACCCACGGTTTATGTTCGTAGTATAGCTACGTGCCTGTGGATAGATTTTCTGTTTTGCTCGTTTTGTCTCCTTGAGATTTTG
>CAITMU010000089.1 GCA_903893565.1 uncultured beta proteobacterium | reverse complement strand
CAAGGCACATCAAGCGGAAATTCCTCATCCCATTCCAACCCGATGCTCCCTGATCGCTCAATTGCGCGCACCCCGCAAGCCAAACCCGCCACTCTAATAGCCCCCGCTGCAATCAACTCACCCAAGCGCGCCTCCTCCAATATGTTGGACGTGCTGGTTTAAGCGCCCCACACCATCGGTCAGCGCTGACCCGGGGCCAGCAGCCTCATTGCCCCTGGTTCCATTTTTCTATTTAGGCATACTAATTGCTTAAATCCCTGTAAGTGATACGACAGGGCTGATCCTGACGCAATTTTGACACCCCTATGGATTCGACCGTAAGAATAAAGGGTTAAAAACCAGCGAATAGGAACAATACTTTTCAGTGGTTTCTCGACCTTCGTATCGAGGCTGTTTATACTGACTGCATTGGCACCACTGGTTTTTGAATACAGGGAAAATCCCTTCTATTTTTTTAACTTTTTTAGATAAATAAAAATCATGTCTGAATCTAAAGCTGCTCCCGAGACCGAAGAAAAAAAGAAAAACCCCAAGGTTAAGATCATCATTGGCGCCGTGGTTGGCGTTTTGCTGCTCGTAGGCGCCGTGGCGGGGACCTTGATATTAACGGGCGCCCTAGATAAATCTCCATCTGAAAATCCCGAGGAAGCCCTCGAGGAAGCCCTCGAGGAAGGCAGCAAAGGCGAAAAAGAAAAAGAAGGTGGCAAGGATAATCACGGCAATAAACACGGCGAAAAACCAAAAGAAGGTGACAAGGACAAACACGGCGAAAAACCGAAAGAAGGTGACAAGGATAAACACGGCGATAAACACGGCGAAAAAGAAAAAGAAGGTGGAGGCAAGAAAAAAGAATCCCCCGAAGAAGGTCATAGTAAATTCGAAAAAACCTACATCGATTTAGACACTAAAGCCCTAGTATCCAATATCTCGGGCTCCAAAAAAGTCATACAGTGCAGCTTGTCATTGATGACCATGTATGATGACCGAGTACAAAAAAATGTCGAAAAACATCGCACTGCACTACGCTCAGCTGCTTTAAACGTATTGCGTCAAGTCACGGAGCCCGAACTCATCAAACCAGAGTTTCGAATTGAGCTCGCGCAAGCGCTGCGTGACCGCTTGAACTCGGAACTCGTACGATTAGAAAGCTTTGGCGGCATCGAGGAAGTGTTTTTCACCGAATTCGTCTACCAGTAGACTTTTCACATTCTCACTTAATAAACACGTTTTTTAACCACTAACACTGCAATCATGGCCGCTAACTCAAACCTACTGAGTCCTGAAGAAATTGATGCCTTATCACAAGGCATTCAAGACGGTAGCCTTGAAACCGATACCGGCTACAACAAGACCGCCAAGGTTCGCAAACACGATCTGGCTCAAGAAGACAGCACCCTAGGTATCAATGTCACCTCGCTTGACATGATTAACGAACGATTCATTCGTTTGTTTCGCTTAGGATTAATGGAAGCTTTACGCACCAGCCCACGCATGATTCCACAAAACGTGCAATTAAAAAAATTTGGCGATTACCTATCCGAACGCCTGCCCCCACTGAGCGTCAACGTGATTCGTCTGAACCCCCTGCGCGGTCAGTCAATGATCATTATTGATCGCAACATGATTTTTAACTCACTAGAGAATTTTTTTGGTGGCGTGGGCAAACCCGCTGCGGCAGCCCCTCCGGGACGCCCTTTTACCCCAACCGAAAACCGGGTCATCGAAATGATCCTACAAACCTTTTTTAACGCCATGACCGAGGCCTGGGAACCGATCATGAAGATTGAATTCGAAAAGGTCAGCGCCGAAATCAATCCCAATTTCGCACAAATTGCCGATGAGAATGACTTGGTCATCATCTGTCACTTTGAAGCCGAAAGCGGAGACAGCAAAGGCTATATCGATATTGTCTACCCCTACGCCACTTTAAAACCCATTCGCGATCTATTGCGAGGTCGCGTACAATCGACTGCCGGCGATGACGAATCGGACCGTAAATGGAGTCAGGATATTGAACAAGCGGTTTGTGACTCAGCATTAAAAGCTCAGGTCATGCTAGGCGAAGTCCATTTAACCTTACAACAACTCAATGAGATGAATGTCGGGGAAGTACTTTTTTTCAAAAAAGAAAAAAATGCTCGTATGGTCATTAATGAAGTACCCGCCTTTGATTGTAGGGTCGGCACCGCAGGTCCCAACCTTGCGGTACAAATTCAGTCCGTCATCCTACCCGAAGAAAAATAATTCAGGAGCCATACCATGAACGAAACACCCCCCCTCTTAGAGACCCCCGCCGCCGCCGTCACCGCACCGGAGATAACCCCAGCACCTGTTGAAGACACCTCGGGTCACATCAACATGAAAATGCTGCAAAATATCCCGGTCACCTTATCCGTTCAGGTCGGCACAGCAGTACTGAAAATTCATGATCTATTAAGACTCACCCAAGGCAGCGTCGTCGAACTCGAACGCATTGCCGGCGAACCCGTTGATCTCTTGGTCAATAACACCGTCGTCGCCCAAGGCGAAGTGGTCACTGTCAACGAACGCTATGGCATTCGCCTCACCCGTGTGGTCACGGCGGCCGAACGCATCAAAAACATCTAACCCCCATGAACCCGACCTCTCCCATCGGTGCCAACGACTGGCTACAACTGGCCATCACTTTCAGCACCGTTTTACTGTTACTGGGCGGGGGCTATCTTATTTTTCGCTATTTAAAAAAGGGCGCCAACCCCTCCTCGATCAAACTCATGAGTATTATCGAAGTGCTGCCGATTGATTCCCGTCAACGCTTGGTTTTGCTTCGAGTACGCGACAAAGAGGTCTTGCTCTCCATGAGCCCCAATGGCATAGAACGCCTAGGCGAATGGGATCATGAAACGCCCAAAATGGCGGCCTCCCCCAACGCCACACCCCAATTCTCCTCTTCGACCTCCCCCGTCAAAGAAAATGCTTCACGCATTAAAAATTTACTGGCCCCCTCCTCAGAGCCCACATTGGGCGACAAAAAGGATCGTAGCCTCATATGAAATATACCAAGTATCTTCCGTTGCTTGTCTGCGTATTGGGGATGACAGGACTTTTGCTACCCCTTAATACTTTTGCAGATGGCATGCCGGTATTAAATGTCGTCAACGGTCCAGGACAAAGCTCACGCTACAGCCTGACCCTTGAGTTGGTCGCAATGATGACCGTACTCACCCTACTGCCATCGCTCCTCTTGGCAATGACCCCTTTTGTCCGAATCATCATAGTACTGTCATTACTGCGTCAAGCTCTAGGCACCGGTCAAACCCCACCTAACCAAGTGTTAGTGGGACTCGCTTTGTTTCTCACTTTCTTTATCATGTCGCCCGTACTCACCAAAGTCTACGATCAGGCCGTTCTTCCCTACATGAATAACACCATACCGGCCAAAGAAGCCATTGATGCGGCCGAGGCCCCGCTTCGCGCCTTTATGTTAAAACAAACTCGGGAAGAAGAGATTGCCGCCTTTGTCAATATTTCAGGTAAAGGCCCGATCAAAGATCCTGCCGCCGTTCCCTTTTCAACCTTAGTGCCCGCCTTCATCACCTCGGAATTAAAGAGCGCTTTTGCCATAGGCTTTTTAATCTACATCCCATTTGTCATCATTGATTTAATTGTCGCCAGCGTACTCATGTCGATGGGGATGATGATGCTCTCTCCCATGATGATTTCAATGCCTTTGAAGTTAATGCTCTTTGTGCTGGTGGATGGATGGACACTCACGATGAGTTCCCTGACCGCTAGCTTCGCTCACATTTAGGAAAACCATGGAAACTGCAACCGTCATCGATCTGGCTCGCGAGGCCATCTGGATCACTTTAATGGTCTCAGCCCCTTTGTTAATTGTTGCCCTAGCGGTGGGCGTCTTGGTGGGCATTTTACAAGCGGCCACCTCCATTAATGAGGCTACCTTAAGTTTCATCCCCAAACTCATCTGCATGGGTATAGCGATCGTCGTCTTTGGCAACTGGCAGATCAGCGTATTAACGGACTACATTCATCGTATTTTCGAAAAAATTCCAACCCTTTTTTCATAACGATAAACATTAGCCGACCCGGTCATGGAAATCTTCTACGCCGATATCGCCACCAAACTCATGACGGTACTTTGGCCGCTCATTCGAATTGGTTCAGCGCTCATGACCGCGCCGATATTTACAGCCGAGTCCGCTAACACTCGAGTGCGTCTCATTCTCACAATCACCTTAACCGTGCTCATCTTCCCACTTCAAGATTGGCCTATCATCGACCCGATCAGCCCAGCAGGGATGGGGGCCTTATTAAATGAGATTGCCATTGGCACCTTGATGGGATTTTCCCTACAGATCGTTAGCTCAGCCATTATTTTGGCCGGACAAGCCATCTCGGCCACCATGGGCTTGTCGATGGCCACCTTTCTTGATCCCACCTCTGGCCAAGTGCCAGTCCTGTCTGAATTTTTTACCATCATGTCGACACTGATCTTTTTGGGCATGGGTGGACATATCCTTTTTATCTCACTCTTGGCAGATAGCTTTAATCTATTACCCGTGGGTCAATCGATTATTGGACTAAAGTCAATTAACGCGTTGCTCGCTTGGAGCAGCATGCTCTTCATTGGCGCTTTGATGATCAGCATTCCTGTGATAACCGCTTTATTATTAATTAACGTGGGCTTAGGCGTTGTTACGCGTGCGGCCCCCAGTCTTAACATTTTCTCAGTGGGCCTGCCGGCCACCATTGCCACTGGCTTTATCATGTTAATCTTCTCCATGAGCGGTATTGGCACCCGCTTAGTTTGGCTCTGGCAACAAAGCTTTGAAAAACTGCACACCATACTCGGAGTCCACTGATGGCTGAAGAAAGCTCATCTTCTGAACGCAACGAAGAGCCGACCGGTCGACGCCTAGAAAAGGCGCGCGAAGAGGGGGAAGCACCTCGCTCCGTCGAGGTTGCTGCTACGGCAGTGACCTTATCGGCCTTTGCCTTTATGCTGTACTATGGCGGCACGCTCGTTGAAAAAATTCGCGCCCTATTTGCCTCTGGCTTCATTTTCAACGAAAAAAATATTCAGGATTTTTCTTTATTACCGTATCGCTTTGCCAGCGAAGTGGGATCTGCCTTCATCATCATCATGCCCCTATTACTTGTCACTGCCTTGGCAGCTATCTTGGGCTCTGGCGTAACCGGTGGATATCTTTTTCGCATGGAATCAGCCCTACCCAATTTTGGCAAACTAGATCCCATGGGTGGCTTAAAGCGCATGTTCGGCGCCCATGCCGTCATCGAACTCATTAAATCCGTGGCAAAATTTTCTATTGCCGGACTGACCCTCGCTTGGGCTATTTATCACTACCTACCCTCCATTACCCAAATTGCACTGATGAACACCGAATTGGCGGTAGCCACTTCAGGCCACCTCATCATGAAAGTAGCCCTGACGGTCACTTTCGGACTCCTATTAATTGCAATTATTGATATGATTTATCAAAAAGCCGATTTTGCCAAACGCATGCGTATGTCAAAACAAGAAATTCGCGATGAGATGAAAGATACCGAAGGTCGCCCCGAGGTCAAAGCACAAATCAAACGCCGTCAACGCGAAATGGCCAACTCAAAAATGATGGACCGGGTCAAAGACGCGGATGTCATCATCACCAACCCAGAACACTTCTCTGTGGCACTCGTTTATGATCCGGAGAGCGATGGAGCCCCCATGGTCATTGCCAAGGGCGCTAACGATATTGCCTTACGCATTCGACAAATCGCCGAAGAAGAAGGGATTCATATTTTTGCGGCAGCTCCCTTGGCGCGGGCTCTTTATTTCACCACCAAGATTAATCACTCCATACCAGAAGATCTCTATCACGCTGCAGCCCAAGTACTGGCCTACGTGTTTAGCCTCAATAGTTTCAAACCTGGCATGGCGAAAAGAGAAAAACCAAAAGTCACAATCCCCTCCTCATGGCTGTTTGATAGTGATGGCCAACCCCTGTCTGCGGAGAACGCGTCGTGAACCGCTCATTTGAAGATTTATTTGCAAAAGCCATTGCTGATGACACCAGCGATGAAATTTTCTTTAGGGAAGAAGACCGCCTAAAGCGAGACGCCATCTGTGAAGCCCTCGAAAAGGGCGGTTTAAGTGCACAAATTATTGCTCCCCATAAAATCGCTTTGATTCATTATGCCGATTTATTATTAAATCGGCTACGCGCGCTTTCCCGCGTACGCGTGGAGATCTACTCCCCCACGAGCAGCGTCAATGTGATTGACCGATTTAACCAAATATTAAGTCTGATTCCGATCAAAGAGGCTGTTGAACAACGCAAAGGTCATGACCCTGTTCGTCTTATGATGGTGGGGTATGAGGAGCCCGTCAGCGCTTCAGATATCCAATTGCTGACACGTTTAGCCAGTAACTTCCCAGCCGCCAATACTCACCTCGTGGTTTTGCAAGTACAAGACCCCTCAGAGCGCTTAAAAACCGAGTCCGACGCCCATTCATCTCGTCTACT
>CAITMU010000088.1 GCA_903893565.1 uncultured beta proteobacterium | reverse complement strand
CAACGCAGGCTAAAAATATTGCAGTATGAAAAGGCCAGTTCCAGGGGGAATGGGGATTCGCTTTTACAAAAAAACCGGCAGGCGCCTGTAAAATGGGACCGGGTGGTTGGGGCTTTTTTTGTAAGGCTCGGTACAACGCTAGTACCCTTTTCTTAGGCAGTCCAGTTAACTGAATCACAATACGGGTGCGCGTCCCTTTTTCAATCAATCCTATAGCGACTTCAAGAAAGGCAGGGGCCCATAAGGGGTCACTCGCCTGCATTTCTTCAGTCATCGCTTGCAGTGCGATACGTGGCAGCGTATTGGTGGCAAACGTATTATTGAATGATAATGGTGATGTAGGCACGGGCATGCTCCTTAGCGGCTTCTGGGTGAAGGGCAGCGCCTTCGATGAAAGGTTGGGTATTGAAATGCATGATCGGCCCCTCCCATTGCTCTGAAAGACGCTTGAGTTGTTGATTATCGATGCGGGCTAGCCATTGGGTTTGCTCCCAGTCAAGACCGGTTTCTATCCATTTTTCTACGAACCCGGCAACAATATCTTTGGCAGCTAATCGGACGTAGTTTAGATAAAGCGCATTTAACTCTACAGGGACCGCCGCGCAGGTTGTGAGAGAGGCGCTTAAGTTATTGGCGACCCGATGCAACGTCTGGGTTGAATGATTAAGCTTTGCGATACAAACACGAATCGCCTCCAAATATTGAAACTGATTTTTTTGCAAAGGCCCAAGCCAATGTTCGGCAATGCATTGATTCAGATGAGTCAGATCGTTCACGTTTGCACCCAAAATTTAACTGAGTTAAATTTATTATTGACTATTTTTTTTGAATTATCTATTCAATAAATAGAACTATTTTTTGGGTGAAATGCAAAGCCCCCTTAAAACTATGCAAGTTGTCAGTAATTGCAAGATTCACGAAAGGTGAAGGATTAATATGTTCTTTTATAGGTGCTCCCGTAGAGCACTTTTTAAGCAATACTAAAATCTCAATCGGTTAGATGAGGGGGTGGGGAGATTTTTTTCTTTTTTTGTCTTCATGACAATGAGGTGCTTTAAAAACGCTTTTTATGAAAGCCCCCCTCGATGGTCAATGCGCTTGAAGGCGCGTTAATCCGTCAGTTATGAATCTTGCAATAAAGATTAGGCCTATAAGTGAGCCTTCCTTATTAAAACGGATGCGATACCTTCAGTCCCATTATAAAATTTCGACCCGGCGCACTTTCATAGTATTGAGCGCTCGCCTGATTGACTATGATGGAGCCCATATACTGGCGACCCAAAAGGTTATTCACCCGAAGAAATTCACTGAACTGCCATTTGCCCGATTGCTGACGAATCAGGGCCCGCACATTGACCACAGCATAGCCCTTGGCAAGAGAGGCGTCATTCACGTCGTTAACCGCAATAGAGCCTTGAGCGCGCGCTTCTAGAGCGAGTTCGATTTTTTTATCTGCCCCTTTCCATAATAATTCGCTAAAAGCCCCCTTGTTGGGTACCCCAGGAATACGATTGCCAGCATTGACCTGTATTTGGCTCGCACTGGAAGTCTGTGTGTAATAACTTTGTTGGACCTTAGCCACAAGGTCGGTGTATCCAAGGCTTAACTGAAAATGCATGGGCAATTGCCACTGCGCTGAGACTTCTGCCCCCTGACGGCTCGTCAATGGTGCATTGGTATAGGAAGTCTTGCCCAGTCGGCTAGCCGCGACCACGATGTCGTTTGTGGTGTTGGCGTCAAATAACGCCACATTCAATTGTAGATTTTGGGTGGCAATGCTCTTAAGGCCAATCTCGGTTTGTCGGGTGCGAGCCGCTAAAATCCCATTCATGTTGCCGATATTGCTAGTGGTGCTACCTAAGACATAGTTGGTGCTGTAGGTGATTTGATTTAAGGTCGGGGTATCAAAACCCGAACCATAGGAAATATACACATTAGAAGAATCTAAAAAATAGTATTGGGCCGAGATCATGCCAGTGGCCGCTTTGAAGGGATGATTGCCCAACGTGGGTGACGCTAAATTGTTGCCAGTAGCACTTAGACTGGTTTGCGAGCGACGCACCCCACTCGTTAAGGTCAGTTGTTCGCTTGGATGAAGCTCAGCCTGGAGGTATTGATCCCAGTTTTTGGCATTCATGCGGTAATCCTGATTGCTCGTGCTGTAGGATTGCAGTCCGTTAGCGTTGGTATAGGTCAAGCGATGATCTTGGTTTTGATTACTTTCTGCTCCGGTGACGACTTTATAGTCAAGACCCTTCAAGTTACCGTTATGAATCCACTTGCCGTCAAAGCCATAGTATTCTCTTTCTAGATCAATGACCCCCGCACCAGCAGTACCGGATGCTAAGAATTGCGTCGTATGGCGACTGCCGTGATAAGGGGTGAGGATTAATGTGTTTTGCGCATCGATTCGGGTATTCCAAACCGCTCCGCCTTGCATCTGGTCCACACTTTTACGAGTGTTGTATGTCAGTGAATTGGTTCCCGACTGGCGTGCATTGGCTTGCCATTGTGTTGCCGTCAACCCTAGCGGATCCATGGCATTGAGTTGCACATTGTTACCAATGAGCGTGAGCGTGCTATCTGGCAGCGGATGCAATCGCAGTTTAACATTCTCATTCGTTCGGTCTGCCGTGCTGTGGTCGCGATAGCCATCAGTTCGCATTTTCCCAGCGTTTATTAGGTAATTGACTGAACCCGTATCGCCATCGAATTTTAAGCCGTATTTACGTAACCCAAAGGAGCCAGCCTCAGCACTCGGTGAGATCGCATGGCCTTTTTTGCCATCTTCGGTGTAAACACTAATGACCCCCCCAGCGGCATTACCGTAGAGGACAGAAAAGGGGCCCCGCATGACTTCCATGCGATCGGTGGAGGAGAGGTCGATGTGTGAGATCTGTCCCTGACCATCTGCCACCGTGCCCGGAATGCCATCCACAAAAATCTTAATCCCCCGTGCGCCAAAAGCAGAATTAGAACCAAAGCCACGAGAGGAAATTAGAAGATCTTGCGCGTAATTTTGTCGATCGAGCGCAAAAATTCCAGGCACTTTGGCTAGCGGCTCCGAGAGATTGATTTCACCTTGTGCATCGTGAATTTGGGCTGAATTGACAACGTTAATCGAGGCGGCTGTGTCCAGCACACGTTGTGCCGTGCGGTTAGCAGAAATAACCACTTCTTCTAAGACTTGGGTTTTTTCCTCTTGCGCAAAAGCTTGAATGGGCAAGAAGCTCCCACAGATCCCCACCGCACAGTAGGTGAGTAAAAGAGGTGCTTTAAGGCTTACGTGTAGGTGTGAGCAGTGCGCAACAAAACGGTGTATAGGCTGGACTTTTAATTTCAATGAATTCTCTCATTTTATCGATAGGCTACGGCAAAGGATGAAATAAAACATTTACCGATGTGAGATTTTATTATTTCGTGATTGATATTAACTTTTTTTGCCTTTATTGCCAATCAGCAAGATCCCCTAGTTTTTTTTTGGCTTAATTCATTTCTTGGTACAGGGCATTTTTAGTTGATAGGGGGGTATTTAACCTTCAATCCCCTCATTTGAGGTCACTAATTAAGGACTTTTAACGGGTTTGACTTGTGCACAATGATCCTACAGTTTTAATGCGGGGTCATCAGTGTAGGGGGAGATTTTTTCCCATAAAGTTTTTTGCTTGAAGAGTCCAATTTAAAAGGGAGGGGCAATATGTCGGGATATGTTCAATGGATGGTGTCTAGGGATGATTTGAAGGGGGTGTTGTTATTAAAGGATTTCTCTTTTTTGATAAAGAATCAGGAGGGGTTGATATGCTTAGCCTAGCGGATACTCAGTTACGTGCCGTTTTATTAAGTCATATCGCCAGCCAGCTTGCCGAGGGCAATCCGGGTGAACTGATGGCCTCAGGCTTAAATATCGAAGAAATCAAAGGTCTTGGCGCGTTATCGGCTTATCATTTAAAGCGTCTGGCTGCCATGCGAACGGTAAAAATTGCCATTTCTGTCGATGAGAATCAAATAAGGGCCGGACTTCGTCAGCTGGCGGTGTTGGAGGATCCAAAGTCCTTAGAGGTCTATTTTTTACGCCATGGGGCCTCCAGCCGCATGATGCGTACCTTTTTTAAGATGGGGCGAAAGCTCACCTTGCAACGTCGCCTTCAGTGGGGCGTGAGGCAACCCGCAGGGCCAGTGCGATTGCCAGAACCCACGACGCGCTTAAAAATATTTCGTTACTGGCAGTGCCTGGGTGAGGTCAAAACACGACAAAATTATTATCATTTGCATAAAAGCTTCCCTGATTACACGTTGTCCGCCTTGGAGGCTTTGATCCGGAATCTGGAGAACGCGCTATGAGTCATTCTCTAGGAGTCAATGGCCCCGCGAGTCATTCAGGGCTCGTGGATTCTGAGTCGATTGAGCGCGAATCCCCATTGTCCTTAAAGCGAAGTGCAACACTAACGCAGACTGCGCAGAGGCCAAACGAGAACTTTGCACTTCCTGGTCGACTCTCTAACCCCAGTAAGGATCAGATGTGCCTACATACCCGAGAAGCGGCGCGCCTTTTCACCGGAAGCTTTGCCGATCGAAAAAAAACCATTCCCGCGATCATGGGCGGCAGGAACTGCGCAGCGGCCATGAAGTCGATGGCTTACCTTTCGGGGGAAGATAATCCCTATGCGGACTGGGCCCTGGTTCGCCTCATGCAGCGCCTTGAAGTGTTACGAGAACGCTTAAAAAAGATGTCTACTGAGTCTATAGCCCAACTGGAACACAGTCGCACTTTAGGTCTTCAATTAAGTGTATTGGTTTCGAATCGTCCTCTCACAATCGATCTGGGGTTTCGTAGTCCCTATGGGTTTGTGGTAGCCCAAACCGTGGTTGAATTTGATTATTTTGTTCGTCTGACCCAAACCCTGATGCAACGAGGGCTCTTATCCCAAGCCATTGCAGGCAGTCAAATACTGAACATGAGCCAAAATATTTTTCGTCTTTTTCAAAAAGCCGTGCGCCAGGAAACGCTGTTGTCCAGTGAGTTATTAAAGCACATAAAGCGTTCGGATTTTTTGGCGGTAAACGATGAGAGTGCTGTTAAGCGCTGTGCGAAGGCGCTCAGTACGTTTGGGCAATTGCCGGCGGAAGTGTTGAGTAAGACTTTACGTCCGGCTTTTGCGCTATACCAAAGCCCAATGCACAGTAGGGCAGGGGATTTGCGGTGAAGCGTGTATTCCAATGAGAGCTTAATAACAGAGGAATTTTTTATGAGGTGTTTTTATTCGGGTGCATTGCACCTAACGGTGTTCTGCCGTTGGCTGAGTCAGCCCGCGTGATGCACGTTACGCATCCACTAAGCTCGAAAGAGCGCCCTACACCGGAGTGCTCCTGTAATCCGGTCAGCCTTAAAGCTGGGAGTGTTGGTGTTTGGTGGTTCAACCCGTTCGGGGAGTCTTTTCTCCCTGAACAGGGAAGAGGGTCTCCCCGTTTTACTTTTTTAAGGAGATCTTCATGTTAGATAAAGCTCAAACTGCAGCGGCTGTTTCGTTTTTTAATTTGCACTTGGACGGCGTGGGTTATTTAAACAAAGTGCGTTGGGTCACCCCAATGCAGGGCACTGATTTTTTAGCCTGTACGGTGTCTGCTCTTCGGGGCAATACCGTTTACCCGAGTTACACCCGTATCGATTGCACTGTGTGGGGGGAGGAGGTTCGTAAGATCATCAAACAACTGGAGTCCGATGTGAAGGCCGAGCATGCCGTCATGATTGGTTTTCGGTTAGGCGATATTCATATGGATACCTTCCAATACGAAAAAGGCGAAAGAAAAGGGCAGCAGGGCGTTAGTTTGAAGGGCCGTTTGCTTAAAATTCGTTTTGCCAAGGTTCATGGCAAAGCGATTGAAATAGCGCAATCGGCGCCAGCGTCGGGTTCTGAGCTTATTGTGTATTAGTGCTTTGATCCTGTCTGTCTAAGAGCCTTTACTCCGAAATCGATTTTTTTCGGGGTAGAGGCTCTACCTCTAATTGTTTTTTTACTTTTTTTCTTGTATTTGGCTCGATATCAGCGTCCACAATACACTGCAGTGATTGACTCACGGTAATGGCCCATTTCACGGCTAATTTGTAATCTTGCCAGTTGATCGAGATGGCGTTTTTCGGGACTCAAGGCCCGTAATCGAGGACCGCCCACAGCGGGGCAATCCCAACCGGTGAGTTCACGATAGCGAAGCTGTGCGTAACGGTGACGATGGCCGTGAGGGTTACGAATGAGCGCTAAGCGACATTGATAGGCGTATTTATTGCGTTGGTCGATGTAGCGAAGTTCGGCCGGAATAAGGCACCCTTCACCGGTTAGAGCCTTGGCTTCGTTCAGGACTTCACGCTGTTCGGGGTGGGTAATAGGGATTTCTCGTGCCCGTCCGCCTTTGGTCCAACTCTCTTTTAATGCCAGAATCGTGCCACGATCAGCCCAGTGAGGCGATATTTTGATCGATTCTTCGCTCCTCAGTCCAAAGGCGGCTTGTAGTTTTAGGGACATTTTGACATAAGGATCGCTAATGGCCTCTAATTGGGTGGGAGTGAGTTCTCGCGCTTTACTGTGTCGAGGAATGATTTCGCGTCTTGCAATACCGTAGAAGTCATTAGAACGTGCGACTACGTTTTGGCGAGCCGTTTTTTGGGCCCACCAACGAATCTCAGCCATTCGGTTTTTAATACTCCCCTCCGATAGCGATTGCGCTTGCCAGTATTGAACCAGCGCTGTCACATGTTTGGGTTTTAAGTTCGTCGCTTTAAGGTTACGAAAACCTAACTCATATAATTGATCAGCCATTTGTAACAGTAATTTTTGTCGGTCGCTGCGGGTATTGAAACTGCCGTCGTGGTTTCTTTGACACAATTGTTTGAGTTGGTATTTCAAGTCGTGCATGAGAAAGTCTCCTTTTGGTTCCCTATCGTTAAGCCCTTCGCTCCGTCAAACAGGTGTTGTGATTGACAGTAAGTGTTGTTGTCCTGCTCATGCGCCTTGGCTACATGAGCTTGTTAAAATGGACCACGGGACACCAATCCCGGTTTGTGTCATGAGATATTAATGGCCGGTTTGACACGTCCCATTGGCCGCTGTCGCTGCTTTTTATTAAAAGCCGGGACGCCAGCAGAACCCATTGACCCCGGGGTTCTATTGGGGGCGCGGGTATTTCGCGCTCTACCACGTTCATCACAATTCAAAGGGTGTTCGATGCTCCATTAATGGGAAATCGAATCACGCAACCGCACTTTAAGGGGTTTTCAAAGCCTCCATCCTTGATGAAGTCTTAGCCCAAAAAACGCAAGCGGAGAATAAAAATAACAAAGCCTTAGTCAACCGACTTCGTCAGGGCGCTGCATAGAAACGAGGCAGAGGGGGAATCCCTAGTCCCAGTAGTCTAAAAATCGTGCAACGCGTTTAAGAGTCATACCCAGAGTTCGTCAAAGGCGAGTATTGAGTAGAGGTGCCCCCTCTCCTTCACTTGACTTGAGACTCGGTTTTATTCTGATGGAGGCGTTTAACGACCCGTAACAATAAAAAAAGGGGGGCGCTTATAGCCACTTTTGTTCTCTGCAGAAGTGCTAAGGCTTAAAACTGTGCCCGTTTATAAACTTCCCGCATCAACCGCAGAACAAATAAATATACTCACTTTCAAATGCGAAGTCAGTCCCATCGTCATAGTCTTCTTAACCGTGACCGATAGATAGGACCTAACCCGGATGACAGACTTCTTGCCGGTTCGGAGCGTTTTTGACACAAGGGCGATGCTTAACGCGCATTAAACGGGCTGACTCAGCTAGCGTCACTTCTTCGATACTAAAACCCTGCTTCTTGTAAAACCCTACATTGCTTAGGACTTCCATTTTGATATGAGGTTCCTTGTTTTTATTAAAAAATCAAGAAACTCATGGGCTGAATTCAGGACTTTTACCCCTTTTCGTGAAAAAAGCATTGATGGTTTCTTGCCAAGGGGGACGCGGTAGGGTGCTAAAATGAGTTTCAACTGCCGATTACAGAGCAGATGATTAAGCCATATGCCAAGACGCCACGGTTGATCGCTTTCATCGACCAACGGTTTTTAGGGCATTCTTGGATTTTTTAAGTCTTCAAAGTAAGGGGGGGGCGTATGTTTGATCTTATTATTCGTCATGGTCAAGTGGTCGATGGATCGGGACAACCTCGGTATCGAGCCGATGTGGCTATTAAGGATGGGCGTATTGCCGCTATTGGGCGCATAACCGATTCTGCCAAAGAGGAAATCGATGCGACGGATCACGTCGTTTGTCCTGGATTTATTGACGGTCACACGCATATGGATGCCCAAGTTTTTTGGGATCCCCTAGGTAGTTGCTCCTGCTGGCACGGTGTTACCACGGTGGTGATGGGTAATTGTGGATTTACCTTAGCCCCAGGCTCAGCGGATCAACGGGCCCAAATTTTGAGTAACCTCATTCGTGCCGAGGATATTTCAGCCGATGCCATTGAGGCGGCTGTACGGTGGGATTGGACTCGATTCAGTGAATACTTGGATGTGGTCGATCGCCTGCCAAAAACCATTAACTATGCCGCTAATATTGGGCATTCCGCTTTGCGTACTCATGTAATGGGGGAGCGCGCGTTCTCGCAACAAGCCACGGCCAAGGACATGGCGGCAATGGAGCTCGAGTTAAAGCACGCCCTACAAGCGGGTGCCATTGGCTTTACCAGTTCGTTGTCCACCGGTCACAAATTGCCCGAACCTGATAATCGGCCCGTCGCCTCAGTGCAAGCCTCATGGGAGGAATTAAGCCATTTGGTGTGCGTGATGGGGAAAACCGGTCACGGTATTTTTGAACTTGCACGTGAAAAAGAAGCCCGTTCCACCGATCCCGCAGTCAGAAAAGATTCCAATGATCGGCTCATGGCATTAGCTGTTAAAAGTGGTGCCCCCACCACCTTCGGTATCCCATCAGGAAGTCCTGGCACTCAAGACAGTCTTGATCTATTAAATACAACGGCCGTTAACGGGGGGCGCATGTTTGGTCAAACCCATACCCGTGGTATCTCTCACATGCTCTCTTTCAAAGGACGCTTACAGTTTGACGATTTGACAGAGTGGGCCGATATCCGTAGTCGACCGATAGAAGAGCAGTTAAAGGCGTTTCGTGATCCACAAATACGTCAGCGCTTAGTGCAGTCGACAAAGACCGGTACCTATCGCACCGGCGGTGGGGAGCCACGTAAGCCTAATTATGATCAAATGTATGTGCTTTATGATGCCGTATCGGGAAACCCCACCGTTGCTGATCTCGCGGCAAAAAGGGGTGTGGACCCAGTCGAATTAATGATTGATCTAGCGGTTGAGTCCAATCTGGATCAGCTTTTTATGCAGTTTGATGTGACCACTGTGCCCAAAAGTGATGAGGAAGCGCTCATTGCCTTACGCCACCCACGCACGGTAATGACTTTTTCTGATTCAGGCGCTCATGTGAGCCTTATTATGGACTCCTCCATCCATACCCACTTGTTAGCCTACTGGGTGCGTCAGCGTCAGGCCTTTTCTCTCGAGGAAGGTATTCGAATGATTACCCTGACTCCGGCCTTGGCGTGGGGATTTACGGATCGAGGATTGCTTCGTCCTGGGGCTATTGCTGATATCAATGTGATTAATCCAGATACGATTGCACCACAAATGCCTACCTTAGAATCGGATTTACCGACGGGTGCCCGTCGATTAAAGCAAAAATCTAATGGCATACTCGCTACTTTAATTGCCGGAAAAGTGGTCTTTAATAAAACGGAGCATACCGGTCAATTGGCTGGGAAGCTTCTGCGTTCTAGTCCCGCAGGGATTCGCTAGACCGATGGGCAGCAACCCAATACCCCTTGTTGCTGCCCCGAAAAATTTACATACGGCTTACAAACGGCTAAGTTGGCTCAGAATCCTAGAAAGAGCCAGAAAGAGCCAGAAAGAGCACGGCAAAGAGGGTAATCGATATTTGCCGTTGCTAGACTAAAAGCGGTGGGCGTACGTATTGCCATTCATTGGGGTAGCGTAGTGCGAAGTGCATATCTTTGAGACGGTGCATATCCAAAGCTTATTCATGCAAAGGATGATCAAGATGCCCTGTTTTTACATAGATAAGTGCCCCTTCTGATTTCGTGAAAGGGGCATGTTGACTGTATCGCGGGCTTCTTATCCAAGTGCCCTCAGGATAAGATCCATGTTCATCATGAAAGACCCCCTTGAGAACCAAAATTTCTTCACCGCCCGGATGTACATGAGGCTTAAAAACAGTTTGCGGTGCCCAACGCACGAGAGCAGTTCCCACTCCATCATATTCATGAAGGGGCATAACGGTTAAGCCTTTAACTAAACCGGGATACCAAGCCGCCTTCGTGGTATAGATTTGAATGCGTGAAGTATCCTCGGGATGAAATTGCCTTAATTTAACAAATAAAGTACACCCTGATTTTGAGTGGGGTGTATGAACGCTATTGGGAGGATTGCGAAGGTAGGTTCCGCTCGAATAGTCAGCATGCTCATCAGAAAACGTTCCGTCTAAGACCAGTATTTCTTCTCCGCCCCCATGAGTGTGTTGGGTAAAGCTTGAATGAGGTGCGTATTTAACGATTGAAGTGGCCCTGGCCAGTTCGCCGCCGATTCGGTCAAGATATTTTCTTTCAATACCGAGGATTGGGGATGGAACCCACTGACTATCTTGAGTGTGGATAACAGCTTTTAATTTGAAATCTGAATGAATATTCATTTTTAACTTCTTGATGAAAAAAACTTCTAGATTATCATCAAACTAAAAATAAAAATGCTTATGGTGTATTTATTTTTTTGCCGTCTAGATAAATGAGTTTGGCGACAACCACATTGACAGGCACCGTTTAGATCAACGCGCGATTGATTGAACAGTTAAAAAAAACCTCCCACCAAAGGTGGGAGGTTTAGACAGGCAAAAACAGATAACGATTTAGAAATGGAATGCTTTCTTGATAGAGTTACCAACGTGGGTAGCAGCTCTTTTGGCATCATCTGCTGCTTTACGTGCATCTTCTGCCACTTTTTTGGCGGCAGCGGTTGCTTTGCTAGCTGCTTCATCAGCGGCTTTTTTAGCAGCAGCTTCTGCTTGTTGCTCTTTTTGTTTCGCATCGGCGGCTAGTTTATCGGCTTCAGCTTTGGCTGCGGCGTTGGCTGCGTTAGCTGCATTCTTAGCAGCGTCAGTAGCACGACCGGCTGTTTTTTCAATATCTTTTAAGCCTTTAGCCAAGTCTTTTTCAAATCCACCCAATACCGCTAACTCTTGAGTAATTTGAGCAATGACATTTTTGCCAACTTTAGTAATTTCTGCTTTGGCTTCGCCTTCAAGTTTTTTAATTTCACCCATCAGTGCTTTTTCAATAGTAGCTTCAGGATTTTTCAATTCTTCCTGAATATGGTTAGCCATTTCATGACCTAATTTTTTGGCAGCGACTTCTACGGCTGCTTCTAAAAGGTCGACATTGCAACGGACTTTTTTATCATAAAATTCGTTGAATTTTTTCTTTACTCCAGGAACCATCAGTTCAGGTTTGATCTCTGGCTGGCTGACGATGTATTCGTACAATCCCAGGCGGACTGCTTCGCACATTGCCAAGTTTTCTTTAGGAAAATTGATTTTGGTCTTAATAACGGTCAAGGTTGACTTGTGTTCAGCAATTTCTTTTACTGAGTCAAAAATGAATTTTTCAGCTGATTGGGGGCTTACAGCGATGATCGATTTGGGGCGGTGATTACTAGCGACTATGGCTGAGAAGACAGAAATAGAGGTAACGGCTAAAACTAAACCGGTGATCAGGGTTGCGGATTGTTTCTTAGAAAACATCAAGGTGTCCTTTTATATTTGAGTAAATAATATCTGTATTTTTTTCACGCTTATTGCCTTACCATTAACGATGATTAGCGGTATTGGTTGACAAGAACTCAGAGTTTTTTGTGAAAAATTGATAAACCTACTTAGGTCAATATCTTTGCTGTGGGAATTTATTAGGATTTATTATGATTTATAAGAATATATATATATCATCACTAGTGTCCCAACGTTTGTCTTAAAAAGTTCAATAAAATACTGATTTTAATGAATAAATTGCCTTTTTTCTTTGTCCACGACTTGAATTCATTTTCCTTAATGGGCGATCATAT
>CAITMU010000087.1 GCA_903893565.1 uncultured beta proteobacterium | reverse complement strand
GGTATGCATATGATCGCCCATTAAGGAAAATGAATTCAAGTCGTGGACAAAGAAAAAAGGCAATTTATTCATTAAAATCAGTATTTTATTGAACTTTTTAAGACAAACGTTGGGACACTAGTGATATTCCCTTATTAAAAATAAGTAATTTTACTAATTGCATGACAAATAATATTTTTGTTATTATATTTTTGCGGTAATGTTTTTTATAAATTTAATAAACTTTAATTAATAAGAGGGGCAATAAATGAAAAAATTAATAGGGGTAATCGGTTGCTTGGCCTTTTCAAGCTTCGCTTTTGCTGGACCAGCACACCTTGCAGATCACCAAAAACATCATACCAACGCGATGAAAGCCTGTGAGCATCACACGGCAAATCATGCTGAACACAAGGGTTGTTTAGAGGGTTTTCATTTGGCTATGCACCCCCACAATGCTGTGCATGTTATAGCTGCTTTCAAAGCATGTCATATCGAGAAAGACCTTGCTAAACATACGGCTTGCTTAGAAGCCCACCATAAGGCCGTTAAGTAAGGTTGAAAATCTGTAAAACTTCAACAGCAAAAGATCTTATTATTGAGAAATAAAAGTCAATCATTAACGAAGTAAGCCGGTTTGTAAAACCGTCGATTTCATAAAATGAATCGGCGGTTTTTTTTGATAGATAAAAAATCACTTCCTCATTTTTAAAAAAACAAAAAAAACACCAAGCCAGTACACTCATTAAATATTTTTAGCCGAATTTATGTAAGCAATTGATTTTATTGAATTAAAATTAACACTTCTTAAATACATTAAGATTCAACATCCCGAGGCGTAAGAGGTGAAAGATCGAACCTCTCCCGAGGTCGCAAAAAATCCTATTTCTCAGTCAAACCTTCTGAGTTAAGATGAATTCAAATAATAAAACAGTACCGATGAGACTCGAACTAACCAATTTCTCTATTTGCTAGCAAACTATTGCCCCCCCCTCTAGGAACCGAGTTCAATAGGACATGACTACACTAGACCCATCAAGCTCTAACCCAAGAGAGTCCCCCAAAAAAAGCAATCGATTCTCTGAAATGTCTTTTTGGCGTTTCGCAATTGTGACTTTCCTAGTTACTGCTTTTTTTCCTTGGTATCTCATTCTCAATACGATTCACATGGGATTGGAAGATACCAAAATGTTATTAATTGCAATGGTTAAAGATTGGATACAAACCATGATCATTATTTTCATAACCATTATTAGCATCATTGGTACTGGGATATATTTTTTAGCCAAGTATTTTTCTTAAATAGAAGGATCTTGATTTTGTAAAAGCAACACTGAATTACGCTGACATTGCCTCATGTCTTACTGTTAAATTTTCTCGCATGTGGGTTTATTGGGGTTTATTGGGGTTTATTGGGGTTTATTGGGGTTTATTGGGGTTTATTGCCATTAACTCTTTTCCTCGCTCTTTTGTGTTCTGCGTAAGTGTTGCTAAGATACTCAAAAAAATCTAATACCAAGCAATGTAACGACTTAGGTCCATCCTGAATCACCTGCCTTACTATAAAAATCGCAGAAGGACAAAAACGGTCAATATCCTTTGTTTTCTTTCCCCTTTTCAATAAAACCGCTCAAGACTGACCTAATGGTGCGGGCACACTGATTAGCCTCGGCTTGGATCATTGATCGTTAATATATTCCCGCATTGATTGACCTTGGCATGAAGATTCCTTTTGGGAATTTCTAGAGGTATAATCTTTAATCGAATATTGGGTAAAAAACCCCAAAACCATGTTGCAGAGTTATTTAATTATAAGTTATTGATTTTTAGGAACTTATTTTATATAAACTAATGATCTACCGGCTTCTGTCCGATTTTAAAGGTTGGGGTGCTTTAAATAACTGGGATTTCCCCTCAATGGCGTCACAGATATTGTGTTACTGACACACAAATCAAGCAAAATGGGAAAATGTTCATTGGTTTTGTTGACACTATTAACTGGATAGACTCGATTGCTAAAACTTTTTTCAGCGGTAATCGCACTTCTGCTAGCTCTTTTTCTAGGCAGTTGTGGCGGAGGAAGCTCTGCCTCTCCTCCCAGTTCTCTCACAGTCACTGCGGGAGATACATCCGTAGTTGTTAATTTCACCGCAACCTCCGGCGTTACCTACTGGCTTTTCTACGCCCCAGGGTCAACCATTAACTGTACCGATGCCGGTTCCATAACCGGCTACACTATCGTACCGGGTATTACCGTGCCCTACACTTTGCCTTCCCTTTCCAATGGCACCGCCTATTCCTTCGGCATCAACGCCCGTACTAACGGTGGGCCCGGCGGCGCTTGCACAACACTCACCAGTGTCACGCCTCGTTTAGCTGGCACTAAAACAACCTCCAATACCGTTCCCTGGGTTGCTAGCACTGCCGTCAGTGCGAACAGCTTAAATGGCGAAACCTACGGTTCAACGTTTGTCGCCGTTGGTGCCAATGGCTTGATCTACAACAGTTCGAATGCCGTTTCTTACACTAGCGTCACCTCTCCCATCACAACTAACCTAAATGGCGTGGCGTTTTTTAACAGCCAATATACCGCGGTAGGTGATAGCGGCAAAATTTTAACATCCACCGATGCTACAACCTGGACAGCTCAAACCTCAGGCACCACTAACAAACTAAATGCGATCGCGGGAAACTCTTCACTCTATGTGGCAGTTGGCGCTAGCGGAACGATACTCACTAGCACCAATGGCACCACTTGGACCGCCCGCGTTTCTGGAACAACCAATGAACTGTTCGGCGTGGCTCTGACAAACTCGCAATGGACCGCCGTAGGGGCCAGTGGCACTGTTCTGACTAGCGCAGACGGTACTACATGGACGACTGTCGTCTCTAATACCACCTCCGCCCTTAGCGCAGCTACCTATGGCACTAGCACCGCGACCAATGCTGGCATCTATGTCATCTCTGGCGCTAGCGGCACGCTCCTCACCAGCACTGATGGGACCACTTGGACCAAATTGACGGGTCTAGCAACAACCAATAACCTCAATTCGATCATTTATTCCACACAGTTTATAGCCGTTGGTGACACAGGCACGGTTATCACGAGCACCGATGGCGTCACGTGGACGCTACAAACCGCTGTCACTGCAGCTAACCTTAAAACGATTACGGTTGGTAGTTATATCTATTCCGCCTTAGGTGCAGCAGGCGCTAATATTCTGGCAAAATAGCTGAGAAGCCTCTGCTTTTTATTCGCCGTTTATGAGCTCGCTTCTAATGCTTTCGGCCTCTATTCTTAGCTAGTAACCTATTATTATGATCCATGTCATAGCCGTTATTACCGCAAAATCGGGCATGCGAGACTCCATTTTAGCGGCCTTTCATGCCAACATCCCCGCTGTCAAAGCCGAAGACGGTTGCCTCGAGTATGGTGCAGCCATCGACGCCGAAGGGATGGGTAGCTTCCAAAAACAATGGGGGCCGGATACTTTTTTAGCCATTGAAAAATGGCGTGACACGCAAGCCCTCAAAGCTCATGCAAGCGCTGCCCATATGCTCAGTTATGCGGCGACCGTGAAGGACATGATCGAGAGCCGTACAATACACGTACTCTCTCCCACCACTTAGAACTTAATTACTAGGCAGACCGTAGGACTTCGCTGGATATTTTCCTGCGTCCTAACCTTATCTTTTTAAGACTCCAGCACTTTTAATTCTGCTCGTGCGTCAATAGGGCCTTGCCCGAAGAAAGACCTTAATTGTCCCCCACTAGCCTCGTGTCACCTCTACGTTGTCAATCAAACGAGTCTTACCAAGGCGAGCAGCGGCCAAAACCACTAATTTTTTTTCTCCATTGACGGGTGGCAATAAATCCGATTGACGACGCACTGCCACATAATCAGGCTTCCATCCATGGTGGGCCAGATCGGCCATGACATCGAGCTCAATTCGCTGATAATCTACCGCACCGTTTAATAACTCTTGCCGTGATTTTCCAAGCAACCGATAAAGACGAGGCGCTTCTTGTCGTTCCCCTGTCGTCAAATAGCTATTTCTTGACGACAATGCCAAACCGTCTTTCGCTCGCACTGTTTCAGCTAAAATAATTTCAATAGGTAAAGCCAATTGCCGGACCATATTATTTAAAACCAAACACTGCTGATAATCTTTTTTACCAAAGATGGCCGAATGCGGCATCACCATATTAAAGAGCTTTAACACCACCGTCGCCACACCCCGAAAATGGCCCGGTCGAATCGCTCCATCGAGGATATGCTGCAAATCCGGTGGCTCGACGATATAGGTCTGTGGCTCAGGGTAAATCTCCCTTTCGTCAGGAACAAACACGACATCCACACCGGCTGCTTCTAAGTTATCACAATCGGCCTTCAAAGTTCTCGGATATCGGTCAAAGTCCTCACGGGGCCCGAATTGTAATCGGTTCACAAAAATACTCACTACCGTACACGCTGCACGCGGCTTGGCAATATTAATCAGCTCAATATGCCCTTTATGCAAATTGCCCATCGTTGGCACAAAAACGTTATTGGGTTCTCGCTTCAGGCGCTCTCGCAAAGCCTCAACGGAATGAATAATATCCATAAATTTATCAGTATCAGTGGTGGGGGGCGATTCGAAAAATGAGACTCGACAACCCAATTAAATGCCTATGAAAATGTATGCTCGCGATCAGGGAATGACTTATTTTTAACTTCTGTAACATAACGCTCCACCGCGGCTTGAATAGATGCCGATCCTTGCATGAAATTTTTAACAAATTTGGCTTTTTTCCCAGGATATACATCCAACATATCGTGCAATACCAATACCTGTCCCGAACAATCCACGCCAGCCCCAATGCCAATAGTGGGAATACTCAACGCTTGACTCACCTCACGCGCTAGCGGAGCAGGAATCGCCTCTAATACAATCATTCCAGCACCGGCTTTTTGGACCATCTTGGCCTCTTCCAGTAGGCGCTCTGCATCACTGGGCGCACGCCCTTGTACTTTATACCCCCCCAACTGGTGCACCGACTGTGGCGTTAAGCCTAAGTGAGCGCAGACAGGTATTCCACGCTGCGAAAGATACTGAATAGTCTCAACCATCGGCTCCCCACCTTCCAGCTTCACCATTTGAGCCCCTGCTGCCATGATTTGAGCTGCATTGCCAAATGTGATGGCCGGTCCTTGTTGAAACGTTCCAAAAGGCATATCCCCAATAATAAAGGCCTTTTTTGCGCCACGTGCCACACAATCCGTATGATAAATCATGTCACGCAAACTCACCGGCAAAGTCGTCTCATGGCCTTGAATCACATTACCTAAAGAATCCCCCACCAATAAGATTTCCACACCCGCTGCATCTAACAATGCGGCAAAACTCGCATCGTAACAAGTCAGCATCGTAATCTTTTCGGCGTCCTGATACAACTTTTGCAAGGATGATAAAGTCAGTCGCATTAATGTCTATTCCATGAATAATAACAATCAATTAAACACATGGGTCGGCTTTAGCGCCCCGAATTAAAAAACTCTCTGCTTCCCCGCATCGCCACTATCCTTTGCAACAATAAATCAAAATCATCAGTCGAATCAACAAAGTTTAAATTATCCGAGTTGACAATCAGCAAAGGGGCCGCTTCGTATTGATAAAAATATTGCGTGTAGGTCTGACTCAATCGGGTCAAATACTCATCACTAATGGATTGCTCGTAACTGACTGCCCGACGCTGCACCCGCTCAATTAACGTTTGTGCATTGGCCTGCAGATAAATCACCAAATCCGGTACCGGCATCTGAAGACGTAAATGCGCATAAATCTGATGATACAGTTTCAATTCTTCGTCTTGCAACGTTAATCCGGCGAACAAAGGGTCTTTTTCAAACATAAAGTCTGCAAAAATAGTCTGACGGAACAAATCCGCCTGAGACAAAGCCTTCACTTGATCGGCTCGCTGAAACAAAAAAAACAATTGTGCCGCCAATGCATGTCGTTTGGGATCCTCATAAAAACCCTTCAAAAAGGGGTTGGCCTGCGGGTCTTCTAACAACGTACTGCCCCCCAGATGCTGCGCTAATCGTCGGGTTAAGCTAGTTTTACCTGCGCCAATAGGCCCTTCTACCACGACATAACGCAATTTTTCTGGCAATTTCATCCGTTCAGTTCCTGTAAAACCGACACACTGTTAGGGTCCACCTTTGTTAGCAACTCACGTAAAGGCCCTCGCAGAGGTATAAATAACTCTGGAGCAATCTGTGCCAAGGGCACCAACACAAAGGCACGCTCATGGGCTCTTGGATGCGGCACGACCAAACCAGGGACGTCGATCGACTGCAAACCATAGAGCAAAAGATCCAAGTCCAGTGTTCTGGGCGCATTCAAGAATTTTCTCACACGCCCCTGCTCTTTTTCTATCGTCAACAAGGCTTCCAGTAAAATCTCGGGTTCTAGTGTTGTCTGAATTTCTGCCACGGCATTCATAAAATCGGGCTGATCCAAGTAACCCACTGGGGCACTTTTGTAGAATGAAGAGCGTTGTATAAACTGGGTATGGGGCAATTGACTTAAGGCCGCGCAAGCTAATGTCAATTGTTGCTTTGGTTGGTCTAAATTGCTACCCATTCCGATATACGCCTTGACACTCATACCTTCTCCGCTGCCTCCACGGTCTGGACCGCACCCGTTGAGCGTTTGCGGCGACGGCGTTTTTTCGGGATCGCATCGGGCAACAGCATTTCTTCCCGTTCAGAAGCCTCCACCTCTTGAAACTGAGTCCACCAATCTGCCAACTCCATGTCAAGTTCACCGCTCTGGCAGCGTAACAACATAAAGTCATATCCTGCACGAAAACGAGGCAATTCAAGCAAACGAAAGGGGCGCCTGCCATTACGTTGAAGAAATCGTGGCTGTAACGCCCAGAGCTCTTTCATATCACCAATCAAGCGGCGCGGAATAGCCAATTGATCACTTTGCTTTTGCAAGACTTCTTCCATCGCCTGATACAAAGCCGGTATATTGGAAAGGCCTTGGGCTTGAATGCGGCGCCAAGCCTTAAGCACTTCATGCCACAGTAAGGTGGAAAATAAAAAGCCTGGGGACACCCCTTTATTGGCGCGGATTCTCTCATCCGTATTCTCCAATGCCATCATGACAAATTTTTCGCCCAAGGGTTGCTCTAAAATAACATCCAACAGTGGCAAGAGCCCTCCATGCAACCCCTCCTCACGCAAGCGTTTAACCGTTTGCACAGCATGTCCGGAGAGCAACATTTTCAACATTTCATCAAACAAACGGGCTGCCGGCACGTTCGAAAGCAAACCCGATAGCTCACGAATGGGTTTTCGGGTCGCAGGATCAATCTGAAAATTCAAGGCAGCCGCAAAACGCACTACTCTGAGCATGCGTACAGGGTCTTCGCGGTATCGCTGCGAAGGGTCTCCGATTAAGCGTAAACGTTGAGCCTTTAGATCCTCAACCCCGCCATGAAAATCATGCAATTGCAGTGTGCTTGGATCGTAAAAAAGGGCGTTAATCGTCAAATCACGTCGGGTCGCATCCTGCTGCTGATTGCCAAACACATTGTCACGCAAAATTCGGCCATGTTCGTCAGTTCTGGCTTTGTCAACACCGGACTCCGATCCAGGCGCATCATGTGCGGCTCGAAAAGTTGACACTTCTACCGTCTCCCGGCCACTCATCACATGAACAATTTGAAATCGCCGACCGATAATACGCGAACGACGAAAAAGCCCATGCACCTGCTCCGGGGTCGCATTGGTGGCCACATCGTAGTCCTTTGGCGTACGCTTTAAAAGCAAGTCCCTCACCGCCCCGCCGACCACATAGGCACTAAAACCCTTAGACTGCAACGTGTCTGTGACCTGTAAGGCACACGCACTGATCTGCTCGCGCGACACCGAGTGGGATTTAAATTCCAACGTAATCGCACCGCTTTGGGATCGGGGATTAAAGAGCTTGCCGGACAATACCCGGCCAATCAATTTTTTTATCATGGGATCTGATTATATCGCGGGCACGTAGCCTGCTTTGAATTTCTCGCTCACCGGTTGAAGGGAACAGTCAAATAAGCGCTCGAGCCTCGGTTGGGTCAATACGTCGCTGGCAAGTCCTGCATAAGCCCCCCCCAGTCCATCCAGCAACAAAGCATGCGTACACACTCGGGTCGGCCAAATAAGGTCATGTAACACCATAACCACTGCATGGTCTTTCGGGTGCTGGCTCACCCTTTTCGTCACAAACTCCAATAACTGACGCTGATGATGAATATCTAAATGCTGTAACGGCTCATCGAGGAGCATCAAGCTGGGTTGCTGCATGATGAGTTGCGCCATGCGCACCCGCTGTCTTTGTCCACCGGACAATGAATCATAGGAACGCTTCGCATCGTTGAGTAGCTCCATACTGGCCATCGCCGCTTGGAGCCGCGATTCATCGGCCCGCCACCATCCCCAGGGACGATTCCATTGCCAAGAGGCTTGTGCATACGCTCCCATCATTACATACTCGGCCACGCTTCCCCAAAATATAGCCTCCTCCTGCTGCAACAAAATGCCAATAAGACTAGCCCGCTTTTTAGGCTCCATCGAGGCTACCGCTTCCCCTTGGAAATTCACCTTCAAAGCCGGTGAATCTGCGCCCAGTCCAGCCAGCGCATACAATAAAGTGCTCTTTCCGCTCCCGTTGGGCCCCATTAAAGCCCATACTTGCCCGGCCTCGACTTGCAAGCGTAACTGCCGGCAAAGAAGACGTGCGTCAGGCGAATAAAGAGCCCCCTCACAATGTAATCGCATCAAGCTCTCTTCGAGCGCATGAGAAGCCACAGCATAAAAGGCACGCCCATCAATGCGGTAAAAACACCCACGGGCAATTGTTGAGGCGCCCACACAGTGCGGGCTCCCGTGTCGGCGATCACTAAAAAACTGCCTCCGATGAGCACCGCTACCGGCAACAAAAATCGGTGATGCCTCACTCCCATCAATCGAATGGCGTGCGGCACCATCAAACCGACAAATCCAATCGCCCCCCCCAGAATGACCGCGGCAACCGTTGCAAAAGCGGCGGCCAAAAATAACCCTATCTGCGCACCACGCCACCTCACCCCTAAAGAACGCGCTTTCGCTTCCCCTAACCCCATCAAGTCCAATGGGGACGATAGGCTCATGGATAATCCAAAAACGAATAACAACACCACAAAAGCCAAACCCGGTTGATCGGCATAGCTTAAATCGCCCATCAACCAAAACAACATCCCCTTCACCTGAATGCCTGGGGCCAACACTAAAATTAAACTACACAATGCGCTTAATCCAGACGACAGTACCACGCCACAAAGTATCAATCGGTCCATATTCCATCCTGCTTGGCGAAAGCTGATCAAAAACACCATTGCAATGGCCCCTAGCGCCCCCAGTAAAGAAGTAAGATGCATTAAAATTCCACCCAAGCCGAAAAAAATGGCCAGCAATGACCCCAAGGCAGCCCCGCCAGAGACACCTAAAATATAGGAGTCTGCCAAAGCGTTTCTTAACAAGGCCTGAAGCAAGGCTCCCGACAAAGCGAGCAAACCGCCACACGCAAAGGCTGAGATCACCCTAGGCGCACGAAGTTTCCAGATGATTTCAAAAGCCAACCCCTTCGTCTGCCCCAACAGTGCAGAAAACACTTCTATTCCCCCCAAGGAAGCGGAGCCCAAACTAAGCCCTAAAATAACGCTTATCAAAACAAGTCCGGCGCTTAAAACCAATAAAATGGGAGGGCGCATTACCAATGGCTCATGATAATGAAATGATGGGCCAACCACGAGAAAGCGCTTTTGAACGCAACGTCTCGTCGGGGTCCACAACGACGGGATGACTCACGCACTCGAGCAAAGGCAAATCGTTATGCGAATCACTATAAAACCACACCTTATCAAAGGACTGCAGGCTCTGACCACGTAAGGCGAGCCAATCGCGCACCCGTTGCGGCTTACCTTCCCGAAAACACGGCAACCCCGAGACTTCACCAGTAAAGGCGCCATTTCGTTGCTCAGGCTCAGTGGCAATCAAGTGCTCAATACCAAAACAACGCGCAATCGGAGCGGTGACGAAAGAATTGGTCGCCGTCACCACGGCCTTTACATCCGCCTCGTGTTGCGCCACTAAGGCCCTAGCCGAATCACGCAACATCGGCATAATTTTCTGCTGCATAAACTTAGCATGCCAAAGGTCCAACTGCTCTCGTTTATAACAGGACAAAGGTTTTAATTGAAAATGTAAAAACTCTTTTATGTCCAACGTTCCGGCCTTGTATTGATCAAAAAAAGCCTGGTTACGCGATTCGTAGGATTCACGTTCCAACACCCCTTGCTCAATTAAAAATTGACTCCACTCAAAATCCGAGTCACCGGCTAATAACGTATTATCCAAATCAAAAAGGGCTAGGTTTTGCATGTCTATGAAGTCAATGTCAGGATGGATTGTTCAGTAGCCATTGCCTAATTAAAGGAATGGTCACCGCTCGTTTGGTTTCCAATGAATATCGATCAAGGGCTTGAACCACGCCATACAACGCCCCCATGTCACGAGCAACATGGGTTAACAAGTAGGCGATGGCCTCGGAGGACAATTTCCATCCCCGGGCCCATGCCTGCTGCTCAAGGGCCTTTGCTTTTTCTTCGTCATTGAGGGCATGAATCTGGAACACCAAGCCCCAGGCCAGTCGTGTTAGCACGTCGGCTCTGAGTGCTAATTGTACGGGTGGAACAGGCCCCGAAGCAATCAAACAGCCCCCAGTTTCTCGTAGACGATTATATTGAATAAATAAAGAATGCTGTGCCTGCGCCCCCAGTCGATCCACCTCATCGACTAGTAACAAAAGTGCCGAGTCGGAGAAAACGCTATCAGGCTCACAGTGCACATAACTAGCACTTTCATGAGCTGCCGCTACCGATTGCAAAAGGTGCGTTCGACCACTTCCGGGCTCCCCCCAGAGGTAAATAAATCGCTCAGTCTGTGTTTTCAAAACGTCTTTGAGGTAGGTGAGCGCTTCTGCGTTACGACCCACCACAAAATTCTCAAAGCTCGCCACAGGAGCATCCACCAAATCTAGTGCCAATTGCCTCATCGATGTAGTGCCCAGGGTTGTATCCATAAAAAATCACTGGAAAAAAATTAAAGCGGGCGCCACCCCTTGGTTAAAACAGCGACCCCCGATATTAGGGCGCGACACAAGCTTCGACGTGCCCCCCATCAGTGGGCCCTGCAGCCCTACACAAGCACTTTTGGAAAAACGGATCGTTTTGCCGAGCCATCGTTCATTGAACAGAGAAAAACATATCACAAAAGCAACCCCATCATTTCACCACCAGACTGTAGATTAAAATAGCCCGTATAGCCACCCCCATTAAGCTAAGCCGTGGGGCCATTTAGAATTGCCAGCGCCGGGATTTTGCATTTGCGCTAAAATCATGCATCCATCGTTATTAATTACCCGCATCCTCTTGGGAAGATGTCGGCGCTCACTTTATCCGGAAGCACGGGACAACTCAACTTGAAAAAATCCAAACCCTCTCAATCCCTCACCTACCGTGATGCTGGCGTCAATATTGATGCTGGAGACAATCTGGTCGAAAACATCAAACCCTTAGCCCGCCGTACCCTTCGTCCTGGCGTGCTAGCCGGTATCGGCGGATTTGGGGCGTTGTTTAAAATCCCCAAAAAATACAAATCCCCTGTACTCGTGTCCGGTACAGACGGAGTGGGCACGAAATTAAAACTGGCCTTTGAATTAAAACGCCATGATACCGTGGGCATTGATCTAGTTGCTATGAGTGTCAACGACATTTTGACCCTCGGCGCCGAACCGCTATTTTTTCTCGACTACTATGCCTGCGGTCAATTAAATGTCAAAAATGCCACCGAAGTCGTTAAAGGGATCGCACTGGGCTGCGAACAAGCGGGTTGCGCGCTCATTGGGGGGGAGACAGCCGAAATGCCTGGCATGTATCCTCAAGGGGAATATGATTTAGCCGGATTTGCGGTCGGGGTGGTCGAGCAATCGAAAATTATTAATGGCCAACATATTCGTCCCGGCGACGTTATTTTAGGGCTAGCAAGTAGTGGGGCTCACTCCAACGGCTACTCCCTCATTCGAAAAATTATCTCTACACGACAGATCAATTTATCGACCCGCTTAAACGGTCAAACGCTCAAAAATCTGATCATGGAGCCCACCCGTATTTACGTTAAACCGGTGTTGGCACTGCATAAAAAAATACCGCTCAAAGGCATTGCCCATATTACCGGTGGGGGGCTATTAGAGAATGTCCCTAGGGTGCTTTCCAAGGGCTTGGCCGCCAAAATCGACGCCTCACGCTGGCCTAGGCCCGCTTTATTTGACTGGTTACAGTCACAAGGGGCTATAGCCGATCAGGAAATGTTTCGCGTCTTTAACTGTGGCATCGGCCTGATCATTGTGCTCGCCCCCGAAGAGGCACAACGCGCTCAAAACTTTCTCACCCGGGCTGGCGAAAAAGTCTGGCGTATCGGTGAAATCATCCGTCGCCGCCCCGGTGGCGCTCAAACCTTAATAGAATAATTAGCCCCTCACTGCGCGCTCCTCACCCAATGAAACGTATCGTTATTCTCATTTCTGGACGCGGCTCTAATATGCAGGCTTTGATCAACGCCCAATTACCTGCAAAAATAGCCGCTGTGATTAGTAATGAAGCACTGGCTGAGGGACTCCATATTGCCAAGGCCGCCGGTATACCGACCCGCGTCGTATCGCATAAAGATTATCAAAGCCGCACCGCCTTTGATCAAGCACTGACCCAAGCTATTGACCCCTTTCAACCCGACCTCGTAGTGCTCGCTGGATTTATGCGAGTCTTAAGTGCTAATTTCGTCTCACACTACGAAGGAAAATTGATCAACATTCATCCTTCTTTGTTACCGGCTTTCCCCGGCTTACATACCCATGACAAGGCCCTCCAGTCTGGGGCTACTCTCCATGGCTGTACCGTTCACTTTGTCAACGCACAAGTTGATGGCGGGCCCATTATCGTCCAGGCCTCGGTGCCGGTGATGGAAGCAGACACTGCACAAAGCTTAGCTTCGCGTGTACTGGAACAAGAGCACCGCATATTCCCCCTTGTAGTACGCTTATTGTGCGAGGGGAAATTAACGCTTCGCAACGGGAGCACTGTGGCTCTACACACGAACCACGATCCCTCAATGGCTTCCGAATTTGATCCGACGTTAGTGTGGCCTTGGCTCAATCGGCAAACTTAACTCGGCAGAAAAAGGGGCCTAGACATTCACGTTGTTAAGCTAAGCTTGGCTTTTAAAAAGATGAATCCCTCCTGGCGTTTATTGGTCATCCCTTTTTGCCTGTCCTTACTCGTTCATATGGTCGGGCTCAATCAATCTTGGATCGGCTTGATGCGCTCTTCAGAAACTCAAGAGCCTGAATCCCTTAAAATCACCTTACAACCGCTCAAACCTTCCGAAAATCGTGGACTAACATCCCACCCCCAACCGATTACCCGCCCCCTCCCCCCTGCCTCTTCGACCCTACTAAACCAACCCATCGTAGCCCTCACGACAGCCCCTACAACGGCGGCGAGCACCGCGGTCGATAAACCTGACGCTCAAACCCTACCACCGACGAATCTTCAACCGGCTCTGACTCCCCCTGTCAATGCTGAAACCTCCCGATCCCCTGAGTCGAAGACTTTAGCCGACCCCCTCAACCCGACCAGTACTGACAAACCCCAAAACCCAGACTTATCCTTGCCAGGTCCCCGTATAGCAACCGAAAACCCCTCAACTACCCCACTAAAGCCACTCCCAGCTAACGGTCGAATCACTTTTGCGCTCTATCTTGGTGCGCAAAAATTTCAAGTAGCGAGCACCCAACAAAGCTGGCAAACTCAGGGCCATCGCTATCAATTGGACAGCTTTACCCAAACCCAAGGCTTGGTTCAGCTATTTCATGCAGAAAAACGCATTTTCAAGAGTAGCGGTGAAATTACGCAACGGGGCCTTCGACCCGAACATTTTTACTCAAGCCGGGAGCGGAGCGGTAAAATTGAGCAAGCAAGTGCTCACTTTAAATGGGATACCCATAAGCTGATTTTAGAGTCCAATCGCAACGAAACATCCACTCAATTGGAACCTGGCAGTCAGGATTTAATCAGTTTTATTTACCAATTCAGTCTAGCTCCACCTGCAACAGGGCGTCTACAATTGCCTATTACGAACGGCTATCAACTCGAACAGTATGAATTGGAGGTGCTTAATGAAGAAATATTGGAAACCCCTTTAGGATCACTTAAAACCATTCCTGTGAAACAAATACGCCGCACCGGAAAGGAAAGTATCGAAATCTGGCTAGCGACAGACTATCATTACCTTCCGGTACGCGTCCGATTCGTTGGCCGGGACGGGACCCCCTCCGGAGAACAAATGGTCACCGCTATTGACGTTGACAGCAAAGCCTTACAATAAAACCACTTTTACACAAGACCTTTTGCATCAACATCCCGATTGTTTTAATAAACTTTTTTTCTTGCGCTATAGATATTGCGCCTAAGGCCTTACCTTGAAATTCTCGTCCAACCAGTTTGAAACGGCCGTTCTCGTTTTAACCGCAGTGCTACGATTTGATTACCCAGCCGATGCGATCGTCAGCAGATATTTCCGTGAACACCCTCAGTTAGGTCAACTCGATCGCGCCTTTGTGGCTGAAGCGGTTTTTGCTGTTTTGCGTAAAAAAAGGATCCTTGATCATATTACTCAAAATGGAGCGGCCCGTTCGCTCCTACTCGCTTGGATGTCACGCCTTCTCGGTTTAAATGCCAGAGAATTAACTCCTGCTCTGCGCCGTGGGGATGAGCAGATAGTCGCCGATATGAAAGCGATCCCTATTGATTCGCTGCCCTTGGCTGTTTCGGCAGAGTTACCCGATTGGGTGGTTGATAAACTCCGCGCTCAAATGGAAGAACCCGCGATTCTTCAACTCGGGAACGCACTGTCCAACCCCGCAAGTCTTGACTTACGAGTCAACACACTCAAAGCAAAACGCGAGCAAGTGGCCCAAATCCTGCAAGACAGTGGCATCGTTTGCACATTAACCCCCTTTTCTCCGTACGGACTGCGATTGGTGGGACGGCCTGCCTTAAACCGACACCCCTTGTTCATCGATGGCACGATTGAGGTTCAAGATGAAGGCAGTCAACTCATATGCTGTTTAATGGCCCCTACTCGCCATGAAATGATTATCGATTTTTGTGCCGGTGCTGGTGGCAAAAGTCTGATGCTGGGGGCCATGATGCACAATCGGGGCCGTCTCTACGCATTTGATACGTCTGCTGCTAGGATCAAAAAACTACAGCCTCGTCTGGCGCGCTCCGGGTTGTCGAACCTACGCCCTCAGGTGATTGCGCGTGAAACCGACATCCGCATCAAGCGTTTGGCTGGCAAGGCCGACCGAGTGCTGATCGATGCCCCATGCAGTGGGTTGGGCACACTTCGACGCAATCCTGATCTCAAATGGCGCCAGTCCCCCGAAAGCGTTGCTGAACTCGTGGCCAAACAAACTTCCATCCTAAAAGCGGCTGGCCCCTTAATCAAACCCGGAGGCCGATTAGTGTATGCCACCTGTAGTTTGCTTCATGAGGAAAGTGAGTCGGTTGTTGAGTCCTTTTTACAATCCAATCCAAAATTCAAATTAGTGGACTGTGATAGTCTTTTGGCCCAGCAAAAAATCAATCTACACACCGGGCCCTATTTAAAACTTAACCCCCATCAGCACTCGACAGATGGATTTTTTGGCGCCGTACTCACTAAAGAATAAAAATTCTTAAACTAGAGTCTCTTATTTGCCCATGACCCCTTACTGACTGCCGCCTTATGAGCAACACCTTGCTACCGAATTTAATGGCAAATCTCATCACTGACTTGCACCAAGACTCGTTTATTTGGCAATTGGTCACGGGCACCCTCAGCCTCATCCTCGCGTATCTAATTACCCGATCCACTCAGCATTTTTTAGACGCCCGGCCGGGTCAGAAAGCCCTGGCCCGCGAGGCACTGCGCTCGGTTTATTTTTACCTAACAGCCCTTGCGTTGGTTTACTTCTCACGTGCCCTGCTACCCGGTCACAGTCATCCGTTACTCACCTTTATGTTAGCGCTACTTAACAGCGCCATCATCATCCGACTCGCAGTGGTCATGCTCAATCAAGTGTTTGCTCCCAGTGGGTGGCGTGATCAATTGATTCGTTTTATCGCAGCTGGCGTTTGGATTGGGTTTGCGCTTTATGTTTCCGGCTTCCTTCCGGAATTACTGCGGATTCTAGACGGCTGGGAAATAGACTTGGGCAAACAAAGATTGAGCTTTTTGAGCCTCTTTAAAGGGTTACTGTTTGCGCTCAGTATTTTTCTTGTCTCACTGTGGTTTGCCCGCGTCATCCAGGCACGTGTGATGCTAGCGAACGAATTCGATATTAACCTTCGCATCATGGTTTCCAAGCTCACGCAAGCCACCTTGGTGCTGTTAGCCCTCTTGTTAAGCTTGGCTTTCTCCGGAGTCGATTTAACCGTTCTTTCTGTATTCGGTGGTGCACTCGGCGTAGGACTGGGTTTAGGACTACAAAAAATAGCCAGCAATTACGTCAGTGGATTCATTATTTTACTAGATCGATCGGTACAACTGGGCCATCAAGTCTGCATTGATGGACATCTCGGCCAACTCACTAAAATGACCGCTCGCTATGTGGTGGTTAGAGATTTTTCTGGCATTGAAGCGATCATTCCTAATGACACGCTCATCACATCCACCGTCGTTAATCACACCTATTCCGACATAATTTCCCGCCAAGCGCTGACCGTACAAGTCAGCTATCAAGACGATCTGGAAAAAGCCTTGGCGATTTTACTCAAGTTAGCGAGCGAACAACCCCTCATATTACCCACCCCTCAGCCAAATGCGATCGTCAATAAATTGGCCGACCACGGCGTGGAGATTGAACTACGATTCTGGGTCGATAACCCAATGGATAATAGCGCGTTGCTTCGTTCTGACTTGTTACTCAATATATGGAAAGCATTTAAAGCAGAAGGGCTCACCATTCCGTATCCCAAACGGGAAGTGTTTTTGATGCCTCAACCCGACATGAACCGGTCCGCTGAGGTTGGTACCCCAACCGGTGCTAAACAACTCTAATCGATTCTATGTGCCTTAGCATTAAAAAATAAGCGCCTCTCGACCCCACAAGGATTGTCCACAGCCGACGTTTATCTACCTTGCATGGGGTCTTCCACTGAAAAAAAACAAAGAGCGAACCCCCGAGCACCAACCCGCCAACGGTTAAAGCCAAGGGATCAATCTCGTGAAGGAAGGCCTAGTTTTCATCGGGCGCTAGAAATACCGGGATTTAACTGCATGAGTAAGATAAAATTGTTTAAAATCATGATATTCTTATAAAAGTGGCTGTTCTGATCGAATGCTCTCCTCCAATGAGCTATCCTTGGCGGACCGCGTGTAGTATATAGACCACGACTAAATAAATTTATTTAATAATCAAAGGTGTATATGATTTCTGGATTACTCAATCTTCCTTGGTGGGGCGTAATTCTAGCCACTTTGGGGCTGACCCACATCACGATTGCCGCGGTCACCATTTACCTGCATCGTCATTCCGCTCACCGGGCCCTTGACTTGCATCCCATCGTTAGCCATTTTTTTCGCTTTTGGCTTTGGTGCACAACCGGCATGACCACTAAAACCTGGACAGCCATTCATCGTAAACACCACGCCAAATGTGAAACAAAGGATGATCCACACAGCCCCCAAATTTTTGGTCTAAAAAAAGTACTCTTTGAAGGCGCTGAACTTTATCGCCTCGAAGGCGGTAACAAACAAACCCTCGAGCAATACGGTACCGGCACTCCAGACGATTGGCTCGAGCGCCATGTCTACTCGAAACACGACCGCATTGGCATCGGCTCCATGCTGATTGTCAATTTGATTTTATTTGGTCCGCTTGGACTGACGGTGTGGGCCATCCAAATGATGTGGATTCCTTTTCTTGCTGCTGGAGTCATCAATGGAGTGGGGCACTTTGTGGGGTACCGTAATTTTCAATCAGAAGATACCAGCGCTAACGTATCCCCCTGGGGCATCCTGATTGGCGGTGAAGAACTTCACAATAACCACCATGCCTATCCCACCTCTGCCAAACTTTCCAATCGTTGGTATGAGTTTGATATCGGCTGGATGTATATCTGTATTCTACAAGCGCTCGGTTTAGCGAAAGTTAAAAAAGTAGCACCGAAGGTAAAATTAGACTCTACAAAAACCAATTGTGACTTTGATACCTTACACGCCGTGATTACCCATCGTTATGATGTGATTACCCGTTACGCTCGCTCTTTACGTCAACCCTGCCAGGTAGAACTTCAAAAGCTCAACCTTATTTCCATACATGTCGATCCCTCTCGCTTACGTCGATGGCTAAACATTGATAGTACGGCACTCAGTGAGGATGAAAAGGCAGAGCGCGCCACAGTGCTAAATCATAGTAAAGTCTTATCGACCATTTACACCATGCGTGATGAACTCACTGCGGTATGGCAGCGCTCCAATGCCACCAAGGAGCAACTGCTCAGCAAACTCGAAGACTGGTGCCATCGTGCGGACAAAAGCGACATATTACCGCTACAAGAGTTTTCCAAAAAATTACGCTCTTATGCTTAATCTGAGGACGACCTGCGAATAACATCAATACACATCCAACGTTTGGGCCAACCGTAGGGATCGCAAAAGGCAAGACACTCATCATCCCTCAATCCTATCGCCTCGATTGAGTCCCGACATAAAAAAAGCCACGCGGTTTATTGACCCGTGGCTTTTTTAGTTCAGGTGCATGAAAACCTTATATAGGTTTCATGCCACCGACTAAATCAAAATGCAGTTTATTTGATCTTAGCTTCTTTATAAAGAACATGCTTACGAGCGACAGGGTCAAACTTTTGGATTTCCATCTTCTCAGGCATCGTACGCTTATTTTTAGAAGTCGTATAGAAGTGACCCGTGCCTGCGGTCGACTCTAGTTTAATCTTATCTCTTTTGCTTGCCATGTTTAATTCCTTTTCGCTTTAGACCGCAACGCCACGACTGCGTAGATCGGCTAGCACCACGTCAATGCCGTTCTTATCGATAGTACGTAGACCGGCTTGTGATACTCTTAAATTAATCCAACGATTTTCGGATTCAACCCAAAAACGACGATGGTGTAAATTCGGTAAAAAACGCCGTTTAGTCTTATTGTTGGCGTGGGAAACATTATTACCTATCATCGGTTTCTTACCGGTGACCTGACATACGCGCGACATGATTTTGACCTCGAAACGATAAAAGTAAACTGTGGGAATGAAGTAATGCACCCAAAGGGGTTGGATTCTACACGTACTTAGGCCCTTCACTCAAGGCCTGGATCGGCATTTATCGATCACTGGGAAGAAAAAAAGACCCAAACGCTAAAAAAAACATTAAATCCCTGAATAGAGTGACTTAGCCGCCTACAAAAATTACTCGAACCCAAGCCCCCTCTGCACTTAACACTAGCACGCAATGCCATCATAAATGCCACACTTCCAGTGAGGGGAGTGTCATGTTTTGCGGCGGTACGCTACACTAATCGCAAGAATCAAAAAAAATGCGCTATATGACTGATATTACGAGAAAAAAAGTTCTTCTGGGAATCACGGGCGGTGTTGCTGCCTACAAAGCCGCGGAGCTTGTCCGACGCCTCATGGACCTAAATATCGAGGTTCAAGTCGTCATGACCCAGGCGGCCACGCAATTCATTACCCCCCTTACCCTGCAAGCCCTCTCAGGACGTAGCGTGTATACCGACCTTTGGGATGGACGGATACCCAATAACATGGCTCATATTGAACTGTCGCGGGATAAAGATGCCATTCTCATTGCCCCGGCCAGCGCCGACTTCATGGCTAAACTCGCACACGGTCTTGCCGATGACCTCCTGTCCACACTATGCCTAGCGCGAGACTGCCCTTTGCTCGTCGCCCCAGCCATGAACCGGCAAATGTGGGAAAACCCAGCTACACAACGCAATGTTGCTACCCTTACAGCAGACAAGGTCACCCTCCTAGGACCGGCCAGCGGCGAACAGGCCTGTGGTGAGGTTGGACAAGGCCGTATGCTCGAAGCCCTCGATCTAGCCGAATCGATGGCTAGTTTCCTCGCGCCAAAACCCTTACAGGGGATCTCTTTGCTGATCACAGCAGGCCCGACCTTCGAACCCATCGATGCGGTACGGGGCATTACCAATCTTAGCTCGGGAAAAATGGGCTATGCCCTCGCCCGTTCAGCGCAGCACGCTGGGGCGAACGTGACGCTCATTTCAGGGCCCGTTTCACTGCCTCTTCCCTTGGGCGTTAATCGTTTTAGCGTTCAAAGCGCACAACAAATGTTTCAATGCGTTAAAGAACACGTTCAGCAGTGTGATGTTTTTGTGGCAGTGGCCGCTGTGGCCGACTATCGGGTAGAAAAACCGTACGAACAAAAAATCAAAAAAACCGACGCGACCGAACTCACCCTCAGTCTTGTCCCCAACACCGATATTCTGGCCTGGGTCGCCTCACAAACCCCCGCACCGTTCACCGTGGGCTTTGCCGCTGAAAGCGAACATTTAGAAAAATTCGCCGATGAGAAAAGACGACGTAAAAAAGTCAGTCTCATGATAGCCAATTTGGCCCAGCAGGCCATTGGCAAAGATGATAACGAAGTCACTATTTTAGATGACAAAGGCGTTCGACACTTGCCTCGCGCCAATAAAACCGATCTGGCCAACACGTTGATACTCGAAATAGCCAAAGCCTATAGAGCAGAAAAAAAATAATCGTCCATTTTGTTATTTCTTCCGTCTCGGCGCTCCTGACTTCGCAGTGATGTCACTTCGCCATTCTTTTCCTCATTGAGCCCTCATGAAAAAAATAGACCTTAAAATTCTAGACCCTCGGCTCCATGAGCATCGCCCCCAATACGCTACCGCTGGTTCGGCGGGACTGGATTTACGCGCGTGCCTCGACGCCTCACTTTGCCTTGATCCTGGCCAATGTGAACTCATTCCTACCGGACTGGCCATTCACATTGCGGACCCCGGCTATGCGGCTCTCTTATTGCCTCGCTCCGGTCTAGGCCACAAAAACGGTATCGTTCTAGGCAATCTCGTCGGCTTAATCGATTCGGATTATCAAGGACAGATTTTTATTTCCACTTGGAATCGGGGTAAGGCTGCCTTCACGATCCAACCCCTAGACCGCTTAGCCCAATTGGTCATCGTCCCTGTCCTACAAGCCGAATTCAATCTGGTTGAAAACTTTGTCGATAGCTCGCGAGGGGCGAGCGGCTTTGGTAGTACCGGCTCAAAATAAGTTTGATATAGATGCCCTCAAAAACAATCCCTCCATCGGTCATCACACTATGGGGGCTGAGCGCTTTGTTGGGGGGACTGTGCTCCCCGATGCTCTCGCAGGCGCAAAACTACCCTAGCAAAAATATCCGTTTCATTGTTTCTGACTCAGCGGGTGGTTTGGCCGATACGGTAGGACGCATTTTGGCTAATGCCCTCTCGGAAGAACTAGGCCAAAGGGTCGTGGTGGAAAACCATGCGGGGGCAGGCAGCAACATAGGCGCGGCCCTGGCCGCAAAATCGGCACCCGATGGCTATACTTGGTATGAAGCCCCTCAAACGATGACCGTTAACGCATTCCTGTATAAAAACCTTCCTTACGATTTTCTACGGGACTTCTCACCCGTGACTCGCTTGGGGGGGGCTCCTGCGCTCATTGTGGTTCATCCGTCCTTGCCCGTTTACTCACTGCCTGAATTGGTTTCTTTAGCCAAACGCCAACCCAGCGCCATTAGCTTTGCCTCAGCCGGCACAGGCACCCCGACCTTCCTCTCGCCAGAACTTTTTAAACGCACCGCTGGTATTCATTTATTGCATGTGCCTTACCGCGGTGGTGGGGAGGCCATAACCGCTGTGCTCACTGGTGAAACCCCGCTTTATTTCGCCCCACTTTCGGTGGCAATGCCTCAAGTCCGCTCCGGCCGCCTTCGTGCACTGGCTATTACCAGCGCACAGCGCCTGCCCCTCGCACCACAGTGGCCCACCGTGGCCGAATCGGGCTACCCAGGATTTGAATCTGGTTTTTGGTGGGGACTGATGCTTCCCGTCAATACCTCTAAAGACATCTTGCGTTTCGTGCATGCAACGACTCAGACCACTTTGAAACGCGCTGAGGTCAGTCAACGATTAAAAGACATGGCCTTTACCACCGTGGGTGACTCTCCCGAGGAGTTCGCCACTTTCATTCGAAGCGAAACGCAAAAGTGGGGAAAAATAATACGTGAATTAGGACTGAATGCGAATTAAAATCTCTTTCCACGAAAAATACTGGCGCCAAAAAAACAAGGCTCTATTTTTGTAAGCCTAGCGATTCAATACCGAATTACTCAAACCACTCACTATGGAGATTTTTTCAATGGACAATATCAAACCCACCATGCGAATCGTCAGTCAATCAAAGGTCAAAGTCACCCCCGGTGCAGTGGAAGGACAAACCGTAAGACCCTTGGTTGGCAGCGCTGAATTCCCCAGTGAGCGTATTCGAGTGGGATTGGCCACCTTTGATGCCGAAGTTCATGAGCACTTACACTGGCACCCGATTGAAGTCTTCTACTACGTGCTCTCAGGCACCGCTATTGTGCGGGACTTGGATGGCAAGGAAACCCTCGTCGGGCCTGGCGACTCCATCTACGCCCCTGCTGGCCTAGCAGGCTCCCACGAATGGCAAGTCAAAGAAGGTCTACAACTCTTATCGATTCGCGCCACCACCGATGGCCACCGTCGTATGCAGTTTACGGTAGACCGTGCGACCAAACGCTCTTATATCGATATGCATGAAATCAATCGAATGGATGCTGTGAGCTTCGACTCCCACTATTAGCCCTAATAAGGGAGGCAGGGCGTAGCCTCGTTTTTCGGAAAAGGCCTGGTAACGGACTCACCTCGAGCCCGCATCGGCACCCAATTCATTTGGCGCCCCCCCCTCCCTCAAGGCGGCAGTTGATTTTATTGGCTCAATGTGAGTTTTTGAAAAGTATGGCAGTCCACAGGCGCACGACCCCGACTCACCGCAAAAGTCCAGGTCACTTCACTCACATACACATCCCCCTTGGAATCCACTGCAAGCCCATGCGGAGCAGCAAAGCTCCCCGGGGCAGCCGCCTCTGGAGTTCCCATCCGCGAGAGCAATTTTCCATTAGGATCAAACACACTTAAGCGCGCATGCCTTGCCTGAGTGATCGGTCCATGGGTATAGGAGTGATCTCCCACATGCCACCATAGCTCGGTCACATAAGCGCGCCCCTGAGCATCAAATACCAAGTGCGTCGGCCTTTGGGTATCGGTCCACTCCGTCAAATACTCTCCATCTGGACTAAAAATTTGAATGCGATCACTTTCCCGATCACAAACAAATACACGTCCATCCGCAGCACAAGCAATCCCATGCGGCAAATGAAATTGACCCGGTCCCCGACCCGGTTCGCCCCAAGAACCCTTTAGCTTCCCCGCGGATGAATAACGATGAACCCGAGCATTGCCATAACCATCGGAAATATAGTAATCCCCATTAGGCCCAGTCGCGATATTAGTCGGGCGATTAAAGGGTCCTGCCGCTCTTTGTATCGACCCCGTCGTCTTCCCATCATAGCCCGTGTCCGAGGCCGTATTCATCGTGCCCATCGTCATTAATAAACGGCCCTCTGGGGTGTACTGCCTGACGGTGTGGTTGCCATCATCCGTGCAAAATATAGTGCCATTCGGCCCAACACTAATGCCGTGAGTTCGATAAGTAAAGTCGCCCTTACCCCAAGAACGAATAAAATGACCTTTTTGGTCATAAACAATAATGGGGTTTTCTCCTCGACAGATCAAATACACTCGGTCTTCCCCATCGACAGCGACTCCGGCCACATCACGATGCGCAAACCCACGAGGCAATTGCTCCCAACCCTCGACTGTCTCATACCGCAATTGATGATCACTCATAAGAAATTTTTCCTCAAAATTAGGTGGCGTTGAACCACTCTTATCGTTGGTTAATAGCCCATCGACCTGGGCCCAGGAAACATACAATCAATCCTGTGAAAAAATAAAAAGCCTGTAATTCCAAAGCCCAACCGCCGGATTTAGATAAATCCATCCATTGGGCTGAGTGAACCAAGATAAAAACACAGGCCATATTAATCACAATAATAAAGCCAGCCACACGCGAATAAAATCCCAAGATCAACAACAGGGGGGCAATCAATTCCCCCATATATACGCCATACACCATCCAATCAGGCCAGCCTTGGGTCGTTAACGCAAGCTGAATAGAGACCACCCCTCGGGTCAGCTTAGCCACACCATGAAAAAGCATTAAGCCGCCTAACAAACAACGCAAAATGAGCTTCCCAGCATTCTCCAACATGGTTGGCATCCTTTCTAAAAAATGATCCTTTTAATACTACGATGCATGCGATCTCAAGGTCAATTTCACCAAATCATCAGCTTTTTCATGTTGCTCTAAATGACGACACGCACCGACTAATTGCTCATATTGCTTTGCCGGAATGCATAGCCCCGTAGACACGGCTCCGATGCGAGCCACCAACCCATCAAAGTCCCAGATAAACTCCCGACCTGTAGACTGTTTAGCGAAACTCTTTCCGTCCTTAGTGATAATCAAAATACGGGGGCCAAATAAAGTCATCTTATGGGATGGGATGATCGTAACACGCTTCATTAAATCAAGCACGGGTGGCGGAACACTAGCCGCATCAATACTTTGTCCTGCCAATACAGGATAGCTTCTCTTAACTGCACCATAGGCGGTAAAAAAGGCCGTCCCAGCCACTCGAGCCTCGCCGTCTTCACGTCGACTAGCAAAAGCAGGGCTCGGGTACTGCGTCTCCATCCAGTTAACCGTCGCCTCGATACGTAAGATATCCTCATGCTGAATATTGTTTTCTTGGCAAAGTGCCGCCGTCACATCAACATGAGCAATGTTATAACCGGCGGTGTAGTAAATACGGTACAACGTTTCAAGAAACATCCATTGCTCACCCAAGTGGGCTGTAATTTGCTTAAAATCTGCCCGGGTTTCACCCACAAAACTGTAGTTCAATACCCCATGATTGTTACCGGTAAACGCATGGTAAAAACCCGCATCGCCCTCTAATACGGTTTCCCCTCCGACATGGCCCCGCAGGGCTAAGTTAACCGCCAACATCGCATTACGAGTCGCGGCGCCCTCTCGCAGCGCTTTGCCTCCACAACGAATGCTTTCCAAATTACCCCCCGCCAAACTCGCACACAAGGCGATGGTGCTGTTGATTTGATCTTCGTTTAAACCCATCACCTTGGCAGCCGCCACAGCAGCCCCAAAAATTCCGAAAACAGGACCCGCATGAAAACCACGAGACATCACCTGCGGAATGAATTGTGCGGCCATACGCTCCATCACTTCATAGCCAGCCACCACCCCCGTCAAATAAGCCTTGCCTGACGCACCACAAGACTCTGCCGCCACCAGTGCTGCAGGGATAATCGCTGTGTTCGGATGCGTTAGCATACGAAACGTATCGTATTTACCTCCTGACAAGGCCATTTCAGAGTTTGCAAACGCAGCCCCGCCTAAAGTCACCCTCGTACCATCGACCCAGACCGTCGCCCCTTTACGAACCCCTGCCTCCTCATCAACAATCATCTGCACTGCCTGCTCGCCCGATGCACTCTTAGCCCCAATCAATACTGAGGTTAAACTTTGCAAAGTAACGCCCTTGGCTCGATCGACCACCGCAGCAGGTAAATCCTCGTAAGAAAGCTTAGCAGCCCATTGGGCCAGTTGACGGCTGAGTGATGCCATAATGTAGTGTCCTTTTAAAAAAATTAATCAATTCAGTCTAAAATCAATCCTAGATTATAGGCTTGGTTATAAATATCCACACGCGCCTAAGACCCCTTCAAGCCTTCCCTAATCGGATTAAACAAAAAGAGGCCCGTCATGACTATGAAATGTCGAATTCATGACGCTTGGTTCACAACATCTTTCTAATCTCTCCCCCCACTTCAAGCACGAATTCGATATCGCTCCACCTTAGCCTCATCTACTTCTACCCCATGACCCATCCCACGGGGGCAACGCATCTGCCCGTTGTCAATCACAATAGGCGTTTTTACAATATCATCAACCAAGTAGTGGTTTGTAATACTCACCCCCCAATTCACATTAGGAGCCACACAGCCCAAATGAATTATCGTGGCCGCTCCCACACTGGTCTCAGCCACCTTGCATGCCAAATTAATATTTAAACCTAGGGCAGCGCACACCGACATCGCATGCACCGTGGCACCCACCCCCCCCATCTTAATCGTCTTTAAATTAGCCCCTTGTATCGACCCAGCGCGCGCCATTGCGATCACAGCGGCCACGTTGCTCACCGATTCATCCGCATTTAATCCAATCGGAGACAAGCGCGCTAAGGCCACCATGCCGTCAAAATCATCATCGCGCAAGGGTTGCTCAAGAAAAAGTAAATCCGCTGCCCGTGTATTTTCTAAAAAAATACGTGCACTTCTAAAATCCATCCCCATGTTGGCATCCGCACACAATAAGACTTCCGGTCCCACTGCCTGCCGAATTTGAACCGCCGCCTGTGCTTCTTCCAACGGATTTTTAATGCCTACTTTTAACTTAAAAAAACGATAGCCCTCTTTCTTTTTTGCTTGGGTCTCAGCAATATCGTCCTCCACTCGGGGGTTGCCCAATAAATACATTGCCGTGATGGAATCACGAAGAGCCCCCCCGTAAAGATCCGACAAACCCACCTTCAAATGTCGACCCACCAGGTCAGCAATGCCGGCTTCGAGTGCGCATTTAGCGCCCGTATTGTGATGCAATCCATGACAGATCCGCTGGGCGAGCACCGCACGATGAAGCGCATTTTGCCCTAACACCAAAGGGGCCAAATGATCATTAACCGCACTGACCATGCCGGGCAACAAATCACCGGTCATCGTTGGTGCTACTGAAGCCTCTCCCCAACCGACTAACCCATTTTTAGCCTCTACACGCACCAAAAGATTATAGGAAATATCAAGACGAACCCCCGCCATAATCACCGGTTTTTTTAATGGAATGGATAGTGCTATGGCATCAACACGTTTGATAATCAGCGCATCACCCTCATGCCAAGAATCAGTGGGTATAGAATTCATATCGAAAAAACTCCTTAATTAAATCCAACCTTTAAACAAACGACTTCATATAGCGGATACTAGGCTCAGGCAATACGCGCAACTGCAAGTGCGAAGAAAAGTTTTTATTTAATTGAACGCTATTGTAAGCCAATCGCCAGGCCACACCCTCAGCTTCTGCCTCACCGGTATTCCAATTAATATCGTAACGCGGAAAATTACTCGAGGAAATATCTAGTCTTAGGCGATGTCCCACCTTAAAACGATTCGCCGTTGCAAATGGCTCGATGCAAATCGTATAGACTTTTCCAGGTACAAGGTTTTTAGGATGCTCCCAAGATTCATGATACCGCGCGCGAAAAATGCCATCGCACAGATTCATGGCGTAACCACGAGGATAATCGGCACTAGGCGGATATAGATCAATCAACTTGGCAGTAAAGTCAGTATCCGGACAATCACTGCTCACATACAAACAAACGGTGATAGGACCGACCACCACTAAATCTTCCTCCAAAGGGGCTGTTTCAAACACCAATACATCGGCACGAGCGGATAAAGGCATGCCCGGACTTTTGCAACCGAAAAATTTCTCACTTTCCCGTTGATCAAAAGCCCCTCCCACGAAAACCGGCTCACCAGAAGTCAGAGGACCGCCTATAGTGGGTACTGGGTCACGTGGGTCGTAGACGTAACTGATACTGGCATCCACTTCGTTCGGGGACTGAAGACTCAGGCTGCCGCCCTTATGCAGGTAAAAGTCGACGCACTTCGTTTCAGGCAATGGCCAATCATTGGCCTCAATCCATTGCCCCCCATGATCAAGACGCCCCTGTGGGTTCTGACGACCCGACCCACCACCCATGACAAATAAATGTACCGGGGCTATTCCAGACACCTCGTTGAATTGCCCCTTTAACCAGCGATCAAACCAACTCAAACGAAATTGGCGCCAATTTTTAGCCAGATTGCCATCTAAAAAGGCTGCCTCACCAAAATCAACATCTCCCGACCAAGACTTGGATCGGTCGCCATGGGTCCACGGACCCATAATGAGGTGCACCTGATCCTTTTTTTCCGTTTTAAGGCCATTATAATTATCTAAAGCGGTGCGTACATAGGCGTCATACCAACTCGACATGTGAATCTGGGGTACATGAGCAAAGCGCTCATACCAACCTTGCGCATAAATGCCCAACTGTTGCCAATAATCACTCATCGCGCCTTGCCCCCATTGCTCAAACAAATAATCTTCATATTCTGGCGCCCAACTGACAGGGGATTGTCCGCGCTTCCAGGGCATATGAGAAAACCATTGAACAAGATCCTCCGACCCCAAGGCTTCACGCACACGCGGGTCGTTTTGTGCCAATGGGCTTTGCTTAGCTTGATTAAAAGCCCAAGTCACCTGCTTCATCTCAAAAGCACCCCCACTACGAATACCCGATCGATAGGCATTAGAAAATCCACCACAATCAACCACCATAGCAGCCAGCGCTGGAGGTGCCAAGCAGGCCATCGCCACTTGAGTATGAGCGGCATAGGATAAGCCCATGGTGGCTACCTTCCCATTGCACCAGGATTGCGCGGCAATCCACTCCACCGTATCAAATCCGTCTTCACCATCACTGAGGTATTTGACAAACTCGCCTTCCGAGTCGTGTCGACCACGACAGTCCTGATAAATCACCACGTAGCCCTCGCGCACGAAAAATTCAGCCACCTCTGCCCTTGTCTGCGCTTTGCTCTGGCCACGATCGACTTCCGATCGAGACGCTCGATGACGACCATACGGAGTCCTCTCAAGAATCACCGGAAAAGCCGCCTCTATGAGCTTTCCTCTGAACGCCGGTCGATAAATATCGGTAGCTAATTTCACGCCATCACGAACACCAATCATGACGCTTTCATAGACTACGCAATCAATAGTAGGGGAAGACAATGGCAAATCGGTCATGAGCGTGAGTATCCAAAAAAAAGAGGCAACATCATTTTACCCTGCAAAAAAAAGACTCATAAATAGAAAAAGAATTTCTCAAAAAGACAAACCGCACCCCCAAACGATCCTCTCAAGAAGAGCAAACTAGGCGCATATCTTATGTCCTCGCTAGCCTATAATTTCAATAAAAGGGTCGCCAAGCCGACATCGACAAAATATACCCAGTAACATTCAGTCTGAGGGTCCTCGCTTGAACCCTAAACGAAAGTTTTCTACAAAATTTACTGTCGGGCACGGGTGTCTTATTCACCTATGACCGTCTACTCGATAACCTGCCTACTAGGCCTGAAGAGCTAGGTCACGCACTGAATAGGTCTAAGCCTTTCTTACGTAGTGCGGCTCGATTAAAAAGTCAGCCCTTTAATCGAGGGGTTGCTTGCGCAGTAAACGCGCATGGCGCCACAAAGGCCAGCATCCCAACGACATGCTACCAATCGCGATCGCCATGGTGATTGCATCAAAACCACTGATCGTCAGTGCCGCCGCCCACCACAATACGAGTGAGGAAGCCAATGGCCAGAGAAAAATCAATAAAAAATTAACCACGGAGCGCATGGCCTTGTGTCTAAAATGCCACGCACACGCAAACCCTGCCAAACCATAGTAGTAAGCTGCCTGCACGCCAATCACGTTAATTGATTTACTCATAACTTCCGAAATATCTTTTGAAGCAAGCGACGCGATTAGGAAAAAAGAACCGAATAAAAAAATCAATAACGTCGCACTATAAGGGGTATTCCAGATTGGATGGATTTTTGCCCAGCGAGGATGCAATAAACCATCTCGCGATTGAGAAAACATGGTGCGGGTAAATTGCAAAATTGAGGTTTCTACCGTACCAATGGTGGAGAGCATTAAGGCTAATACACCCAAGTAATTCCAAGGTGCTGGTAAAATTTTATCAGCTACGACAAAGATCACATTCGTTCCAGCCTGAGTGATTTGCTCGTCACTCAAAGCCAATAAAACCACCGCGGCAAAGCCCGTAAACGCCGCAATAATCACCAGAACCGCGCCCACCGCACCAAGACCTGGGGATTGTTTTGCCGATTCAGTTTCTTCATTCAAATTTAAAGTGACGTCCCACCCCCAGAAAAAAAAGAGTGCAATCACAGCACCACTGGCAAACGATTCGGCAGTGAAAGCCTTTAGCGAAAAGTGTTGCCAACTAATTAAGTGTTGATGGGCAGGGCCATAATGAAAAAGGATCAAAACACTAATAATCGTCAGCACGGCCAACTCGCATATCGTCATGATCATCTGAATTCTTGCGGTCAACCCAACGCCAACGACCACCACCACCGTCACTAACGTCAACCATGCGAGGGCACACAGGGTTACGGCGGTCTGAGAGTCAACCCACTGCGGCGCGAAAAGTAAAAAGGTTGCAGAGGCTGCCGGTACGGTGGCCGAGACCATAAAAAGTGACGAGGCCACCATTAATGCCCAACCAGCAAAAAATCCCAAACGCATGCCAAATATCTCACTCACCCACGCATAAGAGGCGCCCGCATTCGCATTATGTCCATTCAACTGTCGGTAAGCCATCACGATCCCCACCATGATTAAGCCGCAGTAAAACAAACTAGCGGGGGCCAATACCCCGACGGCTGCAATGAGAGTGGCCATCGTGGCCGAAATACTGTAGGAGGGGGCTGAACCGGCCACACCCATAATCACGGATTGAATTAAACCTAGGGAATTTTTTTTAAGTTCATTACTCATCATGTTTATCGTCAAAATAGGGTTGGCTAAAAAGCATGAAATAACCAATACTGATAATATACTACTTCCCATTTTGACTCGCCATAGGGCTTGCAGGATCATCTTATCTGGGAGCGCTTTACGCGTTTAATTTCATACCGGCCCCATCCCGCCGACAATAATGACTGTCTACGCCTTTACGATTTTTGCCCTTGTTTTTTTACGCTTTCTGATCCAACTCCATCCCCCTGCCCTATCATCAAGATGAGACGCTATTAGACCGACTCACTAACGTGAAAAAGCTACTTTCAACATGAAAATTCGTATTCAAGACATCGACATTAACCTTCAAATCGAAGGCAATCCTAACGGCCCGTGGATAACCTTAAGTCATAGCCTCGCTTGTAATCTACACATGTGGGATGAACAGATCGCGCTTTTAAGCAAAGACTTCCACATCCTGCGTTTTGATACCCGCGGCCATGGTTTAAGCAGCGCTCCACCCGGGCCGTATAGCCTTGATCAGATGGCTCAAGATGTGGCCAGTGTTTTTTCTGCGATCGGTATCACTCAGTCGCATTGGCTAGGTCTATCCATGGGCGGGATGATCGGTCAAACCTTTGCCCTCCAATATCCTGGAGTGCTACAAACCTTAGTGCTCGCAGATACCACCAGCAAACGACCTGCCAACGCCGAGGCCATGTGGGGCCAACGAATTAAAGTCGCCCGAGAACAAGGCATGCTAGGGGTCTTACCAAGCACTTTAGAACGATGGTTTACTACCCCCTTTCGTTTAACACGGCTTGATGTGATGGAACGCATCAGCGAAGGAATTTTATCAACACCGGTCGAAGGTTTCTGTGGTGCCTGTGCCGCTATTGCCAAAGTAGACACCTTCGACGAACTGACCAAAATCACCTGCCCCACGCTGATCATGGTCGGAGAGGACGATCACGGAACACCACCGGAGATGGCACTCGCCATGCATCAACAACTCGCCCACTCAGAACTCGCGATTATTGCAAATGCTGGTCATCTGTCTAATGTGGAACAAGCCCAAGCTTTTAATGAAAGATTATGGACTTTTTTAAAGGCTAACGCTCTTGCCCAGTCGGCCGTTTTACCCCAATCCGATGGTAAACGATAAGCCTTGGACAAACAAAATCTTTCTGTATCGGTTTAGCCCTGCTTACTCTAAACGAGGCAAGAACATTTTTTTATAAAAGCGCTTATCCTAACTTCAACACTTCACTGTGCGCATCGATCCAATGTTTAATCCGATTGGCATCCCCAGCCCGACTCATTCTGCCCCAAGAATCAAGCAATACAATCACCATCGGTGTGCCTGAAATCACTGTACGCATCACCAAACAGGGGCCTGCCTCGCTGATATATCCTGTTTTAGACAATTCGATATGCCAATCAGGCCTTCGAATCAGAGGATTGGTGTTGTGATAGGCCAATGTCCGTCCGTTTGAAGTGCGAAGCGAGTAATCAGTACCGGTCGTAAACTGCCGAACGAGGGGATATTGATAAGCGGCCTGTACCATCTTCGCCAGATCCTGAGCCGTGGAGACATTATTTTTCGATAACCCACTACTATCCACAAACGTCGACTGTTTCATTCCCAACGCTTCAGCCTTTAGGTTCATCTGCTTCACAAAAGAAGACAAACCGCCAGGGTAATTGCGCCCCAGAGCCGAGGCGGCGCGATTCTCCGAAGACATTAAGGCAATCCGTAACATATCTTCCCTCGTCAAGCTCGTCCCGATCGCCAAACGTGAACCCGTATTTTTTAGATGATCAATATCCTCGGTGGTCAGGGTAATTCGTTCGTCTAAGGACTGTTTCCCATCGATGACCACCATGGCGGTCATGAGCTTAGTAATGGAGGCAATAGAGGAAACCAAAGTGTCTTTTTTACTGAAGATCACTTCGCCATTTTGCACATTCAGCACTAAGGCCGCATTGGACATCACATTTAATACTTTGGGGTTTGCCGGCTCGGCTGGAATGCTACGAGCATGCTTACCCCGACGATGTGATTTAGTGGGATGCGAAATTGTAGTCAATCGACTCACACGAGGGCTTTTATCGCCATGGCTTTCAGATAGACCGGTATCAGCCGCATAGGCAGATTGACTCAATAAAGCAATCCAGGCCAAGAGCAAAAATCTCACAATGTACAGCATCAAACGCATCTCCAATAAATCAATAATTACTCCTTTGAAAATACAAGGTTATTCGTAAATTTTCAAGTATTTTATACTCTTTTACCTTTTTACACTCGACGCCCTCTAGGGTAAATATTTCAACCCCATTTCATGGTTATAACGCCTCGTCAGATCTAACCACTATTTTGATGCCCCCTATCTTGTTTTAACAATGGTATGCTTAATCCATGCGAATATTAATTGCAGAAGATGATCCTTTGCTTGCCGACGGTCTGACACGCTCGCTCAAAATGAGTGATTATGCTGTCAACTGTGTCAATGACGGCGTGGCAGCTGATTTAGCCTTGTCCGCTGAATCCTACGATCTAGTCATTCTTGACCTAGGTTTACCGAGGATGGACGGATTTGAGGTCTTAAGACGGCTTCGACGGCGTGCCTCCAATATCCCCGTACTCGTACTCACCGCACGAGAATCGCTCGATGAACGGGTAAAAGGCCTCGATCTTGGCGCAGATGACTACATGACCAAACCTTTCGAACTATTGGAGCTAGAAGCTAGGGTCCGCGCTTTAATTCGTCGCGGCCAAACGGGAGGCACCGCCCTATTGACCCATGGCAACCTCAAACTAGACACCGTGGGAAGACGCCTGAGCTTGAATGATCAAACCTTGGAGCTCTCGGCACGGGAACTGGGAGTTTTAGAAGTTTTCATGATGCGTAGCGGCAAAGTAGTCAGCAAAGAACAATTGGCAGAAAAAATTTATAGTTGGGATGAAGATGTCGGGGCCAATGCTATTGAAGTCTGTATCCATCGACTGCGAAAAAAAATCGAATGTTCCGGTGTGACGATTCGCACGATTCGTGGCTTAGGTTATTTGCTAGAAAAAAGCGTTACATGAAGACACAAAAAACCCTTCGTCTGAAAGTATTAACCTGGGTATCGATCCCACTGAGCATCCTATGGCTAGTCAGCGCTTACAGTGATTACTTTATAGCCAAACAATATGTGAATGTTGCCTACGACCGCGCTTTGCTAGAGTCTGCTCTCGACATCGGTCGTCAGGTGCGGTTTTTTCGTGGTCATATCAATGTCGACCTGCCCGATGTGGCCATCAAAATGTTGCGGTCAAGGGAATCGGGGCAATTTTTTTACTTGGTCACGGGCCCCCATAACGAATACGTCAGTGGTGAATCGGATCTGAACCCCTCAAGAATCGCTCCATCTGGCCAAGCGCTCTATTACAATGACAATTACCGTGGGCAAAATGTTCGTGTTGCCGTTATTAATTTACCGCTTGAAGCCTCACACGGTGACATGGTGAGCGTACAAGTGGCCGAAACACTTTCCCCTAGAATCGATTTATTGCGAGAAGTATTGCTTCGAATGGCCTTACCTCAAGCTTTATTAGCGCTGCTAGCCGGTGCTGTGATCTGGTTTTCAGTCGGGCGAGGATTAGCCCCCTTAACCACGCTTAGCCGAGAAATAGAAAAACGCTCTGACCGTGACTTGTCCGGGTTGTCGATTGATCAAGTGCCGGCTGAAGTGCGACCCTTGATCGAATCGACCAATAGCTTGCTGCAAAGATTAAACGAAGTGTTTATTGTTCAACGACGATTTATAGCTGATGCAGCACATCAATTACGCACCCCCATTGCAGGGCTGCGCACCCAAACCGAATTAGCCCAACGACAAACCAACCCTGAAGAGGTCGCCCAAACGCTTCTTCAGATCCAATCAGCGGCTGAGCGCACGACCCATCTGATTAATCAGCTTCTTTCCTTAGCCCGCGCTGAGCCTTCAGCAGAAAATCCCAAGTTAAAGGAAAAATTAGCACTCAATGTCTTGGCGCGGGAAGTCACCGCCGATTTTGTTCCCTTGGCGATTAGTCATGGTATCGATCTGGGATTTGAGCCCTGTCTTGAGGATCCGTTGATGAGAGGAGAGGATTTTTTAATCCGTGAAATGCTCAGCAACCTCATTGATAATGCGATTCGCTATACCCCCAACGGCGGACAAGTCACCGTCAGGATTTCACAAAATGTAAGCCACTTATTTTTGACTGTCGAGGATAATGGGCCTGGGATCCCCGAGGCAGAAAGAGAAGCCGTTCTAGAACGATTCCACCGCATTTTAGGTACTGGGGTCGAAGGGGCTGGCCTTGGCTTATCCATTGCGCGCGAAATCGTCATTCGCCACCAAGGTGAGATTCGCCTCCTCCCCCAGACTCAACATCTAGGCACCGTGGCACAAATCAAGTTTCCCCTTTTGGTTTAAGATAAAGCTTGGGGGGCGAGGAGCCCCTAACTAGGGGATGCGCTTAATTTCTCGGCTCGCTTCCTCTTGTTGTTGCAGCGCCCACATGCGCGCATAGGCCCCCTCCTGCTCGAGTAACTCGCGGTGCGTTCCCCGTTCGATCAATCGCCCCTGATCCATCACCAAAATTTGATACGCATCCATAATGGTAGATAAACGGTGTGCAATCACTAACGTGGTGTGGCTTCGCGCTAACGGTTCCAGTTGTTCTTGAATCGCTTTTTCAGATTGAGAGTCCAGGGCTGAGGTCGCCTCATCAAAAATCAGAATGCGAGGTTGTTTCAACAAGGCACGGGCAATCGCCACTCGCTGCTTTTCTCCCCCGGACAATTTTAATCCGCGCTCACCTACGGCGGATTCATAACCTTCCGGCAAAGTGACTATAAAATCGTGGATATGGGCGGCTTTGGCTGCCGCCAACACTGATTCGCGATTAGCGCTAGTGCGACCATAATGAATATTATAATAAATCGTGTCATTAAAAAGTACCGTATCCTGTGGCACGATACCAATACTTGAACGCAGGCTCGACTGGCGCAATTGACGGATATCGACACCATTGATCTGAATGACCCCACTATTTACGTCATAAAAACGATACAACAATCGAGCCAAAGTCGATTTGCCTGAACCGCTATGTCCGACGACGGCAACCTTTTTTCCGGCAGGGATCTCAAAGCTGATATCGTCAAGAATTTTTCTTTCAGTCTGATAACTAAAACTCACATTTTTAAAACTCACTGACAGAGCACCCTCCGTGACTGGGATAGCTTCAGCTGCATCTTTAATCTCTCGATTTTCCTCTAATAGTCGAAACATCCGATCCATATCAATCAAAGACTGCTTAATTTCGCGATAAGCCATTCCCAAAAAATTCAATGGGATATAAAGCTGTATCAACAAAGCATTGACTAAAACTAGATCACCCAAGGTCAACTGGCCCGAAACCACCCCTTCAGCTGCCAATACCATGAGCGCGGTTGCTGCAAAAGCGATAATCACACTTTGCCCTATGTTGAGCACTCCCAGCGAGGCTTCGGTTTTGACTGCGGCCGCCTCATAACTGGTGAGATTGGCATCATAACGTTGGGCTTCAAACTCCTCGTTATTAAAATATTTAACCGTCTCATAATTGAGCAAACTATCGATAGCGCGGCTATTGGCTTTCGAATCTAGCTCATTGGCACGACGGCGAATCGCGGTTCGCCACTCGGTGATCGAAATGGTAAATCCGATGTACGCTGCCACGGCCACATAAGTCACCGCTACAAAGCGCCAATCAAAGCGTTGCCAAAGCACAGCCGAGACCAACAAGAATTCTAGGATCACGGGGATAATAGAAAACAACATGTAGGTCAGCAAAGTCGAAATGCCACGGGTGCCCCGCTCAATATCACGCGTCATGCCACCGGTTTGGCGATTAAGATGAAATCGGAGTGACAAGCTGTGCAAATGCCGAAACACATTGAGGGCTACACGTCGCACCGCGCGTTGAGCGACGCGCACAAACACCATGTCACGCAACTCTGCAAACAACGTATTGGCAAAGCGCAATGCCCCGTAGGCAATCAGCAAAGAAAAAGGCACCGCCAGTATTTGTTGACCGGGTGTGAGGTCATCGACGATGACTTTCATCACCAGAGGCACCCCAACATTAGCCAATTTTGCGGCGATTAAAAAACCAAGGGAAATCGCCACACGAAGTTTATATTCCCACAAAAAGGGCAGCAAGGTGGGAATGACACGCCATTCATTACGACGTTTTTTTTGTTCGCCTATCTTGTCACTAGCGGTAGAACCCAATCCGTGCTGATTCACAAATGACGTCCCTTAAAATGAAACTGCTATTTTTAAGCGCCTACAACACGCTCACAACACACCAAAACATCATCCTAGGAATCGTATGACTGTGTGGCCGCGTTCCTTGCGATTATCTCACGCCACGCACTCAGGCGCAGTGCGTTTATAGGCACCTTGTTTTCGGCACTAGGGCTTCGGTCTCTTAAACGAGACCACGGACCGTCATCGGCGGTTGCATATCTCATCTTAACGGGCCATGACAATCAACAAAAATGCGCAACTGAGCCATGTTGACTATCGATAGGCAAAAGCCCCTCTCGTGACCTATGCTGACTTCATAAGGATTCTAGAAATAAGCGCAAGAGACCAATAATTAAAATGGTCTACGCGATCGTGAACCAGTGGAACCGTCAGGTCGTCACTTTAGGAAAAAGCCAACATCCGATCAAGGGTGATCCGAGCCAGTTCGGCCTCTTTATGGGGTACTTTAATCTGATTAACCACACGGCCTTCTGTGAGGTTATCGAGCGCCCAAGCCAAATGTTGAGTATCAATGCGAGCCATGGTCGAACACATACAAACGGTTGGTGACATAAACTGAACGACCTTGCCCTGGGATTTAAACTCTTCTGCCAATCGATTCACCAAATTTAACTCAGTACCGACCAACCAGCGCGTTCCCGGGGCACTCGCCGCTATCGTCTTAATGATGTAATCGGTAGAACCCACGTAATCGGATAATTTACATACCTCAAAATTGCACTCCGGATGGCTAATCACCGCTCCCGTGGCATTTTGTTGGCGCCAACGTAGAATATGCGCGGCCTGAAACATTTGATGCACCGAACAATGCCCCTTCCATAAGAGCACCTTGGCCATCTTGATCTGCTGCGCAGTCAATCCCCCCATTGGCAAATCGGGATCCCACACCAACATCTCAGCGAGGGGGATATCCAACATATAACCGGTCCACCGCCCCAAATGCTGATCTGGGAAGAACAATACCTTCGAACGACGAGCAAATGCCCATTGCAGCACTTGTTTGGCATTGGTCGACGTACACACAACCCCGCCATGCTCGCCGCAAAAGGCTTTTAAATCAGCGGCGGAATTAATATACGTAATTGGGGTGACCTGCTCTTCTGGATCGATGATCTCAGACAACTCACGCCAAGCCCGCTCAACCTTATTCAAATTAGCCATATCAGCCATTGAACAGCCTGCACTCATGTCGGGAAGAATCACCGTTTGGGTCGGTTTAGACAAAATGTCAGCCACTTCCGCCATAAAATGCACACCACAAAAAACCAAATATTCGGCTTGTGTGCGAGAAGCTAGTTTGGACAATCCCAAAGAGTCCCCAACTAAATCAGCGTGCCGATAGACATCAGCGCGTTGATAATGATGTCCCAAAATAGTGAGTCGGTCTCCCAATGTTTTTTTGGCAGCCACTATCCTTGACTCACACTCTTCTGGAGTCATCTTTTTATACGATTCAAATGCACCCGTCGTGCTTACCGTCACTTGTGTCATGATACCTTTTCCTTTTTACCCCGCTTCAGAAAAACAGCGGCCAATGTCGGATTGGGGTCTGACAAGATATCATAAACCAAACAAATTTCCACCCCATCAACCGTTTTTACAGTCAATCAGTAAAAAATCAACGGTAATTCGCCTTTTTTTTCACTCAAATCCCGTTTTTTTCTAGCCATTGCAAGATAACATTGGCATTGGTCGAAGAAAAACACATCTCGGCGGCTTGCCTGGCCGGGACCCACTGGTATTGCAAATGCTCGCGAGGCGCTAGGCGAACAGGTTGTATATGCGGCAATTGAAGACTAAACACATGTTCCGTATTGTGCGTGACGCCAGGGGCATAACGACTTCGCCAATGGGGAAAAATCTCATAGGCATGATGTTGTTGCCAATCTAGCAAAGCGTAATCTGAACAATCGATCCCCGTCTCCTCCCCCACTTCCCGATGTGCGGTCTGCGATAAGGGTTCGTCTATATCATCTTGGCTGCCTGTGACAGACTGCCAAAATCCAGGACGGTCGGCTCGTTCCAGAAGCAGTATTTTTGCATCGGGGGTATGAATGAGTACCAAAACCGACACGGGGATCTTATACTCCACGCTCGTCATTTTCTATCGCTTTAACTGACTATAAACACAACACGGATGTCCGACACTCGCTCGTTCATCGAATAACGAACGACCCATACAATCGGCTATGATATCGCCACGACATCAGGTCACTGGGGGCTCGACTTTACGCAAACGAATATGCAACTCCTGCAACTGCTTCTCGTCCACCGAATTAGGAGCCTGGGTGAGTAAGCACTGCGCACGTTGTGTTTTAGGAAAGGCAATCACATCACGAATGGACTCTGCACCCGCCATCATGGTGACAATCCGATCCAAACCAAAAGCAATCCCACCGTGAGGCGGTGCACCGTACTGTAAGGCTTTTAACAAGAAGCCAAATTTTGCCTGTGCCTGTTCAGCATCAATGCCCAGAGCAGAAAATACCTTGGACTGGACCTCTTGTTGATGGATACGAATCGACCCACCACCAATTTCCCAACCATTGAGCACCATATCGTGAGCAATGGCCTTAGCAGCACCGGGATTGGTTGATAAATACTCTTCATGCCCCTTAGCTGGAGCGGTAAAGGGATGATGCATGGCATTCCAGCGCTGCGCCTCTTCGTCCCACTCAAACATCGGGAACTCCAACACCCAAAGCGGTTTCCACACTTTTTCAGCAAAACCTTTTTCGTGGCCTATTTTCACACGCAACGCGCCCATGGCCTCGTTGACCACACGTGCCTTATCCGCGCCGAAGAAAATCAAGTCGCCGTTTTGTGCGCCCGTGCGCTCCATCACCGCCTGCAGACAACTCGCAGAGAGGTTTTTCACAATCGGGGACTGAAGTCCGGCTTCATTTAACTGAGTAACGTCATTGACTTTGATGTAAGCCAGCCCCTTAGCCCCATAAATTTTCACGAACTCGGTATAAGCATCAATTTCACCTCGGCTCAGACTGGCCCCAGCAGGAATGCGTAGTGCTGCCACCCGTCCGCCGGCCTGATTGGCTGCCACCGAAAATACTTTAAATGCCACCGTCTTCATCACATCAGTTAACTCGGTTAACTCCAATGATATGCGCAAATCGGGTTTATCCGAACCATATAGCCTCATCGCATCATCGTAGGCCAGACGTGGAAAAGGCTTTGGCAACTCGATTTGCAGTACTTTTTTGAAGATATGACAAATCATATCTTCCATCATCTGCGTAATTTCAGCCTGATCTAAAAATGATGTCTCAATATCAATCTGCGTAAACTCAGGTTGACGGTCAGCACGCAAATCCTCATCCCGAAAGCACTTAACAATCTGGTAATAACGATCAAAACCAGAGACCATCAACATTTGCTTAAATAATTGGGGTGACTGCGGTAATGCAAAAAAAGATCCCGAATGCACCCTAGAGGGCACCAAATAATCCCGCGCCCCCTCTGGCGTGGAGCGCGTGAGCATCGGGGTCTCTATATCAATAAAGCCTAATTGATCCAGGTAATTTCTCACTGCCATACTCGTGCGATAGCGAAGCCAGAGATTTTTTTGCATCTGTGGACGGCGAAGATCTAAAAAACGATATTCAAGGCGCACGGTTTCAGATAACGACTCATCATCCATAAGAAATGGCGGGGTCAGAGAGGGATTCAAAATCTCCATCGAGTCGGCGAGGATCTCGATCTCTCCGCTGATGAGGTTGGTATTGATCGTGCCTTCAGGTCGGGGACGAACCCGCCCAGTCACACTGACGACAAACTCATTTCGTACACTCTCAGCCAAAGTGAAAGTCGGCACATTATCCGGGTCACAAACAATTTGCACTAATCCTTCCCGATCACGCAAATCGATGAAAATCACACCACCATGATCTCTTCGACGATGAACCCAGCCCTGCACCGTGACGGTTTGCTCTAAATGTTTACGGTTAATAAGTCCGCAATATTCGCTACGCATATTGTCAATCTACCATTTAAAAATTACGTTTAATCAACGACAGAACTATTTGGTTTTGCTTTTGACTGTGAAACCATCTTATGCAACATCGATTCGATCTTGCCCTCGGCCAAAGGCTCACTTGAGGGGTTAACCGAACCTAATACACCCATCGATACGATGTATTTGAAAGCATCTTCCACGCTCAAGCTCAATTCAATGACTTCTGAACGTTTAACAAAAAAATAAAATCCGTTCACAGGGCTTGGCGTAGTCGGGATGAAAACTGCGACATGAGGCTCCTCCAATAAAGGCAACAATTCCTCCGGCACATTGGTTTGAAACGCAATCGACCACGCCTGAGGGTGTGGGTAACGCACTAAAAGCACTTTACGAAAGGCTTGGCCTGAACCGGAGAACAAACTGTCGCTGATCTGCTTGACTGAGCGATAAATGGTATTGACCACGGGAATTCGCTGCAGCACATTTTCCCAAAAGTGAACCAATTTTTGGCCAATAAAATTAGCTGCGAGTACTCCAGTCACCAGCACCACCAGTAAGGTCAGTATCACGCCTAAGCCCGGGATATGTTGTCCCATCCAACTTTCCGTACGGAGCCTTAGTGGCAAAAGTTGTAACGACTGGTCCATCGTGCTGACGAGCAAATTTAGCACCCAAAGGGTAATGACCAGCGGCACCCAAATCAGTAACCCAGTAATGAGATATCGCTTGAAAAAACTTTTTTTTGTCATGGGTTATAAATACCGACGAAGATCACGAAAAAAACCACAATAACCCAACCCTTTACAACCAAAAATCCACCGATTGTATCCGTATGATACCTACGTTTTACATCCGTTTTTTATGCCATACCGCTGACTGTGGATTTTATGAACTCGATGGTGTTGTGACGGTGGGGGTGCTTGCCTTGGCAGGTTCTGCCTTAGGTTTATCACCAGATGAAGCGCTCGCTGCTGGGGCTGAAGATTCGGTCGCGGCAGATTTTTCTGCCGTTTTGGTCTTGCTTTCTGTACTACTACTACTGGTCGAAGTTGAAGGCGCTGAACCACTGCCCTTAAAATCGGTCACATACCAACCCCCTCCCTTTAGTTGGAAGCCGGCAGCCGTGACCATTTTGCTAAAGGTCGGTTTTTTACACTCAGGACAATCCGTTAAACGAGGGTCACTCATTCTCTGAATAAATTCCTTTTGAAAGCCACAGCTATCACAACGGTACTCGTAAATCGGCATGGTTAAAACTCTAACATTTAAGTCGGTTAAAAACACGGATTATACACCCGAGCCTAAGCGAAGAGATGCCTATTGTATAGACAATCCCATGGCCTACAAGCCCCTACGAGCCCCATCCCCAAGCCTCTACAGAAAATAACCTTTTAACGAATAAGGTTTGTGGAACTCGGGGGTCAGGACCAAGGCGCGTCAATACTCAAATACTCTAAAACGGAATATCGTCCTCGATTTCATCAAACCCCGGTTTAGTCGCCTTGGGCTTGGCTGTCTTTGCCTCTGGGGGGTCGCTACGCCGGGCAGGAGCCGCCTCATTGGAATATTGTGAAGGGGGCTCACCGCCACTCGCATTGTCAGACACACCCCGACCGCCTAATAACTGGAGACGGTCACCCACAATTTCTGTGGTGTAGCGATCTTGGCCTTCCTTATCCTGCCATTTACGGGTTCGGATACGTCCTTCTATGTAGACGGGAGAACCTTTTTTCAAATACTCTCCGGCCACTTCCGCTTGACGACCAAAAAAAGAAATGCGGTGCCACTCGGTATGCTCTTGCTTTGAACCACTTTTATCCTTAAACACTTCTGTGGTCGCGATACTGAAGTTGGCAACAGCATCGCCACTGGGCATAAACCGTGTTTCAGGATCCTTACCCAAATTGCCAACCAAAATCACCTTATTAACTGATGCCATTTTTTACTCCAAAAAAGAATTTTTTCATCTACCCTCATGTTGAGCCGGCAATGGGTCCGCAACGGGCTTCATGCGAGGCAGCGGGGCTTGCATACCCATAGCCAGTATAAGCCAGATTGCGAGCACAATGGCTCCCGGAACCACAATACCCATTATCCCTTCATGCTTATACAAATACCCCCCTGCAGCCGCGCCAGCAAAAGTACCCAAAAACTGAACACTACTATATATACCAATGGCCGCGCCCTTTAACCCTGGAGGGGCCATTTTAGAAACCAAGGAGGGTAGTAACGCTTCTAAAATATTAAAAGGGATGAAAAATGCCAATAAAAACATTGAGATGGGCAATACACCGTCCATCAATACGGGCATCAATATCTGATCCAGCAATAAAAAAGCAACGGACCCCACAAAAATTCTTTTCAGTCTCGCCGGAACGTGAGCATTCATGACAGCCGGTACCATAAAAACAAAGGAGCCTAGCATTACCGGCAAATAAACCTGCCAATGCGTTGATAGTTCCATCCCCTGATGACGTAAAGAAAGGGGTACGGCTATAAATAAAGCCATCAGTACGGCGTGCAAACTAAAAATGCCCCAATTAAGCCGTAGCAACTGCCGATCCGCCAAGACCTTACGTAAATCAGCCAATAAATTTGACGCTTCCACTCGAGGGGGCTTCGGGGGAGCCGCAGGCACCACTTTCCAAACCATTACAATCGCCCCTAAAGCCAGAATGCCCGTCAAGGCAAAAATACCGGGCACACCGACCAGCTGATTTAACCAAGGTGCGGCGACTAAAGACAAAGCAAACACCAAGCCAATGGTAGAGCCAATCATGGCCATGGATTTAGTACGGTGCTCTTCCCGAGTTAAATCAGAGGCCAACGCAATGACAGCCGCTGAGATCGCACCAGCGCCTTGCAAAATACGGCCTAAGATAATGATATGAAGATTCGGCGCGACCGCCGCAAGAAAACTGCCTACAGAAAACAAGATAAGACCGGCATAGATCACGGGTTTTCGAGCAAAGCGATCTGACAACCAACCAAACGGGATTTGCAATATCGCTTGGGTTAATCCATAGATTCCAATCGCAATACCGACCAAGCTCAGATCATGTCCGCCGGGCAGCGTTTCTGCATAAATAGCAAAAACGGGCAAAATCACAAACATACCAAAAAGACGCAAACCAAAAACAATGGCCAAGGCAAGGCTGGCACGAATCTCCAAGCCACTCATGCGGGACGTTGTTGTCATGAAAATAATTCAGTGTAATATTGAAACAAATTACGGGTATATTAGCAGGTTTACAATAAAATACTGGTTTCCCATTGTCCGCAAGCACCACTCCCCTGATCGATGTTCCCGCCACGGATTCATGCCACGTGCAGAATCAAGAGGGCAATAAAAAAACACTCCCTTCCCTCTCAGAACCCGTGCTTCAACCTAATACCGGCGTAGCGATCCCCGCTAGGAGCGAATACATTCGGGTCAGAGGGGCTCGCACTCATAACCTCAAAAATATCAGTGTTGATCTACCGCGACAGCAACTCGTCGTCATCACTGGCTTATCCGGTTCAGGTAAATCCTCTCTGGCCTTCGATACCCTGTATGCCGAAGGGCAACGTCGGTATGTCGAGTCCCTATCCGTCTATGCTCGTCAATTTCTTCAAATCATGGAAAAGCCCGATGTTGACCTCATTGATGGTCTATCACCGGCGATCTCAATCGAACAAAAAGCCACCAGTCACAATCCCCGCTCCACAGTGGGGACCATCACTGAAATTCACGATTATCTACGTCTTTTATTCGCCCGTGTCGGAGAGCCGCATTGCCCAGAACACGCCCTCGCCCTACAAGCGCAAAGTGTTGCGCAAATGGTCGACCATGTTCTGTGCCTCCCCGAGGACACTCGAATCATGATCATCGCCCCCTTGGTTTCAGATCGGAAAGGGGAGCAAGTCGATTTATTTGATCAATTACGGGCCCAAGGTTTTACGCGACTGCGCATCGATGGCAAGGTGTACGAAATGGATAACCTGCCAAAACTGAAGAAAACATTCAAACACACGATCGAAGTCATCGTCGACCGACTCAAAGTCAGAGCCGAATCAAAGCAAAGGATCGCCGAATCTTTTGAAACCGCTTTACGTCAATCCGAAGGGCGCGCCTTAGCGGTGGAGATGGATGGCGGACAGGAACACTTGTTTTCTGCCAAATTTGCCTGCCCCGCTTGTAACTACTCATTACCCGAACTCGAGCCCCGTCTTTTTTCATTTAATAATCCGATGGGCGCTTGTCCTAGTTGTGATGGCTTAGGTCACATTGATTTTTTTGATCCTCGGCGCGTGGTGGCTTTTCCAGATCTATCGCTCGCCTCGGGTTGCATCAAGGGTTGGGACCGACGCAATCAATTTTATTTTGAAATGCTGCAATGCCTCGCCTCGCACTATACCTTTGATCTGGAAACGCCTTTCAACGAATTAAATCCAACGATCCAGTCCCTCATACTTCATGGCTCAGGTAGTGAAAAAATTAGTTTTCAATATCACTCTGAAAGTGGCAAACGTGTGATGAAGGTCCATGCGTTTGAAGGGGTATTACCTAACTTGGATCGGCGCTATCGGGAAACCGATTCTTTATTGGTGCGGGAGGAGTTAGGCAAATATCTGAATGTCAAAATCTGTCCCGATTGCCAAGGCACGAGACTACGCACCCAAGCAAGGCATGTCACAGTGGGTAAAAAAAATATTCACGAGGTCAGTAATTTTTCTTTAGATCAGTGCGTCATTTTTTTCAACACGCTTGATATTCCAGGCTCCAAACGTACCATTGCCGATAAAATTGTACGAGAAATCGCTAATCGCTTAGTTTTTTTAGTCAACGTGGGCCTAGATTACCTCTCGCTAAATCGAGCGGCTGACACTTTGTCGGGGGGGGAAGCACAACGGATTCGCTTAGCCAGTCAAATTGGCTCTGGCCTTACTGGAGTGATGTATGTATTAGACGAGCCTTCCATCGGACTTCATCAACGCGATAATGCTCGTTTAATCGAAACGCTCAAGCGGCTTCGGGATATTGGCAATTCCGTGATTGTGGTGGAACATGACCAAGATGCTATTTTACAAGCCGATTACGTCATCGACATGGGACTAGGCGCCGGTATTCACGGTGGTCACGTAATCGCTCACGGCACTCCCCAGGAAATTGTCTCCCACCCCGATTCGCTCACGGGTCAGTACCTTTCTGGACGTCTTGCCATTGCACTACCCAAGGAGCGCCATTATCCAACCCCCCAGCGCCAACTCATCATCCATGGGGCTACCGGCAACAATCTTAAAAATATCACGGTCCGCATCCCCGTAGGACTTTTCGTCTGTGTAACGGGGGTCTCCGGTTCAGGTAAATCAACTCTCATTAACGATACCCTCTATAGCGCTGCGGCAGCCCATCTTTATGGGAGTGCGGCTGAACCGGCTGCACATGAGAGTATTAGTGGGATGGAGTTTTTTGACAAAGTCGTCAATGTTGACCAAAGTCCCATTGGCCGCACCCCACGATCTAATCCTGCTACCTATACTGGCCTATTTACCCCAATTCGCGATTTATATGCGGGAGTGCCCGCTGCACGCGAAAGAGGCTATGGAGCGGGGCGCTTTTCTTTTAATGTGAAAGGCGGACGTTGTGAATCCTGTCAAGGCGACGGGATGATTAAAGTGGAGATGCATTTTCTACCAGACGTGTACGTGCCCTGTGAAGTTTGTTCAGGCAAGCGCTATAACCGGGAAACGCTCCAAATCCTGTATAAGGGCAAAAGTATTCATGAAGTGTTAGGCATGACGGTAGAAGTGGCCGCACAATTTTTTGAAGCGATTCCGGTTATTTCACGTAAGCTTCAAACATTACTGGATGTGGGCTTGGGTTACATCAATCTAGGACAAAGTGCCACCACCTTATCCGGCGGAGAAGCCCAGCGCGTCAAACTCGCCCTAGAACTCTCCAAACGCGATACCGGGCGAACGTTATATGTTTTGGACGAGCCCACGACAGGTCTACATTTTCATGATATCGATATGTTATTAAAAGTCTTGCACCGATTACGAGATCATGGCAATACGATTGTCGTGATTGAACACAATTTAGATGTGATTAAAACTGCCGATTGGGTTATTGATCTAGGTCCTGAGGGCGGCAATGGTGGTGGAACCTTAGTGGCTGAGGGTACGCCAGAAACCATCTGCCAACAATCGAAAGGCTACACTGGCTTTTATTTAAAAGAGTATTTGCCCTCATGACTTCCCCGCGTGAACTCCTCTTATCGAGCTTTAATGCGGCCTTAGCGGCAGCAGACCCTTTAAATCTTATTGCTCAACATTTACCCTCCCCCCCCAAAGGTAAGACCCTCGTGGTCGGTGCTGGCAAAGCGGCTGCATCCATGGCACTGGCCGTAGAACAACAATGGCCATCCTTAAATCACCGCATAGAAGGCTTGGTAGTGACTCGCTACCAGCATGGATTACTGACCAATCATATTAAAGTCATTGAGGCAGGGCACCCCGTACCGGATGAAGCAGGAAATGCAGCGGCCAAGGAGATTTTTAGACTGGTGAAAACCCTCACACCCAACGATCAGCTCCTCGTTTTGCTCTCCGGAGGAGGCTCGAGCCTTATGAACCTGCCTGCCGAAGGTTTAGCCATGAAGGATATTCGGGACTTAACCACACAGTTACTTCGATCAGGCGCGCCGATACAAGAAATGAACGTAGTGCGAAAGCACCTCTCAGCGATTCAAGGCGGGCGACTGGCGGCGGCTTGTCGTGCACCGATACACACCCTCATCATCTCCGATGTTGTCGGTGATGATCCAACGCATATTGCCTCTGGTCCTTGTGTTGGCGATCCTAGCACCTATGCAGAGGCGATCGATATTTTAAAACGCTATAACATTCAAACCCCTGCGTCGATTCAATTATTTCTTGAAATGGGGCAATCCGGTTCCATCCCTGAAACACCAAAACCCGGGGATCCCGCATTATCGCGAGTAAAAAATATTATTATTGCCAAATCCCAAACCTCACTGCTTGCAGCACAGCAATTTTTTACCACAAACAAAATTCCCAGTGTCATTCTAGGAGACACCATCACGGGGGAGGCACGTGAAGTGGCCAAAGCGCAGGGAGCTCTTGTTCGACAAATACGTCAATACGCCCACCCTTGGGCCCCACCGATTGCACTTTTAAGCGGGGGTGAATGCACCGTGACAGTAACGGGTAAAGGTCGGGGGGGGCGTTGCAGTGATTTTCTTTTATCCCTTGGCCTTGACTTAAAGGGGTGCGAAAATACATTTGCCCTAGCTTGCGATACCGATGGTATTGATGGCTCTGAGAGCAATGCAGGCGCTTTGCTCTCCCCTGATGCATTAACTCGTGCTAGAAGTTTGGGCCTTAATCCCCTCGCACTTTTACATCAAAATGATAGTTATGCTTTCTTTCATGCCCTAGGCGACTTGGTCTTAACCGGACCCACGCGTACCAACGTGAATGATTATCGCGCTATTTTAATCGGTTCATGAAAGGCTGACATTAAATAGGCTGAACGAGTACCTAAATAAAGCACTGAGGCGACATTAGAAAGCAATAATAGGAGCAGTAGCGCTCAAACTATTAAGACTCAACACATTCTCTTAAATCTCCTGCCTATTGCTTCTGACATTTCTTTTTTAGACTCGCCATAAGCTCACCATTAGGCTAGCGGAGAGTATGAAAAAAGGATGGAAAAAGTCGGCAAAAAGGGAGAGGAAAAGAGAAAAAAAGCCATATGCAGGGTCAGGGATATTAATGGGAGAGTTGACTAACACTCCTCAATGACACTCTTAAAAAGGCCCTAACCAAGTAAAAAACGTCAAACCCTACATAGTAGGGTTTGACGTTTTTTAAAATTAACTAGCCGCTTCTTCTGTGCTTACCGGTTCAGCAGCCTCAATGGGCTCAGGGCGATCAACCAGCTCCACAAATGCCATTGGCGCATTATCGCCTTTACGGAAGCCAAACTTCAAAATACGTAAATAACCACCATTACGTTTTGCGTAACGCGGACCAATTTCATCAAACAACTTGACTACGTTCTCCCGATCACGCAACCGGTTAAAAGCCATACGGCGATTAGCCAAGGTAGGAGACTTGCCCAATGTAATAATAGGTTCTACTACACGACGCAATTCCTTAGCTTTAGGTAATGTCGTTTTGATGGCCTCATGTTTTAATAACGAGTTTGCCATATTGCGCAGCATAGCCAAACGGTGGCTACTCGTGCGATTTAGTTTACGTAATCCGTGACGGTGACGCATGATGATTCCTTGTATTCGTGCCGCTTAATTAAATTTTTTCAAGTCCTAAGGGCGGCCAATTTTCCAGCTTCATCCCTAGTGTGAGACTACGGGAAGCTAAAACTTCTTTTATTTCATTTAAAGACTTACGTCCTAAATTAGGCGTTTTCAATAATTCGGTTTCGGACCGTTGGATCAGATCGCCGATGTAATAAATATTTTCAGCTTTCAAGCAATTAGCAGATCTTACGGTTAATTCTAGATCATCAACAGGGCGCAATAAAACCGGATCCACCTGAGTGGCACGCTTTTCTTCAATCAACGCCGGTGTGCCGGTTAAGTCTGCAAATACAGATAACTGTTCAACCATGATACGCGCAGCATAACGAACCGCTTCCTCAGGGTCAATCGCACCATTGGTCTCGATATCCATAATGAGCTTATCTAAATCCGTACGTTGCTCCACCCGTGCAGATTCAACAGAATAAGTCACGCGCCGAACCGGACTGTAAGAAGCATCCAGTAAAATATGACCGACTAAACGGGCTTCATCCTCTAACGCCTTACGTGTGGAAGCCGCATCATAGCCCCGGCCTTTCTGCGCCTTGATTTGCATCTCAAGACTACCACCGGTCGATAAACGGGCGATAACATGTTCGGGATTAATGATTTCCACATCATGCATGGGCTCAATATCACCGGCAGTAACTATGCCATCACCCGATTTTTTTAATGTCAATAGTGCTTCATCACGATTATGAAGTTTAAGCACGATACCCTTCAGATTCAGCAAGATATCGACCACATCTTCCTGAACACCGTCAATGGTTGAATACTCGTGCAAGACCCCAACAATGCTTACTTCTGTGACAGCGTAACCTGGCATGGAAGACAAAAGAGTACGACGTAAAGCATTACCTAAAGTATGGCCATAACCTCTCTCAAAAGGCTCCATAGTCAAGCGAGCATGATGCGTTGAGAGGTTCTGAACATCGATAATGCGAGGCTTCAGAAATGCTGTATTGGACATAATTGGGCGCCCTTTCGCTAATATCGTGATTACTTGGAGTAAAGCTCGACGACGAGCGATTCATTAATACTTGAAGGTAATTCTGAGCGTTGCGGACATGCTTTGAAAGTACCTTTGAAAGCTTTAGAATCGACTTCGATCCATTCAGCACGGCCTCTGGAGTCAGCAGCTTCTACAGCAGCCTTGATTCTTAATTGAGCCTTAGAGCCTTCAGCCACTTCAACGACGTCACCAGGACGACATTGGAAAGAAGGGATGTTAACCCGTTTGCCATTAACTAATATGCCGTTGTGCCGAACAATCTGGCGTGACTCTGTGCGTGAGGCACCAAAGCCCATTCTGAAAGCGACTGTATCGAGACGACTTTCAAGCATTTGTAATAAAGCCTCGCCGGTCACCCCTTTGCTAGCGGCTGCTTCCGCATAAAACTTGCGGAATTGACGCTCCAAAAGCCCGTAAATACGACGGATTTTTTGTTTTTCACGTAACTGAACACCATAACCAGACAAACGGGCTTGTTTCTGACCGTGTTGCCCAGGTGGGTAATTACGTCGCTCTATTGCACATTTATCGGTAAAACACTTTTCGCCTTTGAGGAAAAGCTTTTCGCCTTCACGGCGACACTGTCTGCACTTTGCGTCGAGATTTCTTGCCACGTTGGGATCTCCTTAGACTCGTCTCTTTTTCGGGGGACGACAGCCATTGTGCGGCACTGGAGTTACATCCGAAATACTGGTGATTTTAAAACCCACGGCATTCAGTGCGCGTACTGCTGACTCGCGTCCTGGTCCGGGTCCTTTGATACGAACTTCTAAATTTTTCACACCACACTCCACAGCTAATTTACCGCATTGCTCTGCGGCGATCTGGGCTGCAAAAGGAGTCGACTTACGCGAACCCTTAAATCCATTGCTACCTGAAGTCGCCCAAGCCAAGGCATTACCTTGTCGATCGGTGATGGTAACAATGGTGTTATTAAAGGACGCATGCACGTGGGCAATACCCTCGGCGACATTCTTTTTAACTTTTTTGCGCACTCTCGTGCTTGCTTTTGCCATATTCGATTACTACCTCTTGATAACTTAGGCTGTAGTGCCTTTTTGCAGCTTAACTGCCGCTTTACGCGGTCCCTTGCGCGTGCGCGCATTTGTACGAGTACGCTGTCCACGAACGGGCAATCCCACACGATGCCTTTTGCCCCGCCATGTGCCTAAATCCATCAGGCGCTTGATGTTCATGGACACTTCACGACGCAAGTCACCTTCAGTTGCAAACTTAGCAACTTGCTCGCGCAGCTTATCCATATCAGAATCCGAGAGATCCTTGATTTTTTTATTAAATTCAACACCAGCAGAAGCACAAATCAAACGTGCACGACTTCTACCAACGCCATATATCGCGGTTAATGCGATATCAGCGTGCTGATGATTCGGAATATTTACGCCACCAATACGGGCCATACGATCACTCCACTGACTTTTGCAGTTGGTTAACCAACAACGAATTACCCTTGACGCTGCTTATGACGAGGGTCCTTACATATCACACGAACCACACGTTTACGCTTCACAATTTTGCAATTGCGGCACATACGTTTTACCGATGCCTGAACTTTCATTTTGCAGCTCCCAGTCTTTACTTCACTTCGCGCGAAACACAATTCTTCCACGCGTTAAATCATACGGCGTCATCTCTACAGTAACCTTGTCTCCAGGCAGAATACGAATGTAATGCATACGCATTTTCCCTGAAATGTGCCCTAAAACAACGTGCCCATTTTCCAGTTTCACTTTGAAGGTGGCGTTAGGTAAAGTTTCTTCAATCTCACCTAACATTTGTATGGTTTCCTCTTTTGCCATTCTAACGCGTCGGGAACATTCCACCCTTTAAGTTAGCCTTTTTCATCAATCCCTCATACTGATGCGACATGATGTAAGCTTGTACTTGGGCCATCAGATCCATGGTCACCACCACAATAATTAACAAGGAAGTGCCACCAAAATAGAAAGGCACATTCTTCCAAACAATCAAAAATTCTGGCAACAAACAAACCAACGTGACGTAAACAGCACCCACCAATGTCAAACGCAACGTTATCTTTTCAATATGTCGAGCCGTTTGATCCCCAGGACGAATGCCGGGAACAAACGCACCGCTTTTCTTCAAGTTTTCAGCTGTCTCTTTAGGATTGAAAACCAAAGCGGTATAAAAAAAGCAGAAGAACACAATCGCTGAAGCATAGAGCAAAGTGTAAATCGGTTGGCCGGGATGCAGTGTCGCAGCTGCATCTTTAAGCCAAATAAAGCGATTAGAGCCTTCCCCTACCCAGCCAACGATAGTGGATGGAAACAAAATAATAGATGAAGCAAAAATAGGGGGGATAACACCAGACATATTGAGCTTCAAAGGCAAGTGCGAGCTTTGCCCACCATACACTTTACGTCCTACCTGTCGCTTGGCGTAATTAACTAAAATTTTACGCTGACCTCTTTCAACAAAACAAACAAAGGCCGTGACTCCGATAACCAAAATTCCGATAAAAAGCACAACGGGGATGGACATGGCACCTGTGCCAACCAACTCAAGAGTGCCGTGCACAGCTTTTGGAAATCCTGCCGCAATACCTGCAAAAATAATCAAAGAAATACCGTTACCGATACCGCGCTCCGTGATTTGCTCTCCCAACCACATCAGAAAAATAGTACCAGTAGTCAAAGTTACCATCGCGGTGATTCTAAATATCATTCCAGGGTCAACCACTAAACCACGCTGGGATTCTAAAGAGATGGCAATCGCCATGCTCTGGACAAGAGCCAACCCTGCGGTTGCATAGCGGGTGTATTGAGTAATCTTACGACGGCCCGATTCACCTTCATTTTTTAACGCTTCCATCGTGGGTGAGGCCACCGTCATCAATTGCATAATAATAGAGGCGGAAATATATGGCATTATTCCCAGGGCAAAAATCGAAAATCTCGACAGTGCACCACCGGAGAACATGTCAAACATACTAAGAATACCACCACGCTGCTCATTAAAAAGATCGGCCAACACAGTTTGATCGATTCCCGGCACTGGGATAAATGACCCAATGCGGAAAACAATTAATGCACCAATCAAAAATAGGGTACGACGCTTTAAATCGCCAAATTTGTCGGATGCAAGCTGTGAATAAATAGCCAACGTCTAGTCCTCTTTACGCTTGGACTTCGGTCGGTTTAACTTCAACGCTTCCACCTTGTTTCTCAATGGCAGCTTTTGCACCTTTGGATACAATCAAACCTTTAATATCGATTTTTCTTTCGATACTACCGGCTAAAATTACTTTACCTCTGATCGCGCCAATGGGTGCTAACCCTTCTTTCTTTAACAAAGCCAGATCAATAGTTTGAGCACTTAATCTTTGTAAATCACCAAGACGAATTTCAGCCGTGAGCCCTGCTAAGGGTGAACGAAATCCACGTTTGGGCAAGCGACGATGTAAAGGCATTTGACCGCCTTCAAAGCCAACTTTATGATAACCACCCGCACGTGCTTTTTGGCCCTTATGACCACGTCCAGCCGTCTTGCCCAATCCGCAGCCAATACCTCTACCTACGCGTTTGCTGTAGTGTGTGGAGCCGATAGCTGGTTTGATTTTATTTAATCGCATCTCATTACCCTTCGAATTAATCCCCAACCTTGATCAAATAAGACACCTTATTGATCATTCCACGGTTGGCGGGGGTATCTATAACTTCTACCGTATGACGAATACGACGCAATCCTAATCCCTTAACACTCGCCCGATGTTCTGGTTTTGTGCCTATCAGGCTCTTTAACTGCGTTACCTTGATTTTTTTAATTTCGGTCATGATTAACCCGTAATCTCTTCAACAGTTTTACCCCGTTTGGCAGCAATTTCAGCAGGGGTATTCATTCTGGTCAACCCATCAATGGTCGCACGCACCACGTTATAAGGATTGGTAGAACCTAAGCATTTGGCCAAGATATTCGTCACGCCCATCACTTCAAGCACAGCACGAACCGGACCACCAGCAATAATCCCAGTACCTTCTGATGCCGGTTGCATGTAAACCTTAGCAGCCCCATGTCGACCGATAACGGTATGTTGCAAAGTGCCATTTTTTAAAGACACTTTAACCATTTTACGACGTGCTTCTTCCATCGCTTTTTGAACTGCGACAGGCACCTCACGCGACTTGCCCTTACCCATGCCGATGCTTCCGTCACCATCACCAACCACGGTCAGCGCAGCAAAGCCAAGAATACGGCCACCTTTAACAACCTTAGTGACACGATTAATCGCCACCATCTTCTCGCGAAGTCCATCTCCGCGCTCTTCATTACCACCCTGCATTTTTGTCGCTTGCATCTTCGCCATGAGGATTCCCTGGTTCTAGAACTTAAGGCCGGCTTCACGCGCTGCTTCTGCAAGCGCTTTAACTCGGCCATGAAAACGATATCCTGAACGATCAAAAGCAACCGTCTCAACCCCTGCTTTGATAGCTTTTTCAGCAATCAATTTACCAATCAGCGCGGCTGCTTTTACATTTCCGCCATTTTTAAGATCAACCCGAACAGCGGCATCTGCCGATGACGCGCTAGCGAGCACTTTGCCACCGCTTGCGTCAATGACTTGTGCGTAAATGTGTGAGTTAGAACGATTAACCGTCAATCGAACTACTTTGAGTTCTGAAATTTTTGCTCGTGTACGACGTGAACGACGAAGACGAGAGAGTTTTTTATCTATCATGATTTAACCGCCTACTTCTTCTTAGTTTCCTTGAGCACAATCTGCTCACCCACGTAACGAACACCCTTGCCTTTATACGGTTCTGGAGAACGGTAGGCACGAATATCAGCTGCGACCTGACCCACCTGTTGGCGATCAGCCCCTTTGATAATAATTTCCGTTTGTGTCGGCGTTTCTGCTTTGACGCCTGCAGGCAACTGATGAACGACCGGGTGAGAAAACCCCAAAGTCAAATTCAATTTATCACCCTGCGCTTGCGCTCGGTAACCCACCCCGACCAAAGCGAGTTTCTTTTCAAAACCCTTTGAAACTCCTGTGACCATGTTATTAACCACAGCACGTAAAGTCCCTGACATAGCGTTGGCTTGATTAGAATTATCGTTAACCTTGAACTCCAAACGATTTTCAATTCTTTCAATCAACACATTCTGTGACAATTTTTGCGACAAGGTACCCAAGGGACCTTTTACCGAAATCAAAGTCGCATTGATACTAACTTCGACCTTGTCCGGTATTAACACTGGGTTATTTGCAACTCTTGACATAAATTACTCCAATCCCGATCAGGCCACGATACAAAGCACTTCACCGCCAACGCCCATACCGCGCGCTTTTCGGTCTGTCATGACGCCCTTGGAAGTGGACACTATCGCCACACCAAGACCATTCATGACCACAGGAATCTGTGTACTCGGCTTATAAATTCGTAACCCTGGTCGACTCACCCTTTCGATCTTCTCGATAACGGGGCGCCCAGCGTAATATTTAAGGCTAATATCGAGATTCGACTTGCCGCCTAAAGTGCGCACAGCATAGTCATCAATATAGCCCTCGTCCTTAAGGACCTTCGCAATTGCAGCCTTAAGTTTGCTCATCGGCATTTCAACCGACTTTTTCTCCGATTGTTGCGCATTACGAATGCGCGTCAACATATCGGCGACCGGATCACTCATACTCATGCAATCATCTCCTGCTTCCTGGTATTAAAAACACGCACCAGCTTCAATTACCAGCTCGCCTTGATGACACCGGGAATTTCCCCGCGCATCGCTATATCACGCAGTTTCCCGCGGGCCAGTCCAAATTTACGGAAAACCCCACGAGGACGTCCCGTTAAAGCACAACGGTTACGTACACGTACGGGACTTGAATTGCGCGGCAATTTTTGCAACTTCAACCGTGCCTCAAAACGCTCTTCGGCTGACAACGCTTGACTATTTGCCGCTTCTTGCAATTGTTTACGCTTGGCAGCAAATTTCTTTACAGTTTCTTTGCGCTTTTCATTGCGGTTTATTACTGACTTCTTTGCCATATTTGCCTCTTAGTTCCGAAACGGAAATTTGAATGCAACCAATAACGAACGGGCTTCTTCATCTGTTTTTGCCGTTGTCGAAATTGTGATATTCATTCCGCGAATCGCATCAATTTTATCGTATTCGATTTCCGGAAAAATAATCTGTTCTTTAACGCCCATGTTGTAGTTACCCATACCATCGAAACTTCGGCCGGATATTCCACGAAAATCGCGAATACGGGGCATGGCAACATTAACCAAGCGATCTAAAAAGTCATACATTCTTGAGCCGCGCAAGGTCACTTTACAACCGACGGGATAATTTTCCCGAATCTTAAAAGAAGCAATGGCCTTGCGTGATTTGGTGACTAATGGCTTTTGACCCGCAATCTTGGTCATGTCAGAAACTGCATGATCCATGATTTTTTTATCAGCCACCGCTTCACCAACACCCATGTTTAAAACAATTTTTTCTATACGAGGTACTTGCATCGGACTTATATAACCGAACTTAGCAGTCAGATCTTTAACCACTGTGTCGCGGTAATATCCCAGCAAGCGCGATGTAACCGCAGGCTTTACTGGAGCTTTAGCAGAAACGGATTGATCGTTAGATTGATCCTGCCCCTTGGCTGCACGCTTTTCTTTCGGTGCGCGAGCTGGTGCTTTAACCTTCTTATCTTGTTTTTGTTCGCTCATACGTCTACCACTTCACCGTTAGACTTAAAATACCGCACACGCTTGCCGTCTTCTAACTGCTTAATACCTACGCGGTCAGCTTTTTGTGTAACGGGATTAAATAATGCTATGTTAGAAATATGCAAAGGCATTTCTTTTTCAATAATGCCACCGGGGGTATTTTTCATGGGATTAGGACGCTCATGCTTTTTGACTTTGTTGGCACCTTCAACCAGCACATGAGTTTCCTTCACCAGCATCAACACCACACCCCGCTTGCCCTTATCGCGACCTGTGATCACGATAACATCATCACCTTTTTTAATTCTATTCATCTCTAGCCTCTCAAATCACTTCCGGTGCCAGCGATACAATTTTCATGAAACGCTCAGTACGCAACTCACGAGTGACTGGTCCGAATATACGGGTGCCAATGGGCTCGAGTTTTTGGTTGAGCAAAACGGCAGCATTGGAATCAAATTTAACCAATGAACCGTCTGCGCGGCGAACTCCTTTTGCCGTACGAACGACAACGGCATCGTAAATCTCGCCTTTTTTCACGCGTCCTCGTGGGGCAGCATCCCTGATGCTAACCTTGATGACATCGCCAATTCCGGCATAACGTCGCTTCGAGCCACCCAACACTTTAATACACATAACTGCACGTGCACCCGTGTTGTCAGCAACATCCAATATGGATTGCATCTGAATCATAGTTTTACTTCCCGCTTTTACTCTTCTTCAACTTGGCGCCGCGACTAGTAGGATTATTCCTACGCGCACCGCCAGTATTGAAGCCCGTATGGGTTGATTCGTCTAAAGCCACTCTACTGAGTATGCTTCGGACGGTGAAGCCGACAATTATAACCTTTTTTTAAACTAATGCAAACTATTTATACAAATACTTTACACTGCACGTGCCTTTTCTACTAAAGCCATGACACGCCAGGCTTTAGTCTTAGACAAAGGGCGACACTCTTCAATCGTCACCAGATCGCCCTCATGAAATTCATTCTTTTCATCATGAGCGTGGTATTTTTTAGACCGGGTAAGGAACTTACCGTATAACTCATGCTTAATCCGTCGTTCTACAATAACGGTAACAGTCTTGTCCATTTTGTCGCTAACGACACGACCAGTTAATGTACGCTTGTTGGCAGCTTCTGCATTCATGCTTTTTTACCCATTTCCCTTTTCAGTCAGCAAGGTCCGCACACGCGCAATGTCTTTGCGTGTTTTGCGAATTTGACTGGTATTAGAAAGTTGCTGCGTGGCCTTTTGCATACGCAAAGCAAATTGCGCTTTTAGCAATGACTGCAACTCCTGTTTTAATTGCTCAGCGGTTTTAGCGCGAAGTTCAGTGGCTTTCATAATTTTTTAACCTCCGACCTGGCGGTGAACAAATGCGGTAGCAATTGGCAACTTTGCTGAGGCCAATCGAAAAGCCTCTTTTGCTGTCACTTCATTCACGCCGTCCATTTCATACAACACTTTACCGGGTTGAATCTCGGCGACCCAGTATTCCGGATTACCTTTACCATTGCCCATCCTCACCTCTGCTGGCTTACGAGAAATGGGCTTATCCGGGAATATCCGAATCCACACTCGGCCACCACGTTTGATGTGGCGCGTCATTGCACGACGAGCCGCTTCAATTTGGCGAGCAGTCAAGCGACCACGACCGATGGCCTTGAGCCCGAAATCACCAAAACTCACTTTCGAGCCACGGGTGGCGATCCCCTTGTTGCGGCCCTTCTGTTCCTTGCGATATTTACGTCGTGATGGCTGTAGCACGTTTCACTCCTGGCTTACGCGGTTTCCTCGCTGGCGGGGGGGTATCCGACGGGGTTGAACCCGGGGTCACCGCCGATTGTTCATTTTTGTTGAGTGCTTCACCCATATACACCCAAACTTTAATACCAATAATGCCGTAAGTGGTCTTCGCTTCCGAAACCCCATACTGGATACCTGCACGCAAGGTATGTAGCGGTACACGTCCTTCTCTATACCATTCTGTACGTGCAATCTCGATACCATTTAATCGTCCAGCGCTCATAATCTTAATGCCTTGAGCACCCAAACGCATGGCATTGGTAATGGCACGCTTCATCGCGCGACGGAACATAATCCGTTTTTGAAGTTGCTGAGAAATAGAGTCAGCGATTAACTGCGCATCCAGCTCAGGCTTTCTAACTTCTTCAATATTGACATGCACAGGTACGTGTAGCATTTTTTGCAATGCTGACTTCAACGTTTCAATATCTTCGCCCTTTTTACCAATTACCACGCCAGGCCGAGCACTGTAAATCGTTATACGCGCATTTTTTGCAGGTCTTTCAATCAACACGCGTGCAACAGCCGCATGTGATAGTTTATGCTTTAAATACTCACGGACTTTTAAGTCTTCCAGCAACATGCCTGGAAAATTTTTGCTATTGGCATACCAACGAGACGTCCAATCACGAGTCACCGCAAGTCTAAATCCCGTAGGATGTATTTTTTGTCCCATGAACTATTCCCTTCCGTCGCCGAGCGTTAGATAAATGTGGCAAGAGTGCTTTAAAACCCTTACCCCACGGCCTTTAGCACGAGCATGGAATCGTTTAAGTACCGGACCTTTTTCAACCAAGATCTTGGTTACTTTCAGCTCATCGATATCGGCGCCATCGTTGTGCTCTGCATTTGCTATAGCAGACTCGAGTACTTTGCGAATGATAACGGCGCCTTTCTTAGGGGAGAACTGAAGAATGTTTAATGCACTCTCCACCGCATGCCCTCTAATCATATCAGCCACCAATCGACCTTTTTGGGCCGACAACCTAACACCACTTAATTTAGCTGTTGTTTGCATAAATATTCCCGTCTACTTGGCCGAAGAAGTCGGGGAGGCCTTTTTATCAGCACCACCGGCTTTTGAATGGCCCTTGAAAGTTCGCGTGTGCGAAAACTCACCGAGCTTATGTCCCACCATATTTTCCGTGATATACACCGGAATATGTTGTTTACCGTTGTGTACGGCAATCGTCAAGCCAATGAAATCTGGCAAAACGGTAGAGCGGCGTGACCAAGTCTTAATCGGTCTTTTATCGGATGTCGCACGCGAAGTCTCCACCTTTTTCATGAGGTGTAAATCAACGAATGGGCCTTTTTTAATAGAACGTGCCATGTGTGTCCCTTATCCTGTTACGCCGAAGCCTTGGAATTGCGACGACGCACAATCATACTGTTCGTGCGCTTGATTTTCCGTGTTTTATAACCTTTACACATCACGCCCCAAGGACTCACGGGAGCCTGGGCCGCTGCTGTTCTTCCCTCACCACCGCCATGGGGGTGATCGATAGGATTCATCGCCACACCACGAACAGTTGGACGTACACCACGCCAGCGAACGCGACCGGCTTTGCCAATTGACTCCAAAGAATGCTCTTCGTTGCCAACTTCACCAATCGTTGCACGGCAATTAACATGCACTTTACGAATCTCACCAGAGCGCAAACGCAACTGCGCATAATCACCGTCTCGGGCAAGTAATTGCACGGAAGTGCCAGCTGAGCGGGCCATTTGCGCACCTTTGCCCTGCATCATTTCCACACAACAAATCGTGCTACCTACCGGGATATTGCGAAGTGGCAAGGCATTGCCAGATTTAATAGGCGCTTCAGGACCCGATACCAATTGCATCCCTGCCGCCATTCCTTTTGTCGCAATAATATAAGTGCGCTCACCATCTTTATAACAAAGTAGAGCTAAGTGCGCGCTGCGGTTAGGATCATATTCAATACGTTCCACCTTGGCCACAATACCATCTTTATTACGTTTAAAGTCGACCATACGGTAGTGCTGCTTATGCCCACCACCTTGATGTCGCATGGTGATACGACCATGCTGATTACGACCTGCTTTTTTCGATTGACTGTCTAAGAGACTGGCGACAGGTTTGCCTTTATGCAGACCTGGGGTTACCACCTTCACCAGGCCACGTCGCCCAGGCGAGGTTGGTTTGACTTTAACTAACATTAGTTGCTCTCCCCTTCAGCGAAGTTGATTTCTTGGCCCTCTAGCAAACTGACATAGGCTTTTTTCCAGCCACTTCGGCGACCAATGAATTTGCCCATACGTTTTTCTTTACTCTTGACATTCATGATCTGAATGCCAGTGACTTCTAACTTTTTATCTTTGGGGCTGAATAAAAGTTCAACCGCTGCCTTAACCTCTGGCTTGGTCGCATCACTAACAACACGAAAAACATACTGATTACGTTTCTCACCCACAAAAGTGGCTTTTTCAGAAATCACGGGGGCGAGCAACACTTGAGTTAAACGTTCTTGACTAAAAGTTTTCATGCTAGCATCTCCTCGATTTTAGCCACGGCACTTTTTGTCACAATCACTTTTTCGTGTCGGATCAAAGTCACCGGATCGGTTTCATTCACGGAGGCCACACTCACATGATGTAAATTACGTGAGGACAACTGCAAATTCTCGTCCATGCCATCAGTAATAATGAGCACATCGTCAATTCCCATGCCCTTTAACTTTTGAACCAGTAATTTAGTTTTCGGAGCATCAACCGTAAAGCTATCAACCACCATCAAGCGGTCTTCACGGGCCAATTGCGACAAAATCGCAGATAACCCTGCACGATACATCTTACGGTTAATTTTTTGAGTAAAGTTCTCATCAGGCCGATTGGGGAAAATCCGACCGCCCCCACGCCATAAGGGACTTGAAGTCATACCCGCACGTGCACGACCAGTTCCTTTTTGTCTAAAGGGTTTTTTAGTTGAGTGCTTGACTTCACCCCGGTCTTTTTGTGCGCGTGTGCCGCTACGGCCATTGGCCATATAAGCCGTCACCAATTGGTGCACTAAAGCTTCATTGTATTCCCGACCAAAAGTCAAATCCGAGGCAGAAATTTTTGCCGTCGCCTGGCCTTTGTCGTCTATTAGATTAAGTTCCATATTATTCGCTCCGCCTTACTTCTTGGCTTTGGCTAATGCAGCCTTTTGGGCTGGATCCACCGGCTTTTTGGCTCGCTTGGCAGGCGAAACAATCACGCTTCCGCCCTTTGAACCGGGCACTCCACCGCGGATCAACAACAATTGGCGTGCTTCATCAATACGTACAATTTGCAAACTTTGGACTGTACGTTTAACAGCACCCATGTGACCCGCCATTTTTTTACCCGGAAACACACGACCTGGATCCTGCGCCATACTGATGGAACCAGGGGTATTGTGTGAACGGGAGTTACCGTGGGTGGCACGGTTTGAAGAAAAGTTATGGCGTTTAATGACACCCTGGAAACCCTTACCTTGGGAGATTCCGGTGACATCTACCATCTGACCAACTTCAAAAACATTGGCCCCAACGACTGCACCAAGGCTTAATTCAGCCAATTTAGTAGCAGTCACGCGAAACTCGCGCAATTTACTGCCCGCTTCAACACCAGCTTTCGCATAATGTCCAGCAGCTGCCTTAACAACCCGACTGGCACGACGCTTACCAAAAGCTAACTGCACGGCATCATAACCATCAGAGTCAAGCGACTTTAATTGAGTCACTCGGTTATTGGACACGTCCACTACGGTTACCGGGACGGTATCACCGTCTTCGGTAAAAACGCGGGTCATGCCAACCTTACGGCCAACAAGTCCTAAGTTCATCTTCTTATACCTTTAACAAAAAGGCGCCAGTTGCAATTGACCGGCCACTCATTAACATTCAATCGTTTTGCGAGGCCCTGTTTTTTATTACCCCGCAATACACCTATCTTAATACTGCCCTACACTTTACTACTCATTAAATACTCAATGCTCACCATCTGTTCGATCCATCAACTCATCGATTAGAGCTTAATTTCAACGTCCACACCGGCGGGCAAATCCAACTTCATCAACGCATCAACCGTTTTATCTGTCGGATCTATTATGTCCATTAAACGTAAATGGGTTCGAATCTCCAACTGATCACGTGAGGTCTTGTTCACGTGCGGCGAGCGCAGTAAGTCAAAACGTTCTTTACGAGTTGGCAACGGTACGGGGCCTTTAACCACAGCACCTGTACGCTTAGCCGTATCCACAATTTCCAAGGCAGATTGATCAATCAAACGATAATCAAACGCCTTCAAGCGGATGCGTATTTTAGAATTTTTTAAAGCAGCCATTGATCTTTACTCGATTATTTTTGCGACGACACCCGCGCCGACTGTTCTGCCACCTTCACGAATCGCAAAGCGCAGTCCTTCTTCCATCGCGATAGGCTGAATCAGCGCCACCGTGATCGAGATATTATCCCCAGGCATCACCATCTCCGTACCCGCAGGCAAATCAATACTCCCCGTCACGTCAGTCGTGCGGAAATAAAACTGGGGACGATACCCGTTAAAAAACGGCGTATGACGACCACCCTCATCCTTACTCAATACATAAATCTCCGCCGTGAACTTCGTGTGCGGCGTAATCGATGCCGGCTTTGCCAACACTTGACCACGCTCAACCTCTTCACGCTTGGTTCCGCGCAGCAATATACCCACGTTGTCACCCGCCTGACCTTGGTCCAAGAGCTTACGAAACATCTCAACTCCCGTACACACCGTCTTGAGCGTCGGCTTTAAACCAATAATCTCAATCTCTTCACCCACCTTCACAATACCCCGCTCAATACGGCCAGTCACCACCGTACCACGGCCCGATATCGAGAATACATCTTCTACCGGCATCAAAAACGCACCATCCAATGCACGTTTCGGCTCAGGAATATAGCTGTCTAGCGCTTCGGCTAACTTGAAAATAGCCCCTTCGCCCATGTCGCTCGTATCCCCTTCCATCGCCTTTAACGCAGATCCAATAATGATCGGCGTGTCATCTCCAGGAAACTCATACTTAGCCAACAACTCACGCACTTCCATCTCCACCAACTCCAACAACTCCTTATCATCAACCATGTCCGCTTTGTTCATGAACACAATAATGTAAGGAACACCCACCTGGCGGGCCAACAAAATATGCTCCCGCGTTTGCGGCATCGGGCCATCAGCCGCAGATACCACCAAAATCGCTCCGTCCATCTGCGCAGCACCCGTAATCATGTTCTTCACATAGTCAGCGTGCCCAGGACAGTCAACGTGTGCGTAGTGACGGTTGGCCGTCTCATACTCCACGTGCGCCGTGTTAATCGTGATCCCGCGTGCCTTCTCTTCCGGCGCCGCATCAATCTGATCATAATTCTTCGCCTCTCCACCATACTTCTTCGACAGCACGTGCGTTAACGCCGCCGTCAAGGTGGTCTTACCATGATCAACGTGCCCAATCGTGCCTACGTTGACGTGCGGTTTGGTCCGTTCAAATTTACCCTTGGCCATAGTCAGTCC
>CAITMU010000086.1 GCA_903893565.1 uncultured beta proteobacterium | reverse complement strand
GCCCACATCCGATCGCAAATTGTAAAGTGGTCTAAAGTCGTCAAAGCCTCTGACATGCGAATAGATTAATGCGATGAATAATGGGCTGGAATTGTCGGGTAAGGTGGCCATTGTAACGGGAGGCGCGCGTAATATTGGCCGAGCCATTGGCATCGAGTTAGCCAACGCGGGCGCTAAGGTGATGGTCAATGCCAACACCTCGATTAAAGAAGCCGAAGAGACGGTTTGCCTTATCAAGGCAGCCGGAGGAGAGGCCGCGTATTTTGTGGCCGATATTACTTGCCCTGAATCAGTGAAAGCCTTGGTGGGAGAGGTGATTAAACGGTGGGGGCGTATCGACCTATTGGTCAGTAATGCTGCGACTCGTCAGGAAACGGCGCTAGCCGATATCACAATCGAAGAATGGCATCGCGTATTGTCCGTGGTGCTAGATGGTGCATTTCTTTGTACGCAAGCTTGTGTTCCCCATATGAAGAGGGTCGGTGGCGGGAGTATCGTGACGATTGGCGGGATGACAGGGCATCGGGGAGGGCGAAATCGATCCCACGTGATTACCGCTAAAGCGGGATTGGTGGGATTCGTTAAAGCGTTGGCGACTGAATTGGCAGCGGATCAAATAACCGTTAATTGTGTGGTTCCCGGCACGATTGCCACGCAACGTGGGATTGTTGGGGCGCCACTGCGCCCGAAAGAACGTGACCATACGCCCCCCTTGGGTCGTCATGGCGAGCCAAGTGAAGTGGCTGCCATGGTGCGTATGCTCTGTGGCCCCGGGGCGCGCTACGTGACGGGACAGGCGATTCATATTAATGGCGGAGGATGGATGCCATGAGTCAAGTTTTGTTTTTAAGATTAGGAAACACAATGCTCAGAATGTTATGTCTTGGAGGCTTATTTTTTAGTGGCTTGGGGGTCGGGCTTAAAGCAGAAGTCTATCCGGTCAAAACGGTGCGTGTGTTGGTAGGCTATCCGCCGGGCGCGGGCTCTGACATTGTGACGCGCCTCATTACACCCGAATTAAGTCGCGTTTTCGGGCAATCTTTTGTGGTGGATAACCGGGCGGGAGCCGCGGGTAATATTGCGGTTGAAATTGCGCAGCACACCCCGGCCGATGGCTACACGTTGGTCGATGTGCCCGCCTCGATTACGATCAGTCAGAGCTTGCAGCAAAAACCGAGTTTTGATCTCATGAAAGACTTTGATGCCGTGGCTATGAAAGCCTCTGTGCCCTTTGTTTTGGTGATGCACCCTTCCTTGCCCGTGAACTCGGTTAAACAATTGATAGGCTTTATTAAAGCGCGCCCTGGAGCGCTTACGTTTGCCTCCACGGGCGTGGGTAGTTCGCCGCACTTGACTGCTGAGATGTTTAAAATGCAAAGTGGATTAGATATTCGTCACGTGCCTTACAAGGGCACCCCACAGGCGAATACGGAGATTATTTCAGGGCAAGTCACCATGATGTTCTCCAATATGTTATCGGTGGTCCCGCACATCCAAAGTGGGCGACTCAAAGCGTTGGCGGTCACTAGTTTAAAACGCACACAGGCCGCGCCGAAGGTGCCGACGATGGACGAGTCAGGCGTGCCAGGGTTTGAGTCAGGCACTTGGTATGTGATGATGGCCCCCTCGGGAATACCGCGAGAGATTGTGGAACGATTGAATGTGGAAATTAATCGCATCGTACAATTGCCCGAGGTCAAAAATAAGTTGGCAGCACTGGGGGCTGAACCGATGAATGGAAGCCCACAAGAGACGCGTGCTTTTTTAAATCGTGAAATAGCCAAGTGGGCAAAAGTGATTAAGAACGCACAAACGAAAATAGAATAAAAAAATGAATGCCACACGAGAACTCGCAAAATTTTTAGTCTCTTCCCGAGCCGCTGATTTACCCTCTGAGGTGGTGCATGAGGCGAAGCGCGCGCTCTTAAACTGGACGGGTTGCGCCATCGGGGCTTCGCACCACGAAACGGTGGATCACGCTTGGGCGGCTTTAAGGGATTTTTCTGGGCAACCACAAGCGCAGTTATTTGGCAGAAAAGAGCGCACGGATGCCCTTAGTGCAGCGCTCATTAATGGGGTTAGTTCGCATGTGCTCGATTTTGACGACACCCATGCGCGAGCCGTGCATGTGAGCGCGCCTGTTTGGCCAGCTCTCTTGGCCTACGGGGAGTGGAAGCAGGTGAGTGGGGCCGCGTTGCTTCATGCGTTTGTGCTTGGGGTCGAAACGGAGGTTCGCGTGGGCTTGTCGGTGTTTCCTGAGCACTACGATAATGGCTATCATATTACGGGGACAGCGGGCGTGTTTGGGGCGGCGGCAGCGGTCGGAACGCTTTTAAACTTAAACGAACAGCAAATGGTATGGGCCCTGGGCATTGCCGCAACGCAGTCGGCGGGACTTCGGGAAATGTTCGGTTCTATGTGTAAAAGTTTTCACCCGGGTAGTGCCGCCCACAATGGGTTTATGGCAGCGCGGTTAGCGAAACAAAATTTCACCAGTGCTGAGGCTGGTATTGAAGGCAAACGCGGCTTTGCCCATGTCTTATCCCCCCGATTTGATTCGAACGTTATCACACAGGGGTTGGGAAGTAGTTATGAGCTCAGTCGCAATATGTATAAGCCGTTTGCGTGTGGCTTGGTAGTTCATGCCGCAATTGATGGTTGCTTGCAATTAAAGCGACAATGGCATTTGTCAGGTTCTGAAATCATCTCCATTCAACTACAAGTTAACCCACTGGTAATGGAATTGACAGCGAAAATCAATCCGCAAAATGGTTTAGAGGGTAAGTTCAGCGTGTTTCATGCCTGTGCTGCGGCCATGATTCATGGTGCCGCATTAGAGGCACAATTTTCCGATGCTGTGGTATGCGACCCGGTGGTGGTGGCCTTAAGAAAAAAAATTACAGCGTTTCCCGATGCGGGCATTGCGAAGCTGGAAGCCAAGGTCATCATCTTATTAACGGATGGGCGTATTTTGCAAACGCATGTGGCGCATGCCTTAGGTAGTTTGCAGCACCCGATGAGTGATGCTGATTTGGCGGGTAAATTTTCAGGACTCGTTGACCCTGTGATGCCACAGTCACAAGCCCAATCGGTTATTCAAATGTGTTGGGACTTTGCTCAATTGAACGATAGCGGTCAATTATCTCGTGCGACCGCCTCGGTCTAGGGGGATAATCCCTAGGGTAAGGGTTCAATCGCGTGAGGTTGATCGACCGTAATCTCTCACGCCCCTCACCTCAGTGGCAATGTTGCCGGAGGTACACAGTAAAGGATCTATGATAATAGCCGCGTTGGATGGGAGTGCATTGAGTCAATCAGCAAAATTAATGAAACCGAACGCCTTTTGTGGGGGCGCTTCCCCTGTGTGCCGTAGTGAGTGAGGTGCCGGTGTCCGTGGATGAGCAGCAAAGTGGCGAGACCCCCTTTCCGAAGATCTACTGGAAAGAGGGTCAACGCGCACAAAGTGCTCGTTGGCGCAGTGAATCGGGTTTGGCAGCACCAAAGAAAGTGTTGGTGGTCGATGACACCTTAAAAGCGGATACGGCTTTTCATTATGCCTGTGAAGGCACGGCCATGCTCTGGCGGGGCGACTTTCAAAATGCGAAGTTATTGCTTCAAGCCATGGCTCGGCGCGCAGACAATCGTGCCAGAAAAGAGCCTGATGCCAACACGCCTTTGGTCCCCTTTCCGCAAGCCTTTCATTTACATCGACAAGCCCAGTCGCAACGCGCCAGAATGTTGGCCATGGTATTAATCCCTATGGATGCCACCCATAGCGTGAGTTTACGGCGGGCACCGGATGTGCAATTGGCTTCTTACCAGGTCCATGGAAAAGCCAATGAGCCTTATATCATTAGCCTCAGAGAAGTGCTGGGGATTATTGGTGGGCATGAATGGCGAAAGGCGGGGATTCCTATTCAAGCCGTACAAGGACTCATTCATCCGCATTATGGGGTTTTTGCGCCCGTGCGTAATGAGTATGTGGATTTGGTGGCAACGGCACCTTTGTCCCCTTTGGATTTGGCTTTCGATGTAGGTACAGGTACCGGGGTGTTGGCAGCGGTGTTGGCGCGAAGGGGTGTCAAAAAAATCGTTGCCACTGAAACGAGTGATCGGGCGTTGGCCTGTGCACAAGAGACGATGGTGCAACTTCACTTAACCGATACAGTGGAAGTGGTAAAAGCGGATATGTTTCCGACGGGGCGCGCACCGCTCGTGGTTTGCAATCCGCCCTGGATACCGGCCCGAGCAAGCTCCCCCTTAGAAGGGGCGATTTACGATCATGAGAGTCGTATGTTGAAAGCGTTTTTGGCAGGCCTATCCCAACACCTCACGGCCAAAGGAGAGGGGTGGTTGATTTTGTCAGATATTGCAGAGCACTTAGGGTTACGCGTGCGTTCGGACCTAGTAAGTTGGATAGAAAAAGCGGGATTGAAGGTGCTGGAAAAAAGAGATATTAAACCCACGCATCCGCGTGCAAGAGATGCAGGCGATCCGCTTTACCGAGCACGGCAGTTAGAGGTGACCTCTTTGTGGCGCTTGGGAGCGAGCCGATTGGCTGGTGAGGGTTAAGCCGTATCGATAGAAAACGCCCCGCCCTGCTGTAGCGCCCCTTAGAGGTGGGGGTCGCTAGAATTTTAACCAGCAGGGCTAGGGGAAGCGCTTTGATGCGCTAGCCAGGAAAGAGCGACCACCCCACCCGCTTCGTTTTGGCCCTGAAAAAATGACCTTGGGTCGTGGTAACAAAAACGGTGGAAAGATCGGCGCCACCAAAACAAATGTTAGTGGGACGACTGGCCGGAACGGGGTGCGTTTCTAAGACTCGCCCTTTCGGTGAAAACACATAAATCATCGGACCCGGGCCACTGACTTCCCAACCGGCCGTAGCAGCAATATTGCCATCGGCGTCTAGGCACATCCCATCAATGCCGCGGTGCAAGCCACGGGCGTCCTCACCCCAGGTAAATAAGGTGTCGAAGGGGCCTAGGCTGCCGTCATCACGAATGGGATAAGCTCGTAGCTCACGATCAATGCCCCGGGTGTAGCCACTTTCTGCCACATAAAGGGTCCGTTGATCTTGTGAAACTAAAATGCCATTCGGTTGAGTGGTGTCAAAGGTCATCCGGGAGACGATGTAGCTGCCGTTGGCCTGAGGATCGGCCCGCAATACCGAGCGATGATCTAATTCGCAGACTTCGCTAGCATCCCAATTACCTTCATTGATGGGATTGGTAAACCAGATACGGCCCTGCCGATCGAGCGCTAGATCATTGGGAGTATTGAGTTTTTTGCCGTCTAAACGATCGGCAATGAGGCGTGTTTTACCGGTCTCATCAAAGCGCACAATGGAGCGTCCACCCGAGCAACAGCCATAAAGCCTGCCGTGTGCATCAAAACATAGCCCGTTGGTTCGATTGGTCTCGGAACGCCACACGTTGATTTCATCCGTTTTGGGATTAAAGCGCAAAATGCGGTTTTTACGGATATGAGTGAATAAAATACTCTCACCATCCCAGACGGGTCCCTCTGTGATGAGTTCACCGTCGGGTTTCATCAGAAGCTCAAAAGTCCAGGACATAGGGTTTTCCTTTTTTAGGGTTGGAAAATAGGGGTGAAAAACGGCCGATAGTGGCTCTGGTGATAAGACGGCGTAGGCTGAATTATAACGGGCTATTCACTGGATTCTCGAGTTCCCTTGGGGGCTGTGGTTGACGTAAAATCAACGGATGATGTAGTTAATGGTGAAAGATGAAGCTAAAAAAGGGCGATTTGGTCACGAGTGTGAAAAAAAAGCCCTTTTTTATCCTATTTCGAGGCCGCGAAGCAAGAGGCGAAAAGCAGTCGCTTTGGGGTTTGTTAGCCGAGTAACCCCTCGAGGTTTAGACCGCGTGATGAGAGGCCACGCTAATGGCCATGTAAGATGCTCATCTACATTTTGTTTTTTATTTATTTTTAATTGAAATTAGGGCCCATTCATGGACTTCAAACTGACGACGGAACAACAACAATTTCGCGATGCGGTAAGTGGGTTTGCGAATAAGCATTTAAAAGCAGGTGCCTTGGCACGCGCCCATCAAGCGGAGCATCCGTGGGATGTGGCTCGATTGATGGCCGAGCAGGGTCTCATGGGTATTGCGTTCCCAGAGGCGGATGGGGGGCAAGGGGGTAGTTTAATGGATGCTATTCTAGCCATTGAAGCGGTAACAGAGGCTTGCCCTCGGAGTGCAGATGTTATTCAAGCGGGAAACTTTGGTCCGGTTCGTGTATTGGCCGAATACGGGACTGCGGATCAAAAGAAGCGCTATCTGGATAAGATCCTTAAAGGCGAGTCGGTCATTTGTGTGGGCATGACAGAGCCCGAGGCCGGCAGTGCCGTGACTGACCTTACTACCAAGGCAACACCTGATGGACAGGGTTATCGTATTAATGGGGTCAAGGTTTTTCAAACACATGCCACTGCCGCTGAAGTGATGCTGACCTATGTGCGCTTCGGTCCCGGTGTGGGGGGGATTGGATCGGTGTTGATCCCTCGCACTGCTGAGGGATTTAAACAAGGGGCGACAGCGCAGTTTTTTAATGGCGAAGAATGGGTTCAGACCTATTTGGACAATGTGTATGTGGGACCGGAAAACGTACTTTTGAAAGAAGGTGGATTTAAAAAGCAGATTGCAGGCTTTAACGTTGAGCGAATTGGTAATACAGTACGTTCACTGGCCTTTGGACGTTACGCGTATAACGTGGCACGAGACTGGGCCATGACCCGTAAACAGTTTGGTCGTTTTTTATGTGAATTTCAGGGTATTCAGTGGAAGTTTGCTGATATGAAAATGAAGCTCGATGCGGGACAATTATTAATTTATCGAGCGGCAGCCAATGCTGTGAATGGTATTCCCTCTCAGGCAGACACCGCCATTGCCAAAGCCTATTGCAATCAGGTCGGATTTGATTGCTGTCATGAGGCGATGCAAATCATGGGGGGTATGGGCTATACGACGGAAACTTTGGTCGAATATTGTTTTCGTAAATGTCGGGGATGGATGATCGCAGGTGGGTCGATTGAAATTCTTAAAAACCGTATAGCAGAAAGTATTTTTGAGCGTACATTTTCTCAGCGCCCACCCAAAACCAGTGAAACCCATTAAGCGATTTTCTTTCTTCAGGTCGTTTTGGGCGGCCTTTTTGTGTGGGGCTTCTTTTTAAGTGGGAAGATGGGGGACACAGAGAAGATAGGCTTGACGGTATGGCCCCCTAAAGCCTGAGGGAAAAAAGAATACCGTATGGGCAAGCGAGTAAGGGGCTTAAGGGTAAGTCCTGCCACAATAAACACGGAATTTATTTTCAATTTTTACAAGAGTAATAGATATGAGTGAACAAGCACTGGCTTTATTGCGGCAGCAGATTTTCTCTCCTCGCTCGGTGGCTTTGATTGGTGCCTCTGCGGACCCCCAAAAAAATACTTCCCGGCCACAGCGCTACATGCGTCGCTACGGTTATCAAGGCCCCCTGTATCCGATTAATCCGGGTCGCACAGAAGTGTTTGGTGAAAAGGCGTTTGCAGACGTCACCTTAGTGCCCGGTGAGGTAGATCATGCTTTTATCATGGTGCCGGCACCGATGGTAAAAAAGGCGTTGCAACAGTGTGTGGAAAAAAAGATCCCAGTTGTGACCATTTACAGCGATGGTTTTGCGGAAATGGGTGCGGAAGGTCGGCGTATGCAGGACGAATTAACTCAAATCGCTAAAGCGGGCCAAGTAAGATTAATTGGCCCGAATTGCATTGGGTTGTTTAGTAGTCAAACCCATTTAGCCCTTTCGGTGAATGCTGTTTTAGAGCACTCGGATATCAAGCCTGGGGGTATCGCGGTGGTGTCCCAAAGTGGCAGCATGACAGGGGGGTTGCTTTCGCGGGGGTTGGGTCGTGGGATTGGTTTTTCTAAATTAATCTCGGTGGGTAATGAAGCGGATATCGGCGTGGGAGAATTGTCGGATATGTTGGTCGATGATCCGCATACGGATGTGATTTTGCTTTTTATGGAAACCCTACGCGATGCTAAGCACTTGGCCCGTGCTGGCCAAAGAGCCTATGCGGCAGGCAAACCGATGATTGTATACAAACTGGGGCGCTCGGAAGTGGGCCAGGCGTTGGCAGCATCCCACACGGGGGCGATGGCAGGCTCTGATGAATTGGCCGATGCCTTTTTTAAAGCGCACGGCATTCTTCGTGTGGATTTACTCGAAACGTTGTTTGAATTACCGGCGTTAATTAAAGGTCGTAAAGCGAGTCTTCGACACCGTGTGGCGGTCATGACCACCACTGGAGGTGGGGCCGCGACGGTAGCGGACCGCTTGGGTACCTTTGGTGTGGAAGTGGTGCCGCCGACCCAGGCGGTGATAGACAATTTGGCCAAGAAAAAAATTCTGATTAGTCAATCTCGTATTATCGATCTGACTTTGGCAGGGGCTAAAAAGGAAATCTATAGTGCAGTTTTAAATGAACTGATTGCTTCAGACCATTGTGATTTGGTGTTGCCGGTGGCGGGAAGTTCTGCGCAGTTTCAGCCAGAAATTGCGGTGTCACCGGTGGTGGAGGCCGATCCGAAGGATAAACTCATTGCGGTATTTTTAGCGCCCCAGGCGGATAAGTCGTTAACTCTTTTAAGTGAGGCGGGTGTGGCAGGATTTCGAACCCCCGAATCCTGTGCCGATGCGATTCGAGCCTGGCGTGATTGGAAAGCCCCGATCGAATCGCCTGATCGGGATGAGGCGCGCGTAGCGGCGGCTAAGGCAGCGTTTGATACAGTGCCCAGTCGACAATTAAATGAGAGGCAGGCCTGCCAGATGTTTTTAGGCCTGGGTATTTCCACGGCCGGTAGTGTGGTTATTCAATCAGCAGAAGAGAAGGTGGAGGTGAGTTTTCCGGTAGTTGCTAAAATACTATCCCCTGATATTGCCCATAAAACGGATGCTGGAGGGGTGATTTTAAATATTGTCGATGCAAAGGGTTTGCAAGAAGCCGCAAAAACTATTTTTACTCGCGTTGCTCATAAACATCCTAAGGCAACCATTGATGGCATTTTAGTGCAGTCTATGGAAAAAGGTTTGGCGGAGGTGATCGTGGGCTTTAAACGCGACCCTCAGGTCGGACCCGTGGTAGTGCTGGGTGTGGGGGGCGTGTTGGCTGAAGTGTATAAGGATTTTACAGCGCGCCCAGCCCCCGTGAGTGTTGAGGAAGCGAAACACATGATTGATGAAGTTAAGGGCCTCATTGTCCTTCGGGGTTATCGGGGGTTGCCTAAGGGGGATTGCGAGGCTTTAGCCAGAACGGTGAGCCAGTTCTCACAATTAGCCTTTTTGGAGTTGGTGCTGGAGGCAGAAATTAATCCCTTGATTGTAAAAGCAGAGACAAAAGGGGTTGTGGCGGTCGACGGACTAGTCGTGCGAAGTGATGAGAAATCATTAGGCCATTAACGTTAAGCCGCATAACAAAACTCGTCACACCACCGCAATCGCTGAGTCAGTGCAGAAGGGAAGATGGATTGACAAAAAAATAGGGGAATGGAAAATGATGTTAATGCAACAATTGGCCGATTATGCGATAAAAGAACAAACCCAAAAGCTAGCTCCAGAAGTGGTTCATCATGCGAAGCGGGCGGTGATTGATTGGTATGCGGCTATGCTACCCGGGAGTGTGGTGGCCCCGGCCACATTGTTAGAGTTGGCCTTTGCAGAGGATCTTGATCGAGGGGGGGCTCGTTTAGCGCAGGGTCGAAAGGCTACGATGCGCACCGCTGCCTTGATTAATGGAGCCGCCTCGCATTCGGTGGAGTTTGATGATATTTACCGCGACGCAGGCTACCACCCAGGAAGCCCCACGATATCGGCGGCCATGGCGGCAGCGCAGGGGAGTAATGCCTCCGGGGAGCGTTTCCTGCGGGCGGTGATTGTGGGATACGAAATCTCCACACGGATTGGCGAGGCAGTCATGCCCTCTCATTATCGGTTTTGGCATACCACCGGAACGGTTGGTGCTTTTGGGGCGGCCGCGGCGGCGGCCACCGCGTTACATTTAAATCACGAACAATTTATGCATGCGGTGGCCACCGTCGGCACGATGGCGGCGGGTTTAAAACAAGCGTTCTTATCTCAAGCGATGAGTAAGCCCCTGCATGGAGGCCATGCCGCCGATGCGGGGGTGCTCGCCGCTCTCGCCGCCGCCCAGGGGGTTACTGGAGCACTGGATATTATTGAAGGCAAAGAAGGCTTTGGCCAAGCCATGAGTATTAATCCCGATTGGACTAAAGTCGTTCGTGGACTGGGGGTGGACTACCATATCCAACATATGACTTTTAAGGCTCACGGTTGTTGTGGCCATACCTTTCCTTCGATTGATGGGGTTTTGCATTTGGTGGACACACACACGTTAAAAGCCGAGGACATTCAAAAGATTACATTAGCCACCTATAAAGCAGGGCTTGATATTATTGATAACGCGCAACCGCAGGGGGAATATCAGGCCAAGTTTAGTTTGCAATACACCGTGGCCCATGCGCTGCTGTATGGGAGTGTGCGATTAAATGCGTTTACGCCAGAGCGCATGAGTGATCCAGCGATTCGATCGCTCATGAAAAAAATTGTCTGCGTGGCGGATCCCGTTTTATCAGAGGGATACCCTAATCAGCGCGCCGCCCAAGTGGATATTGATCTGAAGGATGGCTCACGGCTGTCTTATTTTCAACCCTATCGCAAGGGGGATCCCGAGTTGCCCTTAACCGATGAAGAATTGAATGCTAAATTTAAAGAATTAGCTGACCCGGTATTGGGCCAAGTGCGTGCAGAGCGTTTGCTAGAGCAATTGTGGTCATTGGAGAAACGACCGAATGCAGTGTTCTCATTTTAGTCGCAACGCGTTTTTATCGAGGATCTAGGACGGCAAAGTAATAGCGCTCAAGGCGGAGGTAAAGGTCCAAAAATACCTTAACGGGTTTTTGGATATCTTCCCCCGCCCCATGTGAGACCATGGGTGATGGGGGCCGTATTTGCCGCTTTGTTTATTTTTGCAGGTGGGCCGCCTGCGCTAGGGCGCTTTGCGCTGCAGAACATAAGGAAGCGAGATTGTCGGCAACTGTGACGTTGGCTTGTCGAAGAGCGGCTACTTTGGCGGCTTGAGAGTCTGCGTGTGAGCCTACCATGGCGGCAGCATGTCCCATCTTTTTTCCTGGGGGCGCTGATTTGCCGATAATTAAGGCGGCAGTTGGTTTGGCGTCGGCTTGGGCGGCATAGCGGGCCACCGCATATTCATCATTGCCACCAATTTCCCCTAAATAAAGGATCGCATCCGTATCGGGATCGGCATGTAAGAGCGCGACCGCTTCAGCGGCATTCAATCCTTTGACGGGGTCACCACCGATGCCGATTACCGTACTTTGACCAATGCCTTGACTGGTTAAACGAAAGGCGGCTTCGTAGGACAAAGAGCCACTGCGGGAGATCACGCCAAGGCGGCCCTCTAAAAAGCAAAAAGAGGGCATGAAACCTAATTTGGCTTTACCAGGAGAAATGATCCCTGGCGTATTGGGACCAATAATGACCGCGCCATTCGCACTGGCTGCTGCCCTTACTTCGATGGCATCTTGAACGGGTAAGCCGTCACCAGGGTAGACAATGACTTTGCATCCGGCCTCACAGGCATCCAAAATCGCATCGAATGCGACAATGGCGGGCACGTAGGTGATGATGGCATCGGCTTTTGTTTCGCGACACGCCGTGCGAATATCGGGGAAAACAGCAATACCATCGACTTCTTTTAGATTTTTCCCTTGTGCCACCCCGGCTACGACTTGGGTGCCATAAGCCTTTAAATCGCGCGCAGAAAATTTCCCAAAATTTCCGGCAATGCCTTGAATAACAACGCGAGAATTTTTATCAATGAGTACGCTCATACAGAACTCGCTAAGGTGACGACCTCTGTGACAGCGGCCTCGAGGGTGGGATGATTGGTTAGACCGACGCTTTGCATGAAGGCATCGGCTTCAAAACGCCCGGTACCATTCATGCGAATAACCACCGGTTTCTTGGAGCGACGTTTTTTGAGAATATCGTGTAACGTGCGGGCCACTCGGTCAATGTGGGTTCCTCCACCAAATATACTAAATAAGATCGCTTTGACCTGGGGTTCGGCATCCAAAATTTTAAAGGCCAGGGAATAGCCTGCGGGTGTCGGATTAGAGCTACAGTCTAGAAAACAAGCCGCCTGCGCGCCCTCATCGGCAATCATATCCATCGCCGCCATGGTCATGCCAGCACCGCCTGAAATCAAACCGATTTCACCTTCTAGCCACACCATCATCAAGTTCCCGGCAAGGGCTTGAGCCATGGCTCGGGGTTCACGTTTTCGACTGGTTTTTATCGCAGCGCTCAAATCGGCGTGGCGAAAGGCGGCGGCTTCATCACGAACAATTTTAGCGTCTAGGGCAAGAAGATGCCCGTTACTTAAAACAATGAGAGGATTAATTTCCACCGTGATGGCGTCGATGGCTGTAGCCAAATAAAGGAGCCGGCGCGCGAAAGTAATGATGCGTTCACGCAATGAGCCATCGGACTCGACTGGGGCCAAGATTTCCCGCAAAGCTTGCGCGCGGAAGGCTCGAGGCGCACCAAAGGAGTATTGAACAGGTTGTTGGTTTTCGACTTCGACACCACCTTGAGGGGAATAAACAATCACATAACCGCCCGCAGTGACATCAATGGTGAGTGCGAGATAAATCTCCCGTTCGTGAGGTATCCAAGGCTCAACTAGCAAAGAGCGGGGTTTTTCTCCCGAGAACTCCATCGTCAATAGGGTCTGCGCTTGCGTCAGTAGCTGAGACGCATTTTCTGCACGAAGCACCCCTCCGGCTTTTCCCCTGCCACCGGAGGCGACTTGAGCCTTAATCGCGACAGGAAAATCTCCTTTCCACCGATGGATCTGCTCCGGCTTTGAAATGAGTAATCCTTCGGGAATGGCAATGCCATACTCTCGAAGTCGTTGTTTGCCTTCGTATTCAGTCAGCAGCATAGGTGGGAAGGGGAAAAAAAGAGTGAAAGAAGTCGTTTCTTAAAAAACACTATTATAGTTGACAATACAATCGCACCGCTATCGAATGAGGATGCATAATCCATACCATGGAAAAAGAGAGGTGGACGTTTATTGTAGTGCACCAGTTCGACAAGACATAAAGCAATAGCGCATACAAGGTTTTTTATAATGCGCAATTAAAAAAAGGAGTCGTTTTGTTTTAAGGCTTACCAAAATACAAAACGTAGAGTGTTAGACAATGAATCGAAGGGTTGATTTATTTTTGTGGATATTCCTCGTTGTATTAGTCATTTCTCAAGGCTACCCTTTTCGGCCTATTTTGAGCCTGCTGAGTATAGAGTGCGTGAATTAAAAAGTGATCTAAGCTTTAGGCCGCGTTGGGGTTAAAGGCCGATTAATACGAGGGGATATTAATAGAGGGTGGGGAGTCAGATGGGGGCGAAAAAAAAGCCTGTTGAAGCAATAAAAAGCGAGGCCATTTTAATCACTAAAAGCGCATGAAAAAGGATAAACCGATGAAACAGGTCATATTAAGGGTTCTTGTGAGTGCAGGAATAGGTGGAATGATGAGTGCCAAAGCGCAAAACTATCCCACAAAACCGATTCGTATTTTGGTGGGTTTTGCGGCGGGGGGGCCAAGTGATGTGGCGGCAAGAACGGTTGCGCAAAAGTTAACAGAAAAGTGGGGCCAAACGGTCATAGTTGATATTCGTCCTGGCGCAGGCGGCAATATTGCGACGGACTTAGCCGCAAAATCAGCTAACGATGGCTATACTTTATTGGAGCCGGCTTTTGCGCATGCCGTTAATCCTGTGCTTTACCCGAAACTGCCTTTTGATGCGATCAATGATTTCGCGCCGATTTTACTTTTTGCCTCTATCGCCAATCTTTTGGTAGTGCATCCGTCTATGCCCGTACATACGGTAAAAGAGTTAATGGTTTTTGCTAAGACCCATCAGAATCAATTGTCCTATGGTTCTGCTGGGATTGGTACGGCTTCGCATTTTGCGGGCGAGTTGATGAATCTCATGGGGGGCATTAGTGTTCGACATATTCCTTATAAAGGACTAACGCCGGCGCACGTGGACGTGATGAGTGGCCAGCTATCGATGCTTTTTGATGGGATTGTCAATGCGATGCCCACCGTGAAAGCCGGAAAGCTTCGAGCCATTGCTGTGACGACATTAAAGCGTTGGCAAGGGGCTGCAGAGGTACCAACAATGTCTGAAGGGGGGTTAAAGGGGTTTGAAGTCAATTCGTGGTACGGACTGGTGGCTCCAGCGGGAACTCCTAAAGAGATCATTTCCCGGTTAAATCTCGAGGTGACCCGATCGCTTCGTGAACCGGATGCCAAGGAAAGACTGTATTCCATCGGGGCAGAGCCCATGACAACCACCCCAGAAGAGTTTGGGGCTTATATTCGTTCTGAAATGGCGAAATGGGGGAAAGTCATTCAATCAGCCCATATTAAAGTGGAATAAATAAAAAGGGGCCGGTTCATTTAGGTCAAGGCTACTGGATCAGATAGAAATTTTTTGATTCAGTCGGCTCATGAGTCCCTCGAGAATAATCCAGCCCCCCTTTTATCGCTGTTTTGCTTTGTTTTGCCCTTGATTGGCGCTTAATATCAATATCGGGAGCTTGGTCGGCGAGTCTAACCGCTCATCATGACGCTTTTGGGTTAATGATGCCGGTTGGCCTACCTTGTGCATAGGCTAAGATTCTATCGATAGCGCTGGTATACATGGCTTCGTAGCTTTGAGTCTCCGCATACCCTAAGTGCGGCGTACAAAGCGCATTAGGTAGATGCAGTAAGGGGTGAGTGGCCCCTAGCACCGGTTCTTCTTCAAAGACGTCAATAGCGGCAAAGCCCGGTCGTCCCAGCTTAAGGGCTGTGACGAGCGCCCCTTTTTCAATGATCGGCGCGCGCCCCGTATTGACTAAAAGCGACGTTGGTTTCATCAGCGCTAAATCCGCTGCGGTGATAATGCCTTGGGTGTGTTGATTCCCGGGCAGATGTAAGCTCACAATATCCGCATTCGAAAAAAAACGTTCTCTTGATTCGGCTAGGGCGAATCCTTCGGCTTTAGCCCGACTAAGAGAGCCTTCTCGACCCCAGCAAACGACATTCATACCAAACGCTTTGCCTACTCGCGCCACCGCCGACCCGATGTGTCCAAACGCATAGATCCCCAGAGTCTGTCCGCTTAAGCGAGAGCCAACCGTGCTGTGCCAATGGCCTGCTTTGAAACGTTCTACTTCATAAGGGATTTGACGTAAGGCGGCAATAATTAAACCCCAAGTTAACTCGGCGGTCGTAGAGTAAGGGCTTTCGGCATGGGTTATTTGTCCGGCAGAAACGAAAACCCCGTGATCCGAACAAGCGGTGATATCGATGTGGTTGACATTACGTCCGGTTTGGCAAATTAATTTAAGCTGAGGTAGCTTTTCTAAGATGGCGCGATTGATGGGTACGCGTTGCTGCGTTAATACCAAGACCTCACAATCCCCAGCTTCTTCGATAACCCGTTGATCATCTCGATAGGCGGTATTAAAAATGCAGAGTTGATGGCCGTCGAGTTCATGAAAGCGGGAGCATTGGCCAAATTGATTGGCATAGTCATGGATGATGGAGATTTTCATAGAGGGTCTTTGGAGGATTGTGTGAGCGCACGCAAAACTCCCCTTAATGTGCTGAGGTCCTTATTTGCATTAAGGGGGCTATAGGATCAACGAGATTATTTTTCCTCACTGTTGCTCTGATGATCAATCGGACAGGATGGATCATCAGAGGCAATCAGAATATTTACTTTAAGGGTAAAGGTTCGCCGACGGGTAGGGGGGTGCGATCGACATTAAGGCACATGGAAACTAAGCAATAAAAACCATTAACGGCCATGAGATCCATGACCCCACGCTCGCCAAATTGCTGGATGGCTCTTTGGTAGGTTTTATCATCAACCCCATGGGTTTCATGCATTTGCAAAGAAAAATCATAAATGATGGCTTCTTCATCGCTCATAGTCGTAGGACGCTTTCCTTCTGCAATGTCTTTACCAATCTGTGGATCTAGCCCAGCCGCTACGGCTAATTTGTGATGAGCGAACCATTCATATTGAGATTTCCAAACGCGAGCGGTGACCAAAATGGCCATTTCGTTTAGTTTGCTAGGTAAGGAGCTTCTAAAGCGGATTTCCTCACCTAATTGCTGAATTTTGTCACCAATACCGGGACTGCGAAGCCAGACGTTAAAAGGCCCGCCAATGGGACCGGGTTTACTGGCGCCCGAGTTTTGAATTTGGGCACGGGGGCCAGAGCGAATGGCTTCGACCAATACCTTTTGCTCAGGGGTTAACTGTTCGCTCGGAATGAGCGGAAAACGACGGTTATCCGCCGAGGCATTGAGGTTGGAAGGGGATGACATAAGGGGATCCTTTTAAAAGAGGGGGGGAAAGAAAGAAATGGAAGAATCTGAAAAAAAACGGTAGATTAAAAAAATAGTAACAAAGCCTTAACGTGATTGATGAGAAAGTGGTTAGATCTTTTATAACCTATGAGAGGGTATTATGGTTTTGGAGGGCTAACCGGTGGATTGACAGTAGACAAGGCGGATTTTTGGGACGGATTTTGATTGGGGCGGGCTCGGTTTTTTAATAATTTGAAACTCTGGGTTAATGGCCAGAAATAGATTTTTGAGAGGCAATGCCACTGGCCATCGCTACCATCGCCTAAGCCCAAACGAAAGGCAGGGGGTAAGGAGGGAGGAACGATGAGCGTGCCATAGAGGCGATCCCAGAGGGCTAACTCATAGCCTCGGTTACAACCCCAATGTTCTGGCTCCGCACTATGATGCAATTGGTGATGGGCAGGGCTTATTAACCAATTAGACAAAGGATGCGGGTAGGTGACCCAAACCGACCAATGACGTAAATGATCTATCCAGTTAAAAAGAAACACAAACACGTGGAGCCCAAAAAAAGTAAAAAAACCAATACGCGGGTCAATGTAGTGATGAAATACTGCGGTAGTGAGTCCGGTTAATAGAGTGGGCACCCAATTCATGATCAAGATGTCGAGAGGATGAACCCTAAAAGCAGTCATCGGAGTCAGTACTTCAGCACTGTGGTGCACCTTATGGAATTCCCAAAAAAAGGGGATATCGTGCTGAAGACTGTGTGCAATAAAACGACCGAGATCGTACACCACAAAAAAAACAATCGTAAAAAGAAGAAGAAGCCAGATAGGGGGCAGTGGGGAGGGCAGTAGGGGCGAGGGGGTGATGAAGTGTTTAAACAAAGACTCAACGTGTCCTTGTGAGAAGCCCACGTAGGTAAAGACTATTGGCATGAGCAGGATGTTGGAGAAGTAAAGGAGATAATCAACTTTCGCCGAACGATGCCACCAGAGGTTTTTACTAAAATAACGTCGTGCAAAGCTTCTTAGGGATTGCCCAACGGGTTGTGGGGTGGGATTTAAATGCAAGTGCCACGCAAACCAAGCAATCACCAAAGCGCAGACGAGAAAGCCCCAGTAAAGATCAGCATCAGGGTGTAAGGGCGCGGTTAAGGCTTCCCAAAGATGGCTTAGGATATGATAAGTGGTATCGTACATCCGGTTACCTTGAGAAGGGGATGTCATGGAATTAAAAAAAAATAGGAATGGGTGAGTGAAAACAAGCGCTTATTTTAAGCTGAAATTAACCACTATGGGTTTTCTGGGCGCAATGTGGATTGTGAGTGTCTCAGGTTGTAGTGCCATTTCTGCAAAAGGGCCGTTATCTGAATCCATTTTTTTTGCAAAGCAAGAAGAAGCGATCTTAGATCCCAGCGTTTCTTCTTTGGGGGCGATGGCTACCCCTACACCTACTAATCGTGAAGATTATTCGCGTGATATCCCACCTTTAACAGAAAACTTCGATTTAACCCGACTCACAGGCCCAGAGTTAAAGGCCAAAATGCAGGCCGGGTTTACGACGGTGATTATCCCCACCGGTGGGGTGGAGCAAAATGGCCCCTACTTGCCACTGAATAAACATAATCAAGTGGCGCAGTTTTCCGCGCAGCACATGGCTGCCCGTTTGGGCTACACCTTAGTGGCCCCATTGATTTCAGTGGTGCCCGAAGGGGACATGGATCACCCTACTGGGGCGCGGTGGATGAGCGGCACTCTGGGGGTAAGAGAGGAAACTTTTCGTAGGCTTTTAATCGATCTCATACAAAGTCTCGTTGAAAATGGTTTTAGCCGCCTGTGTTTACTGGGAGATCATGGACAAAGTCAGAAGATTCAGCAATCCGTGGCAGAAGATTTAAATCGCGCGTGGGTAAAAGCAGGCGTAAACGCGAGGATATTACAGGTGTCCCGATACTACGATCCCGATGGGGAGCAGCAGCTATTGACGCAGTTAGGAATACCGTTACAAGCACAAGGAGACCACGCAGGGGTAGCCGATACGGCTGAATTTATGGCGGTCAATGCACTTGAGTTCAGGTCAAAGGTTTTGTCCCTTAACGCGCAAAAAAATGCGGTGTCTGAGGGCGCTTCCGGGCAACCTGATCGGGCGAATGTGAAGATGGGTCAAATGCTAATGTCGATGCGAATGGACAAGGCACTACGGCAAATCCGTGAATGGCAGAAAAAAGAAACCCCTGAAAACCAAACAAACGACCCATCTCCTCCGTAACTAAAAAGTAAGGGGTGGAGATTTTGACTAGCCTCTTCGACGCTTAAACTTTTGAAAGCCTGCTGGTTTTAAGGGGGCCATGCGTTTGACGGCCCCTGAGTTTACAATCACCTCACCGACATAAAAGTCACCTCGTTTGTCTGCCCAAATACCATGGGGTGCGACAAAATTACCGGGTAATACGGGGTTTTCCCCTCCCACTTGGGCATATATTTTAGCCTCCGGATCGCAAATCGTGACGCGAGCAATGGGCGAGTGACCGCAAGGGGGGTAGATCATGGCTTGATCGTGAGGGGGCAGGGGGCCTTCGGCGCGCTTCATCATGTAATTATGAAACCCGCCTTCAGCGATATGAATCATATCTTGATCATCAATAAAAAGATCGTAAGGCCGATTCACAAAGCCCCATTCACGTAAAAACTCTCCTTGGGGGGTAAAAATTTGAATGCGGGAGTTTTCTCGATCGGCAACGTAGACGAGTCCGGCACTATCGACTGCAATTCCGTGCGGAAGTATAAATTGTCCAGGACCACTGCCAGGCTCACCCCAGGAAAAGAGGAGTTGCCCTTCTTTAGAATATTTATGGACGCGGGCATTGCCGTAGCCATCGGCAATATACATATCACCTGAGGGTAAAACGGCCACATTGGTGACCCGGTGAAAGGGGCCTGCCGCACGACGTACAGGACTGACTCCCATCTGGTAGCCCGTATCGGCAGCAACCCCTGACTCGCCTAAGGTTAATAGTTTCTGTCCTGCCGACGTAAACTTGTGAACGGTATGGTCCTTGTCATCAGCGAGCCATAAATGATCCTCGTGATCGATGAAAATACCGTGAGGTCCCTTAAAAAGACCTTCGCCCCAAGCATTGAGAAATTTCCCTTCTTTATCAAAGACAATAATCGGGTATTGACCGCGATTAAAGACATAGACATGGTCCTGAGAATCACAGGCGACCCCTGCGACTTCAATAAAACTCCAACCCTCAGGCATTTGTTGCCAGCCTTGAACAACATCATACTCAATTTTATGAGGACCCAGTGGCATGGACGTATTCCTTAAAAGAGGTGCGACGCTCTGCGTGAACGCCGTTTTTATCGGATCATAAAGCGTTCCCTACCGTTAGTCCATCAGGGGGGGTGTCGTCGTAAAAGGCGTTCCTAATGCCGTTGAGGGCGTTTTTTTTAATAGAATTTGACGAGACGGTTTTTTTCCGACTATAGTGTGAGAATGGAAAAAGAATTGAAATCACTCGATGAAAAGCTTAGCCAGTTGATTAAGCATTGTCATCAATTACGGGAAGACAACCGTCAACTTCGCCAAGACAGCATAGTGAGTTTGCAGACGAAGAAATTATTAGAAGAAAAATTGCTTCTTGCGACCACACGTCTCGAATCCATCTTGCAACAATTACCTGATAATGTCATATGAGTAATACGGACAACAAGGGATTGCAAATCACCATCATGGGGCGTATTTTTAGGGTCGCCTGTCAAGAAGATGAGCAGCAAGGTTTGCTAGATGCGGTGGATTACTTAAATCGGCGGATGGAGGAAATCCGAGATCAGGGTAAAGTGGTGGGTATCGAGAGAATTGCGATTATGGCGGCTTTGAATATTACCCATGAATTTCTGGGCGCCAAGGTTGATGGAAATTTGGATATGTCGAGTTTGACGCGTAAAATAACTCGCATGGAAACGTTGATCGATCAAGCGATAGGCGAGCAAACGACGCTTTTTTAGCGTGTTCATGTTGGCCCTCATCGCTTAAAAAAGATTCCCCTGCCGTGTTCGTTAAGGTCTTTTATTCTTTGAACCTATAAATATGGAGTTGGTTGCTCACCCCAAGGGTTCTGGTGTGATTGTCCCCAGTGGATGAACCTAAAGGAACCGGGAGGCGGCCCCTTGAACCTTCGGTTCAAGAAAAGGGCCTGACGGCACAGGCGGGGGATCCGCTATTCGCGACGGTCGGTCAAAGACTTTCGTAGTGGGCCTCTCAACGAGAGGCGAAGAGGCCCTAATGTCGATGCAGGGTTTGTTTAAAGAGGGCGTGAGATAGCTGTGTTCGGTAAGATGAAAAATAGAAAAGATGGGAAGAGTTGATTTTATAGCCAACCTATCAATGAAACACGCCCAAGTCAGTCTGCGAAATAAGTGAGAAAGGAAAGCCATGCGTTATTGGTTGATGAAAAGCGAACCGGATGCTTATAGCATCGATCAATTAGCCGCCGACAAAACCACGGCCTGGACCGGTATTCGTAACTACCAAGCCCGTAACTTTATGCGTGATCAGATGAGTAAGGGAGATCGGGTATTTTTCTATCATTCTAATTGCAATCCTCCGGGTATTATCGGTGTGGCTGAAGTTTGTAAATTGGCCTATCCCGATGAAACCCAATTTGATCCCAATAACCATTACTTTGATTCAACAGCGACCCGAGATCAGCCCCGTTGGTTGAATGTGGATATTCGGTTTATTAAAAAAAATCGCTTGGTGAGCCTAGATGAATTACGTCAACATCCCGCATTACAGAATATGCGAATACTGGCGCGAGGAAATCGACTCTCCATTACCCCCGTAGACCCAGCAGAGTGGCAGTATATTGAGGGATTATTTTGATATGTGAGAGGCGGAAGACACAAATCTCACAAAGAAAAAAAATATCAAAAACGGATCTTAATGAGTGCGCTATGATTTTAATTTCGCTTGATCAACTGTGTTTTGATTGATCTATTTTTTAACCCCTCGTCCGACAGTCCTATTAAAAAAGAAAGTCCTAACATCATGACTGAACCCATCTCCAATCGTATGACAAGTCAATTACGAGTCTTGTTGGCTCAACCGGGTTGTGTGATCGCACCGGGTGTGGCCGATGCGTTGGCGGCAAGACTCGTGAAGCTGGAGGGGTTTCAGGCCGTTTACATGACGGGTTTTGGTACGAGTCTAACGCGTCTGGGTATGCCGGATGTGGGGCTTTTAACGGCTAGCGAGATGATCGACAACGCTTCTCGTATTGTGGATGCCTCCGAGTTACCGGTGATTGCGGATGCGGATACAGGTTATGGAAACCCTATCAATACCCGTCGAACCATTCGAGATTATGAAAAGGCGGGTGTTGCTGGCGTTCACATTGAAGATCAGGCTTGGCCTAAGCGTTGTGGTCACCTAGCGGGTAAGCGAGTGATTCCCGCCTCAGAGATGGTTGCGAAGATCAAGGCCGCGTGTGATGCCCGGCGCGATAAAGATTTTGTGCTGATTGCGCGAACGGATGCGATTGCCGTGGAAGGCATGGACCGCGCCTTAGAGCGCGCAGAACAATATCGCGAAGCAGGGGCCGATGTTCTTTTTATTGAGGCTCCCATAGGACTGGAGCAGGTGGAGATCATTTGCCAACGGTTTAAGGGCGTGCCATTACTCTATAACATGGCCGCCAGTGGTAAGACGCCTGATCTGGGAGCAGAAGAATTAGGTCGATTGGGATTTAAATTGTCTATATATCCGAATTGGTTGCTCTTAGCGGCCATTCCCGCCATGCAACAATTGTTGCGGGAATTACAGCGTACCGGCTCTATTGCACATTTGCGTGATCAGGTCGCTACATTTAAAACCTTTACCGAGATTGCCGGATTGCCACAGATCCAGGCTTGGGAGTCACTGTATGGTGTGCCGGATGATGAGCGTGCCAGTTTGTAGATAACGTCTCTTTAAAAAGTCGAAGCCGATGCCCAAACCACAAACGCTTTTTGAAAAAATTTGGTCCCAACATGTTGTGTTGGACAAGGGTAATGAAGTACTTTTATACATTGATCGCAACCTTGTGCATGAAGGGGCCTTCCATGCGTTTGGCGCGCTGGCAAAAGAAGGCCGTAAAGTGCGTCGACCTCGCCAAAGTTTAGCTACGGCGGATCATTATGTGCCGACGTTAAATCGCGAGCGAGGACTCGATAGCGTGGTCGATGCCGATGCTCGAGAGATGATCCGACTCTTTGAATACAATGCCGAACAACAAGGGATCTATTCGTTAGGGATGAATCATCCGCAACAAGGCATTGTGCACGTGATCGGACCAGAGTTAGGATTTACCCAGCCTGGGATCACCATGACTTGCGGGGACTCCCACACCTCCACCCACGGCGCTTTGGGTGCCTATGCTTTTGGGATCGGAGCCTCGCAGCTAAAGCAGGTGTTAGCCACACAGTGTTTGTGGCAAAAAAAACCGAAGACCTTGCGCGTCACCGTCAATGGCGTTTTGGGTGCAGGGGTGAGTGGAAAGGATGTGATTTTATCGATCATTGCGCATATTGGGACGGCGGGAGCCACAGGCTATGTGATTGAATATGCGGGTGAGGTTTTTCGTTCGATGTCCATGGAAGGACGTTTAACGGTTTGCAATATGTCCATTGAGGCGGGTGCGCGGGCTGGTATGGTAGCGCCAGATGACATTACCTTTGATTATCTAAAAGATCGCCCCTATGCACCGAAAGGGGTTCAATGGGATGCGGCGGTAGCGCAGTGGCAGAGTCTGCCAACCGACCCCAACGCCTCATTTGATCGTGAGGTTTGTTTGGACGCCTCCGATCTTGAACCGACAGTTACATGGGGCACAAGCCCAGAGGAGGCTTTGCCGGTTAGTGGTGTTGTGCCAGATCCGCAAAAAATGACCGATCCCAACCGTCGCTTGCATGCCCAATCAGCGCTTCGCTACATGGGATTAACGCCGGGGATGTCGTTAAAACAGTTGAAAATTGATCGTGTTTTTATCGGCACCTGTACCAATGGTCGTTTGGAAGATTTGCGTGTGGCGGCTTCCGTGTTGCTGGGACAAAAGGCGAAAGTGCCCGGCTGGGTTTCGCCAGGATCGAGCACGATTAAGCAACAGGCGGAGGCTGAAGGACTTGATCAAGTGTTTTTGCAAGCGGGCTTGGAATGGCGTGCATCGGGCTGCTCAGGCTGTGCGGCAATGAATGGCGATTTTGTGCCGGCGGGGTTGCGCGTAGCCTCCACCTCGAACCGAAATTTCGAGGGACGTCAAGGCAAGGGGGCTCGCACGCATTTAATGAGCCCTGCAATGGCAGCAGCAGCAGCACTAACCGGGTATATCACCGATGTGCGTGAGATTTTGGGAGGATCATAAATAAATGAAGCCTTTTACCTCACTGACGGCGGTGGCAGCGCCCTTTGATATGGCCAATATTGATACCGATAAAATCATTCCGGCGCGGTTTTTAAGAAAATTACGCTCTATGAGTCAAGGCTATGAGCCGTATCTTTTTCATGACATGAGGTTTGATGAGAAGGGTCTCATACGTCCCGAATTTATTTTAAATCAGAGCCCCTATCAGGGTAGCGGCGTTATTGTGGCAGCAGCCAATTTCGGGTGTGGGTCCTCCCGCGAGGGCGCCGTCTATGCGCTGATGGATTGGGGAATTCGAGCCGTGATTGCCCCCTCATTTGGTGACATTCATTATGCCAATGAAATTCAAAATGGGATGCTTCCGGCCATATTAGAAGAAAAGTATTGTGCGGTTTTAAGACAAAATCTATTGAGCCAACCGGGGGGATTGGTGAGTATTAACTTGGTTGATCAATCGATTACAGGGCCGCAAGGGGAACATTACTCGTTTGAAATTGAGCCCGTTTATAAGGATCGATTGTTAAAAGGGCTAGATGATGTGGGGCTTGTATTAGAAGCCTTAGAGCATATCGAAGCCTTTGAAGCCCAACATTTTGCAAAACGACCTTGGCTCACATGAAGTAGGAACGTTTTAAATCAACGTAATGAAAAGACGCGTTACGAAATCAGTAAATTTTGAAGAAGCTGACAATAGATCGCGGTGAGAGGCTCTATTTCTGCAACGCCAATGCATTCATTCAGCTTATGAATGGTGGCATTGGTCGGGCCAAACTCGACGACCTCGGGACAAATGTCCGCGATAAAGCGACCATCTGAAGTGCCTCCCGTCGTAGACAGTTCTGTTTCTATACCGGTTACAGAGTAAATGGCTTTTGATAACGCCTCGACCAACTTGCCACGGGGCGTTAAAAAGGGGCGGCCATCAATTCGCCAATCTAAATCATAGTGCACGCCATGCCGGTCTAAAATGTTGATGACACGGGTTTGTAAGGATTCCGTAGAGCTGGCTGTGGAATGACGAAAGTTAAAGCGGATATGAGCTTCTCCGGGGATCACGTTATTGGCCCCAGTGCCTGAATTGAAGTTAGAGATTTGCCAGGTGGTAGGCGGAAAATACTCGTTGCCTCGATCCCATGGAGTTGCGGCGAGTTCTGCTAGGGCCGGGGCCACTTCATGAATGGGGTTTCGAGCCATATCAGGGTATGCCACATGACCTTGTATCCCTTTAACGGTTAACACACCGGTCAAAGAACCACGGCGACCATTTTTAATCATGTCCCCCAGTTTTTTTACGCAAGTGGGTTCACCCACGACGCAGTAATCCAACGTTTCACCTCGTTTGGAGAGCATATCAACCAAACGAACGGTGCCGTCTAGTGCAGGCCCTTCCTCATCGGAGGTGAACAAAACGGCGAGTGAACCCGGGTGGTTAGGGTGTTGAAGGACGAAGGTTTTAATCGCCATGACGAAAGCGGCTAGGGAGGTTTTCATATCAGCAGCCCCCCGCCCATAAAGCCAGCCCTCTCGAATAGTGGGTGTAAAAGGGTCAGAGAGCCACTGATCTTTGGGGCCGGTAGGAACGACATCGGTGTGGCCGGCAAAACATACTAATGGCCGGGTTGTTCCCCGACGCGCCCATAGATTGAGGGTGTCATTGTGTTGGATTTTTTCACAAAGAAACCCTAAGGGCTCGAGGATATCAATGAGAAGGTCAAGACAGCCTTCATCTTGTGGAGAGACAGAAGGGCGCGCAATGAGTTGTTGGGTCAGAGCAAGAGTGTCTTGTGTCACAGGGTGTGTTCCTTAGATCTAAGTATTGTAGAGGCGGTGGAGAAAAAAGGGTTAAAAAGAGAACTAAAAGACCTAAATAGAGGCGGTAAAGGGCTTTTCTAGCCCGTTCATGCTAGGAAATATTGAAGCTATTGTATCGAGATTTTAAGGTCGCCTCAAAATGGAGCGCCTGTGACTGCAATATGAAAGTATCTGGTTT
>CAITMU010000085.1 GCA_903893565.1 uncultured beta proteobacterium | reverse complement strand
TTTTTTTCTTATTAATTTAGATCATATGTCCAAATGCCTAAATTGATCAACATATTTAATTGTCATAATAAATTCTTACGGGCTTACCAATTTCATAATCTTAAGGTAAAACTCAACAGAATCGCTTATTTATATCGCCAATTAAACGACATAGAGAATAAAGAGGACAAAAATAAAAAAAGAAGTTCGTTCCGCTTCAAAGCAACTAATTAATGCTAAAAGACACAGAACTCTTCAATACACTAGAATGATGGAATTAAGGTAATCTCCTTAAATGAAAACCTTGATTACAAAAAAACACGAATCGTCAGAAAGTTGTGTCTGTTAAATGGAGCTATGTGCCTCATGATTACCCTATGTCAGAAAAGACATGGGGTCGAATTGTTAAATGAAAGTCCGTTCAAAGGGTGGAATCTAATTGGCATAAAGGTAAAAAATTTATATCAGAATGCTTATTTAATCAGCAAGTAATGGGGTCTTTAAAAGCCAATTACAATGATTCTGGCGTTAGGTTCGAAGGCGATCTTACCGATGCTTCCATTGCCCAACTAATTCCCTTGAAGCCCATTGGTATCCCTCAAAGCTAGGCACAATCATTGGTGATATTATGGGTTCAGTCTACGAATTCGAAAATTTAAGGGCTAAGGACTTCTCTCCCCTCTTTCAGTTGGGGAAATGGGGGCGCTATGCGCATTGCTCCGGTTGACCTAGTAGCAAAAACAGAAGAAGAAGTGATTAAGTGGTCTGATTTCTTTACTCGTTTTACTCACAACCACCCAGATGCTAAGAATAGCGCTCACTCCGTCACTCGTGCCATTTATTGGGCTAAAACGCAAAAAGACCCCTAACAGATTGCGGCAGTCGGTTTCATTACAATCTCACCCCATCACCTAACGACATCCGGCCACACTACAAGCGCACAGAAAGAGCTGCAGGATCAGTGCCTCAGGCAATCATCTGCGCTCTAAAATCCACAAGTTTTGAAGATGCGATACGCAACCTCATTTATACTGGCGAGGATTGCGATACTATCGCAGCTATAGCAGGGGGAATCGCCGAGGCCCTACATCGTATTCCAACGCAGATTGCTGAAAAGGAATGGAGTTAATTACCCAACGATTTTAGGTCAGTCATCAAAGCTCTTTATGCCGAAATACCGACGCTTAATTCAAACAAGAGCCAATTTGTGGGAGGTGATGGATGTTACATTCAGAAGATAAACTTCCAGATAATATATGTGATGATGTCAATCGTCATTTAACTCGGTTTAATCATGTAAAAATCGATAAGGGTTGGAATAAGGAAAAACTAACGCGATTTAAAGAATTAGAAGAGTCTATCAAGAGAAATGCCTACGAACTTTTTGTTATCGATTTAAGATTCATTCACTTACAAAGAAGCGGTGAATCCTGCGTTTATGATGTACCGGAAAATCAAAGAGGAAAGCTTAAAAAATTTTGTAATAAAAGAATTAGGATTATTTGTTTATACCGTCTTGATTCACATACCGGCAGAGTCTATGCCATCAAAGAGATCAAAAAAACAAACGCACGATTAACGCTCATACAAGGCGGTAAGCCCTGATTATCTAAGAAGACCAAGCACTAATGGAATGACTAAGTCATTTAAGGTTCTTACACAATGACTTATAAAACCTATCAAGCAATCATTATAAAAAAGCCTGTCATAATAGCTCATGGCTAGAATTCACCCCACGACCCCATTGCATGGTCCACTCACCGCAGGAGACTACCGTGAGCGGGATGTTTTACGCCTTTTAGGCGACGGACTACCTCAAAACTTCGATGTATTCCACAATTTGCCTTGGTCCTCAATGAGTCATGGCAATCAAAGTTTTGGGGAATTAGACCTGGTGGTGATCTCCCCGATCGGGCATATCTTATTAATCGAGGTCAAAGCGGGGGCCATTGAAGAATCGACACATGCGCTCATCAAAACCTATGGCGGGATCAACAAAGACAAAAACATTGGTCACCAAATTCGTAGGCAACACAGCACTTTCATGGATCGTATCAACAACGGGGAATTACCGAAAGTTCATGTCGGCACCCTACTCGTCTTACCCGACCATGCGATTAAAAGTTCTGTATCAGCTTACCCACGAGAACGCATTGTAGACGCTCCTCAACTGGATACTTTATGCCAACACATACTGGGAACCTTCCCTGAGATCTCGACCTCCCTTAACGCTCGGGAGCAAGTCATCGATTTTTTCTCGAATCGATTCCACGTCGTGCCTGATGTTTCGTCCAATATTCATCAAGTCATTCAAGCGAGCACCCAGTTGGCCAGTGGGCTTGCCGCTTGGGTACCTAAAATCTCACAGACTAACAACATCTACGTCATTGAAGCCACTGCAGGTTCTGGTAAAACACAACTGGCTCTTACCCTTTTAAAAGAGGCTGCCAAATCAGGGCAAAAGGCAAGTTATGTGTGCTTTAACCGTCCCTTGGCAGATCACCTAGCCAAACTCACGCCTACTTCGGTTGAAGTCACTAATTTTCATCAACTCTGTCGTGAATATACAGAGCGTATTACTGAAAAAATCAATTTTTCTGATCCGGGTGTATTTAACCAAATGACTCAGGCTTATGTCGAAGCCTCTGAATCGTTTGCCCAAACCCTAGATCTACTCATAATTGACGAATCTCAAGACTTCGAACCTACCTGGGCTGAGGCCGTAATACACAAATTAAAAGATACCGGACGCCTTTATGTCATGGGGGATCCTGCTCAACTCTTGTATGAGCGAGAAGCCTTTGACTTAAAAGAAGCGGTGCACATGAGTTGTATGGATAACTTTAGAAGTCCCCGTAAAATCGTCCAAGCCATCAACACGCTACGTTTAACCAAAGAGCCCATTGTTGCCCGCAGCCATTATCTGGGTGAAACCCCTAACTTCTACACCTGGGCACCAGGTCAAGTCAGTGCTTTAAGCGCTCTGAATCAATGCCTTAAAAAACTATGGGAAGACGGATACAAACCAGAAAACGTGGTGGTTCTTAGTTTTCATGGAGTAAAAAATTCTAAGGTTTTAACTCAAAATGAACTAGGGGGATATAAAACCAAGCGCTTTAGCAGCTATGATAATGCGGGTAACGCGCTGTGGACCGATGGCGCATTACTCATTGATAGCGTTTATCGATTTAAGGGACAAAGCATGCCCGTCGTTGTGCTTTGCGAGGTCGATTTTGAAGTCTTCGATGAAAAAGAAAAACGCAAATTATTTGTAGGCCTGACTCGCGCTCAAATACGTGCCGATATAGTTTTAAGCGAAGCCTCCGCTAGTACTATCCTATAGCCTATTCCTCAATCCCCACTTGCCTGTCGTTCGCACATTTCCTTCATACCCAAAATCCTATTTAGGAAGATGTTTTAATGCAATGAAGGATAGGACATATAAATACCATTAGACAGGGCGAGGTTCACCGGACATGACTCGCGGGGGAAGCGAACTAACGCGCTCCCCGCCGCCGGTGATGGCGTGCTGCCCCTCAGTCCTTGCGTTTTGCGGCACGTTCGGCCGGTGTTTCCCACTGTTGTGCGTATTCGCTGCGTCCCCATGCTTCGAGGTCCATCAAACCCAGCCCCATGCCGAAACCCGGTTCGCTCGTGTACGTATTGACCATGAACGCAAGCCAGCGACCGTCGGGGCTCACGTTCGAATTGCTCGCGCGCCAGGGCGGATGCTCGAACAAACGTGTCATACGCACACGCTGGCCTGACCCGTCGAGTTTCAGCTTCCACAAATCGAACGGCGGAAACTGGTTCACGAGATCGCACGACGATTCCAGGCAGATATAGTCCTGGCCGGGGAATATGCCCTCGCACTCGTTGTGCGTCAGCGGTTCGTCGATGTAGGTTCGCACGTCCAGTGTGTTCAGATCGATTCCGCGCGTCACGGTTTTCCAGGCGCTGTCGCGTGCGCGCGGTCCGACATACTCGGCAAAAATGACTTCCGTGTCGTTGTGACGGAAATCCTGCGGCTCCGGGCGCCGGTTCTGCACGCTACGATAGAACACCGTATCCTTGACGACAACGGGCTTGCCCGCTTCCCAGCCGAGGTCGATCACGTGGCATTCAAAATCCTCCGTGCTACCGATGCGCGGTTCGTGACCGCCGTGCGTCGCATAGGCCACCCGGTTGGCCAGCGTGGATACCGCCGCCCCTTCGGCGATCATGCGCCCGAGCGGTTGCGGTGGCGCCGAAGCGTTCTTGTCCATCACCCACAGTTCGGATTCCAGATGCCGGCTGGTGTGACGGTCCTTGAAGACTTTCGGTCCGATCAGCAGGTAATCACCATCGGCGAGGTATAGCACCCGCAGAAAGGAATGATGCTCACCGAGATGCTTCGTGAGATTGCGCACCTTGCGCGTCGCGAAATCCATCTCGCAAACGTCGCCGTAGTTGTTTTCGATGAATGCGAGGCGCTTGCCGTCAGGCGACCAGTACGGCCGCTCACCGTATTCGCACAGTTTCTCGTGAAAGGGAGGCGGATTGTCGAGGACGTGCGGTCCTTCGGGAATCTTGTTGTCGGTTTTGTAGATCGGCATGCTGCGTAACTCCAGGTTTCGAAAAAAAAATCAATCAGTGACCTTGCAGGTTCATTCGGCGCGCGCGCCGGAAATTTTTACCGCGCGCCCCCATTTTTCGATCTCGCTCTTCATGAAGGCGCCGAACTGTTCGGGCGTGCCCACCGCGGGCTCATAATCGGCCGCGATCAGTCGTTCGCGCAATGCAGGGTTCTTCACGGCCGTGACAATCTCGCTGTTGAGCCGGTCGATGATGGGACGCGGCGTGCCGGCCGGCGCGACGATGCCGTACCAGACGGTCGCCTCGAATCCGCTTATCAGTTCGGCGACAGTCGGGACCGCAGGCAGGCCGCTCGTCCGTTTGGCACTGGTAATCGCCAGCAACCTCAACTTGCCCGCCTTCACAAACGGCATCACGCCGGGCGTAGACGCGAAGGTCACCTGGATGAAGCCGCTGATCACATCATTGGTCGCCTGCACCGCGCCTTTATACGGGATGTGCACGATGTTGATGCCGGCAGCCACCTTAAACAGTTCCGCGGCAAGATGCGCGCCGTTGCCGGTGACCGCGCCGAAGCTCAACGCACCGGGCTTCACCTTGGCGAGTGCTATCAACTCCTTTACCGAATTCGCGGGCACCGATGGATGGATGGCGACCACATAGGGCGCTGTTGCAAGCAATGCGATCGGTGCGAAATCGCGCAACGGATCATAAGATAACTTGGGAAACAGGCTCACATTCACCGCAAAATTTCCCACACCAGCGATGAACAGCGTGTAGCCGTCGGGTGCCGCCTTCGCCGCCATCTCCGCGGCGATGTTGCCCGCGGCACCGGGCCTGTTGTCGGTAACGATCTGCTTGCCCAGTGCCTCAGAAACCGGTTGCGCGATCATGCGGCCCAGAATGTCGGTCGGGCCGCCGGCCGGCAGCGGATTGAGCATCCTGATTGTCTTCGCTGGATACGCCTGTGCCAGGGTCATCGATGAGCCGGCACACAAACACGCGAAGGTGATAAATAAATGCAGGGACAATTGTTTGGAACCGGACATGTTCACATCCCGCGGCAACGCCGCAAACGTTTTGACACAGAGTTAACGCGTGCTGGCGAATTTAGCATCGAGGGGCGTCTGGGTCAACAGTCCGCTGACACGCCCTTGTCGGAGAATAGGAAATTCAAAATGCCTTCCCTCCTCTGACGAATATATCGCCGGCCCAACAAGGGGTCACCCGATTTGCCGCTGTTTAGCGCTGAGCCATTTCCCAATCGACAATTTAATACTACACTTTTTTGTATGGCAACTTCGTTTGTCGATACAGAATCCGTGAACTTTTTTACCTTACGCTTATATTGATGGAACCTTTGCAGCCCTTTTTTTCTAGTAACTCTTTAATTGTCTATTTGGCAGTGTAGTCACTATTTAATCCCACCCAAACGGTTACGCTCTTTTACCCTCAATCAGTTTTATATTGATTTAATTGCTTTGAACCCAACCACTGAGCGCTCGTTTTCCCAATACGTGTCGGCCAAACATGGCTTTGTCCTCGATATTAAAAATAAACCCTAAGTGATTTACCTTGAACCCTAGTAACGTTCTTAACTCCACTACCACCGCTAGATTTTTTTTGTCAGGCGACAACTTGGCCGCTTCCACTTTACACTTTCCACGACCGATCAATAAGACCGTTTTCTCTTCAATAAGAGGCCAAAGTTGCGATGCATCGGTATTTCTCCGCTTCCCGTTCAATAAATCCATGAGCACTTGCAATCGAGGGGGGATGTCGTCCCCTGATTGATTCATACCAATGGTAAGCCCGGTCAGGTTACACACTCGTAAATCCTCAATATGAAAGAGCGTTGCAGTCCAATCACAAGGCTTTGCCTCACTCGGTAGGCAATAGTTTCCTTTCGAAGACCTTACTGCGATCTCATTTATAAGCTTATTTTCACTCAAATTACTTTTGACTAAAAGACTTTTAAGGACTTTTTTTCCGGTTGCCCCACAGTGCTCTAGTTCTAAGGGGATGACTCGCTTATGGGTGAACTCACACTCTTGCAGTTCTGTGGCTATAACTCGTTTACCACTGACTGCACAGGTCTCCAAAATCGACGGAAGCACCCGTTTTCCGGTCAGCGCACAGGTTTCAAGGGCTTTAGACAACCCTCGCCTAGAGGTAACCGCACAAGGCTCGAGCAAAGAGGGTAATACGCGTTGGCTTGTCACCGCACATTTTTCTAATGTCCCAAGCGCCACGTAATGGCCACTGACCGCACATTGTTCTACCTCGTTCAGAGCAAGCATTTGTTGGCTGTCATGGACCCGAACGAATTCCGATAGATGCCCAGACTTTCCAGAAAGAGCCGAGTCCGCCTTCTGATCACCACGATACTGTTTTTTGGAAATATCACTGATCAAAAGCTCACTTTTTAATACCACGGCCCCTGTACACTCACATTGCGCCATGTAAGCCGGCTCGGCCCTTTTCCCACTAATAACGGAAGTAGACAGGAGATTAAGCGCCACTACCTTTCCAGTGACATCGGATTGGGCTGCTTCATCAGAAATGACTTTTTTACCGCTAAGGCTACAGGTCACTAGGTATTCAGGCCGAACTTGCCGAGAACTCACCTCGGATGAGACCAGTAAATGTCTCAGCACGGTTGTATTTGAAAATTCACACGCCCTCAAGCAACTCACAGGCACTTTTTGGTCAGTGAGCTGACACAGGCCTATTGCAGGAGCATCAATTAACTGACTACGGCTGGGGACAACAGTGATTTTGCTACTGTAACTGTGGGTGGAATCGACCAGGTATTCCACATTAAGCTCAACTTGCCTAGTCACCTGTCCCTTCGCTGCTACGAGAGTCATACCCATTCGAGGGGTGAACTCATCTTCTAGTCGTTTTTTGAGTCGATCGTCATTGCCAGCAGACTTGATCTCCTCGCCTCTTCGTTCGAGGTAAAACCGTGTGAATTCACGAATCCCAGGATCCTGGATCGCTTTTTCGGTGTCCGAGGCGATATCGATTCCCAGATCCTTAGGATCTTGGATAATGGAAGGTATCGAAGAAAGCGCCCCACTGGAGGCACTCGTGACATGTTGCCCGAACGGACATTCCACTTCGACTAGGCGCTCGTAGCTATCATGGGCTACGGTTGCACGCACCCGCACGGCTACAACCCCTTCAAATTGACGTTTTGCAAGGCCAACTGTTACAGACCTTAATGTTGCCCCCCATTGGCCACCCCATTTTCGAGCCATCTGTTCAGATTCACCCACACAATCGCGCGCTTCGTCCAAGACATCGTGTATAGGCTTAGCAATCACTTCATCAACCGTTCGCATAAAAAATGCACTACCCGGAGCACACAATACCTCCCCATCCTCAGAACCCGTCTCGCTGAGCCTGATACGAGTTCGTTGATGGCCTCGATCAACCCGGTATGAACCGTCCGGTTGCTTAGTGACATGAGCCCCAAGGGATCTTAATGCGGCGAGAGAAAACGCTTCAGCTGGCATTGACCTTTCTATAGGGGGTAAAGCCGGGGAACGCGGCCCCGTATATTCGGCCCCCTCCATACGACCCAAGGTGTCCTCCAGTATCGCCAATTCCGACTGCAGCGTGACTTTTGCAGCCTCTATACTCTCTTCAGCCTTTCGTGTTGCCGCTACGACATCCTTTCCAGCCAAGGCTGCAACGACCAATTGACGAATTTGCTCATCAAAACTGCCTCTCCCCTCCTCTTCCCCCCCAAGGCCTGAAGACTCTAGTAACGCCTCAATGTCACCGATCGCATGGGAGGCGAGTTGAAGTTTTTCCATTAACCGCCCTACGATATATTCCTCATAAGTCCCACGGAGCATAATGTTGAAGATAGCGACACTGGCATGCTCGGAGGCTAGCCGCTGTATGCGCCCAATACGCTGCTCCACAATCATAGGGTTCCACGGTAAATCGTAATTAACTAAAACATTAGCGACTTGAAGGTTTACACCTTCGGAACCCGCTTCAGTGGAAACGATGACACGCAGATCAGGTGGATTTTTACGGAATTGGGCAATGGTTGCCTGATTTCGTTGCCCCGATTCACCATTAATGAGCCCTACTTTCAGATTTTGGGATTTGAGGTACACTTCAATGGCGGTTTGCGTTTCTCGTCGGGTCGTAAAAACCACCATGCGCCAGCGATCGGGGTTTTCAGATCTTAATTTTTCGATGAGTGCGGCTAATCCAATCAGCTTTGCACTATGTGGCATTGTATCAACGATGGCTTGGACCTTATGGGCAAGCTCTGGATCGACGGATTTATTACGCGCCATGTTGTTAAGCTGCGCCTTGAGTGCCTGAGGACTACTCGTCAGCGCTTGTAATATAGAAATTTGAGAAAGCTTATTAAGACTCTGTATTGGGTTTGAGATGACTCTTATAAGGGCTAACTCTGCCTCTGTGGGATTGACCCGGTGCATTTGTACCACGCGCTCCGGAAAATAAAGCTTTGCATCCCCCCGTCTCATCCGTGACATATAACCGTAAACGATCGATCTAAATTCGTCTTTTGCCTCAAGCTTCAGATGCCGAGCCTCTCCCCTTTTATCAGCGATAAACTTACTAGCGAAATCTTGAGGGCTACCCAATGGATTCTGATGACCCCTTGCGACCGTTAAAAGATCCACCAACGAGTAAAGATCCCAAAGGCGATTGTGAATAGGGGTAGCGGTGAGCATGAGAACAAACCGAAAACGGCGGGCTTCCAGTGCGTCACGAAACTTTTGGGCCACTTGGGGTGGATTGTCAACGCCATACAAATTTCGTAGTTTATGGGCTTCGTCCAGTATGAGCATCTGGAAGCGATCTACTGGAAGCAGATCTAAATAAAGACGGGCTGAGTTGTAGGTGGTAATCACAACCCCTGTTGGGGGTTCCGCTTTCAGTAGTGACTTACCTAAAGCGATCTTAGCAGGGATATTAAACTTACTTTCAAGTTCTTCTTTCCATTGCAGTCCGAGCAGCTTGGGACAGACAACCAACACCCGGCGTATACGAGAGCGCGCCACTAACTCGCTGATGACTAACCCAGCACTGATAGTTTTGCCTAAACCGACGTCATCCGCAATAAGCGTTACTGGAAGACGCCTACAAAAAGTCATCAGGTTTGTGACTTGGTGATGATAAGGCTCTAATCGATCTCGCCAACTGAATACCGATTTTAGGTCTTCTCGCTTCTCAATAACGATCGGATCTTCAAGATCCCATTCCAGGGCTGCTAAGTAAATCTGATAATCGTCTGCCTGATCAACCCTTCGCATTGATTTTGACTGAAATGTGACATTTGACATTGAACTAATCAGGCCTTGTGTGAAATCTAAATACGCAATAAATGCCGAAGGCGTTAATTTGACTGCAAAAGCGAACCTCGTGCAATTTCTGCAAAAGAGAATATCTGCGAAAAAAAACCCGCTTCACCTTGCCCCTTCACCTACTGTGTAGCCCATTCCAGTCTAGACAGGTAGTGCTCTGGATGACCTCCAACGGATACGATCTCTTGGCATGACAAGGCAATCGGGGTAGCCATATAGGTGGGATCAGAAATACCGCATCTAAGCCCCATACGCCGCACAGCTCGATATTTTGACGAGTCATCGATGGCGATTTGCACCCAATGACTACAATCCATTCTGTAGGTTCCCTGAGGCAGAACAACCGCAGGACTTATGGAGGAACAGCCGCCGACAAAGTCTTGATAGGCACGCTCAATTTCAGAATTGATTTTTTTGGGATACGGGTAAAATTTTCTCTGTAAGGGGCAGTACCAATCACCGTGTCCGTGGTGCACCTGTTAACTCCTTGTCATGTCGATGCGTTTTTCAATGCAATCTTAAAAAAGTGGAATTGCAAGTGGAAGTAGAAATGCAACCACAACCGCAATCGTTTCAGTGTCTTTCTCAAAAAAATGGGTTGAAATTCTGGAGTACTCATCCGAGATTGTCTATTCATCCTAACACGCCTAAAAAGGCAATCCGATGATCATTCGCCTCATTGAGCTGATGCAGGGGTTTTAACTATAAAACTGACCGTCGACAGGGGTCTTTATGGGTTTCATGTGGCCTTGCGATGAATCCATTCAATCGATTGGGTTAATGCTACAGCGTTCATTCAGAGGGTCTCATCAAGGTCGAAATAAGACGCCTACACGGTGATTTTTCAATCATTGTAGCGAAGTTCATTGATGAAAAACGACGCATTTCTTTTCTTCAAAAATTCAATAAGCAGGCTCATCTCATGAGCCTTCGATGATTTATGATTGATAAAGAAAAAAAGTATCAGTAGGTCGTTCAATTGTCCCCAAAAAATGAAATGTCCTAGAAAGGAATCTTTGCGATGGCGATTTTGATACAAAAAATCTCAAAATTTAACAACCTCGATACAGCGTTCTGGATTATGACGGTTTGCGCCATGATCGACACAATAAGCTCATTAATTGACCGTTTTAAGTAGACCTAATTGCAAAAATTATTGTTTTTGGATTTTGACGGGGTATTGCATTCGACTTCGGCCGGTATGGAGGCGTTATTTAATCGGGCTGAGGATCTAGCGGATTCACTCTTGGGGGCTCAATGCTCTGTAGTGATTTCTTCGAGTTGGCGCTTTCATCATGATTTCAATGCCTTGAAGAAATTCCTTCCTCTTTCGCTGCGTCCCCTAATACAAGGCGTGACCGGGTCCCCGGTGGTTGGGCGTTGGTCGCGCTTTGAAGAGATTCAACAATATTTATATCAGCAAGCTAAAACCTGCGATTGGCGTGCCTTGGATGATGCTTTTCTGGAGTTTCCGAGAATCTGTCCGAACCTCATCCGATGTCACCCTAAAAGGGGCTTTAGTGAACGTGAGAGATTAATTCTTCAAGAGTGGCTACAACAACCGGGAGCCTAATTAAAAATGAGCCAACTGGAACGTTTACAAAAGATCAACCTCATGCTCACCGATAACAAACTGGTGAGCACAGAGGAATTTATTGCAGAATTGGAAGTCTCAAAGGCGACTTTTAAGCGTGATCTTGAGAAGTTACGAAACGCTTTTAATGCCCCTATCGTTTTCGACCGGTTTTCTAATGGGTATAAGTTTGATGAACCCAACGCTGGGAAACGCTATGAGTTGCCCGGGTTGTGGTTCTCCGAGCAAGAGGCACGCTCACTCGTGATCACCCAGCACTTACTGGGTAGCCTTGATCCTGGGAGCCTTGTCAGCGCTCAACTAAGCCCTATTACCTCTCGTATTGATGCTTTGTTAGGTAAGGGGGAAGTCAGCTCAGCGGAATTAAGAAAGCGCTTCCGTGTCATCGGCATGGGGACCCGGAAATCGGCTATTACTAACTTTGCCCCCATAGGGGCTGCATTGCTGTCTCGTGATCGTCTCGTCATCCGCTATCTGGCCAAAAGCACCTTGGAGAGCACCGAACGAGAAATCTCTCCCCAGCGGTTGATCTTCTACCGGGACAACTGGTATCTGGATGCTTATTGCCACTTACGGGAGAGTTTAAGAAGTTTTGCTCTTGATGCCATTGAATCCATTAGTCTTTCTCCCCAAAAAGCCCTGGACATGAAGGATTCAGAGCTAAATACCTTCTTTGCTGACAGTTATGGGATTTTCAACGGTCCTGCAACACAAAAAGTAACCTTACGCTTTACTGCAGAGCGTGCTCGGTGGGTAGCCAATGAAACATGGCACCCCAAGCAGACCAGTTCTTTTAACAAGGATGGTCACTACACCATTGAGTTTGATTTCAACCAAGATCCTGAACTTATCATGGATATCTTAAAGCATGGCTCTCACGTGCAAGTGGTTCAGCCAAGTAGTCTGGCGCTTAAAGTGCAAAAAGAGTTGGAAAAAGCACTCAAAAACTACACGGATCAGGATAAAAAACCCATTAATTGACCCTCCCCATTGCTCTTAGAATCACCCGATAGGCCAAGAATGGGCCAAGAATTTTCATCAACCTCATCAATATTGACCTAGAGCATCCTTCTAGCTCATTTATTGAGCTAGAGGGATCATAAAATAATCCTTTCAACTTAATTGGGAGACCTCAATGGAACCATGGGCCGATGTTAATAAGGACGGTGAGTTAATACTCGATTGGGAGGAATGTGTCGCCCAAGCAAATCAATTTGATGCCGGAAAACGCACTTACGATACATCGGTCGGTAAATTAATCTGCATGGTTCAACGACTGGCCTTTGAATGTGGGTATGAGGTGGGACTCGAAACAAAGGACACACCGTACGCGCACTTACTAGCACAAACCCAGGGTAACGCTTGAAATCGCAGACCTTTGAAGGCGGACCGTAATGTTGACTCCAGAACAAAAGATCAAAGATTATGGGGTTACAAGCAGTTAGCTTAAAATATATTCAAACCTAATTTATACTATCCATTATGGAAAGATTTGTAGCCATTGGTGATGCAGCAAAAGCCCTGGGTGTGTCGATAACGACATTGCGCCGCTGGGAGGCAGAAGGCCG
>CAITMU010000084.1 GCA_903893565.1 uncultured beta proteobacterium | reverse complement strand
GTTCGTGTGCCGCATGCATGTCGACAATAATAAGACCTTGTTTGTTTTCCGCCAGAATATAAATCCCGGCAAGCTGAGCTAATGCAAAACCTAGTGGGGGAAATTCGGTGTCGATGGAAAGGGGAATTGATCGTGTGTTGGGGTTGGTGTTACTCAGCGACGGTGAATTTTGATGGTTTTCTAAGTGGGGCGTTTGGGCCGCTGGGTAAAGGGGTGTGCCGGGAAAAAATACCTCAGACCGACCCGACAGTGACGCCTGCCCAGTGGAGCGGTTCGCGGTCGTATCTTGTTCTTTTTTAGGACCGAATAAGGTGTCATAAAAAGAGACCGAACCGGGGGTATTTAAACCCAAAGAGGTTTGACGATAGGGATTGGAGGGCTGTAGTGCTCCTCCCCCACTGCTAGCGCTAGGTGCTGAACCAGGGTGTGGCTGGATTGCAGATTGGGATTGACCCACGTTAACAATAGGATCTATCCGTTGGCCCGCTGCGGGCGATAGCGCTTTGGATAGGGCGTGAAAAATATATTGATGAATCGCACGAGAGTCACGAAAGCGGACTTCAGTTTTTGTCGGATGTACGTTGACATCGACTAAACTGGGATCGAGCTCGAGAAATAAGGCAAAGGAGGGGTGACGCTCGTTATGCAATACATCCTGATAGGCTTGTTTGACAGCATGGGAGAGTAATTTATCCCGAACAAAACGGCCATTGACATAAAAATACTGTTGATCGCGGCTTGCACGGCTCAGCGAAGGCACACTGATGAGCCCGTTCAGACGCAAAGCATCATTGTTTTCTGCAACATTTAAAGAAGCGGCGGCGAAATCTTGACCCAGTAATTCAGTAATGCGTTCTGGTAGAGTTTGTGATTTCAAATGCCATTGAACGCGGCTATTGTGTTGCAAACTAAAGCTGACCCGCGGAGAAGATAAGGCAATACGACGAAAAGCCTCTTCGCAGTGGCCATATTCCGTGGCTTCGGTTTTGAGAAATTTGCGGCGTGCGGGGGTATTGAAATAAAGGTCGCGCACTTCGATAATGGTGCCGCAGGCCACAGCGGCTGGTTCGGGTTCGCTTAGATGTGGACCTTCTGCGCTGATCGACCAAGCATGCTTTTCTTCGGCGCGTCGACTGGAAAGGGTTAATCGAGATACGGCGGCAATGCTTGCCAGGGCTTCACCACGAAACCCTAAGCTACTGACTTTTTCAAGGTCTTCGAGACTACTGATTTTGCTGGTCGCGTGTCGAGTCAGCGCGAGGGCGAGCTCCTCGCGAGCAATCCCTAATCCGTCATCGCTAATTTTAAGCAGTTGAATGCCCCCAGCATTTAGTTGCACGCTAAGACTTTGCGCCCCAGCATCCAAGCTATTTTCCATCATCTCTTTAAGCGCCGAGGCGGGTCGATCGACGACTTCTCCGGCTGCAATTTGGTTAATGAGCAGATTCGGTAATATGCGTATTTCAGACATTTTTCAAAGGTGAATGTGAGTTTTCAGGAGGGCAAGAGGCCGCAAAAGTGTATCGGGAAGTCAGCATTAAAAGGACGAAAACGTATTACTCTGCTTTGATACCAGCGGTTTTTATCACACTCGCCCAACGTGCGATTTCGGATTTCACATAGGCACTGTGTTTCTCAGGTGAATTTTGCGGGCTTGTATCAATGCCTTGCTTAAATAGTCGATCTTTCATCTCCGGGGTACTCAGGGATTTTGAAACATCGTTGAAAATACGTTGAGTGATCTCACGTGGCGTAGATGCGGGCGCATACAGACCGTTCCATGTGGCTGAGTCAAAACCGGCGATTCCGGATTCAGCCACCGTAGGTAGCTCGGGTGCTAGGGCGGAGCGGGCAAGGCTGGTAATGGCGATAGCTCGTAATTTGTGGGCTTTGACATGCTCAATGATGACGGGAAAATTGACAAACATAAAGGGAATTTGGCCCCCCAGTAAATCCGTCACACCAAGGTTTTCCCCTTTGTAAGGAATATGAGTCAATCGAAGGTGAAGGCTATTATTTAGTAGTTCCCCCGCCATATGGGGAGAGGAACCGATGCCTCCGGAGCCAAAGGAGAGGTGTTTTTCGTTCAAATGCGCAAATTGGACAAATTCTTTAAAATTTTTAATCGGAATTGAAGGATGCACAACCATGAGTTGGGGGGTTGAGCCCACGACCAAAAGATCATAAAAGTCTTTGAGCGGATCGTAGGTTATTTTTTTAATGAGTAAGGGGGCTACAACAATGCTGGTCTGAGGTGAAACTAAGAGAGTGTAGCCATCGGCCGGTGCCTTGGCGACGGCATCGGCACCTATCATCCCACTGGCGCCGGGACGATTGTCGACCACCACTTGCTGACCCCAGAGGCGAGTTAAATCCTGGGCAAGCAGTCGGGCCATGACATCGGTGGCGCCTCCCGGAGCAAAGCCCACAATGATTTTTGCGCTGTGAGAGGGAAAGTTTTGTGCGTTTGCCTGCAAAATGCCCAGGCAAGAGAAGAGAGTCAAAGCAAAAAACGTCATTTTTGAGACCACGCGAGGCCCCCTTTTTTTTAAAATTAATGGTCTAATCATAGCATCGGTCGTGGAGGGGGGTTAAAATTTAGCCCTAAGGAGAACTTGTTTAATGAGCCAAATGGATGAACGGCGGTCTTGGGCCGTGCCCGAGGGGGCTTGTGATACGCATTTTCATATTTATGAACCCGATCATCCCATGGGACCGGGTAGCCATATTCCGGCCCAACCCTGTAGCCTTGTCGATTATCAAAAAAATGTCGCTAGGCGTCTGGGCGTGAGTCGTTTTGTGGTGGTGCAGCCGACTGCCTATGGCGAAGATAATTCAGTGACGTTGCGTGCAATGGCTGAACTAGGAAATGCCAGAGGCATAGCGGTATTGGATGAGAATATTAGCGATGAAAAAATCGTTGCGCTGGATACACTCGGAATTCGTGGTTTTCGTTTTTTTAGTCTCTCAGGGGATACCGGTTGGGATCGTGTACCGAAAATAGCCCAAAGAGCGGCCGATCACGGTTGGCATGTCCAGTTTCAATTTGATGGCGCGCAGCTTTCTGCAAGGGCGCCGTTGTTGACCTCCTTGCCTTGCGACATTGTAATCGACCACATTGGTCGATTACACCCCCCGATTAATGATCAGGATCCACAGTGGAAGGCGTTGCGTGGATTGGTGGATACGGGGCGGTGTTGGGTTAAACTTTCTGCGCCCTACCATGGATCAAAACTCGGGCCGCCTCACTATGCGGACATGGGACTCTTTGCCCAGCAGTTAGTCCTGCAAGCTCCAGAGCGCATGCTGTGGGCGAGTAATTGGCCTCATCCGATGGTGAAAAGCCAATTCCCCGATGAACAAATTTTGCTCGATGTGTTACGTGAGTGGGTGCCCGATCAGACGACTTGGCATCAGGTTCTGGTCTCGAACCCAGCCAAGCTTTACCGTTTTTAAATGAACAGTTTTTAGCTGAGTAGAGTTTTGTCTGGGTAAGATCAAAGTTTGTGTGACCCATCTGTGTATAATCACTTTTAATTGGAGTCGTAAGTCAAGCTCCCCATCTGTAATTTCAGTTAGTTAGGAGAATCCTTTTAATGAAGTTCGGAATAGCATTGGAAACTCGCCCCCATGAGACACGGGTCGCGGCAACACCCGAAACCGTCAAAAAGCTGACTGCCTCGGGATTTCATCAAGTCTTTATTCAATCAGGTGCTGGGCTTAAGGCCAGTATCCCTGATGAACAATATGTTCAAGCTGGCGCTACGATGGTAGACACGGCGCAAGCCATTTACGCTCAGTCTGAAATTTTATTAAAAGTTCGCGCTCCCGATGAGCATGAACAGGCGATGCTTAGTCGTGGACAGATCGTGATTGGATTACTGAATCCACATGATAAAGCAACCCTTGAGCGTTTGGCGCAGTGTGGTGTGACGGCGTTTGCCATGGAAGCTTTGCCGCGAATCTCACGGGCACAAAGCATGGATGTGCTCTCCTCTCAAGCTAATATTGCTGGTTACAAAGCGGTTTTGATGGCTGCCGATACCTATCAAAAGATGATGCCCATGTTAATGACGGCTGCCGGTACGGTAAAAGCGGCTCGGGTGGTGGTGATGGGGGTGGGTGTGGCGGGCTTGCAAGCCATTGCTACCGCTAAGCGATTGGGTGCGGTGGTAGAGGCTACCGATGTGCGACCGGAAACGAAGGAACAGGTGGAGTCACTGGGAGCGAAGTTTATTGATGTGCCCTTGACGGAAGCGGAAAAAGAATTAGCCAAGGGCCAGGGCGGCTATGCTCGTGATATGGGGGAAGATTATAAGCAACGTCAGGCCGCCTTAGTTGCCGATAAAATTAAGCAGGCCGATATTGTGATTACCACCGCGTTGATCCCCGGACGCGCCGCACCCGTTTTAGTAACGGAGGCGATGGTGCAATCGATGAAGCCCGGTTCGGTGATTGTTGATATGGCCGTAGAGCAAGGAGGCAATTGCCCTATTTCTGAGTTAGATAAAGTGGTGGTTAAGCACGGAGTCAATCTCATCGGCGTGTCTAATATTCCGGCTTTGGTGGCCGCCGATGCAAGCGCGCTTTACTCTCGTAATTTATTTAATTTTCTATCCTTAATGCTCGATAGCAAAACGGGAGAATTTAAGATCAATAGCGAAGACGAAATTATTGCTGGCACACTCCTGTGCCTCGATGGTCAAGTTACTAAGAAATAACGGAGAAGATAATGGCAACAGTTGATCCCTTAATCATGAACTTGATGGTATTTGTGCTGGCCATTTTTGTGGGCTATCACGTGGTGTGGAATGTGACTCCAGCCCTGCATACGCCTTTAATGTCGGTGACCAACGCGATTTCGAGCATTATTTTGGTTGGTGCTATGTTGGCCGCAGGTCCTGCTGATGCAGACTGGGGCGTTTGGGTAGGAGCGGTAGCGGTCGTATTGGCTGCAGTGAATGTCTTTGGAGGATTTTTGGTCACTCAGCGAATGCTAGACATGTTTAAGAAAAAAGATAAAAAAGGGGGCGCATAAATGCTCTCTTCAAATCAGGTTGCACTGACCTATCTAGTCGCCTCTGTATTTTTTATCCTAGCCCTTAAAGGGTTGTCGTCTCCTTTAACTTCTCGGCGGGGAAATTTATTCGGCATGATCGGAATGGCCTTGGCGGTGGCTACCACGCTGACGTTGACGCATAACTGGCTCATTATCTGTGGCGGTATCGTTTTAGGTGGATTGATTGGCGCCGTGGTTGCTCGCAAGGTGCAGATGACTGCGATGCCAGAGTTGGTGGCTTTCATGCATTCATTGGTCGGTCTGGCGGCGGTGCTCATTGCCATTTCGGCGGTCAATAACCCTTTTGCCTTCGGTATTGTTAAAGCCTTGGGGGAAGCGATCCCGCACGGCAATCGGGTTGAATTATTTATTGGCACCTTTGTTGGCGCCATGACGTTTTCAGGCTCAGTGATTGCCTTTATGAAATTGTCTGGTCGTATGAGTGGAGCGCCTATCGTATTTACCGGCCAGCATATGGTGAATTTGCTTTTGGGCTTATTAATGCTCGGTTGTGGCCTTTGGTTCTTTGTGTCTGAGGGAACCAATTGGACGGCGTATATCGCAATGACCGTCGTTGCTTTTATTCTGGGTTTTATGATCATCATCCCAATTGGTGGTGCTGATATGCCGGTGGTGATCTCGATGCTTAATTCCTATTCTGGATGGGCGGCTGCAGGCATTGGTTTTTCTTTGAATAATCCGATGTTAATCATTGCAGGCTCTTTGGTGGGGAGTTCTGGGGCGATTCTTTCCTACATCATGTGTAAAGCCATGAACCGTCCCTTTTTATCGGTCATCTTGGGAGGCTTTGGAACGGAGTCGGGTTCAGCCAGTGCAGCTTCGGGCGTGCAGAAGACCTATCGCAGTGGTAGTGCTGATGACGCAGCCTTCTTGATGGGAAATGCAGACTCCGTCATCATTGTCCCAGGCTACGGCTTAGCGGTGGCTCGTGCGCAGCATGCGGTGAAGGAGTTAGCGCACAAGTTGCGCGAGAAGGGGGTCACCGTGCGGTTTGCGATTCATCCGGTGGCTGGTCGTATGCCAGGCCACATGAATGTGTTATTGGCGGAAGCTGAAATCCCCTACGAACAAGTGCTGGAGATGGATGAAATCAATAGCGACTTTCCAACGACCGACGTGGTGTTAGTGCTGGGAGCCAATGACGTTGTGAATCCGGCAGCAAAAACGCCAGGTAGTCCGATCTTCGGGATGCCTATTCTCGAGGTGGATCGCTCACGGACCGTGATGGTGGTGAAACGCTCAATGGCTGCTGGGTATGCGGGGTTGGATAATGATCTTTTTTACATGGATAAAACCATGATGGTTTTTGGTGATGCGAAGAAAGTCGTTGAAGATATGGTCAAGGCCATTGGTTAGCGGCATAAAAGCCCTGTAGATCAGTACTCGGTAAAATGAGTGGCATCGTTGCATTTTTATTGGACTGTGTTAACGCAGGTCGTGGTTGGGATCAATCTGCCTCCCTCACCGCCCTCACCCCCCTTACGCTAAGAGGAATTAAAACTGAAGCCAATAGGGGCTGTGTTGGAAAAATGATGGCATTTATTTAATGCACATTCCGATACCATTGAACAGGGTATCGGCGCTAACACTGTTTGAGCTCGACTCTTCGGTGAGCTACTGTGAGTGGTTGAAGCGGTGGAAATGGTTGGAAATGGTTGGAAAAGGGTGGCAAGTTAGTGCGCATTTTTGGTGGGTGGTTGGCGATCATCCGGCAATACTCTTGCTTTAGAATCGGTAGGTGACCCCAATGCTGGGTGTCCAGGGGTTCAGGGTTAACTGGCCTAAGCTAACTCCGCTAGTAACGACTTTAACCTCAGTAGACATTCTGATGTATTTGAGGTCCAGGTTGATGCCCCAGTTTTTATCAAGCATGTAGTCAAAACCGACTTGCCATGCCGACCCTACGCTGGATTTGTCGACTTGAACACCTGGCAGTCCTGGGAAGTTATTTCTATTGCCAAAAATGGTGTAATTAATCCCTGCCCCGACGTAGGGTTTGAGAAGGCCTAGATTAGTAAAGTGATACTGAAGTAATAGGGACGGAGGTAGTGCTGTAATTTTTCCGATCTGACTTTGTCCTGCTCCAGCATTGATCGGGATATTTTGCGGATAGGTGAGAACTAATTCTGTCGCAATATTTTTTGTAAAAAAGTAGGAGACATCAAATTCGGGAATAATGGTATTTTCGGCTTTAACGTCGGCAGTTTGAACCGTTTGTGTCTGGCTATTTTTAAATAATAAATCAACCACTCGAGCGCGCACCATCCAGGGACTCTTTTCAGTGGTTTGCGCCTGGACAATGAGGGGTGCAAAGCAAAGGGTTGCAGTGATTAAGCTGATGAGGGGCTTTAAGCGCATGGTGGACCTCTTTTGAATAAGTCGTATTGGACGGTTTTATTGTGAGAGGATTAAGGTCCTTCTATATTGATTTTTATCAAACAAGAAAAGAGTTTGACTGATTTTTGTAAATAAATGCTTCAGCGTGATGAGACGAATGCAGATAGGGTGTTTGAATTCACCTTATAGGATTGATGCATTGAAGATATTTTTAACCGCATTGTCAGTTTTTATGTTGTTGATTTCGACACCTTATTCGTGGAAGCGTTCGGTTGAGACGCCGCAAAGAGTAGGCTATGGCTATTGAGGGTCGTATTGGCAATTGTGGCCTGCACCGCTAGCGGTGGGTGGCAGTGAGTAAGCGTAAAGGTGCTGGGCGAACAGTTGTTTCTCTCTGAAGAGCGGACAAAGTGCGAATCGAAAATATAACACCCAACGCGCATGGCCAAATCGTATTCTCATTGCGGTAGCATACGAACTTTTTATCATCATTGAAGGGGGGAGTTTATGGATTTGAAGCTTAAGGGTAAGACTGCGTTAGTCACTGGTGCTAGCCAAGGTTTGGGTAAGGCGATTGCGGTGAGTCTTGCCGCTGAAGGAGTGCAAGTGGCCATTACCGCAAGGCGTGCTGATTTATTGAAATTGGCCGCTGACGAAATTCAAGCGATGGGCTATTTACGTCCTGTGATCATCGTTGCAGATTTATATCCTGAAAACGCTTCTGAGGCGATTGCTGCCCAAGCATTGAAATTATTAGGGCATATTGATATTTTAGCTAACTCGGCTGGTGGTAGCCGCCCGTTGCCTCTGGATGGACCGAAGGAAGCTTGGCTTGAAGGTATGACATTGAATTTTTGGCGTTTAAGAGAACTCACCCATGCATTACTGCCCAGTATGATTGAGCGAAAGTTTGGCCGAGTCATCAACCTGACTGGGACTCGTGAGCCTCGTAATTTGAATGCAGCTCATGCTGCAAAAGCAGCCGTGCATGTATGGTCAAAAGGTTTATCCAAGGTCGTCGCTAAAGACGGGGTGACGGTGAATTGTTTGCAGCCGGGAAAATTACGTAGCGAGCAAATCGACAAACGCATGCCAACCGAAGAAGCACGTCGTGAGTGGGCTAAAAAAGAAGTGCCTATGGAGCGAGTGGGGGAACCAGAGGAGTTAGCCGATTTGGCCGTTTTCCTCGCTTCTCCCCGAGCCAGTTATATTTCCGGTAATGTGATTGCAGTGGATGGAGCCGCTCGGTTTTTTGCCTTTTAGTCCGACATACCGATTTTGTTACGTGATTAATTAGCGCAGTGGGATCTATACGATTATTTAATGATCTGTCTGGGTAAGTGGTTCAGCAACTGAACTGACCCCATGGCTACATCCAGGGGGTTCTGGAGGCAGAATGCGAGGGCTTCATGGACTCTCATTGACCTTTCGACCCTGACTACAACATCCCACACGTGACCACGCACACAAATCTCTTTCGACGTGCGTCCGGACTGATGGCAAAGGTTTTAACCCCACCGTGGGAAAGCGCCAAGCGCTCCCCGCTTCCCGATGGTTCTACACACAAGCCCGCACGCCGCAACAGCAGTTGTGCACTCGCCCAGTCCTTTCAAAGTTAGTTGGCTTGTGTTGGCTCTTGAAAACGTTCTTTACCAGAAACGCGCTGTAGCAGTCTCGCTGCACGAGGGTGTTTGACTTCCCCAGTGTATATCCTGTGAAGGATTTTTTAGGCGACTCGAGCCCATTGAGGCTATGGGTTCTTTGCTATTGATTGAATTACTTTGGCGACTTAATGTTTTTTAAGCTTACTTCTCGGGCTAGTGCAGGGTTAGTGCTTAAGTATTTTTTGATGCCATTAAAAATAGCCTCAGCCATTTTGCTTTGATAGGTGTCAGTAATTAACTTCAGCTCTTCTTCCGGATTTGTGATGAAAGCCGTTTCCACTAATATAGAAGGAATATCGGGAGACTTTAATACGGCAAAGCCTGCTTGTTCAATGGTATTTTTGTGCAGCCGATTGACGTTGCTCAGTTCGCTTAGCATAGCCCGAGCAAGCTTAAGGCTGTCATTGATCGTAGCCGTTTGGGATAAGTCGAGTAGGGTTTGCTTCAGATAAGGGTCGGGAACGTCAATATTGACCCCGCCAATTAAGTCGGCTTGATTTTCTTTTCTGGCTAACCACTTGGCTGCCACAGAAGTCGCACCTCGCTCCGATAGCGCAAATACGGAAGATCCTCGAGCCTCGGGGTTTGTATAGGCATCGGCATGAATAGAAATAAATAAATCAGCATGCCCCCGCCTTGCCTTGATCACGCGTGTTTGCAAGGGAATGAAAAAATCTCCATCCCGAATGAGTATCGCGCGCATATTAGGCTCTTGCTCGATGCGGTCCCGTAATCGTTGGGCAATGGCCAGAGTGACATCTTTTTCCCAGGTGCCTTGGGGACCTTTGGCGCCGGGATCTTCGCCGCCATGACCGGCATCGATCGCGATGTTGATAAGACGACCTGTTTTTTTAACCGCCATGGGTGGTATTTTTTCACTCGCAGAGATACTCGACGAGGATCCTGGCGTAGGCGCAACAGGTGGAGTGGTATTCAGAGGAAGGGTTTCGGAGGGGCTTAGCGCTCGCGGGGTATTGGGCGGGGCCTGAGTTGGCAGTGAGTTGTCTGGTTCATTACGCTCTTTAATGAGCGATAACAATGGATCGGGTGGTGTGAGAGGATATAAATCTAGGGTTAAACGGTTGGCATACTCTCCGATGGGGGTGAGTTGAAATGCTTGCGCTTTGACTTCCGACTTCAGGTCGAACACCAAGCGTATGACGGTAGGTTTGAATTGTCCGATACGAAGTGATTTAATGTAAGGGTCGTCAGGGGTGATCTTATCGACAAGCGATTTTAAAGCGGGTGTGAATTTGACATTTTCCAAATCAAGTACGACGCGGTTAGGATTTTTCAAAATCATCAATCGATGCTGTAAGGCATCTTTTGATTCCAGTGTGATGCGGGTGTAATCGCTCGATGGCCAGACTCGAGCCCCCACAACGCCGAAGGCCGTAGGGTTCGCCTGAATAAGGGGCGAAAAAAAGAGTAAAGCAATCAGAGTAAACCGCAAATTGCTAAGGCTATTAAGGTTCAATAGTGGTTTAAGCGCTGAGATGAGTCGTTTCAAGATGGCCATATTAATAGGGTAAACAAGATTTTCCTAATTCGCTTTGGGCCTGAAGGATAGCGATCCTACCCTGGTCTTGGACGTTTAATTGAATGTTAAGGTCCGCCACTGGCAGGCCAATAGCTTTACAGGGCCACTCGATCAGGCAAACGGATTGGGGGGTGAAATGATCCCTGAATCCCGCTTGCGCGAGTTCGTTGGGGTCAGTAAATCGGTAAAAATCAAAGTGAAAAAGCTCGAAAGCGGGTAATGAGTAGACTTCAACCAGTGTGAAGGTTGGACTTTTGACCTTACCCTGGTAACCCAAACCCCTTAATATGCCTCTTGCGAGGGTGGTTTTCCCAGCGCCTAATTCGCCGTTTAAGTAAATTGTCAGTCCTGCTAAAATCCGAGCCGCAAGCATTTGGCCGAATTCGAGTGTATCGGCCTCATCAGCCAAAGTGCGGGTAAACTGACTCATATGAATGACTTAAAAAGCATAGATTTTAACGCCCTTACCCATAATATTAAACGTTGGGGGCAAGGGCTGGGTTTTCAACAAGTTGGAGTGGCTGATTGTGACTTATCGGTCGCTGAGGGTCATTTGTTGCAGTGGTTAGAAAAAGGCTGGCACGGAGATATGGATTATATGGCACGTCATGGCCTAATTCGTAGTCGACCTCAAAACCTTTTGCCAGGTACTTTACGCATTATAAGTGTCAGAATGAATTATCGTCCTGAAAAGTGGCGCACTGTGGATGAGATTGAAGCGAACCCGGAGCGTGCCAATGTGGCGATGTATGCCCTAGGTCGTGATTATCACAAAGTGTTACGTCAACGCTTGCAAGTGCTTTCGACACGTATTTCTCAAGCCATTGGAGATTTTCAATATCGGGTTTTTACGGATAGCGCTCCAGTCATGGAAGTGGAGTTAGCGCGTAAGGCTGGTGTTGGTTGGCGAGGCAAGCACACGCTTCTGATTAACCGAGAGGTCGGGTCTTATTTCTTTTTAGGTGAGATTTATACAGATCTACCCTTGCCGGTTGATGCTCCAGTGACAGAGCACTGTGGATCGTGTCAGAAGTGCCTTGATGTGTGCCCAACGGGCGCGATCGTTGCCCCCTATCAACTCGATGCCCGACGCTGTATTTCTTATCTCACGATAGAGCTTAAGGGGTCTATTCCTGTGCCTTTGCGCCCGTTAATAGGTAACCGCGTATACGGTTGTGATGACTGCCAGTTAGTGTGCCCTTGGAATCGATTCTCTGAAGTCAGTGAAGAAAAAGATTTTATGGTGCGAAATGGCTTAGATGATGTCATGTTAATTGAGCTTTTTCAGTGGAGCGAATCAGACTTTCATGCCAATCTTGCAGGAAGTGCGATACGCCGAATAGGATTTGAGCGCTGGTCACGTAATTTAGCGGTGGGCCTTGGCAATGCGCTGAGAAAAGTGAAGGGGTTAACTCATCGTGAAAAAATTAGAGTGGCATTACAGGCCCGGTTGCAAGACGAATCAGCGCTCGTACGGGAACATGTACAATGGGCCTTGGCTCAGGAAGAGGATAAAGAATCGGGGAAGTGACTTTTAAAATTAAACCTAAAACCCCTACCTGCGGCTTAGTTTAATGGGTTGGAGTCGTTTTTTTACACAGCCAGATAAAAATGACGAAAGTAAAACAGGAGATCATGGCCCCGAGATTGTCTTGCCACAGCGGAGAAAAGATCACCATAAAGCCACGATCTTTAATAATTGCAGCAAAGCTTGAGACACAAAAAGGCATGATGAATAAGCGTGCAATTTGCCATTTTTCCATACCGCTAATACCCACTTTGGGCATGACACTTAAAAGTAAACCTAAGCCAATGAAAAGGCTTATGCCTAACGAATTTAACCATAGGGAAAGTTTCGGTTCAAAGTATTGACCCAGCATGAAAAAATACCAGATGAGATAACACCATAGAACGACTTTTGCTGGGCGCAATGCTTTGAAGTAGGTGAATAGGGATTGGATTGTCATTTAAAAGAAGGGGGGGGCTTCAGGCAGGGTGACTATTTGAGGCGAAAGGGGTTTGTTTGTTAACACGTTTTTAATACTAGGACGAAGCGCTGAGGCTTGGCCACAAGAGGGAATTAACTTCATAAGCCAGATCCGTCCTTTTAGTGTAGATTTAATTAAAATGTGTCATATTTCTTCAAGCGCGATACGGGCACAGTGTTAAAATTTCTTATTTAATTCAATAATCTTGGGAGTCTTTATGAAACTATGGTACCAAAGCATGTCGCGTCAAAAGTCTTGGAGTCATTATAACGTGTCTTTGCGTCGCATTTTGGAAGGCATCAAAGACCCGGATACTGAAATCGAAGTGCATGGAATTACGAAGATAGGGGGCTTGGCAGACCAGTTTCATTATCTAGATTACTTGGAATCTGGGGAGGTTTTGGAAAATGTCCATACCGCTCATAAACAAGGTTTTGATGCTTTTTTAATTGGCAATATTGGTGACCCTGTTATTCATGCGGCACGTGAAATTACCACGATGCCCGTGCTAGGTTTATGTGAGACCGCGCTACATACGGCCTGTATGATGGGCAAGAATTTTTCTTTAGTTACCATTAATGAGAAATTTACCCCTCGTATTATTGATAACGTACATCGCTATAAATTGCAGGATCGATTGGCGGCTGTTAATCGCATGACGATTGACCGAATTAATGATTTGGATGAGGGCTTTACTAGTGCCGCGGCGCGTAAGCGTATTGTTGCCCAATTTTTGAAAGCAGCCAATGCCAACGTGGATGCCGGTGCAGAGGTCATTATTGCAGCAGGCGGGGTGGTGATGGCCCTATTGGCTGAGGCTGGTGTGCATGAGGCAGCTAAAAATACACCGATCCTTAACGGTATTGTGTCATTGGTGAAAATGGGGGAAGCGGCTGTAAAAATGAATCGGATTATGGGGGGGCATTTTTTAAGTAAGCGTCTTTATTACGCACCACCGTCTTCGGATCAGATTGATGAAATCCGTGCGCATTACGGGGATGTTTATCCCACGGTGCAAAGTCCTAAAAAAAGTGCTAAAAAGAAAAAATAGACTATTTTTATGACGCGCCATTTATTGTTTAAGCGTGGGGTTGAGCTTGGGCTTTTTTTAGTGGGATTACTGGTGATTGGCTTTGCTCACGCTGAAAACTACCCCACTAAGCCCATTCGTTTGATCGTTCCTTACCCGCCGGCAGGCGGGGTAGATGGCGTGGCACGTATTGCCTTTAAGCGTATTTCAGAAGTGCTGGGGCAGTCCGTGGTCATTGACAATCGCGGTGGCTCTAGTGGAGTAATTGCAGCTGAAACAGCTGTGCATGCACCTGCTGATGGTTATACGCTTTTTTTTGGGACGACCTCGACCCAAGTCATTACGCCACAATACTACCGCAAGTTAACTTATGATCCCCTTAGAGATTTTGAGCCCATTAATCTTATTGCTGGGGCAGGTTACATGTTGGTGGTCACCCCTTCGCTTGCCGTTACCAGTGTTAAAGAATTAGTGGCTTTAGCCAAAGCCAAGCCTGGCGTATTAAATTTTTCATCCGCAGGCAATGGCTCCACATTACATTTAACGACAGAGCTTTTTAATATGACGGCGGGCTTAAAGATGTTGCATGTGCCCTATAAGGGATCCGCACCCGCTTTGGCAGATTTACTCAGTGGTCAGATCCAACTGACTTTTAATCCGGCCTCTGTTGTGTTGTCTTTGGTGAAAATGGGGCGTTTACGGGCGCTGGGTATTAGTAGCGCAAAACGCAGTGCACTTGCGCCAGAATTGCCAACCATCGCCGAGGCGGGGATGCCCGGATTTGAAGCCTCTGGCTGGTATGGGGTCCTAGGTCCTGCCCATCTGAATAAGGCTTTGATCCAAACGCTTAATCAGGCGATCAATCTGTCACTGATGGACAAGGAGGTTAAAGAGCGATTTGCTGCCACTGGGGTAGAGGCAATTGGGTTAAGTGCTCAGCAGTTTGATCGCTATATTCGTGAAGAGTATGACAAATGGGGTAAGGTTATTCGTGTGGCAGGTTTCAAAGCAGAATGATGTCAATAAAAAAATAATTGTCCCCCACGTGCTATTGAGAGTGAAATTTTTTTGGTGTCATGATCGGGACTTAGCGAGAGTTTGACAGCCGTTTTAGGAGCGATCGATCGAATGAAAAATTCAACTATTCGTTGTTTGTTTTTTTTATCTTTGCTATTGGCGATTCCTCTTGGATTTGCGCAGGGCTTTCCTCTTAAACCCATTCGCATTCTCGTGCCCTATGCCTCTGGCGGTGGTGTCGATATTGTCGCGCGCACCCTATCGCCGAAACTGGGTGAACTCCTCGGTCAAGCAGTGGTTGTGGAAAACCGACCTGGGGGTAACAGTAATATTGCTTCTGAACTAGTGGCTAAAGCGGCTCCCGATGGCTATACCCTACTGCTCGCCTCGCCCTCGAATGCGACCAATGTGAGCCTTTACAGTAAAATGCCATATGATCCCATAAAGGATTTTTCTCCCGTGGTCGCCGTAGGCTTTGCTCCCTTAGTGTTGGTTTCGCATCCTTCATTGCCCGCGCGTACGGTTGGGGAGTTAATTGCCTTGGCTCGTCGTAGACCCGGACAATTAAGCTATGCTTCGGGGGGTAATGGTACCTCGCAGCACTTGGCGGCAGAATTGATGAAATCGATTAGTCGTATTCAGATCGTGCATATTCCCTACAAAGGAGCAGCCCCGGCGCTGGTGGATATTATTGGTGGCCAAGTGGCCTTCATGTTTAATAATCCTCTTGAAATTTTGCAGTATGTCGAAGCCAAGCGCGTGCGTGTGCTAGGAGTGACCAGTGCGACTCGGGCCCCAGTGCTGCCGGAAGTGCCCACCTTTGCCGAATCGGGATTGCCTCACTTTGAGGCCACCGTATGGTGGGGTCTTTTGGCGCCGGCAGGCACTGCAAAAGAAGTGGTTAATCGCATCAATGCAGAGACCAATAAAGTGTTGATGACTACGGACATCCAATCACGTTTTAAATCGTTAGGCGCGCAACCGTCTGGCGGATCGCCACAGCAATTCGCTGTATTTCTACAAAATGAGGTGAGTAAATGGGCTACAGTCATCAAGCAAGCGGGTATACAAGCGCAATAAAGTGGGGGCAGCGAATCTTTCTAGGGTTCTGGGCTTGTGTTTTTAGTGTGGTGCTTTATGCCCAAAGTTACCCCACAAAATCGATTCGTTTGGTGGTGGGCTATCCAGCTGGGGGGGCTACGGATATTGCTGCACGAACGGTGGCGCAAAAACTTTCTGATGCTTTTTCGTTATCCGTCATTGTGGATAATCGACCTGGTGCGGCCAGTAATCTTGGTGCTGAGATGGTTGCTCGTGCAGCTCCCGATGGCTATACGTTATTTTTAGGCAGTGTATCGATGGCCATTAATCCGTCGCTGTATGCGAAATTAACCTACGATCCGATACATGATTTTGTTGCGGTGGCGCACGTGGCTTCAACCCCTTTTTTACTGGTGGTTCATCCTTCGGTTCCGATTAAAAGTGTGAAGGAGTTAATCAGCTATGTGAAAGCGCATCCCGGTCAAGTTAATTATGCGACAGCGGGCAAGGGATCGGGGGGGCACCTATTTATGGAGCTTTTTGCTTCACAAAGCGCATTAAAAATGGTTCGTATCGATTATCGTGGGGCCGCTGCTGCCACTACCGATGTGCTCTCCGGTCAGGTGCCGATGATGTTTGATAATATCTTTACGACCCTGCCACTATCGCGTAGCGGTAAGTTTCGTGCGCTGGCGGTGAGTACGATTCAACGCTCGCCTATTGCACCGGACATTCCCACCGTTTCCGAGTCTGGCTTGTCCGGTTACGATGCTAACGCGTGGTTTGGTCTATTCGCACCGTCGGCCACCCCTCGTGAGATTGTGGCGCGCTTGAATGCGGAGGTGGTTAAAGGCTTACAAACGAGTGACATGAAGGAGCGGTTAAGAACCTTGGGGGCTTCTGCGGGGGGAGGATCGGCGGAGTCGTTTGCGAGTTTTTTTCAGGAAGACACTAAAAAATGGGCACGTGTGATAAAGGCTGCCAGTATTACGCCTGAATAAACGGTATTGTCACCTCCCCAACAGGGGTTGGGGGGGAATGCGTATCGTTTTGCCTTTTTCGTTTTATCTTGTCCGCGTTTAGTCGCACCACATGCCGCCATTAACATCGATGATTTCGCCAGTGATAAAACCGCTCTTCTCACTGGCTAAAAAAGCCACCGTATGGGCAACATCCTCTTTTTCTCCCATTCGCCCTAGGGGAATGAGATTGCGCAGTGTTTGTGGAAACTGTGTGGTCATGGCAGACGAGATGGGGCCTGGGGCGACAGCATTGACAGTAATTTGGTCAACGGCAAGCTCTTTGGCCAAGTAACTGGTTAGTGCATGCACGCCCGCTTTGGAGGTGCCATAGGCGACGTTAGCTGCCAATTGTTGTTCACTCCGATCAATCCACGGTCGAGGGTTGCCCCCGTTTTTTCCTAAAACAGAACCGATATTAATAATGCGTCCATAGCGTTGTTTTTGCATGGGCTTAATCACGCATTGACAGGCAAAGAAGGTGCCCTTCAGATTGATGGTGTGCACACGATCCCATTCTGCTTCACTGATGTCGGTGGCAGCGCCTAGCGATACCGTGCCGGCGACATTGACCAAAATATCAATCCGTTTACATTCACTGAGCACCTTTTCGACAGCCATGGTCATTGTGGCGGGTTGGCAAACATCGGCTTGAAGACTTAAACTTTTTCCCCCACCAGTTTTAATTTCTTCGGCCAGTGACTGGGTTGAGGTGATATCTAGAAGGCACACATGGGCGCCTTGTTGTGCGAGTTTTCGGGCCACAGCACTACCAATCCCACCGGCAGCCCCGGTCACTAATGCCACTCGATTTTTAAGCATGATGTTTGCCTAATTCTTGGCTTGCATCGAGTCCGGCTAAACGGCCAAAGACGGCTCCTTTGAGAACGGAGGTGGCCCCTGTATACGTTTTGTAATAAAGCCCCACCACCTCTCCGGCAGCGTAAAGGCCTTGAATCACCCCGCCATCTTGATTGAGGACCTGTGCTTGCGTGTTGACTTTTAAGCCACCAAAGGTCAATACATTCGATGAAATCACGGGGTAGGCCCAAAAAGGGGGTTTTAGCAGGGGGCGGGCCCAGTTAGATTTCGCAGGATTTAATCCTTTCGTATGAAGATTATCCAATTCGAGTGGTTTGAACAGGCCTGGTTGGCAAGCGGAATTATAATTTTCGATAGTCTGTTGTAGTGTCGAAGCGGGGATTTTTAATTTTTTTGCTAACCTATCAATACTATCGGCGCTGATCGGAGGTTGATCGGTTCGTAGCCCTAGTGGGTAATTAGGTATGTCGTGAATACTTTGATCTAATAGGGTATAGGCAATGCCGTTGGTTTGATTGAAAATTTTACGAGTAATGGATTCGTAGACGGCGTCCACCGTGCCGGGGGCCTCATCGGTAAAACGGTAACCTTCTTGATTGACCAAAATGCCGTAGGGAAAGATGAAGACTGAGGGCTCCGGTCGACCAGAACGTGGGTCTATCGGTTCTGCATGATAGCTACCAAAGTCGCCACAGGGTGCTGCGCCAATATCAAGGGCCATTCGGATACCCTCGCCCTTGTTGTAATAGCCACCATGGGCTACGGGCCGAAGATAAATGGCTCGAGGACCGATGTAGCGGGTTTGCATTTCTGCATTGCCTTCAAAGCCTCCGCAACCGAGGATGACTTTTCCGAGAAAATGTAAGGGCCGACTGTTCTTATCGGTGGCTCGTAAGCCTGTGACGTGCCCTTCGTCATTGAGTAAAAGCGATTGTGCTGTGGTTTGGTAGAAAAAACGTACCCCTTTTTTTTCTGCCGCCGCGGCGAGCGCTTCGACCATAGCCAGTCCTCCGCCAATGGGTAATAGGCGAGGTTGTGATTTGGTGAGAAACTGGGTGGGTAAGAAATCAAATTTGACGCCAAAACTTTTGATCCACTGGACGGTCGGTCCGGCGGCATTGGCAAAAGCACAGATTAACTCTGGGTCGGCAAAGCTCATTGTTTTAACGATACTGGGCCAACGATCGAAGGGCTGTGTGGTGTGTTTAATGAGTTCGGGATCAAGGTATCCGCCCCCATTTTCAGCCAGATGCAATTCAAAGTCATCACTGACCTCAGTTTCGCTTTTCATTCTCAGATAAGCATCGGTATACCGGGTGTTCCCCCCCCGTTCCTCAAGGGTGGCTCGTTCGAGAAGGGCTACACGCGCCCCATTTTCCGCGGCGGAAACCGCGGCACAAAGACCGGCAATGCCGCAACCGGCCACAACAACATCGAAGGAATCAGTTGAAATGCCCACGGTCTATCTGCCTCCTGATTGGATGAAATTTTAAGCTACAATCTGCATAGTTTACCCTCATCCGGAAGGAAGTTTCCCATGGCTATGCGAATTTGGCATCAAAGTTTTACAGTATTACAGGATTTACCAGCCTACGATGTCGCCTTACAGGCTCATTTTAAAAAAGTAGCGCGCCCCGATACTGATATCGTGATGCATGGTATGGCCCAGGGCACTTATCCTAGTAATTATCCCGGGACTGAAATTTGTTTTGATGTGGTACAGCGGTTACACGCACCCCAGTTTTTGATGGCGGGTATTGCCGCTGAAGAGCAGGGTTTTGATGCCTTTGCTATCAGTAGTATTCCAGACATCATGTTACGTGAAACCCGAGCGAGCCTGAATATTCCTGTGGTCGGGTATGGCGAGTCGGCGATGTTGTTTGCTTGTACTTTAGGTGAAAAATTCGGCATTTTGAATTTTATCGATGGTATGGCCGGCCAATTAGCCGATAATGCACAGCGCTATGGTTTGGGCAGTCGATTCGTGGCGGCCCGACAAGTCGGCTTTACCTTTGCCGATGTTTTAAAAGCGTATGCTGACCCAAAAGAGCTAATTGAGCGTTTTAAAACTTCAGCTCGTCGTATGATTGCTGATGGCGCTGATGTGATTATTCCTGGAGAGGCCCCGCTTTGTGTGTTACTCGCCACACAGGGCATTCACCGTGTCGATGAGGTTCCAGTGATGGATTCCCTTGCCGCTTGGGTCAAAATGGCGGAGTCTTTGGTCGATTTAAAACGCAGCAGTGGTTTGTATCCTAGCAGACGAGGCTATTATCAAGCGATGCCACCCAGGCAACGATTAAAAGAAATCCTTGAGTTTTATGGTCAAGCTCGATTGGCGCCCAAATGAGGACTTTTAAATCTCTGTGTCTGTGCTTTCTGGGTTTTTTGATACTTCAAGCGCCTTTTGTAAAAGCACAAAATTATCCGACAAAGTCGGTGCGATTTGTGGTCCCTTTCTCTCCGGGTGGGGGGGGACGGATTTGATCGCTCGCACACTGGCTCAACATTTGAGCGAGACATTCGGCCAGACATTTGTGGTGGATAATCATGCTGGAGCGGGCGGGGTCATCGGCGCGGATATTGTGGCCAAAGCCTCAGCCGATGGTTATACCCTGTTGATGGCGACCCCAGGTGCGATGACCATTAATATGGTGTTGATGCCCAAAATGCCCTATCAGACGCTACGAGATTTTGCGCCCGTTTCTTTGTCGACGGTGAGTCCTTTTATCTTGACAATACATCCGTCATTACCTGTTCGCGATTTAAAAGCGTTTATTGCTTTTGCCAAGCAACGCCCGGGACAATTAAATTATGGGTCTGCGGGTAAAGGCTCAGTGGCCCATTTGTCGACAGAATATTTGAAATATATGGCTCACATCGATCTAGAGCATATTCCCTACAAGGGGAGTAGTTTGGTGATGACGGATATGTTGGCGGGTCAATTGCAGGTGATGTTTGATAATCTGCCTGTGGTGTTGCCACAAATTAAGGCGGGTAAGCTACGATTGATCGGTGTGGGAACCCTTAAACGTTCCACACTAATACCCGAAGCGCCCACTATTGCAGAGTCTGGATTGTCCGGATTTGAATCGATCACGGCCTTCGGTGTAGTTGCGCCGGCCCGAACACCCGAGGCAATCGTTAATCGTTTAAGCCAGCAAGTGGGTAAGATTTTGCAAAATCCAGAAGTCAAACAAAAGTTAGCTACCCAAGGTTTTGAGGCGGTGGGGAGCTCAGCCGATCAATACCGGGATTTTTTGCGTGATGAAATTGAAAAATATACCCGTATAGTGAAGGTGGCTAAAATTAAGATTGAATAGTTGATTTTGTTCGGCGATTGATGGTTGAGTGTATTGATTAGTCTAGGCCAATCTAAAAATAAATTCTTTTTAGATTGGCCTATTTAATTGATGATCCCAATTCGAGGGTAATTCAATTTTTTTACTGGTAGCGTAACCTTGATTAAAATTTTGCCGGTAAATGCAGCTTCGATTGCGGGTGGGGTCTCCCGTGACGACGATGAGCCACTGGCTTTCGGGTAATAGGAGCGGGACCATTCGATTGGGGTCTGTTGATAAAGCCCATTGTTTTGGCATTTTTCCGTTGTTTACCAATTCGATCAAGGTAGTTCCTTTTGGTACATGCATGCCTTGGGTCATCCCCCATTCGAAATAATGAGCAGGGACGGTAGCCTCTTTCATTAAAAATTCGTTTACGTCTTTTTTGGAATAACCGCCATTGGCAATGATTTGCGCAATGATGGGTGACATCATGAGCACGTGTGTTTCTACGTATCCGAGTGAGGATTGGTAGGGTTCTATCATCCGTTTGACCCAGTCGACGATATGCTCAAGGTGTTGTTCTGCGGATTCACCCGCGGTGACGAAGGGATCACTGACGGCTCGTACAGAAGTGATCGTGATGACATTGTCCGTGTTTTTAAAACCGCGGGTCACATGTAGGGGTTCCCATCCAATATCGGCACAGGCTTGCTCATTTTCAGGGACGACGGCACGAAACATATGGCCAAAAGTGCCCATATCGGTCGTGCCAGGTAAAAAGCCAGCGACATTACGAGCGAATAATCGGTAAAAGCGACCAATACTGGTATTCGCTTGATTGCCCGGTCGTAATACCCCACCCTTATGATTAAATCCCAGTTGAAGTGCGATCGGGCCATTCAGAATCACCATGGCTTCCCATCCCGGGGTCGATCCTCCATGTTTGAGCCCAAATGTTGGGGTAGCCATCACTTCTGCGATGGCGAGCAGTATGGGCATATATTCAGGTCTGCAGCCAGCCATGACCCCATTGACCGCAACATTCCATACGGTTGCCGAAAATTTGCTCGGATCAAGGATGCCAATGACTTTGTCGGGATTCAGATCCGTGAAAGTGAGAAATGCTTCAATTTTTTGGATCGTTGGAGGGACGATGGGTAGACCATCGCTCCAACCTTTTTTGTGAAAAAATTCGTTGATCTGTTCAAAACTACCGGAAAAGACAATATCTTTTTCTTGCGGTTGATCTATCGTAGGCCGAAGTGTTTTGGCAATAGGGCCGATGAGTCCTTGTACAATTTGATCGATTAAAACGTCCTCGACATTTTTAATGATCGCCTCTTGCGATTGGGTGAGGATGACGTGGGGGTAGAGCGCGATGGGTAAGTCCGGGAATCCTGCATTTTTACCGATGGCCTTTATCGATTTTTCAAACCCCTTAATCGCAATAGTGACACTAGGAATGCCGATTGACTCAGCGGTAATACTGGCTCGCGTACACGCGGCAGTGCAGCTACCTCATCCCCCGTTACCCGATATGACGGCATCGATACCCCATTTTTTTAGTGTCTCAGGTAAAGCCTGATTCACATTGGATTCATGGTTAGGGTGGTCGATATGGCCAAATTTTTCATAGCTCACAAATCGGATGTCTGGGAATCGTTTTGTCAGTAATTTTTCTATGAGGGGAAACGTGAGGGCACTTTGGAATTGGTGATTTGATAACTCACCAATTGTTTTTCCATTCAGCGTGTTTAGGCGTGAGGAGATGGCCTTGGGGGGTTGGGAGGTGAGTCCCAGTGGATAGACCACTTCATAGGTCGACAAGAGAAGATCCTTTTCTAAAGATCGAGATAACATTCTTCATAAGAATAGCGCATTTTATCGATATTCTTGTGGCACGCATAGCAAGAGGTCGCTTTTGCTAGTGCTCTAATGCAGGGTTGTTAACGTGGAGCTAGAATTTTTTCTGCAGATGAATCTACATGGCTATAGGTAAATTCATTTTTTTGATTTGGTCAGACATATTTAAGCCTTGATTAAACTTCGTAGACTTTGTTCTCCCTTTCATCGAAATGATGGGTGAGGATATATCCATTGAATGGATGATTTTTTTCGGTGCAGATGAATGTTTGGTTTTATTAAGACCAGGGAGGGTGCTGTCGATTGAAATTTTATTTAAATACTTTACAATACATTTATTAACAATACTCAAAAAAAATGAGTATTGCTCTTTAATTGCAAAGAGGTTTTTCTTTTTATTATTTGGAGTTATGAATGAAGTTTTATTTGAAAGTATGGCCGAATATATTGGCTCTTTGTTTGTGTGTTGGATCGATCGGCTTAAGCGAAGCAGTTGATGCGCCATTGGCTGTGGTGAACGGGGTTTCGATTGATGCTCGATTATTAGAAAATATAGTCAAAGCGAACGTAGCACAGGGACAAAATGACACGGCTGAATTGCGATCGACCATTAAAAAGGAGTTGATAGGGCGTGAATTGATGGCTCAGGAAGCACAAAAACGAGGTTTGGATAAACTACAAACTTCCCTCGATGCGTTGTTAGGTTTGAAACATAATCTTTATAACGAATTGGTATTAAATGACGAGTTGAGTAAAAAGCCCATTACTGATGTAGAACTTAAAGCAGAATATGACCGTCAGGTGAAGGCTTTAAGTGCTACAGAACTTCAGCAGTTTCAGATTTCAACCATTGTTGTCAATGCTGAGTCAGAGGCTAAAGAAGTGTTGGTGAGCCTTCGTTCTGGCAAAGCGTTTGAGGAGCTCGCTAAGACCTTGTCGATTGATCCGAGTAAGGATCGAGGAGGGGAGGCGGGTTGGTTTTTGGCCGATCAGATGACGCCTGCGATTTCCAACGTTGTTGTTAATCTTGCCCCTGGCGTTTTATCTGTTGCGCCGATTCAAGTTGGAAAACTTTGGTATATCGTTAAGTTGTTAGCAAAACGCCCGTATCCCATTCCTGGATTTGAAGAAAGTAAATCCTTAGTGCAATCGGCAGTGGTTCAAAATCGACGTGCCGCATTGCTCAAGAAATTGTCTGATACGGCTATTGTGAAATAACCCCTAGGGGTTTTTAAGCGATGCTCTTTTAATGTGTCCATTGATTTTTGTTGGGGGTAATGACGGTTTATTTTAGCTGAGAAACATATTTATTCAGTCGAGTGATAGAGGCTTTTAGAGCCTCTTGTGCCGACCCTCCCCCAAATTAAGATGGCGTAGATTAGGGGATCTCAAACGGCATTCATGAAAGAAGAACTGCCCCCCTATCGAGTCCTTCCCGAATGCCAGAGTAGCTTCCTACCTGCGTCATCGCCTCTTTGGAGTGAAGTGGATTGGGTTGGGTTGTCAAATCATGTTCGATCCATTGCTTAAAAAAGGACTACTTTTTTTGGACAGTGGTTTGGAATATTGGGTTTCTTTGCTTGAGTGATCTATGGATGACTTTTAGCGAAGCGCTCATGTTTGAGGCAATGAATAATTGTTTAGTTCAATTGCCTAGGCTTTGAGATTTTATTTGCACTAAAAGTGTGCATTTCTTAATTTTTGTATGAATTTTGTATGATGAATGTTTGAGAGAAAGACTTGAGTTGGTAAATTTTACTAGTTAAAAATACGTAAAAAGTTCAAATGACGCATGATAAAACTGGAATCAACTTAAATGCTCATGCATTGCTACGATTAATTTTATAAGCCCTCGCGGGCCAATGGCTCTGTAACTTTTTAAGTTAATTTAACTAAACATATAGATGAATTTTTTTCAACTGATTTTTATATATTGATTGATTGATTTAAGTTATAAGATATTAATTAATATAAATATTATTTCCTTTGTAATATTTCATTCGACGCTAAATTTTTTATCTATTCAAGATTTTAATAACGCTTATTACCTATGATGAATTGTTCAATAAATAGTCAGCGTCAAAAAATTTAGGTTTAGTTCATGTTGCGAAACTATTTTAAATTAATTTTTTTCTGTTGCGGCGTTTCTCTTTGGCATGTCTCATACGCGGCGCCAGATGCTGGATCTTTGCAGCAGCAAATGGAACGCGAGCGTCAATCTGTCATGCCTAATCTTTTTCCATCTGAAAAAGAAAAAGGAGCATCCCCCGAAAAACCCCTATCCGGTAAGTCCTTTATTGTTCGGGAATTTTTGTTCGAGGGAAATACGTTGTTAAGTAGCGAACAATTATCTGCTGCTCTTCTGCCTTGTATCGGTAAGCCAGTTGATTTTGAGCGATTGAAAGCTTGTTCAGCGTTGGTCACTGAGGCTTATGAAGCCGTTGGTAGAGTGGCCAAAGCCGTCATCCCCCCCCAAGATATTATTGATAACAAAGTGAAGATCATTGTTATTGAAGCGCATTTTGGTGAAGTGGTGATCATAGGGGATCATGCAAAACGCATTAGTGATAAACAATTTCTGGGTATTTTCAAAGCACATCAGGAGGCTGGAAAACCGGTCAATATGTTTGAGTTGGATCGTGCAATGCTTTTGGCTGATGATATTGCTGGTGTTCACGTGTCGGGGGATTTGGATCAAGGTTCGCAGGAAGGCTTAACCAACCTTGTGTTGAAACTTGTCGATGAGCCGTTTATCGCAGGTAATGCGTCTGTTGATAATCAAGGTTCCATTCAAACGGGGTTTAATCGGGCTAATGGTTCATTAAATTTAAATAGCCCGTCTAGAATTGGCGATTTGTTAAGCTTTAATACAATGGTTTCTGAGGGAAACCGTTACCTAAGAATTGAAGAAACATTTCCTATTGGCTTTAGTGGTTTACGGGTTGGTTTGAATACCTCTGTTTTGAACTACAAACTGATCGGTGCTGACTATTCAAGCTTAGGTGCTAATGGCACTGCCAAAACGATTGGAATTTCAGCAACATTGCCGATCATCAGATCACGTCCTAAAAATCTCAACCTAAGCCTTAATCTTGATAATAAATACTATTTCAACCAAACCAACCTGTCGACCACCTCAGACTATGTGATCCATTCTGTTTCATTGGGTTTAAACGGAAACTTATTCGATGAGGTGGGAGGGGGAGGGGCCAATATGGCTTCACTCACTTGGACTATGGGAGATGTTGATTTAAGCGGATCGAACAATCAACAAAGTGATGCATTGACATCTAAAACTCAAGGTCATTACAGCAAGGTTCGTTACTCGATGAGTCGACAACAGAAGTTGAGCTCTGATTGGTCTTTTTACGCCAATGTCAGTGGGCAGTGGACCGAACGTAACCTGGATTCTTCGGAATGTTTCTATCTCGGGGGCTATACCGGGGTGCGAGCTTACCCGAGCAATGAAGGGCGTGGTTCTCAGGGACTGATGGTTAACACAGAATTGCGTTCGCAATTAGGTAATGGCTTTGCGTGGGCCGGTTTTTTTGATTGGGGTCGTGTGATTGTTTACCAAAACAATAACTTTACCGGCTCTGCAAGCCCCAATGAGTTTTCTTTGAAAGGTTATGGAACGGCTTTAACTTGGCAAACTACCAAAGGCAGTACCATAAAAGCGACCTGGTCTCGGCGGATGGGAAGTAACCCCAATCCAGGCATCACCGGCTCTGATCAGGACGGTACTTTAAAGCTACATCGTGTGTGGCTATCGGCTTCTTATGCTTTTTGATTTTTGGGTAAACGAAGGTGAGTAGTCCATTCAAAAATCATAACAAGCCCCGTAATTGGAGACGAACGCCCAATACGTATTTGCGCTATCTCATCGTCGCTACCAATTGTGCTTTGGGGATGTACAACACCACATTGGCGGCACCTCCTGCTAATGTAGTCGTCCCGTCGTCTAAACAACTGCCTACGGGCGCTCAGGTGACAGCCGGGTCGGTTGGCTTTGCGCAAAGTAATTCTGCGAATGCCGCGACTCTGAACGTGAATCAATCCACTAATCAGGCCATTATTAATTGGAATACTTTCAATGTAGGCTCCCAAGCCACCGTTAATTTTAACCAACCCTCTTCGTCTAGCGTTGTTTTGAACCGAGTATTAGATAGTAACCCGAGCCAAATTTACGGGCGCATGAATGCTACGGGACAAGTATTTTTTACGAACCCCAATGGGATTTATTTTTCACCTACTTCCAGCGTTTCAGTGGGCGGATTATTAGCGACCACGAATAGCATTCAAGATAAAGATTTTTTAGCGGGTAATTATCTCTTTACCCGAAATGGAGCCACGGGGTCAATTGTCAACGAGGGCAATATCACGGCCAACATGATGGGTGGGTATGCCGCCTTGCTGGGCCCCACCGTGAGTAATCGAGGAGTTATCGCAGCACAGATCACAGGTACGGTCGTGTTGGCCTCAGGTGAAAATTACCAAATCCAGTTTAATTCTAACTCCGGATTACTGCAAAGCGTTCTAGTGACTCCTTCCACCTTGGCCGCTTTGGTGGAAAACTCTCAAGCGATACGAGCCCCGGGTGGCGTCATCGTGATGACCGCGCAAGCGGCCAGTTCACTCTTGGGTGGTGTCGTACGCAATACCGGTATTGTTGACGCCTCGGGTATTGTCGATCAAGGCGGCGTGATTCGGTTGACTGCGAGTGACAAAGTCATTCAATCTGGAACGGTCTTGGCAGATGCCGCCCCTTCGTCTTCTGGGGCGGGCGGTCAAATTACCCTATTGGCTGATCTTAGTAATCCAGCCAGCGTCACTGAAGTCGGTGGTGTATTAAGTGCAAAAGGAGGCGACTTTGGTGGTCTGGGAGGGTTTATTGAGACATCGGCAAACCACTTAAGTCTATACCCCAACTTGAAAGTGATGACCTCGGGTTTGAGTGGATTGCCTGGATCTTGGTTGCTTGACCCGACCGACGTCACGGTGAATTCAACCACGGCCAGCAATATCGCTACTGCACTCAACGCCAATACCAACGTGAGTATTGTGACCACGGCTACAACGTACACGTGTACGATTACTTGCCCTACGACTGCTTCTGGACTTGGAGACATTACGATTGCCTCTCCCATTACGGCAACCGGGACGGGTTCATTTAGCTTGACAGCAGCTGGAACCATTTATCTAAACGCCAATGTGAGCACATTGGGTGCACAAAATTATATCGGCCCGGTGGTGGTAAATAATAACCCCATTTTAACCACCGTCAATTCTTTGGTTTATTTGGGTAGCACAGTGGATGCTGCGAGTGCGGGTGGCAGTAGTTTGACCGTTCAACAGGGCACGGGTAATGTTATTTTTAATGGCAACGTGGGTAGTTCTTTTGCCCTGAGTGCTCTGACAACCGGAGGCACGGGCCCAGTGTCTTTGTTGGGTGGTGTGACTACCAGTGGCGCACAAAGCTATGGCGGAAATTTGGTTTTCGGTTCCTCGAGTGCGTCGTTAGTCAGTAGTAGTGGAGGCATTACGATCACCGGTAGTATTTCGACGCAGCCCATCTATCGATTTTTTACTGACGGCACCTATAGTCTTAATGCGGGTTCGTCGATCACGGCGACCTCCACTGCGGATGTGTTAGGGGTCAGTTACTCGTTGGGCGCATTCTCATGGACGCCAAGCTTTAGCCAAGCTAATGTGAATACTTTGTTGATAGGTGGCGGTGGTGGTGGTGGTGCGGGTTCAGGCGGGGGTGGGGGGGGCCGGTGGCTTGATCGCTACGACTACCACTTTATCTTCTTCCAGCACCTACAAATTGACCGTTGGCGCGGCTGGAGCGGGTGGAACGTCAGGTAATCCGGGTGTTAACGGAACGTCGAGTACTGGTTTTAATAATACGGCTACCGGTGGTGGTGGGGGTGGAAATACGGCGACAGCGGGACTCAGCGGTGGCTCTAGTGGTGGATCAGGATCGGGTTCGGGTAATAATTTTGGTGGGATTACGGCCAATTCAGTGGATACGTCCAACGGTACGCAAGGCACTGACGCCGGTCTTGGCTACCCCAGTGGGGGCGGAGGGGGCGGGGGTAGTGCCCTAGGAGGTGGCGCTGCGAGCTCATCTGGAACGGCCAGGGCGGGTACGGGCGGAGCTGGAAGTTACTGGTCGGTGACAGGTTCCACGGTTTTTTACGCAGCCGGTGGTGGTGGTGGGGCTAATTCAGCCGCCTCAGGGGGGGTTGGAGGTAGTTCAATCGGAGGTACTGGGGGTAGTGCTTCTGTGGCAGCGACCTCCGCAACGGGTTACGGATCGGGGGGCGGTGGTGGCTCTTCGGGAAACGGTAGTGCTGTTGCCACGGGTGGGGCTGGGTCCTCGGGATTAATCGCCGTTGCGCCACAATATAATACGAGTTTAATCATTAACACGGGCACGGGTGAATTTTCTTCTGGAGCAATCTCTAGTCCCAGTAGCCTAACCCTCATTACCAATAGCTCTAGCACGAGCACCATTAGTGGCATTATTGCGGGTGCTATGGCCTTGAGTAAGCAAGGTAGTGGTGCTTTAAGTTTGACGGCTGCTAATACTTTTTCGGGGGGAACCACGATCTCGGCAGGCACCCTTACGTTGAGTGGTTCGGGAACGTTAGGAGCATCCTCCAATTCGCTCACCTTGTCGGGAAGTTCAATCCTAGATTTGCAAACTTCTCTGACGGCAGGCTCTTTAACCATGGGTAGCGGTAATTCCATTACCAACACCACGGGGAGTTCAACTCTAACGATTTCTGGCACATCCAGTTTAGCCGGTAGCATTGTAACCTCTGGCGCCCAAACGTATACCGGTGCGGTTAGCCTGCTTTCCAATACCGCATTGACGACGACCAATAGTAATATTTCTTTTGCTTCAACGGTAGACAGCAATACGGCGCAAAATTTTTCATTAACAACCACTACCGGAACTGGCACCACGTCATTTAGCGACAACCTGGGCACCTCCCAACCCCTCTCAGCCTTAACGACCAGCGGAAATGTTTCCATTACTGGCAACATGAATACCACGGGGAATCAATCCTATGGGGGTAATGTGGTGCTCACTTCGTCAAACCCGGTGTTGACGGCGACTACTGGCGATGTGACGATTACTGGCAATGTGACCTCCAGTTACACTGGGGTATCCAGCTCTAACGACGTATACCAATTTCTGGGAGGTGGCTATTACAGCTTCGACTCCCCCACTAATGCGATCAGAATTCTGGCGACCTCGACCCAAGATGCAAATGGCGTTTCTTGGAATGGTTCTTCCTATACCTTTTATAAACCCACTAATGTGACCAGTGGTAATCTTTTGGTGGTCGGCGGTGGTGGGTCCGGCGGGAGTGCTTATGCTGCAGGTGGCGGCGGAGCCGGTGGGGTCATTTATAGTAGTAGCTTTTCTTTAACCAGCGCTAGTTACAGTATTACCGTCGGTTCTGGGGGAGTAAGAACAATCAGTACGGTCGGAACTCGGGGAACCAATGGAACTAATTCCACTTTTGGTAGTTTAACCGCTTATGGGGGTGGGGGTGGTGGAACCTGCTTCCCATCGACCAATGGTATCGATGGTGCATCGGGGGGAGGAGGAGGATACGGCTCGACGTCAGCAGGTTCGGCTATTTATTCCTCTAGCAATAATCTAGGCAGTAGTGGGTTGCCGTATGCCTCTACTATTGCAAACGGTACGACAGGGCTATACAACCATGGGGGGGGTGGTGGTGGCGCTTTGGCCAGTACTAGTGCTGGACTCGCAACGACCTATGATTTGACAGTCAATCGTCCCACTCGAACGGTTGGATACTCCATTGATGGCGAGGATGGAGTGGCTTACTCTATAGCTGGCGTTAAAACTTACTACGGAGGCGGTGGCGGTGCCGGTAGTGATGGTTACGGCGGCTTGGGAGGCTTAGGCGGAGGTGGCAACGGTGGGCATGGCACAACAGGCTCAATTTTTTACAACAACGGGACTCAAGTTAACGGTATAGATGCATTGGCAAATACCGGAGGCGGCGGTGGTGGCGGGGGTGGAAATGCCTCTCGTTATGGGGGTGCCGGTGGTTCGGGTATTGTCATTGCTAGTGTAGCGGCCACTAAGTATGGCGCTTTGACTGTTAACGCCAATGTTGGAAAATTACTGATTTCGGGTAACGTCTCAAATTTGTCTGCTCTGGATGTTAACGTAAATTCTTCTTCATCGAGTCAAGCCACATCCAGTCAGATTGTAGGAACCGTGAGTGGCAATTTAGCCTTAACGAAGTCAGGTACCGGAACGTTGATTATGTCTGGCGCCAATACCTACACTCAAGGTTCCTCAGTCCTTGGCGGAATCTTACAGGCAGGTTTGAGTAGTTCAGGTTACTCTTTTACGCAATCTATTACTTTATCAAGTAGTAGTACAGCCGCGACTTTTGCTACTAATAATTCAGCCGTCGTGGTCGGGCAAGTTGTTTCAGGCACTGGTATTCCGACTGGAACAACGGTGGTGAGTGTCTCAGATACGGGTTTTGTATTATCTGCGGCTGCTACCTCTGGTGGTAGTTCAACCCTAACCTTTACGACACCCAACTATGTAAAAAATAGTCCCTTTGGCGTGGGTTCTGTAACGGTGAATGGTGGTCAAGCTGATCTAAATGGTAAAACGGTTGGGAATAACTTCACTTTGTCTGGAGGCGGTTCATCGGGGGCCTTGACTAACTCATCGTCAACGGGTGCTACGGCAGCAGGTCTCATCGATTTGTCTGCAGATAGTTCTCTTGGGGGCAGTGGGGATTTAGCAATTACCAATTATGTAAATGCGAATGGCTACGGGGCGACATTTGTGGGCACGGGCACTATCACTGCTACCAATAGTCAAAATTTCTTTTCTACCGTGGCTTCAAATACAGGATTGGCAGGGCTCAGTTTATTTAATGGCGGGGCTATGGCTATTGGCTCTGTCACCTTATCTGGTGTGACATATAACGGCCTTACCTCGACGGGGCAGATAAAGGTCTATACCTATACGGGTGACTTAACGATTTCGCAAAATGTCGCGACGAGCAGTACGGCACACGTTAATACATCACCGGCGCTTATTTTGAGTGCAGGCACACTGTATCCTGCAGACTATTTATATGGTGGCAACGTAGTGATCAGTGGCACTCCGAGTTTCTCTGTGGGGAGTGGTGGTATTGCGGATATATATTCCGGAAATCCTGGTTTAAGTACTGGTCTTAATACAAGAGTTGCTGCAGCGGGTACCTATAGTATTACTTACCCTTATAACACTCAGTATTCGACCAATTATGCTTCAAGCCCTAGCTATTATTCGACGCCGAGTGCTGCAGGTTACAACGTTATTTATCGAAGCAATACATCGGTCACCACTCTTTATACTTATCTTTACCCTAATCAAAGCATTGTTTATGGCACAACCCCTATTTATACTTTTGCCACTTCGGCAGGTTCAACCACAGGGACGCTGTATTATGGACTTTTTACCCAAAGTTCTGGTGGAACCTCAGGCAGTAGCGCGGGAAGTCCTGGATTTGGCACAATTTCGTTTCTCAACCAAATTAGCGCTACGTCCAGTGCCAGTACTTATCAACTGACGTACAACGGGGGTATCACCCTCGGTAATACCAGTTACTATCTTAGCGCCTCAAATCCTAGTGTGAGCGTTACTGTTAATAAGGCGCCGTTAGGAATTGTGGTGACTGGAACGTATAGTGGCAGTACGACAATTACGTCTCCCAGTGTCACGGCTTATGGATTAAAAAATAGTGAAACGCTGACAGGTTTTAGTAGCGTGACGGTTAACGCTATTAATGTAGCCAATAACAGCACAAATTATGTGGTTTCAGAAACTGGAGTGGTGGGAACGGCAACTCTTAGTAATTATTCGATCACGAATGGAGTGCGAACCAGTGGAACTGGGACGACGGCCAATACCATCACCTTAAGTGCGAAAGCGGTAACGCTGACAGATACGGCTCCTGCTTTGACTTTTGACGGGTCGACGACTTATGCCAATTTAGTGACTAATACGACTTATGCAACCAGTGGATTAATCGGTTCTGATGCTGTAGGTAGTGTGACCCAAACGGCTAGTGGCACCGGTGTGACCGCGAGCGGTATTGCGCAGGCGGGTACCTATACCGTAACCCCCAGTGCGGCTACCC
>CAITMU010000083.1 GCA_903893565.1 uncultured beta proteobacterium | reverse complement strand
GCGTGATCTTGTTGGCCATGGCCGTGCCCGCTACTCATGCGCTTGTGGCGCTGCGGGATACGTCAGAGCCGGACATGACCATTAAGGCTACCGGCTATCAGTGGAAATGGGGTTACGACTACATTAAGGGCGAAGGCGAAGGTATTAGTTTTTATAGTACCTTGTCGACCCCACGTGCCCAGATTTTAGGCACTGAGCCCAAAGGGGTGAATTACCTAAGAGAAACCGATACTTCCTTGGTTGTACCGGTCGGCAAAAAAATACGGATGTTAGTCACAGGTAATGATGTCATCCATGCTTGGTTTGTTCCGGCGCTAGCGGTGAAACAGGATGCCGTTCCTGGGTTTATTCGTGATACTTGGTTTAAAGCGGAAAAACCTGGTATTTATCGTGGGCAGTGTGCCGAGCTTTGTGGCAAAGAACATGGTTACATGCCGATTGTGGTGGAAGTTAAAACGGCCGCTGATTACACGACTTGGGTGGCTTCTCAACAAGCTACTATGAAAAAAACAGGGGCAGTTGAGGAGGTCGAAAAAAATTGGACTTTGGAAGAGTTAAAAACAGCGGGTGAAAAAGTTTATACAAACAATTGCGTGGCTTGTCATCAAGCCAATGGCATGGGTAATCCACCCGCGTTCCCCGCTTTATCGGGCTCGAAGATGGTTAGTGGACCTAAAGAGGCTCAATTGAACCGGGTTCTAAACGGTAAAAAGGGTACGGCTATGGCCTCATTTCGTCATTTATCGGATACGGATATCGCCGCAGTCATTACGTATGAGCGAAATAGCTGGGCCAATAAAACGGGAGATATGGTGACTCCGGCAGAAGCTAAGGCTGCTAGAGCGCTTCCTGCGTTAGATGAAACTTCAGGCAAGTAAAATTGGATTTGTCACGTGTTGTTTTTGAATAACCTATTAATTACATCGGAGCTAACATGAGCACCGTTACCCATGATCATCCCCACGATTTAAGTCACGACCAAGACCATGATCACCACGATCATAAGCCAACCGGCATTATGCGCTGGGTAGGCTCTACAAACCATAAGGACATCGGTACGATGTATCTTTGGTTTAGCTTCACTATGTTTTTGGTAGGTGGCGCGATGGCGATGGTTATCCGAGCCGAACTCTTTCAGCCGGGCCTTCAGATTGTGACGCCTGAGTTTTTCAATTCTATGACCACCTATCACGGTTTGATCATGGTGTTTGGTGCGATCATGCCAGCCTTTGTTGGCTTTGCAAATTGGTTAATCCCCATGCAAGTTGGCGCACCCGACATGGCTTTCCCGAGGATGAATAATCTGTCCTTTTGGTTATTGCCTCCGGCAGCGTTCTTGTTAATTGCGGCTCAATTTGCCCCGGGGGGTGGTGCGGGTGTGGGTTGGACCATGTATGCGCCATTAACGACGCAGGCAGGACCGGCAATGGATTTGACGATTTTCGCGGTACATATATTGGGGATCTCCTCGATTATGGGATCGATTAATATCATTACGACCATTTTGAATATGCGTGCCCCGGGCATGGACTTGATGAAGATGCCTTTATTTTGCTGGACTTGGTTGATTACCGCTTATCTTCTCGTTGCTTCGATGCCTGTATTGGCTGGAGCAGTGACCATGACCTTGACCGATCGTCACTTTGGTACGAATTTCTTTAACGCGGCAGGTGGTGGAGACCCCGTGTTATACCAACACGTATTTTGGTTCTTTGGTCATCCTGAAGTGTACATTATTGCCATTCCTGCCTTTGGCGTGATTTCTCAGGTGATACCCGCTTTTTCCCGCAAACCTTTGTTCGGTTATGCCTCGATGGTTTATGCCACTGCATCCATCGCCATACTTTCTTTCTTGGTCTGGGGCCATCACATGTATACCGCCGGTATGCCAGTGGAGACACAGCTTTACTTTATGTATGCTACGACCTTGATCGCGATACCAACAGGAGTGAAGGTGTTTAATTGGGTGGCTACAATGTGGCAGGGCTCTTTGACCTTTGAAACGCCGATGTTGTTTTCATTAGGCTTTTTGTTCCTCTTTTCCTTGGGTGGTTTTACCGGCCTCGTTTTATCTGTGGTGCCTGTGGACGTGCAATTACAAGACACTTATTACGTCGTCGCGCATTTCCATTACGTGATGGTGGCGGGGGCTTTGTTTTCTGCTTTTGCTGGAATATATTTCTGGTTGCCTAAGTGGACCGGGAAAATGTACGACGAAACGTTAGGAAAGTGGCATTTTTGGTTATCTCTCATTTTCTTTAATATTACGTTTTTTGTGCAACACTTCTTAGGCCTAGCTGGGATGCCCCGCCGCATTCCAGATTATGCTTTGCAGTTTGCTGAGTTTAATAAAATTTCCTCTCTGGGGGCATTTGGATTCGGCCTATCCCAGTTGCTATTTCTCTACGTAGTCGTGAAGTGTATTCGCAGTGGTGAAAAAGCATTAGACAGACAGTGGGATGGTGCGGATAGTTTGGAATGGACGCATTTGCCCTCACCAGCTCCCTACCACAGTTTTACCACCCCACCGAAATTGTAATAAGGTCGAGCCTAGTGACTGCACCTTTAGACGAAGAGCAACGGCTGATACAAAATCGGCGCAATGCTCGTCGTACGGCTGCTGTTTTGTGGCTCATTGTGGCTTCTATTTTCTTTTATGTGTTGGGCCGATATTACTGGCTGAGTCAATGAATTCTGAGCAAAAAAACAAAGACAACATAAAAATGCTGACGCGACTGAGCGTTGTCGCACTTTTGATGTTCGGGTTTGGTTTTGCCATGGTGCCTTTTTACGAACGATTGTGTCAGGTCACAGGGATAGCGGATTTACTACAACCGAATGCCCCCGCAACCAATACACAGGTTGATAAATCTCGATGGGTGACGCTGGAGCTTGATAGTAATATGCACGGAATGCCATGGGATTTTAAGCCTATGCAAAATAGTATTAAGGTGCATCCGGGCGAGCTCACGCAATTGTCTTTTTCTGTGAAGAATAACGGAAAATTAGCGATGGTGGGTCAAGCTATTCCGAGTTACGGACCCAAGCAAGCGGCGCCTTATTTTCATAAGCTAGAATGTTTTTGTTTTAAGCAACAAGCATTGGCCCCCGGAGAATATCGGGAGATGCCTGTGCAGTTGGTGATTGACCCCAATTTGCCAAAGAGCGTTAATACGGTGACCTTGTCATATACATTTTTTGAAGTCAAGGGTGCTAATTTAACGAAAGCAGGCAAGCCGGGATAATGTTTCAGTGAAAGAAAAAAAGGACAATAGCTCTAATTTGTTTCAGGCAATAAAAATGGTATTGTCCGCCTTCATTGGTATTCGTAAACATGCTGCTGACTCCTCGGTGGTGATCACACCTTTTCAGGTGATCGTGACCGGCGTAATCGTCGCAGCGTTATTTGTGTGTGCTGTAATAACCGTTGTGCATTTTGCATTGCATTAGACGAACCAGCGTTTTTTTTGGGAGAATTGAATGACGACGAAGCAGAATACCGACAACTACTACGTGCCGGGGCTGTCTCATTGGCCGATTACGGCCTCACTGGCTATCGGACTTCTTGGTTTTGGGGCTTCCTTGACAGTAAATCATATGACCGGGGGCAACATTCTTTTGTTATGTGGCTTTTTAGTTCTATTTTTTATGTTTGCGGGATGGTTTAGTGCGGTGGCCCATGAGTCCGAAAGTGGCAGCTATAATGCCCAAGTGGACAAGTCCTTTCGTTGGGGCATGAGTTGGTTCATATTTTCAGAGGTGATGTTCTTTGGTGCTTTTTTTGGCGCACTGGGTTACATCCGCTTGTATTCGATTCCTGATTTAGGCAGTCTAGAGCATCAAGCGCTCATGTGGCCTGGTTTTAAAGCAGGTTGGCCTTCTGCAGGCCCACACTTTAGTACGAGTGGCTTTTCGCCGATGGAAGCTTGGGGTGTTCCGGCTATTAACACCGGTTTGCTTTTAAGCTCTGGCGTGACGCTCACCATCGCACATTGGGGTTTGCTTAAGAAGAACCGCACCCAGTTGATTTGGGGATTGGCTGCCACCATTGCTTTAGGCATGACTTTTTTAGTGTTTCAGGCCCTGGAATATAGTACGGCCTACTCGGAAATGAACTTGAAGCTGACAAGCGGTGCTTATGGCGCTACTTTCTTTATGTTGACCGGATTTCACGGATTTCATGTGACCGTGGGTACCATTATGTTGTGGGTGATATTATTCAGAAGTGTTGCGGGCCACTTTACGCCTGAGCATCATTTTGGTTTTGAAGGAGTGGCTTGGTATTGGCACTTCGTTGATGTGGTTTGGGTACTTCTTTTTGTGCTGGTTTATATTCTATAAAGTCTCTTCTCAAACCCATTAAGCCCCATCATCGATTGCTTGGTTTTTAAGAGGGGCTTTGGGTGTGTGTGAGTTAGAGGTTGACTTATTTCTCGCAGAACGCAATTTGACGCGATTCCCTATTCACACACCCTACCGTGCCCTCTAAAGACTTTGGGTAATCAAACCAAAGTGGATGCCGAGCATGAGAAGGATGAAGAGCGTAACCGAGAGCGCGACACGAATAGTTAGTGCTCGCACCATACGTTCGCTTGAGCCTGAATCATGAATCATGAAGTAAGCCGCAGAGCCCAAGCTGTAAACGATGAACAGCAAAAAGAGTATGACAAAGTAGCGCATATGAGTAGTATATTCCATTGGGGCATCAAATGCCATTGAGGTGGGGACGTCGAGAGTTAAGGATACGTTGGGGTTGGGCCCTAGTGACTTTGGTGGCCATGACAGTGACGATCGGGTTAGGATTTTGGCAGATGGACAGAGCCAATTCCAAGCAAGCCTTGCAAATGCAAATCGACACTTTCGCGCGTCAACCCCCGCAGCGTATCGGTGCTGAGCCCGTAGCGAATCCTGATGAACTGTGGCTGCATCCCGTTGAGTTAACTGGTGAGTTTGCGCCGCAACATACCATCTTTGTCGACAATCAAGTGTATGAAAAGCAACAAGGTTTTCACGTCTACACCCCTTTTAGAATTGAGAGTAGTCAAAAGTATGTGCTGGTTAAGCGGGGCTGGATAGGGAAAAACTTAGATACACAAAAACCAGCGAAACTGTTGTACCCTACGGGCGAATTAACCATTGTTGGTATGGCCCAAGCCCCTAGTACTCGATTTATTGAATTATCCGATGAGGTCATCAAGGGTGAAGTCTGGCAAAATATATCTTTAGAGCGTTTTGGCAAGTACACCCATCTTCAGTTAGAGCCCTTTGTGTTGCAGCAAACCAGTGATACTCACGATGGGTTAGCGCGTCAGTGGCCTAAAGCGAACGTAAAGCGCACGATGAATCTATCATATGCCCTGCAATGGTTTGTGATGGCAGGGGCAATTTTTATTTACTTTTTGGTTACCAATGTCAGACGTATTGATTGAAAAAAAAGCAAAAAGCCGCCGCACGATTTTAATCGTAGCCATGGTTTGTTTTGCTCCCTTTATTTTGGCACGATTGATGTACTATTATTGGCAACCGAGCGGGCGCGTTAATTATGGCGACCTGATTAGTGGGGTGATGATGCCCAAGGATAGTGCTCCGCTACTTGATGGAAAGTCTTTTGACTTCAATAAGCTTTACGGCAAATGGGTTTACGTGACGGTAGACTCTGCGCAGTGTGATGCGTATTGCGAAAATAAACTCTGGAAAATACGTCAGGTCCGTAAGACGCAAGGCAAATACCCCGAGCGTATGGAACGAGTTTGGCTGATTTCTGATGATGCACCGGTACGAGCCTCTTTACTTAAAGAATACGACGGAATGTGGATGGCCCGGGTCAAAGCCGGCCCATTGTTGTCGATTTTTCCTGTTGAAACGCAATTGCGGGATGGTATTTATTTAGTGGATCCCTTGGGCAATATCGTGTTGCGATATCCTAAGGACGCTGATCCGACACGCATGAAAAAAGACATAACGCGTTTATTGTCCGTTTCACGAATCGGTTAGTAGGGAGAGCAGAATCGATGTTTAAAACCCTAAGCACTATCGCCACGCTACTCGCCTTAGTGGTCGTGGTCGTGGGCGCTTACGTTAGGCTAGAGCATGCAGGTTTGGGTTGTCCGGACTGGCCAGGGTGTTACGGCCAAGTGTCCCCCTTACATGCGAGTGCCGATATTGCGCAAGCCGTGGCCCAACAAGGCAGTACAGCTGGCCCGGTGTCAATGCAAAAGGCATGGTATGAGATGGTTCACCGTTATTTGGCCGGCACGTTGGGTGTACTCATTTTATTGTTGGCTGTTTTGAGTTGGGCTGGAAAATTTAAAATAAAACAGCAATCACAACCCAAGATCTTACCCTCGGTTTTATTATTGACCGTGATAATGCAGGCGGCGTTGGGGATGTGGACCGTGACCCTATTATTAAAACCGGTTATCGTGACCTTACACCTCATCGGCGGTATGACCACCTTAGCGCTATTGGCTTGGCTGACGATACAACAGTATTCATTGAGCGCTTTAGGCAGAAGGGCTCAACCACTGCGTGGATGGGCTTTATTCGGCCTTGTCTTACTTGCCATACAAATTAGCTTAGGAGGGTGGGTAAGCACTAACTACGCGGCTTTGATCTGTGCGGATCTTCCGACCTGTCAGGGCCAATGGTTGCCTGTAATGGATTTTAAGCATGGATTTCAGTTGATTAGGGAGCTAGGCCAAACGGCGGAGGGCGAAATTTTAAGTTACCAGGCGCTGACCGCCATTCACTGGACACATCGAGTGGGTGCCATGGTGGTGGCCTTGTTTTGGGTAGGTTGGCTTTTGGCGGCTTTCAGAGTCCAGGCACTCAGGGGTTGGTCAATCATCGTGGGTGCCGCGTTACTGACCCAATTGGGGGTGGGTATCGGTAATATAATTTCACACTTGAATTTGACGGTAGCCGTGGCCCATAATGCGGCGGCGGCACTATTGTTGATGGTCGTAGTAATGCTAAACTTCGCCCTCTCGATAAGGTCAACCTATTAATGTCTACGACTACCGTAAGCCCACCTCAAGGCTCAAAAATCTACCAGTTCTATCAACTGACTAAACCCCGTGTGGTGTCATTGATTGTTTTTACCGCGATTATCGGGATGTTTTTAGCCGTTCCGGGCATGGTTGCTTTGCAACCCTTTGTAGCGGGCAGTGTAGGTATTGCGTTGGTCGCCGGTGCAGCCGCAGCGATTAATTGCTTGGTTGAACAAAAAATCGATGGCATCATGGCCCGTACCCGTGCGCGTCCCTTGCCACGAGGTCACTTAACCTCAAGTCAAACCCTGATTTTTGCGACTATTGTCGGCGGTCTGGGTTTATTTATATTGTATCGATGGAATAATCCTCTGACCATGTGGTTGACGCTGGCCACTTTTGTGGGCTACGCCGTAGTTTATACGGTCATTTTAAAGCCCATGACCCCTCAAAATATTGTCATTGGTGGCGCCTCGGGTGCCATGCCACCGATACTCGGGTGGGCCGCCATGACAGGGGAAGTGAGTGCTGAGTCGCTCACCTTGTTTTTAATTATTTTTGCTTGGACGCCACCGCATTTTTGGGCGCTAGCCTTATACCGACGAGAAGAGTATGCCAAGGCAGGGGTGCCAATGCTACCGGTCACCCATGGGGAGGAATACACGAGACTTCAAGTGTTGTTGTACACCCTGATTTTGGTGGCATGTTCCTTGTTGCCCTTTACCAGTAAACTGTCGGGTCTTATTTATCTGGTTTCGGCTTTGCTCTTGGGAGCGGGATTCTTAGGCTACGCGATTAAGATTTATAGGCACTATAGCGATGCTTTGGCTCGCAGAACGTTTCGTTATTCGATTATTTATTTAACGGCCCTATTTGCGGCTTTGTTAATTGACCATTATTTTCACTTTTAATGACTAGTCGACTATCCGCATTGTTGGGGCGTGGATTCCTGTTGGGGCTTTGTGCAATGCTTTTTGCGTGTAGCCCTGAGGTTAAATTCCAATTGACCGATGTGACTGGTGCCGAATTTGGAAAGACCCTCGAACTACAGGACCACAATGGCCAAGCGCGAAATTTGAAGCAGTTTCAAGGCCAAGTGGTTGTTGTCATTTTTGGCTATACGCAGTGCCCTGATTTTTGCCCGACGACGTTGAGTCAAATGACGCAAGTATTAAAAGAGTTGGGCTCTGAGGCCTCCAAAGTCCAGGTTCTTTTTGTGACGGTTGACCCAGAGCGTGATAGCCCCTCACTCTTAAAAGCCTATGTCACCGCTTTTAACCCAACATTTTTGGGATTATGGGGTGATGCAGCCGCTACTCTCAAAGTGACCAAGGAATTTAAAATAGTCGTGCAAAAAAATCCCAGCAAAGGCGAAGGTTACAGTGTTGACCATTCATCCCATATTTTAATATTAGATCAGCACGGCCGGTTAAGGTTATTTGCACCGAATCAAACACCGACGAAAGCTTTTGTAGCTGACCTGAGTCTTTTGATAAAAAACACAAAATAAATCAGCGGTAGGGTTTGAACGCGCCTCATTAAATGAGGCCGATGAACGAAGTCATGGAGCATGCGCAAAAGGCTTACAAAAAACGAAAGCGTGCACAATCAAAAAATAACCCCCTGTCGTGCCCTATCAATGAATTAGGCCAACATCCAGGTCTTCATTTTCTCCATGGCTTTGTTTTCGATCTGACGCACTCTTTCAGCGGATATACCGAGTTCTGAGGCGAGTTCATGTAACGTGGCAGGATTTTTTTCTGTGAGCCAGCGCGCTTGAATGATTTTACGACTTCTGTCATCAAGCTCACGAAGTGCTTTATCCAGTCCTTCACCGCGCAATTGTTCGGTTTGATTTTGCTCAATGACCATGGCAGGTTCAGCATTTTCTGCCGAAAGGTAGGTGATGGGGCCAAAATGGTGATCATCATCGTCCTGACTTCCGGGTTCCAAGGCCAAGTCCTGTCCGCCCAGACGCATTTCCATTTCAATGACTTCTTCTGGTTTGACGCCAAGTTGTTTAGCGATCAGCTTAACGTCATCATGACCTAAGGCATTAAGTCCCGATTTCATGCTACGCAAGTTAAAGAAGAGCTTGCGCTGTGCTTTGGTGGTGGCAATTTTTACGATTCGCCAATTACGCAAGATATATTCGTGCATCTCGGCCCGAATCCAGTGCAGGGCAAAAGAGACCAAGCGCACTCCACGATTCGGATCAAAGCGTTTAACCGCCTTCATGAGGCCGATATTGCCTTCTTGGATGAGGTCCGATTGCGGTAGCCCATAGCCGACAAAACCACGGGCTACGGCAACAACCACTCTTAAATGCGACACCACAAGGGCTCGGGCGGCTTCTAAATCACCATGATCACGCAAACGCAGTGCGTAATTGATTTCTTCCTCTTGCGTGAGAAAAGGGAATTGACCCACTGAATGAATATATCGGTCAATACTGCCGGCACCACCAACGGTCGGTAAGGCCAAAGTAGACATAATGACTTAAACCTCCTACATTAAACGAACTATATTTTAGCACTCATTGAGTGAGAGTGCTAAAGCGGATAAAAGTTCCATTTTAGCCGAAATGGTGATTTAAATAGGTGAATTAGTTGAGTTATAGCAATCTTAGGGCGAAAATATTACGACTGACAGAAATCCAAGCGCCAAGCCAACCGAAACCGGCGCAAAAAACACAGACACTGAGGCTGTCTTGTCCTGATAGGTGGCTTAGGGAGATATGGAAATTAAAGTGGGTCGCCAGCAGGGCTAATTGTTGGTTGATGGCCATCAAGCCTGTGGCCACCATCAACCAGGCTAACAGTGCACCGAAAAGGCCTAGAAAAGTGCCATAGTATAAATAAGGGCGACGGATATAGGCGTGGCTGGCACCGAGCAGGTAAGTGAGTTCGATTTCAGCCTGATGGGTCAGAATTTGTAGTCTAATGGTGTTAAAAGACACCGAGATCAGCATGAAAGCCAGTAATACACTGAAAGTCCAAACGGTATATTGGCCAAGGCTCAGGGCGTCTTCAATTCTTTGCGCCCAGGCCGAGTCGACTTGAACGTGGGAGACTTTAGGCCACTTTTGAAACTCTTGCTTGAGGTGTTCTAGGTTCTTGGGGCTATTGGACTTCGCTTGCACCACAAAGGCGTGAGGTAAGGGGTTACGGCCCAAAACACTGACGAGCTCCGACAAGCTAGAAAAGCCGGACAACCCATGGATCGAGCTAAGGGCTTGGTCACGACTGACGAAATGAAACTTATCGATAGCCTCGCTTTTTTGTAGGCGTTGCTCGAGAGCCAAAACATCGTTGTCTTGGGCGTCGTTGGATAAAAACAAACTAATTTGTGGGGTGGGGCTACGGGTTTCTATCAAAGACTGAAAGTTACACAAAAGCACATAAAAGGCCAATGGGAGGCAAAAAGTTACCGCAATGACAGATAGATTAAAGAGGTAAGAAAAGGGGGCATGGATTATGCGTAAAAATGTCAATTGAAAACAGCGAGCGTGGGCACGAATCCAGGCTTTCATGGCAGGATATGTCCTTGCAAAAGTCCGACACAACGTGGATTAAGACGGGATATCAATGCTTGATCATGGGTTGCAATGAGTAAAGTGACTCCCAATTGATTGAATCCGAGTAGTAAATCACTGATTTGCAGGGCATAGTCAGCATCTAAATTTGCGGTCGGTTCATCGATCAAGAGGATGCGTGGATTGTGAACCAACGCTCTTGCCATGCAAAGGCGTTGTTGTTCTCCTCCGGAGAGGGTGGCAGGGAGAGATTTTTCAAACGCAGCAAGCCCCACTTTATCGAGTGCCGCTCGTACTTTTTGTGCACACTGTTTGAAAGAATGCGCACCGATAATTTCCAGAGGCAAAAGCACATTATGAAAAACGGATCGATCAAAAAGCAGTTTATGGTCCTCAAACATGAGGCCAAACTGACGTCGCCATAAAGCCTTCAGCGAGCTGTTGTGAGGGTTCAGTGACGTGTTGTTGATCACAACACTGCCGGAAGTGGGTGGGGAAATACCCGCGATGATTTTTAATAGCGTTGATTTACCCGCGCCTGAGTGACCGGTAATGCAGACCTTTTCGCCCGATTCGACCGTTAGATGGATGTTGCTTAAGGCCGTAAATCCGTCAGGGTAGCGTTTCGTGACATTATTTATCACAATCATGATGGTCGCCCTAATAAAGCGGAGACGAATTCTTCGGCTTTAAAGGGACGTAAGTCTTCGAGCGATTCTCCAACGCCGATAAAGCGCAACGGTATCGGGGCTTTGTCAGGAGCGTTAGCACGAAGATGCGCCAAGGCGGCCAACACCCCCCCCTTCGCCGTACCATCTAGTTTGGTAATGATGAGTCCCGTCACATTCAATGCTTCATCAAAGGCTTTAACCTGAGCTAGGGCATTTTGACCATTGTTAGCATCTAAAACAATCAGTGTTTCGTGAGGGGCTCCGGGCAGGGCTTTGTGGATGACGCGTTTAACTTTTTTGATCTCTTCCATGAGATGCAGTTGTGTGGTGAGACGTCCGGCAGTATCCGCCAATACAATATCTATCCCTCGAGCCATAGCGGCCTGAACCGCGTCATAAACCACTGCGGCCGCATCGCCCCCGTTTTGACTGATGACCGCGATGTGGTTACGTTCCCCCCAAGCGATTAACTGCTCGCGAGCAGCGGCTCTGAAAGTGTCGCCTGCTGCCAGCAATACGGTTTTACCTTGGGCTTGAAAGTAGTGGGCCAATTTGCCAATGGAGGTGGTTTTACCCGCCCCATTGACCCCTGCCATCATGATGACAAACGGTTTGGCCCCATCCGTATTGAGCGGCTTTTCGATAGGCTGAAGTAAAGTGACCAAAGCGTCATGGAGCCCTTGATACAACTGGGAGGCTTCAGTAAATCGTTCCCGTTTGGCTTGTATTTTAAGGGCTTCAATCAAATTTTCAGTCGCCTTGATACCCACGTCAGCACTAATTAAAACGGTTTCCAATTCCTCATAGAATGAACTATCGAGCTGGCGCCCTGTCCCAAATAGGCCAGAGATCTGTGCGCCAAGCTTGTCTCGGGTTTTAGCAAGCCCGGATTTTAATCGTGTAAACCAGCTGCCTCTATCTTCATTAGCAGGGGTTGGAGGGGAAGCAGGAACGGGATTTTTTGATTTGAGGAAACCAAACATGAAGAAGGCGTCTTTTTTAAGCGGTCGAGGATAAGAGGGGGGGTAGCGGCATCTTTATAAGGAAGTGGTGAGGGTCTATTTCGATGGACTCTGAGCGGCAATCCTCGGACGGCTTAAGCTTACTCCAAACGAACCAGAACCCCACCGTCTAATTTAGTTACAATTCTACCCGAAACGAATTTTTGATTTCATCCAGCGGACATCTATATTGTGAAAAATTTTCATTATTTTAACCTCTTGGCACTGGGTTCGATTCAAGGCGGGCGTAAGGGCTCGATGCGAGGCATGAGGGTTGCCGTCTTGTGTTGGATGACAGGCAGTCTTCTTGCCGGGTTTGTTGCGGGATCTAGGTCTGTTGGTGCGGCCCCCAGTAATCCCGTCGCTATCGTGGCAGAACCCGCCACACAGACCAAGGTCGCAGAGCGACAATTAGCCAACGGGATGCGCGTTTTCGTCAAAACCGATCGGCGAGCCCCAGTGGTGGTTTCCATGGTTTGGTATGGCGTAGGTAGTGTGGATGAAGTCAACGGTCGTACAGGGTTAGCCCACGTATTGGAACACATGATGTTTAAAGGCACTCATGCTCTTCCAGCGGGGGAGTTTTCTAAGCAAGTGAGTCAAGCCGGTGGCCGGGAAAATGCTTTTACCAGTCGTGACTATACGGCCTACCACGAGACGATTCAAAGCTCACAACTGGCCTTGATGCTTCAATTGGAAGCCGATCGCATGCAAAATGCCTTGATAGCCCCAGATGAGTTTGCTAAAGAAATCAAGGTTATCATGGAAGAGCGACGGTGGCGCACCGATGATAAGCCGCGAGCCCAATTGCACGAACAACTCATGGCAAGCGCTTTATTGGCGCATCCACACCGAACTCCAGTGGTGGGGTGGATGAATGATTTGGAGCACTTGCGTGCGGAGGATGCTCGGGATTTTTATTCCCAGTGGTATGCGCCGAATAATGCACTGCTCGTGGTGGTGGGGGATGTGTCGGCGCAAGAGGGCTTTGCTTTGGCTGAAAAAGCTTTCGGTTCCATAGCGGCAAAAACGCTACCTCCACGGCGCCCGCAGGAAGAGCCTCAACAAAAAGGGATTCGCCGAATTGTTTTTAAGGCCCCGGCAGAGCAAGCCATGCTGTTAATGGCGTATCGGGCGCCTAAAATAGTTGATTTTGAAAAAGACTGGGAACCCTATGCGTTGGATGTGTTGTCCAGCGTTTTGGCCGGTAGCGATGCGGCTCGCTTGAATCGTGAATTGGTTCGTGGCACTGAGGTGGCCAGTGCTGCCGATGCGAGCTATGATGGTTTGGGACGTGGGCCTGGTTTTTTTTATTTTTCCGCAATACCCAGTAAGAATCAAAACGTGAAGACGGTAGAAGCGGCGCTACGTGCGCAAATAAAAAAAATTATTGACGAGGGGGTGAGTGCGCAGGAGCTACAGCGCATTCGCACACAAGTACTAGCCTCCCGAGTCTACGAGCGAGACGCGATGATGTTTCAGGCAAACCAAATCGGTCAGATGGCCATACTCGGGCTTCCCATTCGAGCCATTGAGGTCATGGATGAACGTTCTCATCTCATTACTGCTGATCAGGTTCGTGAAGTGGCTAAAAAATATCTCGTTGATGATGCCTTAACGGTGGCCGAACTCGTGCCCTTACCCGTGACGCAACCCCGTAATTCAAAACCCCCAGTAGGACTGCGTGATGAAAAATAAATGGTTAATCTTTTTAGCTCTGGCATTGATGCCGCAATGGGCCTTGGCGCTATTGCCCATTCAACACTGGACGACGGCACAAGGGGCTAAGGTTTATTTGGTACAAAACCCCGATATTCCCATGTTAGACCTTAGCATCGATTTTGCGGCGGGATCGGTCCGTGACCGGCGTGAAAAATCGGGGGTCGCTTATTTGACCAATCACTTAATTCAGATGGGGGCTGAAGGATTAGACGAAGAGGCCATTGCGAATGCTATGGCTGATATCGGCGCTGGTATGTCAGGGCGCTTTGATCAGGACAGGGCAGGATTGTCTTTGCGAACGTTGTCGCAACCGGTTGAACGAGCGCAAGCCATCGACATCTTGATTCGCTCGCTAAACACTCCCTTGTTTCCAGCCGCTGTTGTTGAACGAGAAAAAACGCGTCTCATCAGTTCGCTTAAAGACGCCCAAATCCAGCCTGGCAGGATCGCTAGCATTCACTTTAATCAGTTGGTATTTGGGGCCCATCCCTATGCTTTGCGAGCTTCGGGCGAAACCCAAACGCTGGAAACGGTGACACGTGAGGATTTGGTCAGTTTTTATCGGCAACACTATGTGGCGCGTGGCGCAATCATTGCCATGGTGGGAGATATCAGCATTGAGGAGGCGAAGGACTTGGCAGAGCGTTTGACCCAGGGCTTGGTGGTGAGGTCTGAAGAGCCCCTCGCCTTGCCAGCTGTTGTACAAACGCCACCCGGGCAAACAAAGCTTATCGATCATGATAGTGCGCAAACCCACATTTTATTGGGAGGGGTAGGGGTATCGCGAACGGATCCGGATTACTTTGCTTTATTAGTGGGTAACCATATCCTAGGGGGCGGGGGATTTACTTCGCGTATTACCGAGCAAGTCAGACAACAACGCGGATTGGCCTATTCGGCCTACAGTTACTTTATGCCTATGGCGGATCAGGGGGTCTTTATGATGGGTATGCAAACTCGACCAGAACAGGCAGAGGAAGCCCTCAGAGTGAGTATAAAAACCTTGAAAGAATTTGTCAGACAGGGGCCCACCACGGAGGAGCTTATCAATGCCCAAAAAAACCTTGTCGGAAGCTTCCCCCTTCGTATCGATAGTAATCGAAAGATTCATGAGTATCTATCTGTGATTGGCTTTTACCAATTACCCTTAAATTATTTAGAATTGTTTGTTGGCAAAGTAGAAAATGTGAGCGCGAAACAAATCCAAGAGGCCTTTTCTCGTCATATAGATACTGAGCAATTGATGATGGTGGTTGTGGGCGTACAAGCCCAATCGGTGAAGCCTTGAAGCACCAACCTTCTTGGGTGTGGTAGAGGCAAAGCAAACCCTGAAGGATCCGATGAAAAAACAGCGAGTAAGAATTATTGGGGGAACGTGGAGAAGTCGATTGATTCACTTTCCCGATATCGAGGGCTTGCGTCCGACACCAGACCGGGTCCGTGAAACCCTTTTTAACTGGTTAGGGCAGGATTTGAGTGGGCAATGTTGTTTGGACCTGTATGCCGGTAGTGGTGTGCTTGGCTTTGAGGCGGCATCACGGGGAGCCAAGTCGGTGGTAATGGTCGAGCGCGATCCACTGATTTACAGTGCACTTAAGGCGAGTCAAACCCAATTATTGGCTTCACAAGTGAGCATTTGTCGTCAAGAGGCCTTTGATTTTCTGCGCTCTGACCGATTCGTTTATGATGGCGTGTTGCTAGACCCCCCTTTTACACAGAATCCTTGGCCTGAATTGTTTGCCGCATTGGAAACGAAAGTCAGCCCACAGGGTTGGGTTTATTGTGAGAGTGCGATGGCGTTACAATGTCCCATGAATTGGAAGCCCTATCGGCAGGCTCGGGCCGGTCAAGTCAACTATCAATTATTAAAACGGATACACCCATGACAATTAAAGCGATCTATCCTGGCACCTTTGACCCCATCACCCTCGGACATGAAGACCTTGTGCATAGGGCCACGAGCATGTTTGATGAGGTGATATTGGCGGTGGCCAGTAGCCATTCAAAAAAACCTTTATTTTCGCTCGAGGAAAGGGTGCAGGTCGCGCAGGAGGCGTTTGCCCCATTTAAAAATGTGAAGGTGATCGGATTTTCCGGTTTGTTGATGCATTTTGTGGAGCAACAAGGTGCTCGGGTCGTATTGCGCGGGGTTCGTTCGGTTACGGATTTTGAATATGAATTTCAGTTAGCCGGCATGAATCGACAATTAAATCCCAGTATCGAAACCATTTTTATGACCCCGGGAGAACAATACGCTTATGTGTCAGCAACCCTCGTGCGTGAGATCGCCTTGTTGGGAGGTGACGCGCACAAATTTGTGTCCCCGAGTGTTGGCATTCATTTAACTGAAAAGTTAAAGCAAATCGGGAAAAAATGAAATGGCTTTAATGATTACCGATGAGTGTATTAATTGCGACGTTTGTGAGCCTGAATGTCCGAATGATGCTATTGCCGCCGGATTAGAAATTTATTTTATCGATCCGTTAAAGTGTACCCAGTGTGTGGGACATTTCGATGAGCCACAATGTCAGAAAGTATGTCCAGTCGATTGCATCCCCTTGAATCCCGATATCATCGAAACCCCCGAGCAATTAAAACAAAAGTATCTTCAACTGATGGCACAAAAAGATTAACCGAAGCCCCCCCACAACGCAGGGGCAGCGTTGTTGACTGATCGGATTAACGCTGACAGATGGGGCAGTAGTAGGTTGCTCGTTGTCCCTGAACAAGATGTTTGATGGGAGTTTGACATTTTTTACAGGGCTCTCCCGCCCGCCCATAGACAAAAAATTGCGATTGAAAATTACCCGCCATCCCATCGCTATTGACGTAATCACGAATACTGCTGCCCCCCGCCTGGATGGCCTGCTGAAGGACCTGTGAAATGGATTGAACTAATTCAGCGCAACGGGCTAGGCTTAATCGTCGTGCGCTCTTTCGGGGACTGATACCGGCATGAAAAAGTGCCTCACTAGCGTAGATATTGCCCACTCCCACCACAAGGTGGCTATCCATGATCACTATTTTGATGGCGCTAGAACGGGATCGAGTCTGACGAAAAAGATACGGGGCATTAAAATCATCACTCAAAGGTTCTGGCCCTAAACGATTTAAAAGCGGATGTAAAAAAGGATTGTCGGTGACCCACAAGACTAAGCCAAAACGGCGTGGGTCACGAAGCCGAATGATTTTGTCATTGGCCAAGTGTAGATCAAAATGATCGTGCTTTTCTGGTGCAGTGCCCCCGTTTACGAGCCACAAGCGCCCAGACATACCTAAATGGATGATGAGTGTTCCTGTGGTGCAATCGATTAATAGATACTTGGCACGTCGGAGAACCGTGCGTATGGTGAGCCCTACTAAGCAATCGGGCAATACAGGCGGTACGGGTTGACGCATCTGTCGGTGGCGCACCACAGCGCGTACGATGCGAATGCCTTCCATATGCGGTAGCAGTCCTCGGCGCGTTGTTTCAACTTCAGGCAGTTCAGGCATAGAAGGCTTTTTAAGCTAAAAAAGTGCAATCAATTGCAAGTAAAGTGAGGGGCAAAAATGGTTTTTGATGAGCTCAGGAGAGCGAATCCGGAGCGATTGTTCGAGGAGATTTTTTTCTACGCCACCAAACGATGAAACCCGTCAGACCCAATAAGATCGGCATAATCACTAAAAATCCGATAGCTAGGGCAGATAGCGTATTTTGATCGATATCGATATGACTGTCCGCCGCGCTGTGTGGTACCAGGGCGATGACATGATCCTCTCCACTGAGCCAGTTGAGCAGTGCCAAACCCAATGTGAGATTACCTCCATTGCCTAAAAAAGCATTGGATAAAAAGCTGCCCCCACCGATAATGATCACTCGCTGAGATTGGGTCCCGGTGCGGCGTTCAAAGGCCGTTGCAATATTAATCGGTCCGGGCAGATCATGGTTTTTTTCAAAAAGAGGATTGTCCTCCAAGGAGCCGGTTTCTACCCAGCCTCGCTGTGCGACCTCGATGAGCGGGGTGGCTCGCCAATCATTGCGATCGATGCGCGCGATTTGTCGGCTCTGGGGAAATAGGGTATTTAAGGGTAGGGATGCGGTGGCTGGGTGCTGCGCATAGTAAGAGCCCAAGGCAAAGATCGGAGGGCCTTGACGAGGGCGGGTGGATAAGTCGACCACGGTGCCGGGCGTTAATACAAGGCCCAAATATTGGGCAATCGGATCAAGGCCGTGTACGGGCCCCGGATCGACTAACCACAATAAATGACCGCCATTGCGAACATAATGCAGTACTTTGGTAACCTCGCTGTCTTGTAAAGCCACCTGCGGTCCAGCAATGACGAGGGTAGCTGCATCGTTGGGTACATCCTGCGCAATGGCCAGATTAAGGGCTGAGACATTAAACCCCTTAAGGGCGAGTTGATGACCAAATTCACCTAAATCGTGATTCGCCTTCCCATTAAACTGGCGTTCCCCATGTCCCATGAGCCAATAGACCGTACGGTGGGAGGTGCGTGAAAGGCGAATTAAAACATGGATGAAATTGATTTCATTAAATTCGCTCAGTGCAAGATGCTCTGTGCGTTGTCCGAGATGGATCTGTAGTTCGTTGACAGAATGAAGCGTGGCGGCATCGGCTTTTTGGGGTTGTTCGCGCGGGTCTATGAGGCTGAGGGTCAAGTTTGGTTTGATGCGTTGCCAGGCACGCATTTTGTCTTTAATCAATTGGTGAATATTGTTGCCCCCAGCATCCTTCGATAGTGCAAAGGCGGTGACGTGAACAGGGTCTTGAATTTGGCGCAGTAGGGCTAAGCTCGCAGGCGAAAGCGTGTTGCTGGCTTGCGCAGTGAAATCTTTTTCAAAGCGAAAGTGGTGGGCTAGTCTGGCAAGCCCCATCACCACCAGTAAGAGAAAGACCGTCCATAACAGACTGTTTATTTTGACTCGCAAGCGTGAATGAGAAGGTTCAAACACCGTTAGCCTTTTAATCGCTGTGACTCTAAGGTGCGAATCGTCAAGATGAGGAAAAAAATGGTCAGTAGTAATAAACAAACCACAGCGTAAGAATCCAACAGGCCTTGATGAAGAACTTCAAAATTTTTTACCGGGGAAAATACCTGGATCAGATTTGATAGCCACCCCAATGAATCAGGGTTAGGGCGCTCACTCAAATGATCGCCAAAAAGCAGTAATAAAAATAGACCACCCAAGCTACTGATCGCGGCGATGATGGGAGTTTTAGTCAGGCTTGAGGCATAAAGACATAGGGCAGAAAAAGCGGCAGCCAGTAGAGCCAGTCCCAGCAAAAGGCAAGCTAAAAATGGATAATCCAATGGGGTGTTGGCAAATAACGACAAAGGCATCAAGGCAACGAGTGCTAGAGCAATCAAGAGAAAGCCGATCAAAGCTAAAAATTTGCCTAGAACAATATCGGTGAGGCGGATGGGGGCGGAGGTTAGAAGACACAAAGTGTGATGAGCGCGCTCCTCCGCAATTAATCGCATAGCCAACAAGGGCACTACAAAAAGAAACAAAGCCGCTGTGGTGGTCAAAGCCGGTACTGCCACCCATACTGTGGCCCCCGGGGGGTTGGTCATTTGAATGAACTGAGGCTGCAGTTGTAAGAATTCATCCAAGTGCTTTAGAAAGTTGAAACTTTCAATCAGTTGTATGAAACACAATAAGACCCAAGCTAATGGAGAATTAAAAAAGGCTTTAAAGTCTTTGCTGGCGATAGTCAAAATCATGGGCTGACTCTAGGCTCAGGGGGAGGAGGAGTTAATGCTGAAAATAGGGCTTCCAGTGTTTTAATCTCCGGGTAAAGGTGTATGGGGCCCAAGCCGGATTCGAGAGCCCATTGTGTAAAGTGCGTCTGCGGTTCTATGGCCTCTAAAAAGCTGACATAAAAAAGATGAGGGGCAACGCAGTAAAGTGTCTTAAAGGGTAAACCCTGCGGGAGCTCGGTAAATGGGGGTATTTTTTCAAAGCGCACTAATCGGTAGCAAGGATTTAAGGCGTTTTGATTAAATCTTTCAAGGGTGTCGTTAAAAACCATATCACCTTGATGCATGATGAGCACTGCGTCACAGACGGCCTCGACTTCACTTAAAAGGTGAGTCGATATAATGAGGCTATGGGTTTGGCCTAGCTCGCGGATGAGCGTTCGAATATCACGTATTTGGTTTGGATCAAGTCCTACCGTTGGCTCATCAAGAATGATGACATCGGGTTCGTGAATAATCGCTTGGGCGATACCGACGCGCTGTTGAAAGCCTTTTGAGAGGTGAGCTATGAGGGTGGTGGACACCGTGGTGAGCTTGCAGCGTTCTAGCGCTTGGTCGATGGCGTGGGCTTCTAGTGCTCTGGGTATGCGGTGTAAGCGTGCCACCCACCGAAGATACTCCGTAACACGTAATTCTTTATACAAAGGGGCTATTTCGGGTAAGTATCCGAGATGGGATTTCGCTTTCTGGGGCGCACGAATCAAATCGACACCGCACAGACTAACCGACCCACTATGAGGGGCAAGATTGCCGGTGAGCATTTGCAGGGTTGTGGTTTTGCCTGCGCCATTGGGCCCTAAAAAACCGAGCACTTGTCTTTGTGGCAAGCAGATGTCTACGTTTTTGACAGCCCAGTGTTTGCCATAGCGACGGCTAAGGCCTTGGGCGTGTAAGGCTAAGCAATTAACAGCCGAGGCTTCGGACGGGGTGGCTAGTTTTTCAAACGCATTCAACGCGATCACCGATGAGATAGAAACAACACAATATCGAGTTTGACTTTAGGTTGAACTCAGTTTAATGCAAAGAACAATATGACTATCGTGAGGGTTAAGACAAGCCAAATTGAGCGCTCAGAGGCAAACAAAGCTCAAGAAGGCAAGGCAAAGATTTTAACGCCTTTCATACGGGAAAATGATTATTTTTGTCATAAAAAGCCAGTCCCCATTCAGGCCCCTTTGTAATTTATTGTTTAAATTAGTCGGTACCAACAAAACCCTATACACTATCTTTATAATAGCCGATAAGCTCAATTAATGGTTTTATTTTGCGGTGAAAGTTGACCCATGAATTTTCTTTTTAATCGATATGTTGTTGGTTCTTTAAGTGCTTTGACGTTGGCGAGCGCGGCCTTGGCGCAAGTCCTGCCCCGGTCGGTGGATGAGCCAACCCCCAACGCTCCTAAAGTGAATTTACCCAAGGTCGATTTGACGCCGGATTTAATTTTTAAATTGCTCATGGGCGAGGTGGCTTTAGATCGTAATCAGCCCAGAGTGGGTTTACGATTGTTGATGGATGCGGCTCGTCAAACCAACGATCCCCGTGTGGCGCAGCGAGTCACAGAAGTGGCCATGAAAGAGCGCCAGTTTAAAGAGGCGATGGAGGCGGCCAGTTTATGGCTAAAAAACGACCCTACCTCGGCACAAGCCCGCCAATTAATGGCCGCTTTACTGGTAAATCAACAACGTTTAGCGGATGCTCAGCCCTATTTAGAGCAGTGGTTGTCGGCGGACAAGACCCGGCTGGGGAGCAACTTAGTTCAATTAACCCAATTATTGGCCCGCTACAAAGATAAAAAAGCGGCACTATCTTTGTTAAAAACATTGGCGGCACCCTATGCCGATAATGCCCAGGCGCATGTGGCTGTCGCTCAGGCGGCATGGTCTGCCTCAGAGCCTGAGCTGTCTTTGACTGAAGCACGGGCAGCCCTTGCGATTGCACCGGATATGGAGTTAGCCGCTTTATTCGTGGCGCAAGCATTGCAGCTTCATTCGGATGAAGAAGCTATGGCATTTGTGGCAGATTATTTAAAGCGTTACCCCACTGCCATAGATGTAAGAATGAGTTTTACTCGGCTGTTGGTTAACAAGAAAAAAGTAAATGAGGCCTTAGAGCAATTTGAATTATTGACCGCGGGTGCGCCACAGAATCCAAAGTTGGAAATTAATATTGCGACCTTGGCGTTGAGTCTCGAGCAGTGGGATGTCGCTGAGGCACATTTTAAGGCGGCGTTATCCGCCGGATTTAGTGACCCAGATATTATTGCTTTGTCGTTGGGAGAGATTGAAGAGCGACGTAAGCACTATGTCGAAGCGTTGAAGTGGTATGCCGAGGTTAAGCCCGGTGAACGCTACGTGAACGCCCAGGCCCGTTATGCCGCCGTATTGGTCAAACAAGGCAATCTCGAAGCGGGTAATCGGCATTTGGAAATGTTGCTAGAGCAAAATACCAACGTACAGATCCAACTCATTCAGGCGCAGGCCAATTTGCTGCGAGAAGCCAAAGCGTATCAACGTGCTTTCGATGTGTTAGACAAAGCCCTAAAGAGCCATCCCGATGTCGTGGACTTACTTTATGATCAGGGCATGATGGCAGAAAAAATCGAACGCTTTGATGTGTTAGAAAAGAATTTTCGTCGGGTGATTCAATTGCGCCCTGATAATGCCCAAGCCTATAACGCGCTAGGCTATACGCTAGCCGATCGTAAAATTCGTTTGTCAGAAGCCAATCAGTTAATCAAAAAAGCGCTCGAGTTAAGCCCTAATGATCCCTATATTCTCGATAGTCAGGGATGGGTATATTTCCGTTTAGGTGAGTTGCGTCAGGCTGAATCCGTGCTGCGCCAAGCGTTTAAATTGCGTCCTGAGGCCGAGGTCGGTGCTCATCTGGGTGAAGTGTTGTGGGAAAATAATCAGCGTGAAGAGGCCAAGCGCTTGTGGACTGATTTAATAAAAAATAATGCAGCGAACGAAACTTTGTTAGAAACGATCAAGCGTCTTGCCGCTGACTTGATACCGATAGGGAAATGAGGGCGGAGAAATATTTTTGTCGTGCGTGGGCTGGGTGGGCGCTCTGTGTGATTTGTTTATTGTCGGCTTGTCAGTCCATGAAGCCTGCGGTCATGGTGAGGCGTGCAGCTGCTTTTGATGTGGTGGGACGTATTTTGGTGAAATACGATGAACAATCCTTGTCTGCCAATGTGCGATGGAAGCATACGCTAGAGACGGATGAAATGTGGCTCATGAGTCCGACGGGGCAGATTGTGGTGCAATTAACGCAAAACCATCAAGGCGCGACTTTAACGCTGGCAGACCAGCGCCAATACCATGGGTCGGATATTGAGTCGTTAACTTCGAAGGGCCTGGGATGGGCTTTTCCAATATCATTTTTGCAGCATTGGATCCGCGGGACCTCTTTGAACCCGCTGATTAGTGCCCCTTTAATCGGGGATAGCTCAGCCGGCTCCCATCAGTTTACTGAGCAGGGTTGGACGATACGCTGTGATTTTGATCCTGATCCAAGGTTTCAGGGTTTAGCGCGTCGGATACAAGTAAACGCGCTTCGCCAATCTATTTTAGTGGTGGTGGATCAGTGGCGAGGGTTGCCATCTACGGAATCGACAGAACTAAACGTCACGACCAAACCAGAGTGAACCCAACGTGAATGCCTTGCATGAAAAATCCGTTACTTTTGCGGCTCCGGCAAAGATAAATCTCATGTTGCGTGTGGTGGGGCGACGAGCCGATGGATATCATTTATTGCAAACCGTTTTTCGATTTATAGATTTTGGTGATGAACTGCGCTTTAGCCTAAGGCAGGATGGCGTGATGACTCGAGCCGATCCGTTACCCACAGTGCCCAGTGAGGAAGATCTGTGTGTGAGAGCGGCTAAAGCGTTGCAGCGATACAGCCAAACCCGAATGGGGGCAGATATTTGGTTGAAAAAAAGAATTCCTATGGGTGGTGGCCTGGGCGGCGGAAGTTCGGATGCGGCCACCACGTTGGTTGCCCTTAATTACCTTTGGGATACGCGACTCACTAGAATACAACTCATTGAAATTGCTGAAAAATTAGGCGCCGATGTGCCAGTATTTGTGTGGGGCAGATCCGCTTTTGCTCAGGGGATTGGAGTGCAGTTAGAGGCGATTACACTGGATCCGGCTTGGTATATAGTTTTAATCCCTCCTGTGGCAGTTTCGACGGCGAGTATTTTCAATCATCCTGAATTGAAAAGGGATTCCCAAAAGGTTACAATACAGGGCTTTACTGCCAAAAACATGCTTTTATTGGGCAATGATTTACAAACCTTGGTGTGTAAACTTTATCCAGTAGTGGGCAGTTATCTCGATTGGTTGGGGCAGCATGCGCCAGTAGCAATGAGTGGATCAGGGGCTTGTGTGTTTGCGCATTTCGATGATGAAAACTCCGCTAAGGCGGTTTTTGCGAAACGCCCAGCGCAAATGCAAGGTTTTGTCGCACGTGGGTTGGATTGCCATCCACTGTTGGCAATATAGCGGTTCAGGGTGAAGAGGGTGCGTGTTGGTGGAAAGTTTAGCGACTCAGAATGTTGATAAATTGTAGGTTAGGTATTAAAAGCAAATAGACGGTTAATGAATTGTTAGGGATGTGGGCTGTAGGCTATTAAAGGGGGTAAGGCACTTAAACTTGCCCTAGTCGTAAAAGTAAAGTGTCATGGATGTGTACGATAGGTTTTTTGGGGAGTCGCCAAGTGGTAAGGCACCGGATTTTGATTCCGGCATTCGTAGGTTCGATCCCTACCTCCCCAGCCAACATTGTCCCTTGCCCGAGCGGTGCTGAAGGCCCTATAGACCCGATGCACAACGATAACCGTCATAGATAATCAATCGGAGTGACCCCGCGATGCTTGATCGCTTGATGGTATTTACCGGAAATGCAATTCCTCAATTGGCGGCCGAAGTGGCTGGGCATTTGCACTTAACCCTCGGTCGAGCCAAAGTGGGTCGCTTTTCCGATGGAGAGGTCATGGTGGAGATCTTAGAAAACGTTCGTGGCCGAGACGTTTTTGTATTGCAATCGATCTGTCAACCCACCAACGACAATTTGATGGAATTATTGGTGATGGTCGATGGGTTAAAGCGAGCTTCGGCCGGGCGTATTACAGCGGCTATCCCTTATATGGGCTATGCGCGGCAGGATCGTAGGCCGAGCTCGGCACGAGTGCCGATTACCGCTAAAGTGGTGGCTAATATGTTAACGACTGTGGGTGTAAATCGTGTGCTCACGATGGATTTACACTCTGAACAGATACAAGGTTTTTTTGATATCCCAGTGGATAATATTTATTCAGGTCCTATTTTACTGGGTGATGTATGGAAGCAAAGTTACAAGGGTCTTGTCGTGGTGTCTCCGGACGTGGGTGGAGTGGTTCGTGCCAGAGCATTGGCCAAACGGTTGGAAGCCGATTTGGCGATCATCGACAAGCGACGTCCCCGGCCTAATGTGGCGACGGTGATGAATATTATTGGAGAAGTGGAAGGTCGCACGTGCGTGATTGTGGATGATTTGGTGGATACAGCAAACACGTTATGCGAGGCGGCAGCGGCATTAAAGAAACGGGGGGCTGCGCGTGTGATGGCCTACTGTACCCATCCCGTGCTCTCCGGTAAGGCGATTGAACGTATCAGTCAGTCTGAACTGGATGAGTTGGTGGTCACTGACACCATTCCGTTGCGAGAAGAAGCCCGCGCCTGTAGTCGTATTCGAGTGTTGTCCATTGCGGGTCTTTTTGCTGAAACCGTGCGTCGTATCAATGCTGAGGATTCTGTCAGTTCGTTATTTGTGGAATAAATCGATTCTGTTGTTGTGTCAGTAGGACGGAGTATGTTGTGCCAAACCTCTCGTTTGGTCTTTTAACCGAAAAGCTCTGGTCGCGGAGTTTTTCGAAATTTCTTGGAGAATTTTATGAAAATTGCTGTAAATGCTTACCCGCGTACAAAGCAGGGCACGAGTGCGAGCCGCCGCCTGCGTATTAGCGGGCGTGCCCCCGGGATTGTTTACGGGGCTGATCAACCGGCGCAAAATATCGAGCTCGATCAACCGCCGATTCTACGGTTATTGAAACAGGAAGTGTTTCATGCTTCTTTGCTGGATTTGGTGATCGATAACAAAACCACTCAAGTGTTGTTGCGTGACTTTCAAATGCACCCATTCCGTCCCCTGCTGTTGCATATTGATTTTCAACGAATCGATAAGACGAAGAAAATTCACATGAAAGTGCCTTTGCACTATGTGAATGCGGATGTTTGTGTTGGCGTGAAAGTCGGTGGTGGTGTGGTTCAGCACATTTTGAATGATTTAGAAATTCAATGCTTGCCCGACGATCTGCCCGAATTTATTGAAGTCGACCTGAAGGATTTGGCTGTGGCTCACTCCCTGCATGTCAATGAGATTAATTTTCCAAAAGGGGTAGAGCCCATTGCACGTTGGAAAAAAGAAAACCCAGGGGTCGTGACGGTACAAACGCCGAGAGAATCCGCAACGGATGATTTGGTCACTGGAAAAGTGACGGAAATTACGGGTCAAAAACCCGAGGATGCTGCGGGTAAAGAGGGGTCTAAAAAAGATGGTGCGAAGAAAGAAGCTGCTAAAAAAGAACCTGCTAAAAAGTAAGACGCACTGTCGTTGTTTTGAAACGTTTGACCGCCCGCCCGCCGCATTGAAAAGGTTGGGCGGGTTTTTTTATGGATGAGATGGAATGAGGTTATTGGTGGGACTGGGAAATCCTGGGGCCAAGTATGAATCAACCCGACACAATGCAGGTTTTTGGTGGGTGGATCGGGTTGCTCAAGCCAACAAAGTCTCGTGGCGCCGTGAGTCTCGTTTTCAAGCGCAGGTGAGTCATTTTTCCACCGCCGAGGGAGATGTTTGGCTAGTGAAGCCAGAAACGTTCATGAATCTTTCAGGTCAGGCGGTTGCGAGCTTAGCGAATTATTACAAAATAGCAGCCGATCAAGTGTTGGTGGTTCATGATGAATTAGATTTGCCTGCTGGGGCAATGAAGATGAAGTTTGGCGGAGGGTTGTCTGGGCATAATGGGTTACGAAGTATTGCCGCTTGTTTGAACACACAAGACTTTTGGCGGCTTCGTTTAGGCATTAGCCATCCAAGGGATAGTCAGGCAGTGGGCCAAGCGGTGGTGGATTATGTTCTACAGTCGCCCCGTAGCGAAGAGCGTTCTGCGATTGATTCGGCTATGCAGCAGGCGCTCAAAGGTCTGCCAATGATACTGGCCGGTGAAATGGAAAAAGCCATGAAACAATTACACACACGTGATCAGACAAAAATTTAACGGAAAATTATCATGTCACTCAAATGCGGTATCGTCGGATTACCCAATGTAGGCAAATCCACCCTTTTTAATGCGCTGACTAAGGCAGGTATAGCGGCAGAGAATTATCCCTTCTGTACGATTGAACCGAATGTGGGGATTGTGGAAGTACCCGATATTCGTCTTTCGCAGCTAGCCAACTTAGTCAGCCCACAAAAATTATTGCCCGCCGTGGTGGAATTTGTTGATATAGCAGGTTTAGTCGCAGGGGCCTCCAAAGGCGAGGGCTTGGGCAATCAATTTTTAGCCAATATTCGTGAGACCGATGCGATTGCCCATGTGGTGCGCTGTTTTGAAGATGAAAATGTCGTGCATGTGGCGGGGAAGATTGACCCAATTTCAGATATCGAAACGATTAATACTGAGCTAGCTTTATCCGACTTAAGTGCGGTTGAGCGCCACTTGGCCAAATATGTAAAGCTAGCCAAATCAGGGGTAGACAAAGAGGCTCAGCGTATGGTGGCGGTATTAGAAAAGTGTATGCGCATCTTAAATGAAGCGAAGCCGGTACGAGCGCTCGACCTGTCACCAGAGGAGGCACTGTTAATCAAGCCTTTATGTTTGATAACGGCAAAGCCGGCGATGTTCGTCGCCAATGTGAAAGAGGATGGTTTTGAAAAAAACCCTCATTTAGAGGCTGTGCGCAACTACGCTTTAGCCGAAAAAGCGCCGGTCGTCGCGGTGTGTGCAGCGATCGAGGCCGAGATCGCCGAATTAAGTGAAGAGGATAAGTCGGTGTTTTTGGCTGATATGGGGATGACAGAACCGGGGCTTAATCGCGTGATCAGTGCGGGCTATTCATTGCTAGGCTTACAAACTTATTTTACCGCCGGTCCCAAAGAAGTAAGGGCTTGGACCATTCATGTGGGCGATACCGCACCGAAAGCGGCGGCGGTTATTCATACTGATTTTGAGAAGGGTTTTATCCGCGCCGAAGTGATTGGTTTTCATGATTATGTGGCGGGCAAGGGTGAACAGGGGGCCAAGGAGGCCGGCAAAATGCGACTCGAAGGTAAGGAATACATTGTTAAAGATGGAGATGTGATGCATTTTCGTTTTAACGTGTAAGTTGACGGGATTGTTAACAGGGATTTAATTATAAAAATGGGGTAGGTTATTTTTATTAATCCGATCTTTTCAATCCTGTAAAAACAGAAAAATTAAGTTTTGACACTTATTTTTTCGAAATTCTGCCTTAGTTGAAATAAAAATCCTCAAAAAGTTGTTTTTGAAAGATTTCTGTAAGCTTAGGGCAATAACCTCCAAAACGATTATGTAGGATGACGGTTCAAATTTACAAATAAGTAATAATACTAAGCGCCCTCCCCATGTTAAAGGAGTTGCAGTCCCATGAAGCCTGAAGCAAACGAGCCATTGACGAAAAAAACTTTCTTTGCCCAATGGGGACTAGGGAAGGTTTTCATCGTAATTGTTATTATGAGCTTGGCGGCTTATGGACTGGTAAAAGTTTTTTACTCCAAGAATACCCCTGCGTCTACGCCAGCCCCAGCCTCAGCCCCAGTGGCCAGTGCTCCAGCCGGTTTTTTTAAGGCGAGTGCAGAACAATTAGCATCATTTCAAATTGAGACGATAGTCAATCATAACTTCTACGCAAAAAGTATTTCTGAGGGCAAGATCGCCATAAATCTTGATCAGACGACCAGTGTTTATTCACCCTACTCGGGCAGTGTGTCAGCGGTCATGGCTACCTTGGGGGAGACAGTGAAAATGGGTCAACCTTTGTTGGCGGTCAAAGCAACGGAGTTCGTACAGGGACAAAATGATTTAATTGCGGGAAATACGGCCATAAACACCGCGAGAGCTCAAGTAAAGCAAGCGGAGATTTCTGAGCAGCGTAAACATTCGCTTTATGAGGCGAGGGCTGGGGCATTACAGGACTGGCAGCAAAGTCAGGCAGATCTAGCAGTGGCGCAAAGCAGTCTTAAGTCCGCTGAAACGGCATTGACGCTCGCTAAAAATAAACTACGTATTCTCGGTAAATCAGAGGCCGACATCTCAGCGCTCGAGGGCGCTCAACAGGGGGATCCTTTAGCCTACGTGGTGGCTCCGATTAGTGGAACGGTCACCGATCGGCAAGTAGGAACGGGACAATATATTCAAGCCGGTGCTACCAACGCAGTGTATACCATCGGAAACCTTAACACGGTTTGGTTAGTGGCCAATGTACGGGAGACAGAAGCACCCAAGATGCGTTTGGGGGCCAGGATCGAGGTGAGGGTTTTGGCATTACCGGACCGAGTATTTAAAGCCACGCTGTCTTATATCGCGGCATCCGTTGACCCATTGACTAGACGCGTCGGGGTGCGTGCGGTGGTGGATAACCCGCAGGGATTATTAAAACCAGAAATGTTTGCAAAATTTAGCATTGCAACAGGACCCGAATCTTTAGCACCCGGTGTTGATGAAAAGGCCATTGTCTACGAAGGGGATAAGGCGAATGTCTGGATTGTCAAGGACGCAGACCTAATTCAATTACGCGCTATTCAGGTTGGACTTGCTGGGGACGGGGTCATCGAGGTTTTGAAGGGGCTGCAAGTGGGGGAAAAAGTGGTGACCCACGGGACTTTATTTATCGATCGAGCCATTAAGACAATGGTGCCCAATGCAAGTCATTAAGCCTATAGAAAAAAATTCGACAAGCTTGTGGATGATTGAATTATGAACCGAATTATAGAGTTTTCGATTCGTCACCGTGGATTATTCTTGGGTGGGTTATTGCTTTTTTACGTGCTCGGCACGATTGCCTTTAAGCAGTTAAATATTGAAGCGTATCCGGACCCGGTGCCTCCGCTGGTGGATGTGATTACGCAAAGCCCGGGGCTATCGGCCGAAGAGATTGAGCGCTACATTACGATTCCCATTGAGGTGGGTTTGGCAGGCATTCCTAATGTGCGTGCAATCCGTACTATTTCCTTGTTCGGCCTTTCAGATGTCAAGTTGCAGTTTACCTACGATTATACCTACCGAGAGGCTGAGCAGTGGGTGATTAACCGACTGGCACAATTACCCCCTTTGCCTGGAGGGGTGGTTCCGCAAATCTCGCCGACCAGTCCTACCGGAGAAATTGTGCGTTATCGAGTGGTCGGGCCTAAGGGCTATTCGGTGATGGACCTTAAAACCATTCAAGACTGGATGCTGGATCGGCGTTTCCGAGCAGTAACTGGGGTCATTGATGTCACTGGGTGGGGTGGTAAAAGCAAAATTTACGAAATTACGGTTAACTTGGATAAGCTCATCTCCTATGGCATGACTTTTCCTCAAATGCTGCAGGTCCTCAATAACAGCAATGTTAATGTGGGGGGGCAGACAGTGAACATCGGTCCGCAGGCCGCCATTGCGTCTGTTGAAGCCCAAGCCACGGGTTCGGGGATGGAACTGCAGATGACCAGCGGACTGGCCATTGGAAAACAAGCCGGCGCCGATGATGCATCCGCGCGCGTCGAGGGAGTGATCGG
>CAITMU010000082.1 GCA_903893565.1 uncultured beta proteobacterium | reverse complement strand
TGCATTGCAAGATCACCAACGCGCGGTGGTTATGGGCCAACAATCCTTTGGTAAGGGATCCGTACAAACGATCTTGCCCCTGGGTGGCAATACCGCGATCAAATTAACCACCGCACGTTACTTCACTCCTAATGGTCGCTCAATTCAAGCCAAGGGCATCACCCCTGACCTGGCTCTTGAGCCCGCGGTGGACAAAGCGGCCAGCATCCGACTGCATGAGGCGGATTTGGTCAATCATCTAAAGGTTGGCAAACCCACTCCGGACAACAAGCCCAAAGATAAAGATCTGGAAAAAGAAAAACAAGCCGCGGCTACCTACGCTAAATACCAATGGAAACCCGCGCTGCCACGCCCAGAAATTGACATTAAAGATTTACGACCTGTGCCGGGAGAAATTATCTCGAAAAATGATTATGAATTACAACAAGCCGTATCGTTCCTCAAATCTCGCTCAGCTACAAAAAGCGCCACAGAAACCCACTAGTGACTTACTGGGGACTGAAACGGGCGCTGGCCATTTGCGCCCGAGGGCACCACTCATCACCCGTCTTTTGAGTTCTCTGCCATGAATGATCAGCAGTTGCTTCGCTACAGTCGCCACATCTTATTGCCCGAGATGGGCATCGAAGCACAGCAGCGCCTCTGTGAGGCGCATGCATTAATTATTGGTGCTGGTGGGTTGGGTTCCCCCGTGGCCCTTTATTTAGCCAGTGCCGGCGTTGGCCATATCACGCTATGTGATGACGACCAGGTCGATCTGACTAATCTGCAACGACAGATCATGCATCGGACGGACTCTGTGGGAATGTCCAAGGTCGATTCCGCAAAGCGATCCCTCCACGATCTTAATCCGGAGATTATAGTCAGCCTAGTCCAAGAGCGTGTTTCGGGGGCTCGGTTATTAGAATTGGTAGAGCAAGCCGATGTGGTCATTGACGGGTGCGATAACTTCGCCACCCGACATGACGTCAATTCCGCCTGCGTTCAATCCCATAAACCGCTCATTTCTGGGGCAGCTATACGCTTTGACGGACAAATCAGTGTGTTTGATTTGCGTGATCCTGAATCACCCTGCTATGCCTGTCTTTTCCCCGAAGAAGGGGAGTCCGATGAGGTGCGCTGCGCCGTGATGGGTGTATTTGCGCCTCTAACCGGCATTATTGGCAGTTTGCAGGCCACTGAAGCCCTCAAATTGCTCGGTCACGTGGGCCAAAGTCTAGCCGGGCGTCTGATGTTGTTTGATGCCTTGAACATGAAAACACGCACCCTTAAGCTCACAAAAGATCCCCAGTGTCGGGTGTGCTCCGTCTGAGCAGTTAAAGGTTAGGTTATTGGCGCTATTGGTGCTATTGGTGCTATTAACGCCGTACAACGAAGAACGATCCGATGCGCCCAGTACTGTTGAGTATGCCGTGATCTCCCACGGTCTTTACTCCACCCTGGATCCGTCTTAAGCCAAAACCCCCTCCATCAGTTGCTTCCATTGTTTTGGCCACATCTCGGTGGGATCACGCTTAAAACCACTTTTAGCAAATTGTTGCCAGCGCCCCATCACGAAACCAATCATCAAGTTAGCCTGCGCGATCAAATCCACATCGGCGGCGATTTCATTCTGGCTAACGGCAAAGCGCAATGACTGACGTAAAGACGCCTCCAATCGCTCGTGCAATTGATTAATCCGCAGTTGCAGTTTCTCATCCTCATTGACGAGGGCATCTCCAATCAAAACGCGGGTCATGCCACAGTTTTTTTGCGCAAATCCGAGTAGCACCCCGATCATCCCTTCGACTTGGCGCAAGCCACTTTTTTCTTCAGAGGCAATTTTATTGATTAAGGAAAAAATCGTTCCCTCAATAAAATCAATTAACCCTTCAAACATCTGCGCCTTGCCCGAAAAATGCCGATACAATGCAGCCTCCGACACGCTCAAGCGTTTAGCCAAAGCTGCCGTTGTGATCTTCTCCGCCGCAGGCCGCTCTAGCATCTGCGCTAGGGTCTGCAAAATCTGCGTTTTGCGCTCTCCAGTTTTCGCCACTCTTTTCCTCTGCGCTCAAGGTCCTAATGGGCCAGCCAAATGGGCTAGCCGAAAAATTGTTCTATCCACGTAACCCGGCGTTTGCCCTCGGGCCGCCCCCCTCACCCAAAAGGCTTTCATACCCAAACGCTTGGCCATTTTCAAATTATCCAAGTTATCTTCAACCATGATACAACGTTGTGGCTTCAGTCGGTAACTGCGGCACAACTTCAAAAACCCATAACTATCCGGCTTAGGCCGGTAGCCTGTGTTCTCAATGGCATAAACGGCTGAAAATAAATCCCGTATGCCCAACGCTCGGATTACAGCCTCAGCATAATGCACTGGGGCATTAGAAAACACAAACTTACGACCTGGCAAACATTGAAGGGTCGCGTGCAATTGGGGTTCTGATACCAAAACCTTAGATAAATCGGGAAATTGGTGAGTTTCCCTTAAAAAATGCTCCGGATCAATCCGATGGTGACGGATCAACCCCTCCAAGGTCGCGCCATAACGGCGCCAATACTTTTGTCTTAAAGCATTGGCAGTGGCCTCATCCACATTAAGGTGAACTTGCAGATAACGGGTCATCGCACGATTGATTTGAGGAAAGACATGCACACCGGCATTATGCAAAGTATTGTCGAGATCAAAAATCCAAGTCCAAACTGCCTTTTGCACTCCACCCGAACGACTCAAACCCATCAAAGACTTCATTAGCGACTTTTAATCAGGGTGCCCACGCCCTCATTGGTTAAAATTTCCAATAACAAAGCGTGCTCAACGCGCCCATCAATAATATGACACGTATTAACCCCGTTCTTGGCCGCTTCCAACACCGAGGCAATTTTTGGTAACATCCCGCCGTGGATAGTGCCATCGGCAAATAAGCCATCAATTTGCTTGGCCGTGAGTCCAGTCAACAGTTTGCCCTGTTTATCTAAAACACCAGGCGTATTGGTCAACATCACCAATTTTTCTGCCCGTAAAATTTCTGCCACCTTGCCTGCCACCAAATCCGCATTAATATTGTAAGACTCGTTATTCTTACCCACCCCCAAGGGGGCAATTACAGGGATAAAATTTTGAGTGTGCAGCAATTGCACAATCCCCGGATCAATGCTTTGCACTTCTCCCACCATGCCAATATCAATAAAAGCCTCGGGGTTCAGCGCATCGGTCACCATCATCTTACGAGCGCGAATTAACCCTCCATCGGCTCCCGTTAAGCCAACAGCGCGCCCACCGTGCTTATTAATTAAATTGACAATGTCTTTATTAACTTGCCCACCGAGTACCATTTCCACCACATCCATGGTTTCAGCATCGGTGACGCGCATGCCTTGGATGAACTCTCCCTTCTTGCCTAGCTTACCGAGCCATTCATCGATCTGTGGACCTCCTCCGTGAACCACTACCGGATTCATGCCCACTAATTTGAGTAGCACCACATCGCGAGCAAACCCTTCTTTTAAGGCTGGGTCAATCATCGCATTGCCACCATACTTGATCACGATCGTTTTGCCATGGAAACGCTGGATATAAGGCAAAGCCTCGGCTAGGATCTGCGCTTTAGTGACGGGAGGGATTGAAGAGCTCATGGCGTTTAGACATTCCGGATGGCAATCGTATTATTTTACACGAGCACAAAAGCCATGGGGAAGCTTTGGCGGCGCATGGAATGGGGATTTTAATCCTCAGGCCTTAAGGGTCAGCATTTTGCACTGGGTCACTAACCCTCCCCTGTGCGATCAACGCCATTGGTAAAAGCGTGTAAAATGTTCTAGATGAATAAGGAGCGACAAAAAGCCTCCCATAAACTTTCCTTTCACACAATCTAATGACTATTTTTGTCCTACCTCACCTCTTAAACCAACCCTGGCGTTTCCCACCTCGATGGGTCACCCAGTCGGTAGGCTCAGGAGCCTTAGAGACAAACACCAACCAAAAATGGGACACGGGTTTACCGTTTTTTTCATAGAGGCCTCGTCAGGTGATTTTTGTAATCAATGAACCACTACGGCCTAGGCGCCCTCCCCCCATCCTGGTTAGCGTCAACCTTTAGCGACTCTTTCTGTTGATGTCTTTGAATCTTGCATTTGCGTGTGGATGTTGTTTGTTCTTTCTTGGAGCCCGTCTTGATCGTATTTGAACGCTTTTCTTATGTTGTTTGCTGCTGCTTCGTCGCCTTAGTTCTCGGGTTGTTGCCTGCGGCTCGGGCGGCGGATGCACCCCCTTCACAAATTGACGCTAAAGCCTGGGCTTTACTCGATGTGCAAAGTGGACAATTGGTGACGGGTTACCAATACGACGAACGTTTTGCACCGGCTTCTCTGACTAAATTAATGAGCGCTTATTTGGTTTTTGAGGCTCTGCGCCAACGTAAAATCAAATGGGATCAAATCGTCTCCGTGTCAGACAAAGCGCGTCGGGCGAACGGCTCGCGTATGTTTATTGATGTGAATAAACCCGTCAGTGTGAGTGACTTGCTCCGGGGTATGATTATTCAATCTGGCAACGATGCGACCCTTTGCTTGGCTGAAACGGTTGCGGGTACGGAAGAGGCCTTTGTCGTATTAATGAACCAACAAGCCAAACGTCTGAGCTTGACCAATACCCACTTTACTAATGCCTCCGGATTACCCGAACCCAGTCACACCACTTCCGCACGGGATTTAGCCCTCCTCACGGCCGCCATTATTCGCGATTTCCCCGATTTCTATACCCTTTATTCAGAAAAGCAATTTCGCTACAACAACATTACCCAATTAAACCGTAATCGTCTGCTCTGGAGAGATCCTACGGTGGATGGCGTTAAAACTGGACACACCGAAGCGGCTGGCTACTGCCTGATTAGCTCAGCCAAACGCGATGGACGCCGGCTGATCGCGGTCGTTCTAGGCGCTGACTCCGACGCTTCAAGAGCTGAGGAAAGCCAACGACTGTTAAATTATGGATTTCTTAATTTTGATACCGTACGCGTCTACGCGCCGCTACAAGCCGTCTCGCGTCCTCGCGTGTGGAAAGGCAATGACAATGTCGTCAACCTTGGTTTTCCTAATGGACTGTATGTCACCGTACCCAAAGGCGAAGCCAGCCACCTGTCGGCCACAGCACAAACCCTACAACCTCTTTTAGCTCCTCTGAGATCCGGCCAGCCTGTGGGTACACTGAACCTGCAGCTCAACGGCAAAGCGTACGAGTCGGTACCGCTTTATGTGCTTCAAGACGTTCCAGTGGCCGGTGTTTTCGGTCGATTGTGGGATGCCCTTCTCATGTATTTTCGATAACACGGAATATAAAAATATGAACATGGTATATTTAAATGGGTCATTCATGCCCATAGACGAAGCCCGGATTCCGGTGCTTGACCGAGGTTTTTTATTTGGCGATGCGGTCTACGAAGTAGTCCCCGTGTATGACCGTCATCCCTTTCGCCTCGATTGGCATTTACAAAGACTACAAAACAGCTTGGATGGCATTCGGCTTAAAAACCCCATGAGCACAGATGCGTGGAAGTCGCTATTTTTAGCGATGATTGAAAAACATACGCAGAAGAATCAATCCATTTATCTTCAAGTGACTCGCGGCGTCGCTAAACGCGATCAAGCTTTTCCGATGTCCACCCCCCCGACCCTATTCATGATGTCTAACCCTTTACACACTCCCAGTCCCGAGGACATTGAGAACGGCGTCAGCGCTATTACCTCGGAAGACTTTCGTTGGTTAAAATGCGACATCAAATCCACTTCTTTATTGGGCAATTGTCTGCTGCGCCAATTGTCTGCCGAACAAGGCGCCACGGAGACCATTTTATTTCGTGAGGGTCAACTCACGGAGGCTTCCACGAGCAATGTATTTATTGTCAAAAACAATGTGCTGTTGGCCCCGGTTTCCAATCATCTTCTGTTACCCGGGATCACCTACCAAGTGATATTAGAAATTGCCCGTGAGCGCGAATTTGAGCTCGAAGTGCGAGACATATCCGCAGCCGAAACCTTGAGTGCTGATGAAATCTGGCTCACTTCGTCAAGCAAAGAAGTCTTAGCGGTGACTCGCCTTAACGGTCAGCCAGTGGGAGAAGGCAAACCCGGCAGGGTCTTCAAACGCATGCATGCCCTCTTTCAAGCCCTAAAGCGAGAAGGACAATAGGCCCCCTTACCCTTACTTGCATCACAAAAACCCCATGACGACCCCGAGTCTCTTAGAATTTCCTTGCGATTTTCCAATAAAAATCCTCGGCAAAGCCCAACCCGGCTATGCACAGGCCATTTTATCTATCGTGCAACGCCATATACCGAGTTTTGATGGGGCGCAGATGCAAATGCGCCCAAGTGCTCAAGGCAAATATCTTAGCCTCACCTGCACCCTTAGAGCCACCTCTCAAGAAGAGCTCGATCAGCTTTATCGAGAATTATCCTCACACCCTATGGTGTCGATGGTTCTTTGACCTAAACCGCGTTAAGAATCCATCTTCAGGGGCCTTAAGAGCTATTCCGTAGCCCTTAAACGCTTAGTGCGGCTCTAATAGCGAACCACAGCAGGGCGTTATTCAGTTCATTAGGCTTTTTTCTTGGCTTTAACTGTTGTAGTCTTTTTGGCTACCTCACCCTGCGGCCTGGTATTACCGTAAGAGCCTTTGAATATTTTACCGCGCTTGGTGCGTTTATCGCCTTTGCCCATGATGACTCCGTTACCAAAAATGAAGAGAAAGGAGGCGATTCTACTCTGCCTTAGGCCGTTCTCCAACGCCTATCGCTTGGGCGGGTTACGCCCTTGCCTTGGTGGTAACCCATCAGGGCCACCAGAGCGCCCTTTTTTATAAATCCCGGACCCCCACCACAGCACCGATTCATCGAACTTTACTAAGCCCCCACTTCCCCCTAGCGGGGAGGGTAGATGCGGTGAAATTCTGCTGGAAACAATATGGGTAGGTCTGAGCGTTCATTTTGCAAATAATCCGCAACAAAAGCACATTGCAACGCCAATTTTTTGGGGTTGGCCAAAAGACTTTTTTTCTGGCTTTCTCGCATTTGTAATACTTCGGTCTGATAAAAGCCGTAATTTTTAGCATAATCATCGGCATCCTTAGATGCGTGTTTAATCATAGCTGCAAAACGGTTTTCCAAATCATCGATCACTTGCTGATGGCGAAAAGCCCACCCACGATAAGCCTGCTCAATGGCGTCCTTTCGCTCAGGCACTGCCACCTCACAGGCCTGCCACAAAGCCACCACTCTTTGGTGCTCATTGTAAAGTTGGGCCAAATCCTTCTGATAAGACGATTGGGGTTTTCCCGAACCCTTCGAGCCTAGCGTAGTTGTAGTGGGGGAGCGCGCTGATTTTTTGTCCTCGCCCATCGTATTGACTGCACTCAAGCCCAACACTAAAAGTAAGGCCACCATGGACCATCGTGGGATCCTTGGTCGATTAAAGAACGCCCTTAGTGTTTGCATTTTTTCCATCTCATGGCTTACCCCCATCAATCCGCACCTCACTCATCATCAACCCCAGTCGTTTAACTCACCCTTGCTGGAACGGATGCTTTATCTTGGCTATTGTGCTACCGTTGAATCGATCGAACAATCATGCCTGAACCCCATGGACTGCCTAAGCCCCCCCTCACCCCCCCCTAACGCACCCAAGAATTATCAATCCTTGCACCCTAGCGTTAGGCGCCTTGGGCTTTGTGATTACCTCTTAACCTGGGAGGCCATGAAAACTTTCACTCTCGCTCGCACCGCCGTCACCCCAGATGAAATATGGTTGGTGGAGCACCCCCCCGTTTATACTCTTGGCATTGCCGGTAAGCGTGAACACCTTTTGAATCCGAACACAGAAATACCGTTATTCAAAGTGGACCGGGGTGGGCAAATCACCTACCACGGTCCAGGACAATTAGTGGCCTACCTCTTACTCGATGTTAAACGTTCCGGATGGGGGATTCGACATCTGGTAGAGCAAATGCAAATAGCAGTGATAAACTTACTGAGCCAACTCGGGCTTAACGCGCATTCTCGCAAAGAGGCCCCTGGGGTATACCTTGGAGAGGCAAAAATCGCCGCTCTCGGACTACGTATTAAAAATGGTTGCTGCTACCATGGCCTATCTTTAAACATTAATATGGATCTTAATCCCTTTTTAGCAATCAACCCCTGTGGCTACGCCAATTTAAAAGTCACTCAATTAGCCGATCATGGTGTCAACGCACCCATCGACACCATTGCCGACCAGCTTCTCCCTCACTTACTTCAAAGCCTGCTTTAAAAAGACACCGCTATGATCGTTCCTGGACAAAAACAAAAAGGCGCCGCCAAAACAGCGCGTAATCCCATTAAAATAGTGCCTGTGGAAGCCTTAAAAAAACCCGACTGGATTCGGGTACGACTTTCAGACGGCCCACGCTTTCAACAGATTAAGCGTATTTTACGCGAACAGAATTTACACACCGTGTGTGAAGAAGCCTCATGCCCTAATATCGGCGAGTGCTTTAGTCAGGGAACCGCTACCTTCATGATTCTAGGTGACTTGTGTACGCGTCGTTGCCCCTTTTGTGACGTGGGTCACGGTCGTCCACTACCGCCTGATCTCGCAGAGCCTGACCATCTGGCACAAACCATTGCCTCACTACAATTAAAGTATGTCGTTATTACGAGTGTAGACCGCGATGATCTTCGCGACGGCGGTGCAGCGCACTTTAAGGCCTGTATCCAAGCCGTTCGTGAAAAATCACCTCAAACACGCATCGAAGTGCTAGTGCCAGACTTCAGGGGTCGGTTGGATATCGCACTGGATATTTTAGCCGCATGCCCCCCCGATGTCATGAACCATAATTTAGAAACCGTCCCCCGCCTTTACAAACAAGTCCGGCCCGGCGCTGATTACCGCAATTCTCTTGCACTACTTCAGCAGTTCAAAAGCCGCTATCCACTCATTCCCACCAAGTCGGGTTTGATGGTTGGATTAGGGGAAACCGACGAAGAAATTATAGAAGTTATGCAAGACTTACGATCCCATCAAGTCGATATGCTCACCATCGGGCAATATCTGCAGCCCAGTCTTCATCACTTGCCCGTTTTACGCTATGCCCCCTTGTCTAGTTTTGAACACTACAAACAACAGGCTCAGCAAATGGGTTTTGTGCACGCGGCGTGCGGGCCCTTAGTCCGATCAAGCTACCATGCCGATCAACAAGCGCATAGTGCAGGACTTGTAACCCCGCCTTAAATACCTGCCAACGGTGGGCTCCCGCTACCACCGCCTTCTAGCGCCGCCCTTAACAAAATAGGCTTAGGGGGGCTAGGGCTTAATTGCGCATCGATCAACGCATAGAGTTTTTTAAAGTCAACCGCTCCCACCATCCGACTTAATAAATGGCCCTGCGGGTCTATCACGAGCGTAGTGGGAGTGGCCAACACATCTCCAAACACCCGTGCCAACTCTCCCAGAGGGTCATAAGCCACCTCAAAGGGCAAATGCCACTGCTGGGCAAAGCTCATCACGTGATTGGGGGGGTCATACCACATCGCAACAGCAATCATGGCATAGTCACGACTGGCATAATGTTGTTGTAGTTTTACCATTTGTGGCATTTCTTTGATGCAAATGGAGCAATCGGTTGCCCAAAAATGAACCACCACAACCTTACCTCGAAGCGATTCTAAGGCAATATTTTGGCCACTGATGGTCTGAAACGTCACCAATGGTGCCAACGGGGTTGAGTTGCGCCATTGAGGCCAAGAAAAAACGATCACTAACACGGAAAAAACCAAAACACTCACCCACCTTGGGGTTCGTCTGCTTTGTCGAAGGGCTTGCAAAATCCGTTTCATGGGAAAGGGTTTCTAAAAAAGTCTTTTGTCGAGATTCTTCTGAATCCATCGACCCAAATAGTATCCCACTGTATCACAATAGATCCGACTATCTTTTGCGCGCTAGCGTCTGAAAATCTATCCACTGGGTTTGACTGGGTTTGGCAATGACCTATGCTTATCGAGCGCTTCATCCTGGCTTTCGGCCTCCCACTAAAGCGCTCGAGAATACCTGTGAAATTTTTTAAAACGACTCACTCAAACGTAAGCTATACACCGCGATCGCTTGCAAAACCTCCGGCACTTGACCGATGGCCTCTGCCACAGTTAATTCCATTCCACTTTCTTCACGAGCCTTTTGCGCCAAAGCAGGTAAGTCACTTCTCACATGTATACCCCCGCCTAAAAAAAGAGGCACTATGACCGCTCTTTTGACCCCCGATAGCGCGAGCGTTTTAACGGCTTGGGATAAATCCGGCTGCATAAATTCACCAAACGCTAAAATGGCTGGGCCTTTACTTTGGCTCGCAATCTGAGTCAAAATTAAATCAAAAGGCTCACGCCAAGCCGGCTGTCGTGAACCATGGGCCAAAAGAATAATACCCGACTCTGATGGCACGCTATGCGGCGTTTTGTTTTGTGCGCTCATGAACACCCCCCCTTCTGTGAAATTCGGGCAGACCCGACACGGCCCTTACGCCTTGTAGCGCGACCATCAGGCAGAACCCAGACCCAACCGCGTTGATTGCTCTGTCCACTCCGACTCCATTACCTGTCTTAAATGCGCATAGACTTGCCCGATCATCACCACCGCGGGCCCTGAGCCTAAATTTTTAGCCGCATGCGCCATACTTGCCACAGTGCAGATCCTACAGCGCGTCTCTGCCAGACTCACATTCTCCACAATGGCAACCGTACGCTCCCCCGGCACACCCTCGTGTATTAATGCCGCACTGACTTGATCAGCCTGACCGGCTGCCATATAAAGCACCGCGGTATCCGCGGCGGCCACCGCTCGTGCCCAGGTGTTATCCACCGAGCCCTTCGCTTGCCGTGGCGTAGCAAACACCACGCTTCGCGCTAAAGCCCGTTGGCTCAAGGAGCATTGTAATTGGGCACTCGCGGCAAAGGCCGCACTCACGCCAGGCACAATCTCAATCGTAATTCCCGCCTGAGTGAGCGCTGAGATTTCCTCCTGCGCACGCCCAAACAGCATCGGGTCTCCCCCTTTTAAGCGCACGATGATCTGATACTTTTGTGCCGCGTCAACTAACTGCTTATTAATAAATCGCTGGGCCGTGGAATGTCGCCCACTTCTTTTACCCACTGCCACCATTTGCGCCTGAGGCGCCAAAGCTAAAATCTCAGGATTAACCAAGGCATCATGAAAGACCACTTGCGCACGCGCTAGCAAGCGGGCCGCACGCACAGTGAGTAAATCGACTGCCCCAGGACCGGCTCCCACCAAATAAACGGTTGCGCTGTCCGGTTGGCTCACGACAAAGACCCTCGGTCTACCATGGATTGACGGTTACAACGCTCGGGGCACTGGCAACAGACTTCGCGTCCCCTACGAAGCGAAACCCTGCATCGATAGCCGGTTGGTAGGGAACAGAAAAGTCTTTAAATGATTTTAACGCGCTCTGTCCATCCTGATCGGCACGCATCAAAAAGGCATCAAACCCACATCGCGTCATGTAAAAGAGTTGGTCCCGTAACACATCCCCTACGGCTCTTAATTCACCCTTCCAGCCCAAACGTCGCAATAAACGCGCCACCGAATAGCCTCTTCCATCCGTGAATTTTGGAAAATGAACGGCGATGAGCGCTAATCGATCGAAATCATTCACCAGCAACTGGGGATCATCCGTATTCTGAAGTATTACCCCATTACGTCCGCCCCTCGCACATAAAACGTGCGACTGCGCCGTCCATACCGATAAAGGTACGAGCCAATCGCCTACCGTGGAGGACTCGAAGTGAGGCGTCTCACCCTGGCTATCAAGCGTTTGCCAGTGGTCTTGTGTGATTTGTTTGTTTTTTATCAACGTTGCCATAAACATGCTTTTTAAAAGGTTCGATACCCACTCGCTGCACCACATCGATGAAGCGATCTTCTTGCGACTCACGTTTGGTTAAATATAAGTCAATTAATTTTTCCACGACCTCCGGCACATCGTGCCTTGCAAAGGACGGGCCAATCACCTTACCCAAGGCAGCGCGGTTACCCTGATCACCGCCAATAGAGATTTGATACCACTCCTCCCCCGCCTTATCGACACCCAGAATACCAATATGACCAATATGATGATGGCCACAAGAATTCATACAGCCAGAGATGTTCAAATCAAGCTCACCGATATCGTGCACATAGTCGAGGCGATCGAAACGCTCTTCAATCGCCATCGCCACCGGTATCGACACCGCGTTGGCGAGCGAACAAAAGTCGCCGCCAGGGCACGCTATGATGTTAGTTAATAAACCGATATTGGGCGTTGCCAACCCCAACTGCTTGGCCTCTTGCCATAAAAGGGCCAATTGACTTTGCTCCACATCGGGCAAAATCAAATTTTGCTCATGAGTGACGCGTAATTCACTCAAACTATAACGATCCGCTAGATCGGCAATCGCCTCCAGTTGCTCCGCACTCACGTCCCCGGGAGGCACTCCTGAGCGCTTTAATGACAAACTGACCGCGGCATAACCGGCTACTTTATGGGCGTGTACATTACGCTCGCACCATCTTGCAAAACCGGGTTGCGCTTTGCGCTGTGCTTCGAGTAATTCATTGACATCGGCCAAGCTACGATACGCGGTCACCGTAAAACGGGCAGCCATCGCATCCACCATCTCGCGAGTCAACGTGCCTTGCCCCCCCTTTAAAGCCGCCCATTCGGCATGGACTTCCTTGGAAATCTGCGGCAGGGTTTTTTCTTTCACCAAAATTTTTATACGCGCTTTGTAAATATTATCGCGGCGCCCATATCGGTTATACACCCGTAGCACGGCATCTAAAAAGGTCAACAAGTCTGACCAAGGCAAAAATTCGTTTATGACCTGACCCAAGATTGGGGTGCGCCCCAAGCCACCACCGATGGCCACACGAAAACCCACATCGCCTTGATCATTACGCACGGCCTGTAGACCAATATCATGCAATAAGGTCGCTGCCCGGTCCTGTTCGGAACCTGAGACGGCAATTTTGAACTTTCGCGGTAAAAAAGCGAATTCGGGATGAAATGTCGACCATTGGCGTAATATTTCACACCACACTAAGGGATTCACAATCTCGTCTGTCGCAATCCCCGCCAAATGATCACACGTGATATTTCTAATACAATTGCCACTGGTTTGAATACCGTGCATTTGCACGCGAGCCAGGTCCGCTAAGATATCCGGCACTTGGGCCAAGCGCGGCCAATTAAACTGGATATTTTGCCGAGTCGAAAAATGACCATAACCTCGATCATACACTTTGGCAATATGGGCAAACATACGCATTTGACTCGAATTGACCAAGCCATAAGGTATAGCCACTCTTAACATCGGTGCGTGCTTTTGCACATACAAACCATTTTGAAGCCTTAAGGGCTTGAAGTCGTCTTCAGACAATTTCCCACTTAGAAATCGGGTTGTCTGATCCCTGAACTGATCGATCCGTTCGCTGACAATCCGCTCATCAATTTCATCATATCTATACATGCAAACCTTTGTTTTTCAATGATTAATCTTTACTATCCCCTGCATCAGAGGAAATAGACAAAAGGTAGCAATTCTCGCTTAATTAACTTATGATGTAAAAGACTATTTTGTCATTTATGTATCTGTTTTTCATATATGAATATTCAACAACTGCGGGCTGCGCAGCAAGTGGCGCATCAGCAATTTAACCTCACCCAAGTAGCCCAAAAGCTCAACAGCACCCAACCGGCGATCAGTCGGCAAATTCATGAGTTGGAGCTCGAGTTAGGGGTGGAATTGTTTATCCGCCGCGGCAAACGCTTGGTGGGCCATACCAGCGCTGGCTTAGTCCTAGCCCCCATCATCGAACGGTTGCTACAAGAACAAAACAACCTCAAAACCGCCGCCGCCGATTTTCGCCAGCATGACGTGGGTGAATTGGTCGTGGCCACCACCCACACCCAGGCTCGCTACGTTTTACCCTCCGTGGTGGCACGGTTTCGTCGAGTGTTTCCCCAGGTCAAACTTGCCTTTCATCAGGCCGAACCACAACGCATCGTCGAAACGGTCAGGAGCGGCGAAGCCGACTTAGGCATTGCCACCGAGTCTCTTGCCCTGGCCACCGACCTCATTAGTTTCCCCTGCTATGAGTGGAGTCACGTGATTGTCGTGCCCCAAAACCACCCCTTGGCACAAACGCGCCAACCCACCCTGCAAGATTTAGCGCAATACCCCATTGTGACCTATGAAGTGATTTACACGGGACGCCCTAAAATCGATGAAGCGTTCGCGCGGGCGGGACTCACCCCCGATATCGTCTTAACGGCCCTAGACTCCGATGTCATCAAGACCTATGTTCGCGAAGGCTTGGGTATTGGCATTATCGCTGCAATGGCTTTTGATGAAAGAAGCGATAACGACCTCGTGTGTTTGAAAGCCCAGCATTTATTCAAAAGTAGCGTGACACGTCTGGCCATCCGTCGCGGCGTTAGACTACGCACTTACTGCTATGACTTTATCGAACTATTTGCCCCTGCTCTGACTCGAGACACGCTTCTTCAGGCCTTAAGAGCGAAGCCTCACGACTAATCAAAGCCCTATCTATCTTGCCGAGCGCGCCACCGCTCGCGCCGCTCTTACGCAACACTGCGCCTGATAAGCAATCGCCGCCGGTATCGGCTGCAAGCCGTCCAAAGCCTGTACAATCCAATCAGCCGTCACCTTGGCCTCCCGCGAAGCAGGCAACAAAGGGGATTCTTCGGCTACCGTAGCCCAGCTCTCAACCTGCCCTTGGTAGAGCCACTCCATCTGCGGAGCACGTCGTGGATGCGCCACCGCCTCACCCTCTGTGCCACGCAGTAAAAGCACGGGTGCTTTTTCGGCTACAAAAAATTCTCGCATACGTTTCACATATTCCGGATGGGTGACACTCACCAGTCTAACCGCAGGGCCCGTAAACGGTTGTAGCATCTTGACCACCGTATGTATCGAACTTCTCACCCCCATCACTTGCCTTAACGCCAATAAACGCGCCAAAGCGGGAGCCAGAGTGAGCAAGGGAATAAAACTTAAGCGTTTTTCTGCCAAGGCCCGCTCTGCCTCTTCATGGCTTTTAGCCGCGGTTCCGCCCAGCGCCTCAAACACTTCAAAACTACTGACTCGCCCGGCCTCTTGTAAACTGCCTTGAAGCAAAACTGGAACCCCTTCACGCGCAATCAAATGGGCCAATAGGAGCGTCAGGTTGGGCAATAGGCGCGCTCCGTTATAAGCGGGGATGATCACTGGCACGCTCTCCACTGGGGCCCGCAAATGAACATAAGCGCTTTCACTGGCCGCTAAAAAGGCACGCAACTCCTCCTGCGATTCGCCTTTAATGCGTAGCGCCATCCAAAGTCCGCCTAAGGCTAGGTCCGTAACCCGCCCCTGAATCATGGCACTAAACAAGGCATAGGCCTCCTCCCCGCTTAAGTCACCGGCGGCATGTTGGCCCCGTCCGACTTGCTTTAGTGCCGACTTCCACTGCTCGTTATCCATTACACCCCATCGTTTTGAACTAAAGAACCCAACCCTAAGCCCTTTAACATGACAATTTTTTCCCTTGCCCTCTAATGGGCTTGATCCCAATTGGGGCCCATACCAATCTCCACCGCTAAGGGCACCGACAAACTCGCCACATTATTCATAAGCGGTGCCAACTCGGTTTTCACCCGATCGATTTCCGCCTCAGGCACTTCTAAAATCAATTCATCGTGAACCTGCATGACGAGTCGCGAGGCTAATTTTTCCGCCTTTAACCAACCATGCACGGCAATCATAGCTAATTTAATCAGATCCGCTGCTGTGCCTTGCATAGGGGCATTAATTGCAGCGCGCTCCGAGGCCTGACGCCTTGCGGGATTAAGATTTTTTATTTCAGGCAACCACAATCGACGACCGAACACCGTCTCCACATAACCGCGTTGTCGTGCCGTTTCGCGGGTTTGCTTCATATACGTATCAACACCCGGATAACGGGCAAAATAACGGTCCATATATTGCTGTGCTGCCGAGCGCTCCAAGCCAAGTTGCTTGGCCAAACCAAAAGCTGACATACCGTAAATTAATCCAAAATTGATCACCTTCGCGTAACGCCGTTGTTCACTGCTCACCTCACGGGGCTCTAAAGAAAAAATCTCAGCCGCGGTGGCTCGATGAATATCTTCACCCGCCGCAAAGGCTCGCAATAAATTGGCATCCTGTGAAATATGCGCCATGATACGTAACTCAATTTGCGAGTAATCGGCCGACATAATCACATGGCCCTTGGGGGCAATAAAAGCCTCACGAATGCGCCGCCCTTCGGGCGTGCGAATGGGAATATTTTGTAAGTTAGGTTCATTACTTGATAAGCGCCCCGTCACCGCAATCGCCTGACCGTAATGGGTGTGCACTCTGCCTGTGGCCGGATTGATCATCGTCGGCAACTTATCGCAATAGGTGGATTTTAATTTCGTCAAACCACGAAATTGAAGAATAAACTGCGGCAACGGGTGGTCCAAGGCTAACTGCTCGAGCGACTCCTCATCGGTCGAAGGCTGCCCCGATGGCGTCTTCTTAACGGGCTTTAATCCCTTTTTTTCAAATAAAATTTCTTGGATTTGTTTGGGAGAGTTTAAATTAAAGGGCTGACCAGCCTCGGCATAAGCGTGCTCTTGCGCTTGCAGCATTTTGATACCAAATTCACTCGATAATTGTGCTAACAAAACCACATCGAGCAATACCCCGTGTCGTTCCATCTGCTGCAGCACTGACATCACCGGCATTTCCATCTCTTCGTACACCCGTTGCAACAAGGGCTGCGACTGAATCTGTGGATAAAGCGCCTTATGTAACTGCAACGTCACATCAGCATCCTCCGCAGCATAGGGGCCGGCGGTGTCAATGCAGACTTGCTCAAAGCCAATGCGTGAGGCCCCCTTGCCGGTCAAGCTGTCATAGGTAATCGGCGTCATATTCAAGTGCCTTTGCGCTAAATCATCCATCCCATGAGGCTTATGACTTTCCAGTACATACGACTGCAGTAAAGTGTCGTGCACGACCCCTTGTAATTGAATGCCGTGATTAGCCAACACGTGGGTATCGTATTTAATATGTTGGCCCACCTTGGCTGCCTGCGGATCCTCTAACCAAGGCTTTAATAAATCTAACACCCTTTGCATCGGCAACTGTTCTGCCACCCCTGGGTAATCATGTGCCAAGGGAATATAAGCGGCTTGCCCAGGGGTTACCGCAAAACAAATCCCCACCAAAGAAGCACTCATCGGGTTTAATCCCGTGGTTTCCGTATCTACAGCGGTTAATGAGGCGCTGCGTAGGGTTTGGATCCAATACTGGAGTCGCTCTTCATTCAGCACAATCTCGTATTGGCGATCGGCATTGAACACATAAGCGGGCGGTGACGGCAAACCCGCCTCTTCTGACCCCAGGGGCTCCGATATAGGAGGAGCGCTCCCTGGGCTCTCTGACGCGGTAACGCTTAAGGCCACACCCAGTTCACGGCGCCAGGTCTTGAAATCCAGATCTTCATAAAGACGCGCCAAGGTGGTCAAATCCTGCGCTTGGGGGGCTAAATCCTCGAGAGTGATCGGCAACGGCACATCACACTTAATACGGAGCAGTTCACGAGCCGTTGGCAACCACTCCAGCGCTTGGCGCAGATTTTGCCCTACGACCCCGCTGACTTCTGCCGCATGAACCACAAGATTGTCGACACTCTCATACTGGGTTAACCACTTCACCGCCGTTTTTGGCCCCACTTTACTCACCCCAGGAACATTATCAACGCTATCGCCGATCAAACTCAGATAATCCACAATTCGATCCGGTTTGACCCCAAACTTAAGCGCCACTCCGGCCTGATCAAGCCGTTCATTGGTCATGGTATTGATGAGGGTAATTTTTTCTGTCACCAACTGCGTTATATCTTTATCCCCGGTGGAGATCACCACCTGCATATCGCGCGCCTCTGCCATACGCGCCAAGGTCCCAATCACATCATCGGCCTCCACCCCTTCAATGATCAAAAGGGGCCAACCCATCGCCTTAATCGCCTCATGCAAAGGGGCGATTTGCGCGACCAAATCCTCCGGCATGGGGGGCCGATTCGCCTTGTATTGGGGGTAGATATCATCACGGAACGTTTTACCCTTTGCATCAAAAATACAAGCACTTAAAGCCGAAGGATAATCTTTATGTAAACGGCGCAACATATTCAGAACGCCATAAATGGCCCCTGTGGGCAATCCACGCGTGCTACGCAAATCGGGAAGGGCATGAAAAGCACGATAAAGATAAGAGGATCCATCCACCAGCAACAAGGTATTCATATTTAAACCCACAGATCTAGCAAATAAAAAGGGAAGGCAAAAAACTGCCCTCGACGATATTGTCTGGCTTATCGAGAAGGCTAAAGCTTTCAAATTGGATACAAAAAGCAGATAATCCTACTAAAAAGAGGATACCCCATGCGTGCTCTCATCGCCACCTTGTTACTGAGCTTAGCCCTGCCACTGGCCGCACAAATGCGCCCTCCCCACTTGGAGCCTATACCCGAGCCCCCTGCTCCTCCAAAAGGCTATGAGCTCGACCCTTCTCTCGAACCCGAAGTCACCACCTTTACCCGAGGCGCTGATGTGATCGAAGAACTGCGGATCAAAGGCCGTCTTTATATGGTTAAAGTCACTCCCATCGCCACAGGAGTACCCTACTATCTGGTGGATGAAACGGCGGATGGGCAATTTACCCATCACGGCGGGGCTGACACGCATCTGCGCCCCCCGATGTGGCTCCTGCGTCGCTTCTAACCGCTCAAAAGACAGCTCCTTTAAACCCATCCGACTCACCTTCGGGGCTTCATCTCACATTGAACCCTTTTTAAACGACCCCTTTTTGTCATCCTGCGCTCATGTCTGTCTTTACTAACGTCACATTGCCTGAACTGAATCAATGGTTAGAACATTATTCCATCGGTGAGGCCAGTCACTTACAAGGGATTGCCGCCGGCATTGAAAATACCAATTATTTCATTACCACCGCCCAAGGCGCTTACGTCCTCACCTTATTTGAAAAACTAACCCTCCAGCAACTGCCCTTTTACTTAAATCTAATGGCCCATCTGTCCGCGCAAGGGGTAGATTGCCCTGCGCCGTTGGCCAACCGACAAGGACAATATCTAGGCATTCTCAATGGTAAACCTGCCAGTCTTGTCAGCCGCCTGAAAGGCACTGACCTCACCCAACCCAGTATCGAACACTGCGCCCAAGTGGGCCAAACCTTGGCTCGTATTCACTTAGCGGGGCAAAGTTACCGTGGGCATATGTCAAACCCACGAGGCCCCTCCTGGTGGCGTGCTGTGGCACCCACATTGCAGTCCTTTTTATCTGCCCCCGAACAACATTTACTCGACAATGAAATCCGTTTTCAGGCGGCCTCTGACTTTAGCCCCCTCCCCCAAGGGGCTATCCACGCCGATTTATTCCGCGACAATGTTCTGTTCTTTGAAGGCAAGGTCACTGGTGTCATTGATTTTTACTTCGCCTGCACCAGCACTTTACTTTATGATGTCGCTATCACAGTCAACGATTGGTGCCTATCTGAATCCGCCAACACACCGAGCCCTCCGAGGCTAGACCCCGACCGACTCAACGCCTTATTACATGCCTACGCCCAACTACGCCCTTTTACCACCGAAGAACACAAGGCCTGGCCCACATTTTTACGCGCCGGGGCATTGCGCTTTTGGGTCTCCCGACTTTATGATTTACACCTGCCTAGAACCGGTACAATGACCCATACCAAAGACCCTCGCCATTTTCAAAAGTTATTAATGGAACACCAAACCCATACCCCCCCGTTGCCCTGCCTATGAAGCCCCGTAGCGTACGCCCCTTACAAGGTTGGACCTGGATTGTGGAGGGGTTTAAATTGTTTCTTCTCGCCCCTGCCATGTGGATCGTGATCACGCTTTGCTTTTCCCTGCTGTGGATCATGAGCCTTGTCATTCCCTTTTTAGGTCCCGTTATTTTTAATCTTTTTTCGCTGGTTTTTTTAGGCGGGATTTTAATCGGCTGCCGCGATCTAGAGCAGGGCAAACCCCTCACGTTAAGCCACCTCTTTATCGGCTTTAAAACCAACGTCGCCGCTTTGGTCAGCGTGGGTGGGGTGTACTTGGCTGGCACGATCATCATTATCGGCATTACACTGGCCACCGTGGGACATGAAGCGTTTACTTTATTTCAAACCAATAAATCCATGGATACGCAAGCCGCATTGAACGTCGTCAGTGAAATGGGGCGGTCTTTATTGGTCGCGCTTTTATTGTATATGCCGTTAATGATGGCAATCTGGTTTGCTCCAGCACTCATCATCTTTAATCAACTCAGTGTCACGCAAGCCCTCATCAGATCCTTTTCCGCATGCCTCATCAATCCACTGCCCTTCACCATTTATGGCTTTGCGTTAATGGGATTATGGGTCCTAGGCTCGATTCCCTTCTTGCTCGGGTTACTTGTGGTATTACCACTCGCTTTTTGTACGGTTTACGTCAGTTATAAGGACGTATTTGCGGATGAACTCATCGAGGTTTTGCCGCCCGAAACCCCTTAGTGCCTTATTCACCTTGTTCACCTTGTGCCCTCTGATTCGATTAATTTACCGCGCTCAATTTGGCATAGGCTAGGATCAGCCACTTCAAACCGGCTTGTTTAAAATTAACCTGCACCCTGGCCTCATCGGCTTGGCCTTCGGCGCTGACAATAACACCCGCACCAAATCGTGGATGTGTCACCAACTGACCGATTCGCCACAGCCCTGCGCCGAGCCCTAGTCCCCCGCCCCTCGATTTTGCAATCGAGGCACTACTCGGGTAGGCCATAGAAACACTTTGCGTAGACACCCCTTGATCCGAGTACGGTGTATGGCTCGTATTGATACGCTTTAACAAGTTTTCGGGAATTTCATTAAAAAATCTCGAAGACACATTAAACCGAGTCTGACCATGCAACATCCGGCATTGTGCAAAAGACAAATACAATCGACGCCGCGCTCGTGTTAACGCCACATACATCAAACGCCGTTCTTCTTCGAGTCCTTCAGGCGCGTTTAAACTGTTTTCATGAGGAAATAAACCCTCCTCTAAACCGGTAATAAACACCGAGTGAAATTCCAAACCCTTGGCCGCATGAACACTCATCATCTGAAGCGCCTCAGCCCCGGGAATGGCCTGATGCTCTCCCGACTCAAGAGCGGCGTGGGATAAAAAAGCAGCCAGTACTTGATGGCTCGCTGATAAACCCGATTGCAAAGCAGAAAAGGCAGCGCTCGTTCTGGATTCCGTCTGAAGGGAACTGGCGACTTCGTTCCATTGTGAAATAGGACTATCATCCTGAGAAAAGCGCTCTGGCGACCCCTCATCATCGAAGGGTTGATCCAATGTAAAGACCTCCGGCTCATTAAAGTCCACACTTTGCCGCTGAGCATCCTCTAAAAAAGTCATGGCCGCCGTCACCAATTCATCCAAATTCTCAATTCGCTCTGCACCGTCTTTTTCGTTTTTATAAAAAGTGCGAAGCCCACTCTCATCAATCACCTGCTCGATGGTCTGGTTCAACGGTACACCTGCCGTGGATTGCTTCAAGCGCTCAATTAAATGCACGAAAGCCATCACACTCACGCCCGCCTTGCCCTTTAATTCATTCAAGCAAGCGGCCTGCCAAAGACTGACACCACGCTCGATCGCTAAGGCTTGCAGTAATTCCAGACTGCGTGCCCCGATGCCACGAGCGGGGAAATTCACGACACGCAAAAAAGCCCCCTCATCATCAACGCTCGCCACCAATCTCAGATAAGCTAACGCGTGTTTGACTTCTTGGCGCTCAAAAAACCTCAGCCCCCCATATACCCGATAGGCAAGACCGGCATTAAACAGCGCATGCTCAATGACCCTCGATTGGGCATTGGATCGGTAAAGGATCGCCATTTCTCCCAAAGGCACGCCTTCACGCCGCAAGGCCTTGATCTCTTCCATCAGGAACGTTGCCTCCTCCCGATCACTGCTCGCCTCATAGACTCGCAAAGGCTCCCCTTTGCCTTCGGCGGTCCATAAATTCTTGCCTAATCGCCGATCATTGTGATGAATCAGCGCATTGGCCGCATCCAAAATATGGCCATGTGATCGGTAATTTTGTTCCAGCTTAATCAGCTTCTCGACGCCAAAGTCTTTTTGAAAATCATGCATATTAGCGGTGGAGGCGCCACGAAAGGCGTAAATCGACTGATCATCATCGCCCACCGCAAAAATGACGCTTTGCGCCCCACACAAGCTTTGTAACCAACGATACTGCAAACGATTGGTGTCTTGAAATTCGTCGACTAAAATATGCTTAAAACGACCCTGATAGTGCGCGCGTAAACGATCATTTCGCATCAGTAACTCATAGGAGCGCAACAATAATTCAGCAAAATCCACCACCCCTTCTCGCTGACACTGCGCTTCGTAGGCCTCATAAAACTTAGCTCGCTGGCGATCCATTTCATCCAGCGCCTCCGTTTGATGAGGGCGGCGTCCCGCCTCCTTTTCATGATTGATATACCACTGGGTTTGACGTGCGGGCAAACGCTCTTCGCTCACATTTAACTGCTTCATCAGGCGTTTGATAAGACTTAATTGATCCTGAGTGTCCAGAATTTGAAATAAAGCCGGTAAACCCGCCTCAGTGTGATGAATACGAAGCATGCGATTACACAGTCCATGAAACGTCCCGACCCACATACCCCGGGTATTGATCGGCAGCATGGCCTCAATACGAAGCAAAAGCTGCTTGGCCGCTTTATTGGTAAAGGTCACGGCCAACAACCCCTGGGGACTGACCTGTGAGGTATGAATCAACCAACTTATACGGGTTGTCAAAACCCGGGTTTTACCACTACCCGCCCCTGCCAAAATGAGCGAAGAACAGGCAGGCAAAGTCACCGCTTCGAGCTGAGGTTCATTGAGTCCGTTTAAAAAATCTGAGGTCATGAAAAGCCTATGAGAGTAGCGCTGCGAATTATACGTGGATTCACTTCCCGGTGAAGCCTGCCATGGCTTAAAGGTATAATCGTCGCCGTGTCTGGATTCATTCAGACTTTTTTCTTTGACCCTGACCTCTGAGAGCCTGATTCGCATCATGCAGCAAAAATATAACCCCCAAGTGCTTGAACGCGAGGCCCAGAACCACTGGGACGCGACCCAAAGTTTCAAAGCGGTAGAGAACAGTGACAAACCAAAATATTACTGTTTGTCGATGTTCCCCTACCCCTCCGGAAAACTGCATATGGGGCATGTGCGTAACTACACCATTGGCGATGTACTGACCCGTTTTCACAAAATGAAGGGGTTTAACGTGCTCCAGCCGATGGGTTGGGATGCCTTTGGATTGCCGGCAGAAAATGCCGCTATGGCCAACGGCGTACCGCCTGCACAGTGGACTTACGACAACATTGCCTACATGAAAAAGCAATTACGCTCTTTAGGCTTTGCCATTGACTGGGAACGAGAGCTCGCGACGTGCAAGCCCGAATACTATCGCTGGAATCAGTGGTTGTTTTTGCGAATGCTAGAAAAAGGGTTGATTTATAAAAAAACCGGGGCCGTCAACTGGGACCCGGTGGACAAAACCGTGCTGGCAAACGAACAAGTCATCGATGGTCGGGGATGGCGCACCGGCGCTTTAGTCGAAAAACGTGAAATCCCCATGTATTACATGGCCATTACCCGCTATGCCGAAGAACTATTAGGGGACTTAGCGGCTCTGCCCCACTGGCCAGAGCGGGTGCGTACTATGCAAGCTAACTGGATTGGCAAAAGTGTTGGGGTTCGCTTTGCTTTCCCCTACACCTTAAACAAGGTCGCCCAAAAGCTCTGGGTCTTTACCACCCGAGCTGACACGATCATGGGGGTGAGCTTCGTTGTGATTGCTGCCGAACACCCCCTTGCCACCCAAGCCGCCCTTTCTAATCCCGAGTTGGCTCGCTTTATAGAGGAATGTAAGCAAGGGAGCATCATGGAAGCGGATATGGCGACCATGGAAAAAAAGGGGATGGCCACGGGTATTTTTGTTCAACATCCCCTCACCCAAGAAAAAATTCCGCTGTGGGTGGGCAATTACGTATTAATGAATTATGGGGAAGGTGCGGTCATGGCCGTACCGGCCCATGACGAACGCGACTTTCACTTCGCCCTTCAATATCACTTGCCCATCAAACCCGTCATTGGCATACCCAATACAGCCGATCCAAGCGCAGACAAACCGCTACTGCCCTTTGACCCCACCCAATGGCATGCTTGGTATGCAGACAAAATCCAAGGCCACTGTATTCACTCAGGGCCCTACGATGGGTTGGCCTTTGATGAGGCCATAGAGGCCATTGCCAAAGATCTACAGGCCAAAGAATTAGGCGAAAAACAAGTCCTGTACCGATTGCGCGACTGGGGTATTTCTCGGCAACGCTATTGGGGCACGCCCATCCCGCTGATTTACTGTGAGCAATGTGGCGATGTGCCGGTGCCGGACAAGGACCTACCGGTGGTGTTGCCCGAGGACTGTGTGCCCGATGGCTCCGGAAACCCCTTGAATAAGCGTCCTGATTTTGTCAACGTTGCGTGCCCCCGCTGCGCTAAGCCGGCTCGACGCGAAACCGATACGATGGATACTTTCGTCGATTCTTCTTGGTATTACACCCGTTTCGCCTGTGCCGATCAAACCCAATCCATGGTCGACCCCCGGGTCAATCACTGGTTACCCGTGGATCAGTATATCGGCGGTATTGAACATGCCATCTTGCACCTACTGTACTCACGCTTTTGGACCAAAGTGATGCGTGACATGGGACTTGTCAATGTCAACGAACCCTTTTCGCGACTCTTGACGCAAGGCATGGTTTTAAATGAAATTTATTTTCGCAAACCAGAAAGCGGGCGCATTGCTTATTTCAACCCTATCGATGTGGACATTCAAACTGATGAGAAAGGCAACCGCACGGGTGCCCTCCTAAGAAGCGATGGTCAACCGGTCACCTCCGGTGGCATAGGCACCATGTCGAAATCGAAAAATAATGGTGTGGACCCACAGTCTTTGATTGAAGAATATGGTGCCGATATTGCGCGCTTTTTCATGATGTTCACGGCACCTCCCGAACAAACTCTAGAATGGTCCGATAGTGGCGTGGAGGGGGCCGCTCGCTTTTTACGCCGCCTATGGAGCTTTGCCTATGAATTCCAGCAAGGGCGCACCGAACCGGCTGCTATCAGCAAAATGGGCCCTTTGCCTACCGAATTAAAAGAGGCTCGACGAGTCTGTCACGCCAACCTCAAACAGGCAAATTACGATCTTGAACGCCATCAGTTCAATACAGTGGCCTCGGCCACAATGAAAATGCTCAACGCCTTAGAATCGGCTCAAAAAGCCCCGGCTGAACAAACCCTCCGGGAGGCAGTCGTAGGGGAGGGATTAAATTTATTGTTACGATTAATCTCGCCCATTACCCCACACATCGCACACCAACTCTGGCGTGACCTTCAATTTGGACCCGATATACTGCAAGCCCCATGGCCTGCGCCCGATGAAGACGCACTCACTCAAGAAGAGATCGAACTGGTGGTGCAAGTGAATGGGAAAAAACGCACTACCCTTAAAGTGCCTCGTGATATCAGCCAAGCGGCCATCGAACAATGGGTATTAAAAGATGCCGACGTAATCCGAGCGCTGGCGACTCAACCGGTTAAAAAAATAATTGTGGTACCCGGTCGCTTGGTGAACGTGGTAATTTAAGGGCTTAGAGCTAGACTGCTTTTTAATGTTTTACATTAAAAGAAATCTCATTTACCTATTTGCCTGACAAAATATATATATTTTTCGCCGATGACTGAGTTAAGAATTTTAATCCTCGTGGGTCTACTGCTCGTGCAAAGTGGTTGCGGCTTTCATTTGCGCGGGTCTGCCTCGCTACCCTATCATTCCATCTTTATAGAGGCCCCTGCGACCTCGGTGTTAGGCCCTCTGATCCGTCGAGCCATCAAAACCCGAACCCAAACCCAGCTCGCCGATAACCCCAAAGTGGCTGATGCGCTCTTCACCTTAATCAGCGAACAACGGCAAAAAGTCATTTTATCCCTATCCACCGGGGGTCGGGTACGCGAGTATCAACTCATCTACCGATTAAGCTACCGGCTCACCGACAAAGAAAACAAAACGCTCCGGCCTGACACCATCATCAATCTGCATCGAAACTTTTCTTTTAACGATCAAGATGTATTGTCCAAGGAATCGGAAGAAGCGTTGCTTTACCGCGATATGCAAAACGATGCGGTTGCACAACTGATGCGCCAACTAGAAAAAACACCGGACCTTAGTCATGAGTAACCCACGCAAAAAATCCTCTCCCTTTCGCTTCACGAATTACTAAGTTCAAACGACTTAGACTGATGCGCCTGCATACGGAACAACTCAACACCCACTTGGCTCGCGAACTTCGGCCCCTTTACGTCGTTTTCGGTGACGAGCCCTTGCTCGCCCTCGAGGCCACTGACCGAATACGCGCTCAAGCCTTACAGTCCGGTTATTCCGAACGGGAAGTGTTAAGCGTGGATACTGGATTTAAGTGGTCACAGCTCTCAATGAGCGCGCAGTCCCAGTCCTTGTTTGCCAGTCAAAAGTTGCTCGAACTGCGTCTGCCCAGCGGTAAGCCTGGCACTGAAGGTGCGGCGGCCCTGGTTAGTTATTGCGAAAGTCTACCGAGCCAAACGCTTACCCTCGTGCATTTACCCGCCCTCGATTGGAGAGCGCAAAAAAGCGCTTGGTTCGAAGCCTTAGAAAAAAAAGGCGTCTGTGTCGAAGCCCTGCCTGTCACGCGTAAGGCCCTGCCGGCCTGGATCGAAGGCCGGTTAAAAGCGCAATCCCAACATGCGCCCCCCGAAGTGCTGCACTTTATGACCGAACAAGTCGAGGGGAATTTACTAGCCGCTTTTCAAGAAATTCATAAACTGGCCTTACTTTTCCCCGCCGGGCCCATCAACTTAGAAGAGGCACGCGCCTGCGTGCTGGATGTGGCACGCTTTGATGTGTTTAGCCTCGGCATTGCTTTGGTCGAGGGCGATCCCGTAAGACTGACCCGTATGCTCGAGGGCTTAAAAGCCGAGGGCACTGCCCCCCCCATGGTGTTATGGGCCTTGAGTGAAGAAATTCGCACTATCGCCCGCCTACTGGTCGCCGCCGCCTCCGGTCGCCCCCTTTCTAGTTTATGGCGTGAAACTCGCGTCTGGGGCGTTGCCCACCAAGACGCATTAAAAAACAATATATCCCGATTTCGAGCCCCGCAAGTCAGCGCAGGCCTACGCCATGCAGCGGCTATTGATCAATTGATTAAGGGGTTGGCCAAGGGCGACCTCTGGGATGAGTTGCAACAATTAGCCCTGGGCTTTGCACGCTTGCGTGGGCTTCATTAAAAAAACGTATCGCCCCTTTTTTAATCGACCCTTCACCTAACCCCCCGCCCCCCTGCTGTCAGAACGGCAAACGCGGTAGAATCTGTCCATGAATGCACAATCCTACATGCAACACATCGGTCAACAAGCCCGTTTAGCCTCCCGACAGATTGCCAAAGCAAGCAGTGCCACAAAAAATCAGGCACTGCACTTGATCGCGAGGTCCTTGAAACAATCCCAATCCACTTTACTCAAAGCCAATGCACTCGATGTGGCTGCCGCACGACAAAAAAACCTCGATGCCGCTGCGATCGATCGATTAATACTGACGAATCGTTCTATCGATTTAATGGCTGAGGGCCTAGAGCAAATCGCCCAGTTACCCGATCCGGTGGGGGAGATCTCCGAGCTCAAATACCTTCCCTCCGGTATTCAGCTCGGACAAATGCGCGTCCCCTTAGGCGTCATTGGCATCATCTATGAGTCACGCCCCAATGTAACGGCCGACGCGGCTGGCTTATGTCTAAAGTCAGGCAATGCCGCTATTTTAAGGGGGGGGTCCGAGGCCATTCACTCGAATCAAGCCATCGGGACCTGCGTGCACGAGGGTCTGGCCGCCGCAGGTCTACCCCGTCAGGTCATTCAAGTAATCGAAACCACTGACCGCGCTGCCGTTGGAGAATTAATCACCCTCACCCAATACGTAGATGTGATTGTTCCACGCGGTGGTAAAGGCTTGATTGAACGACTCATGAAAGACTCTCGCATTCCCATGATCAAGCACTTACATGGCGTGTGTCATGTCTATATTGATGACAAAGCCGACCAAAACAAAGCCCTTCGCATTGCTGACAACGCTAAAACCCAGCGCCTGAGCACTTGTAATACGATGGAAACCTTGTTGGTCGCCCGAGGGATCGCCGACAAAATTCTTCCTCCCCTTTGTCAAATCTACCTCGACAAGGGTATTGAACTCAGGGGCGATGATGCCGCTCGCCAGATTGTGAGCGCCATGAGTCCCGCGACCGAAGAAGACTGGCATACCGAGTACCTAGCCGCCATTTTGTCGATTAAAGTGGTTGAAGACCTAGACGCAGCGATCGAGCACATCAACTCCTATGGGTCACAGCATACCGATGCAATTGTGACAGAAGATTTCGGTCGTGCGAGACGCTTTTTAAGCGAAGTCGATTCTAGCTCTGTCATGGTCAATGCCTCCACCCGGCTAGCCGATGGGTTCGAATATGGTCTGGGGGCTGAAATCGGGATTTCGACCGATAAACTGCATGCCCGCGGGCCTGTCGGGTTACTCGGACTCACGAGCCTTAAATACGTAGTTTTGGGCGATGGGCATATTCGCTCTTAAGCATGAATACTTGGATGGGGAAGACCAATGTCAAAGTTAATTGAAATCAAAGTCCCCGCAATTGGGGAATTTAAGAATATTCCTGTCATTGAACTCTGGGTCAAACCTGGAGATATCGTGAAGGTCGAAGACTCGCTCATTACCCTCGAGTCTGACAAAGCCACTCTGGATGTGCCGGCCCCTGTAGCCGGACGAATAGCGGAGGTCAAAGTCAAACTAGGCGACAAACTCTCCGAAGGCTCCTTGGTCCTCCTGCTCGAGCCTGAATTAGCGGCAGCCAAAACCCAGAGCGTTCTGGATCACCCCTCACAAACGCCTACGAATAAAACGCCGAACACGCCCCCCGCCATCACCGCAGACGTGAGCCCAGCGGTATCGTCGCCTTGCGACTTTCAAACTGAAGTGTTGGTACTCGGTGCCGGGCCTGGAGGCTACACCGCCGCCTTTCGCGCTGCTGATTTAGGCAAAAAAGTGCTTCTGGTCGAGCGCTATTCAACCTTGGGCGGAGTCTGTTTAAACGTCGGTTGTATCCCCTCTAAAGCGCTCTTACATGTGGCCAAAGTCATCTCTGACGCGGCCGAATCCACCATCACGGGAGTCCGTTTTAGTCAACCCGATATCGACTTGGAACAGCTCAGACAGTGGAAATCGGGTGTGGTGGGTAAACTCACCAAGGGACTTTCGGGGCTCGCAAAAAAACGTAACGTAACGCTCCTCCATGGGATAGGGCAATTGACCTCCCCCCACGAACTAGAAGTCATCACCTCAGAGGGCAAAAAAACCGTTCGCTTTGAGCACTGCATCATCGCCTCAGGCTCTTCGGTGGCACGCATTCCGGGATTGCCCTACGAAGACCCCCGCCTCATAGACTCCACCGGTGCACTAGCCCTGACCGATATCCCTAAACGCCTACTGATCATTGGCGGAGGGATTATTGGGCTTGAAATGGCAACCGTGTATGCCGCCTTAGGCAGTCGCATCACCGTAGTAGAGTTAATGCAAAGCCTCATTCCCGGTGCCGATCAAGATATGGTCAAGGTGCTTGAAAAGCGTATTACCCCACGCTACGAAAAAATTCTCCTCAAGACCAAAGTCACTCGTATTCATGCAAAAAAAGAAGCCCTTGAAGTCCATTTTGATTGCGCAGGCATTGCCAGCACCGCAGAGTTTGACAAAGTGTTGGTAGCGGTCGGTCGTCGACCCAATGGTGCCACGGTTGGAGCCGCAGCCGCCGGCGTATTGGTCAATGAACGCGGATTTATCCCGGTTGACCAACAAATGCGCACGAACGTAGCGCATATTTTTGCCATTGGGGATGTCTGTGGAGAGCCCATGCTCGCTCACAAAGCCACCCATGAAGCCAAGATCGCCGCTGAAGTCATCTGCGGTCACAAAGCTTTTTTCGATGCTCGCACCATTGCCTCGGTCGCCTACACCGACCCAGAAATCGCGTGGATGGGAAAAACCGAAGCGCAGGCCAAAGTCGAAGGCCTTGATTATGAAAAAGCGGTTTTCCCGTGGGCCGCCAGTGGACGCGCGATTGCTAGTGGGCGCGAAGAGGGATTGACCAAAGTACTGATCGATAAATCATCGCGTCGCTTAATCGGAGCAGCCATGGTCGGTATCAATGCGGGTGAGCTGATTGCAGAGGCGGTATTAGCGTTGGAGATGGGCGCCGATACGCGTGATATCTCTTTAAGTATCCACCCCCATCCGACATTATCAGAGACACTCGCCTTTGCGACTGAAATGCTCGAAGGTACGATTACCGACCTTTTTGTACCCAAAAAATAAGTTTTTTTGATCGCCCCCTAACCCTTTTCTTTTTTTAAAATCTATGAAACTTCCTCTTGAAGGGGTCAAGGTACTTGACCTTACCCACGCACTGGCCGGTCCTTTTTGCTCCACCATGCTCGCCGATTATGGTGCCGAGGTCATTAAACTCGAAGCCTTTGGCGAAGGTGATATTGCCCGCTCCTGGGGGACTCCACTGCCCGGGGGAGAGACGGCTTATTTTGTAAGCTTGCACCGCAATAAAAAAGGGATTGAAATTAATCTTAAACATGAGCAAGGTAAAGCCCTTTTTTTTAAACTGGTCAAAGAGTGCGATATCGTTATTGAAAATTTTCGTGTTGGCACCTTAACCAAACTCGGGCTCGATTATGAAGCGGCCAAAGTACACAACCCTGGCATCATCTATTGTTCGATTTCAGGCTTTGGATTAAGTGGCCCGTATCGCGATAGACCCGCACTGGATCTCATTTTGCAAGCCGAAAGCGGCATGATCAGCGTCACCGGCGATAAAGACGGACGCGGCGTCAGAGCCGGAGTATCCATTGCCGATTTAACCGCAGGCATGTATTCCGCCTTTGGCATTATGACCGCGCTACGGGTCAAAGAAAAAACCGGTCAAGGCCAACAAGTCGACGTGTCCATGATGGAAGGGCAAATGTCCTTACTCAACACCATGATTGGTTGCTATCTTGCCGATGGCAAAATTCCTCAACCCATGGGCACCGCTTACAGTGCTTTGACCCCCTACCAAACTTTTCGTACCCAAACCCATGATTTCGCACTCGCCGTCGGTAGTGAAAAGCTTTGGAAAAGCTTTTGTCCCGCCATCGGTCACCCTGAATTAACCGACGATCCCCGCTACGCCAATAATCGCGCGCGTATGCAAAATCGTGAAACCCTGATTCCTACTCTACAGGCCATATTTTTGACTCGCACCTTCGCTGATTGGGAAAAAATCCTACTCACCAGCGGTATCCCTTTTGGCGCGTTAAATAATCTATCCCAACTCACCAACCACCCACAGGTCATTGCTCGCGGCTCCTTAGTTGAAATGAACCACCCCAAAGTGGGCAAGACTCGCGTGGTAGGCCCTGTGGCTAAGCTCTCAAAAACCCCGGGTACTATACGTAGCCCTGCCCCGAGCTTAGGCGAGCATACGGAAGAAGTGTTACGAGACTTACTGCATCTTTCTCCCGACAATATTGATCAGTTGATCGGAGCTGGGGTCATTACTCGGCGCACCTAGCGTTAAAAAAAGACACCCTTGCCCCATCCTGTATCTAACGGACTCAACCAACCAATCCTGTCTGAGTTGAAGGCCCAAAGGGTTCACAACGAGGCTCACGCTTCAAAAGAAGCCTCTAAAGCACCCTTTTCAGTGACGCTGCAAAGGGGTAGTATAAGTATGGTTTTTTGTTTTGGTGTTGCTTAAAAGCTATAAAATATCATTAAAATCATTAGCTTATGTAAATATTCCACCATTGATTGCCCTTGGAGTTCTGATTGAAACCCACTGATATCACTCGCCCTGATTACTTTCATAAAGTCGTCGACTGTCAATGGGCCTGCCCGGCCCACACCCCAGTTCCCGAATATATTCGCTTAATTGCCGCTGGTCAGTATGACGACGCCTACATGGTGAATTGGAATTCCAATGTTTTTCCTGGCATTCTCGGACGCACCTGTGACAGGCCTTGCGAACCGGCTTGCCGACGCGGTCGTGTGGAGGAGGGCAATGTCGAAATGCGAAAACCTTCCCTACATGGCGAACCTCACGCTGAGCCAGTCGCCATCTGTCGTCTAAAACGGGTGGCCGCTGATAATAAGAGCGCCCATCAGGTGTCTTCTCGGATGCCTAAGGCACCGAAGAAAAAAAATGGTAAAAAAATCGCCTGTATCGGTGCGGGCCCAGCCTCTTTAACCGTAGCCCGGGATCTAGCGCCTTTAGGTTATGAAGTCACGATATTTGAATCCGACCAAAAAGGCGGGGGCTTCATGCGCACGCAAGTGCCCCGTTTTCGTTTACCGGAGGCCGTCATTGATGAGGAAGTCGGTTACATCATGGATATTGGCAATGTACAATTAAAGTCTAATACCCGTATTGAGAGTTTACGATCGGTATTAGACCAGTCCTTTGATGCCGTGTTCGTGGGCACCGGTGCTCCCCGGGGCCGCGACTTGGAAGCACCAGGGCGCCTAGAAGCGGCAGCCCATATTCATATCGGTATTGATTGGCTTTCCAGTGTCTCCTTCGGCCACATCACTCAGATAGGTAAAAATGTGATCGTGTTAGGCGGAGGCAATACCGCCATGGACTGCTGCCGCTCCGCCAAGCGCTTAGGCGGGGAGGATGTCAAAGTCATTGTGCGCTCTGGCTACGAGGAGATGAAAGCCTCACCTTGGGAAAAAGAAGATGCCATTGAAGAGGGTATCCCCATCCTCAACTTCCTCGTGCCCAAAGCCTTCATCCATCACGAAGGCAAACTCACAGGCATGAGCTTTGATAAAGTCAAAGCCCAGTATGACGCTAAAGGTCGACGTAACCTTGTTGCCACTGGTGAACCCGAGCAGATTTTTCCTTGTGATGATGTGTTGGTGGCCATTGGCCAGGAAAATGCCTTCCCCTGGATTGAGCGCGACATTGGCATCGATTTTGATGAATGGAAAATGCCTATCGTCGACACCGTAACGATGCAATCAACATTGCCTACCGTGTTCTTTGGCGGCGATGCCGCTTTTGGGCCCAAAAACATTATTTGGGCCGTGGCACATGGTCATGATGCCGCCGTGTCGATTGATAAATTCTGTCAGGGTGAAAACCTTCAAGACCGCCCCGACCCCATGACCAATCTGATCTCACAAAAAATGGGGATTCATGAATGGAGCTATGACAATGACATTTCTGATGAATTACGTAATCGTGTACCGCTAAAAGATCAGAAAATCACCCTCAAAGACATTAAAGTCGAAGTAGAGCTGGGCTTTGATGCTCGTGCGGGGCTAGCCGAGGCCCAGCGCTGCCTTAACTGTGACGTACAAACCGTTTTCTCTGAAAAACTGTGTATCGAATGCGATGCCTGTGTCGATATTTGTCCCATGGACTGCATTACCTTTACGCCCAATGGAGAGGAGGAGGCCGTTCGAGCCACACTCAACGCGCCCTCGCTTCACGCTAAAACACAGGACCTTTATGTTTCAACTGAGCTAAAAATGACCGCGCGCATCATGGCAAAAGATGAGGACGTTTGTTTGCACTGCGGCCTGTGCGCTGAGCGTTGTCCAACAGGGGCGTGGGATATGCAGAAATATTTGATTGAAATGACCCACGCTGGTGCAGGTTGCCGTAAACCACAGCGCAAGGCCGCCTAAATAATAAACGAACAGCCCCCATGACTCCTATTCAAGCTACGAACGACTTTGTCGTTAAATTTGCCAATGTCAACGGTTCGGGCTCGGCTTCGGCCAACGAACTTTTTGCCCGATCCATTTTGCGAATGGGGGTGCCCGTGGCCCCTCGCAATATCTTCCCCTCCAATATCCAAGGTCTGCCCACTTGGTATGAAGTACGCGTGAATGAAGCCGGTTATCAAGGTCGTCGAGGTGGAGTGGATTTAATGGTGGCAATGAACCCTCAGACCTGGGAGAAAGATGTCAAAGAAATTAGCCCTGGGGGATATCTTTTTTACGATAACTCGAAGCCCTTGTCAGAGTCTAAGTTTCGCACAGACATTCAAATCATTGGCATCCCCCTCACTCATATCTGTAACGCCACATATAGTGACCCTCGGCAGCGCCAACTTTTTAAAAATATCATCTACGTTGGTGCCTTGTCTGCCCTCCTTGACATTGATCCAGCAGAAATCGAAAAGCTCTTTAGTGAGCAATTCAAAGGCAAAGAAGCGCTGCTCCAATCCAACATCAAGGCGTTAAAACTCGGACGTGACTACGCCTTTGAACACTTAACTTGCCCTTTGGGTTTACGCGTCAAGCGAGCGAACAATGTTGGCAACAAAGTCTTTTTAGATGGCAATAGCGCAGCCGCTCTGGGTGCCGTTTATGGGGGGGCGAGCGTGTGTGCTTGGTACCCCATTACCCCCTCTTCCTCAGTGGCTGAAGCCTTCATCAAATATTGTCAGAAATACCGTGTCGATAGCGCAACCGGTAAAGCCCGCTACGCCATCATTCAAGGCGAGGATGAACTCTCCTCCATCGGCATCGCTATCGGTGCGGGCTGGAATGGGGCACGCTCTTTCACCGCCACCTCGGGTCCGGGTATATCGCTCATGACCGAGTTTATTGGGCTCGCCTATTTTGCTGAAATCCCAGTGGTATTAATTAACGTACAACGCGGTGGGCCCTCAACCGGCATGCCCACTCGAACCCAGCAAAGTGACGTCTTAAGCTGTGCCTATGCCTCTCACGGCGACACCAAACACGTGCTGCTCTTTCCAGAAGACCCTAAAGAATGTTTTGAAATGTGTGCCCAAGCACTGGACTTGGCTGAGCGCTTGCAAACACCGATTTTTGTAATGACCGATCTTGATATCGGCATGAACACGCGTCTTTGTGATCCGCTGGAGTGGGATGACACCAAGGGCTATGATCGGGGCAAAGTGATGACCTATGAGGCGCTCGAAGCGGGGGCTGATTTTGGGCGTTACAACGATATTGACGGCGATGGGATTACTTATCGTACCTATCCTGGCACCCACCCCCATCACGGCGCGTATTTTACACGCGGCACCACCAAAGACCGTTACGCCCGTTACAGCGAAGCAGGCCCCGATTATATTGAAAATGTCACTCGATTATTGCGTAAATTTGAAAGTGCCAAAAAAATTGTTCCGGCTCCCAAACTTCTCCCTGCCGCTCATCCAACCAAGCTAGGGGCCCTATTTTATGGCTCCACAAGCCCAGCGATGATCGAGGCACTTGACCTACTCGCCGCACAAGGCATCGCCGTAGATGCCCTACGCGTCAGGGCGTTTCCTTTTGCCGATGAGATTGATCGTTTTATTACTGAGCACACTGGCGTATTTGTGATTGAACAAAATCGCGATGCCCAATTAAAATCCCTCCTCGTCAATGAAGGTCAGATTAACCCCGAACGTTTAATCAGCGTACTTCATTTCGATGGCACTCCGATCACGGCCCGCTTTATTGTTGATGAAATTAGCCACCACGTCGCCGCCCACACCGTCGTTGCCTTCAAAAAGGTTGTCTCATGACTTATCTTGCCAAACCCAAACTACACCACCCAGGCTTAACTAAAAATGCCGTGGGTTACACACGACGTGACTATGAGGGAAAAATCTCAACCCTGTGCGCCGGTTGCGGGCATGATTCGATCAGCGCTGCCATCGTTCAGGCTTGCTGGGAGCTGGATATTCAACCGCATCGAGTTGCCAAACTCTCTGGCATTGGTTGCTCTTCTAAAACACCCGACTACTTTCTGGGCAATTCACACGGATTTAACAGTGTCCATGGTCGTATGCCCTCCGTGCTGACTGGGGCGAATCTTGCCAACCGTGAATTAATTTACTTAGGCGTCTCAGGTGACGGTGACTCTGCCTCCATTGGCTTGGGTCAGTTTGCCCATAGCATGCGCCGCGGCGTTAATATGGTGTATATCGTGGAAAACAATGGGGTCTATGGCCTCACCAAAGGCCAGTTTTCTGCTACCGCTGACAAAGGGTCGAAATCCAAACGGGGCGTTATCAATTCCGATGAGCCACTCGATATGATCGGCATGGCGTTACTGCTGGGTGCGACCTATGTGGCGCGCAGTTTTTCTGGGGATAAAAGTCAGCTCGTCCCTCTGATCAAAGGAGCCATTGAACATAAAGGAGCTGCTTTTATTGATGTAGTTTCGCCCTGTATCGCTTTTAATAACCACGCCGGCTCCACCAAGAGCTACGAATATGTTCGCCAGCATAATGAAGCCGTCAATCGAATGGACTTTATCGAAGGACGAGAAGAAATCACCGCCGATTATGCACCGGGAGAAGTCATCACGGTTGAACAACACGATGGACGTTTTTTGCGTTTAAAAAAACTCTCCGCCGAGCACGATCCCACCGATCGCGTACGCACCATGAATTATGTACAAGAACATGCCTCTCGCGGTGAAGTGGTCACGGGGCTCCTTTATATCGACCCCAAAGCCATCGATATGCATGAGCACTTAAATACCGTAGACACCCCACTGAATCAATTGGACGTCGAGCAATTGTGTCCAGGCGCCTCTGCCTTGGAAAAAATTAACGCAAGTTTACGCTAATAAACCGTAAGCCCTCTGATTTGAATCTTTGCAACATACGGATCGCCTCCCAGACGAGGTGGCGTTGGTATGCAATACGAGGGCTTTTGGGGGAAGACGTGGCATCACTATAGTCTGTCGGAGGCTGGTGTTGGGGGTCGACACGCTCCATAACTCATAGAGAACTCACCTCTGAGGCTATTTAGTTTTAGTGATATAGAGTATCCTGCTTTAAAAAAAAGGAGCTAAACTCACCATGCCCCCAAAAAACTCTCTGGTAAAAAATCTGCTCCCATCGCTTGATATGCCAAAGCGACGACGATTTTTAACCGGCAGCGCTTCTGTGGCCGCTACCCTGAGTGTCACTAGCCTTACCCTTCCGGTGAATGCAGAAGAAAATCCCCTGTGGATGAAAACGCCTGGTAAACCCATGAGTGGCTATGGCACGCCTTCTACCTTTGAAGCTTCCGTCAAACGTCCCTTCGCAAGCGGCTACCCTACCGTATCTCCGGGCACAGGCAGCTCCCGCACCCCTCATCAAGCACTGGAGGGAACCATCACCCCCAGTGGACTGCATTTTGAGCGTCATCACAATGGCGTCCCCGATATTGATCCACTCCAACATGAATTACTCATCCATGGACTGGTCGAACGACCCTTATTATTTAAGCTAGACGCTTTATCCCGCTATCCGCTGGTTAATCGAGTGCACTTTATTGAGTGTTCTGGCAATAGCGGTCCTAATAGTGCGCCAGAACCACCACAAATCACCGCCGGTGCTATCCACGGCCTGGCCTCTACCAGCGAGTGGACCGGAGTCCCATTGGCTTTACTGTTACATGAGGCGGGTATTAAGCCGGGTGCGACGTGGATACTGGCTGAAGGGGCCGATGCTGCCTCTATGAGTCGCAGTATTCCGCTGAATAAGGCACTGGACGATGCCATGATCGCCCTTTATCAGAATGGGGAACGTTTACGACCAGAGCAAGGCTACCCCATGCGACTGTTATTGCCCGGGTGGGAGGGCAACACCAATGTCAAATGGTTAAGACGCTTAAAGCTCACCCAGGCCCCGACTTTTACGAAAGATGAGACATCGAAGTACACCGATCTTCAAAAAGACGGTTTAGCCCGGCAATTTACCTTCGGACTTGGCGTTAAATCCGTTATCACTTTCCCCTCCTATGGACACAAACTCGAGCGCCAGGGATTATATGAAATCACCGGTATCGCTTGGACAGGTGCGGGTAGGATTACGAGGGTAGAAATCTCCACGAATAACGGCCTGAGCTGGAAGGATGCCACACTTCAGGGTCCAGTACACTCAAAGAGCTTTACTCGCTTTCGACTGCCTTGGCATTGGCATGGGACAACCCACGTATTACAAAGCCGTGCCACTGATGATTCAGGGGCCGTACAGCCCACACGTACCGTTTTCACAGCACCTTATGCCAAAGGCATGAATTTCCATAATAACTATATCCAAGCATGGGCCATAGATGCTAACGGGAGCCTTAGTAATGTCTACACTTAAATACCGCACCGATCTGGCTGGGCCACTCATGCTGGTTTTAAGTCTAGGCCTTGTCTCATGCGCTAGCCCCCCTGACTCAGGATTCTCCACTGCACCAAGCCAAGGTCCGGGCTTAGGCCGAGTAGCCTCGGCTTCATTATTACAACGCATGGATCGCAGCATCATGTCCAATGGCGAAGGACTTCCGGCGGGCAGCGGCACCGTGGCCCAAGGAGAAAAAGTCTATGCCGCTAAGTGCTTGTCGTGCCACGGAGACAAAGGACAGGGTCGCCCAGCGGATCCTTTAGTCGGAGGCATCGGCAGCTTAAAGACCGAACGGCCTATTCGTACTGTAGGCAGTTACTGGCCCTATGCCAGCACACTTTTCGATTACACCCGCCGTGCCATGCCGGCGAATGCGCCGATGTCTTTAAGCGATGATGAAACGTATGCGCTCAGCGCGTATATTCTCTATCTAAACGGAATCATTGCAGAAAAAGAGATCATGAATGCCAATACGTTAGCCCAAGTTTCAATGCCAAACCGAGCGGGCTTTATCGACTATTCTGCGCGTTGATTATCGCCTACATAAAAAACGTGAACCGTGTGGCATGACTCAATGCATAAATCATCATGATGATTCGCTAAGCTTTTTTCAGCTTTGCACTCTACCCTTACCGTATCCTAGGGTTTGGTTGACTGTCAAAAATAAAGCGCGCCTTTTTATTCATACACCCCCCCGCTACTCTTTTTGATAAACTTAAAATCTGCGATGGAATGGGTGTATTAACGCAATCACTGCCTTCCCCACTCCCCTACCCACTGTCAGAGACAAACGACACCCCATGCCTTTACAACTTCGTAAACTCTCCCATGCCCTTGGTGCTCAAGTGTGTGACATTGATCTTAAAGCGCCTCTGACTGAATCTACATTCGGTGAGATTTATCAGGCTTTTCTTGATCACGGCATTCTCTTATTTCGTGATCAATGTATTAGCCGTGAAGAGCACATCGCTTTCAGTCGTCGATTTGGTCCCTTAGACCAACACGATAGCCTGCCACAGGATCGCCATCCCGATTTTCCGGAGCTCCTTCTGGTCACTAACGAACCCCATGCGGATGGTTCAGCCTCCAATTCGCGCTATACCGGTCGGCAGTGGCATTCGGATCTATCCTTCACACCTATACCCTCTATGGGTTCTTTACTAAAAAGTTGGATAGTGCCTGAAGTGGGTGGGGATACTTTATTTGCCAATATGACTTTGGCCTACGAGGCGCTTTCCCTCGGGATGCAGCAACTCATCAGCCCACTTCATGCCATACATCTGTCGGGAACCCGCAAAATTAACCATACCGCCAGTGGTGAAGTTCGTGCTGAGCAACAGCGTCGGTTAAACCCTCCGATTGCGCAACCAGTGGTACGTATTCATCCTGAAACTGGACGAAAAGCACTCTATTTAGGTGAAAAAGTACGGCGCTTTGATCAAATGACTGCCCCCGAGAGCCAGCCCCTGATTGACTATTTAAATCGTCATGCAACACGCCCCGAATTTGTCTACCGCCACCAATGGCAGGCTCACGATATTATCGTTTGGGATAACCGCTGTACCATGCATCAGGCCCTCGGTGACTTTGATGAAACACAACGCCGTCACTTAGAACGAACCACCGTCATGGGTACCCCTAGCGGATATGTCGTTGCCTCAGAATGATAGTCAATCACTGGATTAAAAAATTCTTATGGCACGTGGGCCTGACCTGGGTATTTTGGCAAGGGTATGAAGCACTCGCCCAAACGCTTCACTACCCTACGCGTCCCATACGCATAGTGGTGCCTTTTAGTGCCGGGGGATCCACCGATATCTTGGCTAGACTCCTCGCCCAAAAATTAAATCAAACCTGGGGGGTCCCTGTCGTGGTGGATAACCGTGCAGGCGCTAATGGTTTAATTGCCTCCGATCTAGTCGCCAAAGCCAACCCGGATGGTTACACCCTTTTAATGGTCGCGATTGGACATGCGGTCAATCCTAGCCTTTTAAAACACCTACCCTACAATACCGCGACTGACTTTCAGGCGCTGAGCCTCACAGCGATACTGCCCTTATTATTAGCCGTACACCCTCAGTTAAATGTCCGAACGACCCAAGAATTAATCACACTCGCGCGATCAAACACAAAGGCCCTGAACTATGCGTCGGGTGGAATCGGCTCCTCTCAGCACTTGGCGGCAGAACTCATCAATACAATGGCTAACGTCCATATGGTTCACGTGCCCTATAAGGGTGGGGGGCCGGGTTTGATGGATTTATTGGCCGGTCAAGTCGATCTTATGGCCTCCACCATCTTATCGATTAGTCCTCATGGTCGTAACGGACAATTAAGGGTACTGGGGATTACCTCCGCGAAACGTAACCCCCTGTGGCCAGAAACACCCACCTTGGCTGAATCGGGTCTGCCCGGCTATAACTCCATTGCCTGGTATGGACTCGTCGCGCCCTCTGGTCTACAACCCTTCGTATTAACGGCATTAAGCCGTGAAATTATCAAAGCCACACATACGCCCTCTGTCAAAGATACCCTTATCCAACAAGGCGCTGAACCGGTAGGCAATAACCCAGCAGCCTTTACCTTGTTTTTACGCAAGCAGACCGATCAGTATGCTCGCCTCATTCGTCAAGCCGGCATCAAAGCCGAATAAATCAGCGCCGACTAACGACGCACGCCAGGCGTCTCTACTGGCAAGCCTTGGGATCGCCAGGCCAGAAATAACTCGAGATCTAACAATTCGTCCGACCCCGCAGTCGGTAGCTGCGCACGAACGCCGTAAAAACAAGCCCGTAAACGGCGATGCAAAGATCCAAAATCTTGCCACTCAATGCGATAGGCAGGGTAGGCATTAATATGGCCTTGGCTTATCGTGTCATTTAATAATTTACGTCCATAATTGTCATCGTGGCAATTCGTACAAGCTAAATTCATCTGCCCTATTCGAGTAGAAAAAAGGCGCTGGCCGCTTTCAAAACGGGCTTTATTTTTTTCATCAATCGTCACCTTCATCTCCATGCCACGCGACTGTAAGCCTACATAAGCGGTGAGCGCGAGTAAGGATTCTGAATCGTAGGCAAACGCCGCCGCCTTTTGTTTTTCGGTGCGGCAACGATTAATACGCGCCTCCACATTCAGAAGTGCTCCCGAGGGTTCATCGATTTTGGGGTAACGTGCGCTCACGCCCTTCATGCTTTGCGCTGCATCATGATGACAGCTCTGGCAAGACTCCCCTCGAGGCCCCGCTGTCTCCTGCCATAAGTGCTCACCTCGGGTGGCCCACAACATGGCAGGGCTTGAAAAGTCATCTTCCTGAAAAGCGCGTATTTCTGGGCTCACAAACTCAATTCCCGAGCGCGGCGGTTGAGGCCGCTTAGCTCGCTTAGGCCCCTCATCCGCAATACAGATCAAAAAGCTCGATACACCCCAGCCCAAACCAAACATGATGAAGATAAAACTAACCATCTTGTCGAAACGGTATTTTTTTTTCGTCATTCTAAACAACCGTCAACAAAGCGCTAGCCGTGCCTTTTACCCCCGCATCATCCACCCAATTCAATTGAATCAGACCGCTGTCTTTGGCTACCAAATAAAATAATAGGTAAGGATTCGCGGCAATCCCAGAGCCCATTTCTGCACTAAACACCAACGCTCCGTTATAAAGACAATTCATCTCACGCACGGTATTTTTTAAAATGAGCTTACCCTTGTTATCCACCCGATAGCCCGTCTCCATGGGATGCTGAATCGCCACACGTACTGCTACCGATTCACCACGATTGACACTCTTCGGTAACGAAATTTTAGCAACACTCATCCGCATTCCCTTGTTTTTTAAGTCGCGTCAAGACAAGCCGTATCTGTCACAACCACTTCAGCCGACGCGGCCCAAAAAGAATTGTCCGACATTTGAGCTAAGGCCACGACGTACTGTGCCCCAGCCAGTCGAATCCGCGTCGTCAAGGACGCGCGCGCGCATCCTGGTGTAAAGCTGATTTTTGCAATCAAAGGACGAGGGTTTTTTTCCGATAACAAATAAAGCGTCTTCACGTAATCGCTGCCTGTCATAGGACTATCCACACTAACACTGACGGGCACTAAATGACCATTTTCAGCTAACAAAGGAATGGTCAAAGTCACCCGAGATTCCTGAACATGCGCCCCAGCCGTCAACGTTTTCATCATTGGCACAACCACCTCCAATGGGGGGCGGGCCGTGGGCACTTGCGCCTGGACAACCGAGGGTAGCCCGCACACGCCCGCGGCCAGCAATGCTAATTGCTTAACCGCGCGGCGCCTCTGGATAGCCAGGGGCAACGCCTCTGTCAAAACAGGCAGGCTCGCTTTGCATTGTTTGCCTACATTCTGGAAATCCATAAAACCAAAATCCTTCGACTATTTCAAAGTGAGTAAATAGGCTATCACATCTTCTATGGCTTGCGCGCCTAACACGGGTTTGCCCTGAAACTCGAGCGCCACTTTATTTAAACCCTCTACCCGGTAGTAAGAAGGCATGATGGTCTGGGGATTAAAATATGCGGGATTCACCAGATGCAATCTTAATTGAGCCGCATCTAACCGAGAACCTACTCCCGACAAAGATGGCCCTACATTCCCAAAAAACCGTTCTCCGGTTTCAATCACGGCATGACATAAAGTACAGTTGCTTATCCGACTCACTAAAAGATCGCGCCCCGCTTTGGCATCCCCGGCTTTATCGCTGAGCGCTTGTTTAATCCTTCCCTGATCAATCCGATAGGGGGTCAATGTCACCGTAGGCGAGTTTTTTTCTACTTGAGTAAGGGGATTTTTCATAGGACTGGAACCCGTGTCTTGGAGGCCCTGACAACCCCATAACAAAACCCATAAAAGACTAGCCCCTAGGGTTAGGCGGGTTCGCCCGATGTCAATCCTATTATGATTGCGCCGCCTTTTTTTAGTGGGATTTTGGCTATTCATTCCTTTCCCTTAACCCTTTTTATATAAACCTATCACGATTTTTTTAATTTTCTTACGTCCAGTGACTGTGTTTTTTAATTTTAGGCCGCTACAGGCGCCTGCAGCCCAGAAAAAACGTCCCGCTCTACACCCTTTGACTTTTCTAGCCTCTCTACCGGTCCAGCAAAGGTGTAGGATACTACGGCTGCGAGGTATTACATAAGCACTCGGTGAGGCTTCTTTCGATTTGCCCTATAAAAAGTCTATTCAGAGGAAAACATTATATGAAGTCCATTCGATCCTTGTTCCACTGGCCCTCGATCCCCTTCTGTCTTGTTACAAGCTTGTTCACGGGCCTACTGCCTTTGTCGCCTACCGCCTCTCAGGCCCAAACCTTTCCCTCCAAGCCCATACGTATCGTAGTCCCTTTCCCTGCAGGCGGCTCGTTTGATGTGGCGGCACGCCTGATCGCCCAACGCATGATCAACTCTTTGTCTCAAACCGTTGTTGTCGAAAACCGTCCCGGTGGAGGCACGACCATCGCTACAGACTACGTCGCACATCAACCAGCCGATGGCTATCTTTTACTCGTGGTCGGGCCAAGCTTCGTCATCAATGCGGCGCTAAGAGAAAAATTGCCCTACGATGTGGCGCGTGACTTTAAGGCGGTTTCTCAAACCATTGCCTTAGCGATGACCATTGCCGTCAATCCTGCATTGCCGGTAAAAACCATTCATGAATTGATTCGCTTAGCACAAAAGCACCCAGGCGAAATCGCTTTTGGCACTTCAGGCCCTGGTACCAGCCATCACCTTCTGGGCGAAGCGTTTCAGATCATCACCAAAACCCAACTCATTCACGCTCCCTACCAAGGCGGGGGGCCTGCCGCCACCGCTGGGGCAGGCGGTCATATCCCAATGCTCTTAATCAATGTCGCCGAATGCTCCTCCTTTATTGCCTCAGGTAAACTACGCCTACTAATGGTGACCTCGCCTACACGCGATGCGCTCGTCCCTCAAGTACCCACGGCGCGCGAGTCTGGATTGCCCGCAATGGAGGCCACCAACTGGAGTGGGCTAGTGGTTCACAGTGCAGCACCGGCCAGCGCTGTGAATCGTTTAAATTCAGCCGTTGTTAACGCTCTGGCCCACTCAGAAGTGCGAGATATACTCAAAGCCCAAGCCATCAACGCCGCGCCCTCCACACAGGAAGAATTCAACGAACTACTTCGCACCGATGCAGATCGCTATCTCAAGGTCACTAAAACCGCACACATTAAGGTCGATGGATGATTGAACTCACCTCCATTTTAGGTAACTCGCAAAAACTCGATGGGGGCGCCATGTTTGGCAATGCCCCACGCGCTTTATGGTCTCGCTGGTTTGAACCCGATAGTGAAAATCGTATCACCCTCGCCTGTCGCGCCCTTTTAGCCACCGGCATTCAGGGTCAATCGGTATTGTTTGAAACTGGGATTGGCACTTTTTTCGAGCCCCGGCTCAAACAACGCTATGGAGTCGTGGAAAGCGAACCCATACTCTTACATTCGCTGGCAGCGGCAGGATTCACCCATGAAGCTATCGATGTCGTAGTGCTATCGCACTTACACTTTGATCATGTAGGAGGGCTACTCGCCCCTTGGAAAAAAGGACAAGCCCTACAATTGCTCTTTCCTAAAGCCACCTTCTTAGTGAGCGCTCAAGCTTGGGCGCGAGCAAAAGATCCTCACCCGCGAGATCGTGCCTCGTATATCCCAGAATTACCCGCCCTTTTGGAGGCTTCCGGACGACTAGAAATCGTTCATAAAAACCACAGCCCTAGGTTGGGCCCCCTCGTTCGATTCGAGTTAAGCGATGGCCATACCCCAGGACTCATGCTCGCCACGATTGGCTCAGAAGCCCATGGTGAAAGCGTCGTTTTTTGTAGCGATCTCATACCCGGGCGACCTTGGGTACACGTCCCTCTAACGATGGGCTATGACCGTTATCCCGAACACTTGATTGATGAAAAAGAATTGTTTTTAAAAAACAAACTCGCCAGCGGTACTCGTTTATATTTTACCCACGACCCCGACTGTGCGATGGCCGGCCTAAAACGTGATGAAACGAGTGGGCGTTACTCGGTTGATGAACCGATCGCTTCACTCAATGCCTATCAACTCGGTTAGTCTTATTTTAGGGTCTTCATTCAATACTACGAAAAACTTTCACGGCACAGGAACCATCACCGCCCTCGCGTTAATTAATGCCGTTCTTTCGTTTAAGTAGTGACTCTCGGCTCCCGGTCGATAGCGTCGTGGGCTGGGTACCATCGATGCTAAACGTGCAGCCTGCTCCGGAGTCAAGGCTAAAGCGCTGACGCCAAAGTGATAACGCGCTCCGGCCTCAGCACCAAAGACTCCATCACCCCATTCAATCATATTTAAGTAAATTTCAAAAATTCGTCGTTTTGACATCACTGCTTCTATCATCACGGTGACGAGCGCCTCCTGACCCTTACGCCACCAGGTGCGTTGGCCTGAAAAAAAGAGATTTTTAGCCAATTGCTGTGAAATAGTCGATCCGCCAGCCACAATGGTGCCGGAGCGCTTATTACGTTCCCAGGCACGCTCAATCCCTTGCCAATCAAAACCATGGTGTTTGACGAAGGTGGTATCTTCACCGGCTAGCACCGCACGCTTTAATGAAACGGACATTTTGCTGTAAGGCACCCATTGGTGTTTTAGCTTCAATGTTGGATTTTTGATTTGCAGTCGTTCGAGACGCTCTTGCATGAAGGCGGTGGAGCTAGGATTGTAAGAAATCCAAAATAAAATGTGCGCAAAAAACCATAATTGCAATCCAATAAACCCAATCAAAAGGTATTGAAGGATTTGCTTAAAGTGCTGCCACAACCATCTCACGGCTTAGCCAGCCTCTTGCCGACGTAACTCGTTGATCACAGGCCCACTCTGGGGACGTAGGCCACGCCATAAATAAAAAGCCTCCGCTGCCTGTTCGACTAACATCCCGAGTCCATCTGCTACCTGCACGGCCTGCGCCCGAGCAAATGCCATAAATATCGTCTCTCGCCCATAGACCATGTCATAGGCCAAAGCGCCAGGTGAAAAAATATTTTTTGGTAAGGCGAGCATCTGCCCACTTAAACCTGCTGATGTGGCATTAATTACCACATCAAATCTGCGACTCGATTCCATCAAATCTCCATGACTGAGCGTACTAAGGGCAATGGAGCCCGAGAAATGCGAAAAAGAATCAACGAGTCCTCGGGCCTTGTCTTGCGTACGATTCACTACCACCAACGCACTAACAGCGGCGGCCAACAACGGGCCAACCACGCCGTAAGAGGCCCCACCCGCTCCCAATAACAGCACCGACTTACCTGCCAAGGGAAATTGAAGATTGACTTCGAGGTCCCGAACCAAGCCCAATCCATCCGTGTTGTGGGCGATGATCTGGGTCTTAGAAAAAATCAACGTATTCGCCGCTCCCGCTAGCCTAACGGCGGGGCTTTGTTCGGTCGCTAAGCCCATCACCTCTTGCTTAAAAGGCAAGGTGATATTCATACCGCGCCCGCCCTGATCGCGAAATTCAAGAATACGGGACTTAAGTGCCTCAGGCTCACACAGTATGGCTTCATAAACGAGATCCTGTCCCGTTTGGGCAGCAAAGGCTGCATGAATTTGCGGCGATTTGCTATGCGCTATAGGATGGCCAATGACGGCATATCGATCAGTCATGGCAGTATTTTACTGTTTTCACGTGATGAAGGGGCGGCGACGTGGCGTTCGCCGACTGAGCGATGGGAAAAGGCAAGCCTTTCATTTTTTATAGTACTTTGCCCCCTTCGGACTTACTGGATTTTTGGGATCCACGTGATTTCCATCATTTTGTTTAATCCAGTGAATCCGCCTGCATTTGATTGCTGTGAGTAAAGCGCCAAGTTCGAATAATATCAATAATATCGGTGTCTTTAGCAATCTCGGCAGGAAAGGGGGGATAAGGGGCTGCCAAACGTACGATTCGTACCGCGGCCTCATCCAACACCGCAAACCCCGATGAACGGCTTAACTCGACTTTCTCCAAGGAGCCATCCGCGCGGATCGACACTGAGAGCAATAACTGACCATAAATTTTTTTCTCACCCGCTTCGATGGGATAATTTAATTCCCCCACCCTCTCAATTTTAGCGCGCCACTGTTCGACATAACGTGCAAATCGATACTCCTTGGTCCGAGAGCCAATAAACTGGCGTCGGGGATAGTGTTGAAGGGGCTGCCAATGCTGAGACAAAATAGCCTGCTGATGGTGCCGATTCAGTGGCTCGGTCTGATCGATCTGACTCTGACTGAATGAAGCAGGAGACGGATGAAGTGACGTATTTAGGGGCTGAGCCACTCGCTCAGACTCTAAGGCCAAATCATCTGAACGGGTGATCCAGTGCTGGACTTTTAATTCCGTTTGTTCGTGGCGTTTAGGTCTTTGGTCGCGAGGTTGATGATCTGGGGTAGGACGTGCAAAGGGCGTTGTCGCCTGCACACGCTCAGCGCTGTCACCACCACCATCCAAAGTCACTTGGGCTAACGCATCGAGCGCCTGTTTTGGATCCTTAAGCGCTTTGCTATGCGCATTCACTAATACCACATTTAGCTGCTCGTGCACTTTAGGCGAGCCCGAGGGATCACGATAAAAACCGACCCCGGCAATCAACACCACATGCATACTCAATGATAGCAATACGCTCCAACTGCAACGGCGCGCAGTAGTGCTAGCCATAGAGTCCATACCCCTCAACCATGCTACGCGCTGCAGCGTCTTCTCAGGATGCGCATCAATGTCCTTAATAGGCGCTATCGACACGACGAATAAACTCGCAATGCAAAGTCAATTCCAATAAATCAATCTGCGAGACGGCCAGCTCGACGACTGTCTCCGGTGGCAGTTCAGGCAATGACACCACCCGCATCACCCAAGGCAGCGCATCAAAGCGCAGCAGGTTCTCACGAATCACCGTGGCGGTGATATGCGTGGCCTCCTCTTGCATCAACCAACGTAAACACCAGTAGCGCTCCATCTGACGCTGAAATTCAGCATAAGCATCGTAATTCACCTCAAAGTCACGCATCACCGATAAAAGCGCCTCATCTTGCGCCTGATAATGCGGAGGGGTTGCACCATGCAGTGAAATTAATTGACGTTGATTGAGGAGATCAATATAACGACGAAGCGGTGAACTCGCCCAGGTATAGTGCGCCACACCTAACCCCTCGTGCGCTGCCGGCATACTACTCATCCGCACCTTACCCCCGGTTTGCACCCGGTAAATGGCTGCGATGCCCTTTTCAGCCATTTCATGGCCCCAAGTGCTGTTGACATAAATCATGAGCTCTGAGACCAAGTTATCGATCGCCGAACCTCGAACGCGTCGGCCAATTTTCACTCGGTCATTGTGCACTTGAAAGGTATACTCAGCACGTTGCTGCTGAGGCGGGGCGTCCTTACGTCTTTTTTTAAGCAATTGCGCAGCAAACTCAGCTAACGTTTTAAGCTTCTCCCCTAAAGGGTGGGGAATGTGACCTGAGGCCAAGGTCGTTTCATTAAAAAGGGGCTCAAGCGTTTCGTGGCGCAAATTTTCTATCACCCGCACTCTTTCCACCCGTGTTTGCGTTGAGGCGATTTCTCCGGTCGAATTCACATCAATATATAAGGACAATGCGGGACATTCTCGCCCTGCAATCAAGGTATAGCGACTGACCAAAGCATCCGGCATCATCGTGATCTTACCCGCCGGATGGTAGACGGTGGACAAACGCTCGCGCACGATCGCTTCGGCCGGGCTATCCAAGGCAATGCCCAAGGCGGGGGCCGCAATATGTATCCCAATCCGTACACCTCCCGTTGCACGAGGAGAAACGGAAAACGCATCATCGATCTCGGTGGTCGAGGCATCATCGATACTGAAGGCCTCCACTTCAGATAAGGGCAATGCCTCCTCTTCGGGCAATGGCGCCAAAGGGGCGTGACCCGCACCGAGCGGAAAATACTCAAATAAAAAACGATCCACATGATAATCATGAGTGGAGGGCAAAGCCCCACAACGCTCGATCAAACGAGGAATAGATAACTTAAGGCCTAAAGCCGCCTCTTCGAGCGCCTTATATTCGAGCGTATTTTTGTCCGGTTTATAAAGCAGCGCCTTCAATCCCGATAAGAAGGCTTCCGGTAACTGTAAATGACTCAATGCCTCGACGTATTGCTGCTTTTGCAAGGCCTGTTGCTGACGACGTTCAACCCCCGCTAAAGCCGCCTTCAGCGCCACCTCGGGAGCCGCCTTATAACGACCTCGCCCTTTTTTATAAAAATACATCGGCGCCCCATGTACCCGATGTAATACAGCGGCCAGTTCTATGGCCTTCGGTGATTCACCGTAATACTCCTTAGCCAGCGCCGCACACTCAAACTCAACCTCCGTGCAACATTGCCATAAAAATTCCACATCGATGTCTTCAGCCAACTTTTGCGCTTGGCTCATAAAATGCTGGATCGGCGGCTGATCAAAACGCAGCAAAATAGCCGACGCCTTAATTTTTGAGCGCTTGCCATGGGGGGCTTCGACTTGCAACGAGGTATCATTGTCCGCCATGATCGTGCCGACTTTGAAACCACCTTCTTCTTCATAAAATACGTTCATCGGGCCCGATTCTGCGTGGCAATACAATAAAATAGGGTCTGGATTAAACCAGAGCTTAGGGTCCACGATTATACTGGATCAGGCGGATCACAACACTAACCAGACCGTCATTGACTCTTGTGGCCGGTGAGATTATGGCTGTGTGACGCAGACGCTTCTAAGTCAATCACCTCATCCACATCGGTATCAATAGGGGTTCCTGGCGCACCCCCTGAGGCCACCTGCCCACTGACCTGATGAAATTTCCCATCGAATATATCCCCGGCTCAACCTTGTCGTGAAAATGTCATCTCTTGGCTCGATTGCCAACGATGCGTTTCGGGGTCATAAACAAATCATTGATCGATCGGCTGCCAGCCAGCGGGTCCCGAATCTAGAATTTTAAAATCCTCCAACACATAAGGCAGCGGCACAGGTCAGTTTTTGTGTCTCGCATTGCAGCGACAATCCACTAACCAAGACGACCCTCATCAGCCGCCCATCGTAATGAGTACGTTTTTTTCTCTCAACTCCCATTCTCCCATTGCTTCCCCTTTTTTTAATTTTGCTAAGACCATTGCTGCTCGGGGTTGAGGTCTAAAAAATATCACTTTGGTATTGTCTTAAAACCGCAAAACTCTAAGGCGACCTCGACATACGGATCAAAATCAGAGAACCCATGATCCCCCCCCGGTATCACCCATTGACGTGCACCGTGGTATCGCTGCACGGCTGCCCGGTAATCCAACACTTCATCACCCGTGCGGGTTAACAAAAAGTATAACGAAGCGGTCAGACTATCTATTTCTAGCGCAGTCAATTCACTCACATGAGCATCAATCAATTCGTAGCTGTGGCCGGTATAGGGGTTTGTTTGCCATCCTAGATGTTGTGTCAACAGCTGATACGGTTTGACTGCTGGATTGATTAATACAGCGGGGATCCGATAGCGTTCGGCTAAAAACGTCGCGTAATAGCCTCCCAATGAGCTGCCCATGAGGGCAGTACAACCACTACTTTGCACTAAGTCGCAAAGCATCTGAATGGCTTCGGCGGGACGGTGTGGCAATGCCGGGATATCTAACTCATCCAATCGTCCCCAGCGCTCAAAGTGGCGGCGCACCTGTTGCGCCTTGCGCGAGCTGGGCGCGCTATTAAATCCATGCAAATAAATCAGTTTCACTCCGGCGGGCCCTTCTAGCAGACAACCTCTACGGTTTAATGACTCTCAGAAATGAATAATTTATCATAGGCTTGAATCAGCGTTTGATGCATTGCGCTTGCTTGCATATCGTCGCCCAAAAGCGGGAGATCAAAGTATCGGTCCTCTCGACTCAAAAGCGCTTGCGCTTGTCGCAACGTGTCCGACGAAAAAAGTTGTGCTAAAGGCTGTAAATAGGCCTTAGGGGCTTTTAGTTTTAATAAAGTCTCGATACAACGATAGACTTTGCGTCGTGCGGGCTCCATGTCCTGAAAATGATAAATCCAATCACAGCCTTCTAAAATCGCCGCCTTATCCTTCACATCCAGAGCTAACAATGTTTTTAGCTCACCAATCCGTAATTGCTTCCACGCCGTTTTGTCTGGCACCGCGAGGCCTAATATTTCCCATAATGGACGTTCATCATTAAAATTAGACCGTTGCAATTGTTTGAGTAAACCTCGCGCCTCCTTAATCGTCAAATTTTGTAATCGCAACAAATAAGGACGGATACTATTGCCAATACTATTGTTTTCCCACTCCAAATCTTCAACCGGATAGATTTCTGAAAAATCTGGCACAAGCATTCGGCAACTAGAAATACCAAAGGCCGAAAAATCAGCTACATAAATAGTTTTACCCTCTTTTTTGATGCGATCGCAAAGCCAAGCGTAATCTTGCTCTGTCGTCTGACTAAAATTCCAATCTACGAAGGGGTAATCTGGCTTATCACCGAGAAATTTCCAGCTCAAAACCCCACTAGAATCCACAAAATGAATTTCCAGATTTGAGGGCATGGTGATTTCTTCTATATCAAATCCGGGTTCTGGAAATCCATTGAGTGCGTCTAATGAACGGCCCTGCAGTAATTCGGTTAAAGCCCGTTCGAGCGCAATTTCAAAACGCGGATGCGCACCAAAACTCGCGTAACAGCCCTGATCATGGGGATTGAGCAACGTCACATTCATCACAGGATACTGCCCACCGAGAGAAGCGTCTCGCACGAGGATGCTGAAGCCGGCTTGCCTTAATCCTGCAACCCCCGCTGCAATGGTCGGATAGCGATCAATCACCGCCTGCGGTACCTCGGGTAAGCACAGGCATTGACTGATGATACGGTTTTTTATGTGCCGCTCAAAAATCTCAGATAACGCTTGGCTTCGCGCTTCAATTTGATTATTACCGGCCGCCATGCCGTTACTCACGTAAAGGTTACCGATAATGTTGACCGGAAACCACGTCTTCTCACCATCGTCCAAACGGGTATAGGGCAAAGCACAAATACCACGTTCCGTATTGCCAGAATTTAAATCCACCAAAACCTTGGCATCGATATCTTGCTGAGGGTTATAAAATGCCTGCAAGGTTGGATTGAGTAAGCCCTTCGGCCACTGCCCTGAGGCGGGCACGGTAAACCACTTCTCCTCTGGGTAATGCACCACAGCGCTCTGGGCTCGGGTTGAGCCTAAATAAAAATGTGTCCAGAAATAATGCGTACTTAATCGTTCAAAAAACTCCCCCAAAGCACTGGCGCGTGCGGCTAACTCACTGCGCCCCTTCCCATTGGCAAAGAGCATCGGGCAATCATGATCTCGCACGTGCACCGACCAGATATCCTGCACGGGATTTAACCAAGAGGATTCATTTAATTTAAATCCCTTGTGAGCTAATTTCTGTTGAAATCCTTGAATCGTCGCTTCAAGGCTGGCGTCTTTGCCGGGGAGAAAACTTTGTGCATTCATAGTTACGCGTCTTAAGGAATAAAAAGAGCCAATTATTAAATAGGTGGTGTTATGAGCCCTCGAGCGAAATGCCCCTAAAACCCATGAAGCCAAAAAAACAGGTTAAAGCCCTCTAGGGGCTTTGTAATCTTAGCTGACGAGCAGCCTCCTCCGCACGTGCGTCATCAATTTCACCCATCAAGGCTTGCAAATCTACGGGGGCGTGTTGACGTTCAAAGCGTCCCGTCAATACCGTCTCCTCGCTTAATTCACCCTTCTGATACAGGCCCCAGATTTCAGGGCCATAGTCCGTAGATTTGAGCTCTGGGGCAAAGCGCGCAAAAAAGTCCCCTAAATTCGCCACGTCTCGTAACAACATACGACTGGCGTGATTATTACCCGCCGCATCCACGGCCTGGGGCAAATCAATGATCACGGGGCCATCGGCACCGAGCAATATATTAAATTCTGACAAGTCGCCATGAACCACGCCTGCGCAGAGCATCCTGACGACTTCTTTAAGCAACTGCGCGTGAAAAAACCGCGCTTGATCGCCGGTCATGGTGACGTCACCCAAACGGGGGGCCGGGTTCCCCTGCTCGTCACTCACGAGCTCCATCAACAGTACGCCGTCTAAAAAATTATGGGGCTGTGGCACCCTGACCCCTGCGGCGGCTAAGCGGTAAAGCGCATCGACTTCAGCACTTTGCCAAGCCGCCTCCTGCGCTTGTCGACCGTAACGACTGCCCTTGGCCATGGCTCGCGATTGACGGCTATTTTTGGTTTTACGATTTTCCGTGTAATCCACCGCCTGACGAAAGCTCCGGTGGGTGGCTTCTTTGTAGACCTTGGCGCACAGAATATCTTCCCCACAGCGCACCACATAGACCATCGCCTCCTTGCCACTCATTAATTGTAATAGGACACTATCAATGAGGCCTTCATCAATGAGCGGTTGTAGTCTTTTGGGGGGTTTCATACCGCCATTGTACGCTGTTGCCCCTGTTTTTGCGGACCACAAGGTCAAAGCCATCAAGAAAAATGCCTTTTTTACGGGTAAGTCTACTTTTCATTCTCTCAGCATCTGGCAAAAAAACCCTGCACTAGAACCCTACACCCCTTCAAGGATAGAATAGGCTTTCTTGCCCCTGAGGCCTACCCTGGGGGTTTATTCTTTCACGGCCCTCCCTTAAGGGGATTGCCTTCACTTATTATAAAAAGGAATATCACCCATGAAAGCCGCCTTTTTCATGCAACACGGGGGACCGGAAGTTATCCAGTACGGAGAAGTGGCTAATCCTGTTTTAGCTCCTGGCCAAGTGATGGTCGATATCCATTTTGCTAGCGTCAATGGCGCCGACTGGAAGGTTCGCCATGGTACCTACGCCCCCATTACCCAATTTCCCTATATCATGGGCCGGGATTTTTCTGGGGTGGTCAGCGCCTTAGGGGCTGGGGTGACCGACTGGCGTATCGGCGATGAGGTTTTTGGGGTCTGTGACGTGGGCCAGGAAGGCGCTTATGCGGAAAAAATCGCGATTCGCTCTGATATTATTGCCAGAAAGCCGGCTGCTTTACGTCATGATCAATGTGCAGCCGTTGCCCTGATTGGATTAACCGCATTAACTGCCATTGAAGACTGCCTTGCCCTCAAAGCCAATGAAACCATTCTGATTCAAGGTGGCGCCGGTGGGGTGGCAAGCTTTGCCGTCCAACTCGCCAAACATCTGGGTGCAAAAGTCATCAGCACCGCTAGTGCCAGCAACCTCCCCTATTTGAAAAGTCTTGGTGCCGATCAAGTGATCGATTACAACGCCCAGGACTTTACCACGGCGATCTCTGGTATCGATGCCGTTTTTGATACGGTCGGGGGTGATGTGGCCAAAAAAGCCTTTACTGTGCTTCGCCCAGGAGGGCGCGCCGCCTTTATTGCCTCAGGTAACACCGGCCCAACTCCGCCCGATGGTAAGCACTCACTCAGGCCTAATGTGGGGCGTAGTCGCAAAGCGCTCGAACGCATAGTGGATTTAATTCAAAAAGGCGCGGTTACCCTACCAGAAATGAAAGTTTTTGCTTTATCCGATGCCGTCCAAGCCCATCAAATCAGTCAGGGACGTCATTTTCGGGGAAAACTGGTTTTTAAGGTCCGCTAAAAAAAGAAGCCGCCTCGAGCATGCGCACCACTTAGTCCAGCGGTCCAGCACCGAGGCGCTCTGCCAACGCCAGCAACATTTCATCCTCGCCTCGGGCTGCCACCAAGGAAATACCTAATGGACAACCATTAAAACGCGCCCAAGGCAAGCTTAACTGGGGCAATCGACCCAGCCCTGCGATACACAGCAAGGACATCGCCCGTTCTCGAAAAATCATGGTATCGGCCGGTGGAGCCTGCTTAAAAGGAGCAATATCAGGCATTGTGGGTATCACCAAGACCGCCTGATTGACCAGTAAATGCTCCAACCCCAGGGCGATCGATTCGCGCGCCTTCTTGCACCGTTCTACCACTATTGGGTCCGTCTTGGCCACCGCCTTAAATCGATGCGCCACGGCAGCCCCAAACTGTGGATGAACCTCCTCAACCCAGGCCCGATGCTCCTGCCAAATTTCAGCAAATTGCAATTCACGAAACACCTCAAACCAATGCGAAAACCCTGGCTCACAGACCATCACCGGTTTAGCCCCCCCTAAGTGCTGCCTCAAACGCTCTACTCCCGGTCGCAAAGCCTCTCGCAGGGGCTCATCTAATAGAGCAAAGGCATCTTGGGCCAACAATAAACGTCCGGGCGGATTAGCGGTGCCGCCTAACAAGACCTGACCCACACGATTCAATATCCCCGCCTCACGTGCAAACCAACCACAGGTATCAAAGCTTCTGGCCAAGGCACACGCTCCGGTCAGATCAATACGGCCATGGCTCGGACGAATGCCGTAAATACCACAAAAACTGGCAGGCCCACGCACCGATCCCCCGGTATCGCTTCCGATAGCAAAATCCACCAATCCTGCCGCCACCGCTACCGCAGAGCCACTTGACGACCCCCCGGGTACGCGTCGCGGATCCGACGGATTAATCGGAGTGCCGTAATGCGCGTTTTCACCCGTTAAACTAAACGCCATTTCTTCGGTCTGTGTTTTACCCACAAGATGAGCACCTGCAGCTAATAATTGGGGCAACACGACGGCATGCTCCCGCGCGGGCTCATGCGTCTTTAACCAATCGGGACTTCCAAATCCCGTTTTGTGCCCCGCCACATCAAAAATATCTTTTAACCCAAACTGTAATCCCTGTAGTGGCCCTTGAGGACTGCCTTCTAATGCCACATGGGTATGACGACAAAAAGCACCTAACGAATCACGTTCAAGAATGGTCACGGGCATCCTTCACTATCGATAAAAAGAGGGGGCTTGAATACGCGAATCTCTGAAAAACCCATACACGACCTATCACTGATTAAGCGCTTTAGCCGTTAACCGTTCGATGAGCTTCCCATGCAAGCCATTAAAACCGCCATTACTCATAATGAGTACAAAGTCACCGGGACGCAGGCTCCCACTTAAGCGATCCAATAAAGTCTCGAACTGCGTCTCCACCGTTAGTTTATCTCCCAATGCGGATAACGCTTGACCTACATCCCAGGCCAGTCCTGCGCTATAACAAAATACCGCATCAGCCTGATTTAAGCTATCGGCCAGTTGTTCTTTCAAAACCCCTTGCTTTAACGTATTCGAGCGCGGCTCTAACACCGCAATCAAACGGGCTTTGCCGATTTTTTCACGTAGGCCCTGAATCGTGGTCTTGATCGCTGTTGGATGATGCGCGAAATCATCATAGACATTGACACCAGCGACTTGGGCCTTTAATTCCATGCGTCGCTTCACGTTTTTAAAAGTGCTTAAGGCTTCGATCGCCACCTGAGGTTTAACGCCCAATTCAGTAGCGGCGATCATCGCCGCTAGTGCATTACTGATATTGTGCTCGCCGATCAGATCCCACTGCACTCGTCCTTGAAAAACCCCTTCTTTTAACACGCCAAACCCTGCTTGATCGCGATCCACCGCTTGCCAACCCTCAGGACTTGCAAAGTAAGTCACTGGCGTCCAACAACCCCGTTCTAAGACGCGCTTCAGGTTCTGATCCTTTCCATGACACACAATACGACCCTCACCGGGGACGGTGCGTACCAAATGATGAAATTGGGTTTCTATCGCCGATAGATCCGCAAAAATATCCGCGTGATCGAATTCTAAATTATTCAGAATCAAGGTTCGCGGATGGTAGTGCACAAATTTTGAGCGTTTATCAAAAAACGCCGTGTCGTATTCATCGGCCTCTATCACAAAGTAATTTGACTGGGATAAACGCGCCGAAAGGCCAAAGTTTTGCGAAACCCCACCAATCAAAAACCCCGGCTCAAGCTTGGCATATTCCAGCATCCACGCGAGCATCGAGGTGGTGGTCGTCTTGCCGTGTGTGCCCGCTACGGCCAACACCCATTTTTCTTGTAAAACGCTTTGCGCTAACCACTGAGGACCACTGGTGTAATGAAGTCGCGCATTTAAGATCGCTTCCATTAAAGGATTGCCGCGCGACACCACATTACCAATAATAAATAAGTCGGGTTTTAATTGAATTTGATCGGCATCAAAACCCTCGATTAATTCAATCCCCTGGGCCTGAAGTTGGGTACTCATCGGCGGATAAACATTGGCATCACAACCGGTCACCTGATGACCCGCACTTCTAGCGACCGTAGCCAGCCCCCCCATAAAGGTGCCGCAAATCCCTACAATGTGAATATGCATCAGTAAGATCTCATTTCATTAAACACCCACAACGAATACCGACTAATAACGCCCGACACGCTAGCCAAGCTCAGGTTCCCCGCATTGCGATACTCGTCCATTGTGCTGAACGCGTGCCCTCACAGGCCGGGTTGCTAACCCCATGATAAGTGTGAACCAGTGATAATTTGGTTTGCTCGGTATGATTAGCCGATGCCGCATGAAACAAACGACAATGAAACAACAACACATCGCCCGCCTCTAACGGCACGGGGCAACTGGTATGAATCAACGCTTGATTTTGAGGTAGATCATCACGAAAAAAATGCTCTTTATCAAACTGCTCACTTTGGTAACTCATCAGATGGGAGCCGGGGATTACTTGCAAACAACCATTATCCAGCGTCTCCTCCCCCAAGGCTAACCAAGTGGAAATGAGCTCGGGACGCTCAAAGCGCCAATACCGAATATCTTGATGCCACTGTGTCAAACTACTAAAGTGAGGATTCTTAGTCATAATACAATTGTGATGGGCTTGGGACATCAAGACGGGCTCTGCCATTAATTTTTCTAGCCAACGAATGAGCGGAGCAAAACGTGCCCAGGCTCGAACCCTCTCATCGCGCGCATAAGCCTGAAGTAAACGGCGCACCGTTTTGCCCCCCACGGCCTCTAATGAAGCGGGGGCACCAGGGTAATGCGTCTGCGCCTCATACTCCACGGGCAGAATCGACTGTTGCAAGTCTTCGAGTGCCAAAGCGCGTAGCCCTTCTACCATCGCCAATGGCGCCATTTTTGGCAAAACCAAATAACCTTGATGCGCAAATCTTTGCGCTAACGCTTCTTCATGACTAAAAGATTTATCGCTCATAAGCCAATACGGGAGCTAACCAACGCTCCGTGTCTTGCAGTGTCTCATCTTTTCTTTTGGCATAATCACTCACCTGATCTTTACCCACCCGACCAATCGCGAAGTATTGTGCTTGTGGATGCGCCAAATAAAAGCCACTCACCGAGGAGGCAGGCCACATCGCAAAACTCTCCGTCAGCGTTAAGCCTGCGCGCTTTGCATCTAGGAGTTCAAATAGCGCTTGTTTCTCGGTGTGATCCGGACAGGCAGGATACCCGGGTGCGGGTCGAACCCCTCGATATTTTTCTGCGACCAGGGAAGCGTTATCCAACGATTCTTTTTCGGCGTATCCCCAAAACTCACGCCTGACTCGTAAGTGCAGCAATTCAGCAAATGCTTCTGCCAAACGATCGGCCAGTGCTTTTAACATAATGGCATTGTAGTCATCGTGCTGTTTTTCGTATTCGGCTAATTTCTTTTCAATCCCCAAACCGGTGCTCAGAGCAAAAGCGCCCACGTAATCCTTGATTTGGCTGTCGGCAGGCGCCACAAAATCGGCTAAGCTGAGGTTCGGATTGCCTGTGGGTTTTCGATTTTGCTGACGTAGATTGTGCCAGGTCATGAGCACCCGATTACGCTTTTCATCAGCGTAAATCTCAATATCATCACCCTCATTCACACTATTAGCGGGCCATAACCCCAACACCCCGTGGGCCTGCAACCATTGGCCGTCGATGATTTTTTTTAATAACACTTGCGCGTCTTTGAATACTTTACGTGCCTCTACCCCCACAACAGCATCATCCAATATTTGTGGATAAGGGCCTGCCAAATCCCAAGTCTGGAAAAAAGGTCCCCAGTCGATATAACGAGCGATTTCATTTAAATCATAATTTTTAAGTAACTTCACCCCCAACTGAGCCGGTTTAAAAGGTGCAGCCTTTTGCCAGTCTGTTTTAAACCGATTAAGCCGTGCCTCTCGAAGCGAAATAATCTCAGGGCCTTTTTTCGCTGCGTGTTGGGTTCTTAATTTATCGTAGTCTGTTTGCAACTCATCGAGATAGGCTTTTCTCTGCAAGTGGTCCTCACTTAAAAGACCACTACACACACTCACGCTACGAGAGGCATCCGGCACCCACACCGTGGGCCCAGCCGAATAACCGGGGGCTATTTTTACAGCCGTGTGCATGCGTGAGGTGGTCGCCCCGCCAATCAACAACGGAATACTAAAGCCTTGCCGTTGCATTTCCTGCGCCACATGCGCCATCTCTTCCAAGGACGGGGTTATCAAACCCGACAAACCAATAATATCGGCGTTTTGCTCGCGGGCGGTATCCAAGATTTTCTGGCAAGGCACCATGACCCCCATGTTGACGACTTCGAAATTATTACATTGCAAAACTACGGAAACAATATTTTTCCCAATGTCATGAACATCGCCTTTCACCGTGGCAATCACGATCTTACCTTTAGCCTTTGCGGCGTGTCCTGACTGCGTCGCAAGACGTGCTTTTTCCTCTTCAATATAGGGGACCAACAATGCCACCGCTTGTTTCATGACTCGAGCTGACTTGACCACTTGAGGCAAGAACATTTTGCCCGCGCCAAATAAGTCTCCCACAATATTCATGCCATCCATTAACGGGCCTTCGATCACTTCAATGGGCCGACCATTGCGGGCAGCCACTTTTTGACGTGCCTCCTCAGTATCCTCTGCAATCCACTGCGTCAACCCATGAACTAGAGCATGGGCAAGGCGTTTTTCTACCGACTCCTGACGCCACGCCAAGGTTTCCTCCGCCTTGGCTTCTCCGGCTTTAAGGCTCGAGGCGAATTCAATCATACGTTCGGTCGCATCAGGTCGACGATTCAATACCACATCTTCTACCCGCTCTCGAAGCTCTGGGGCCAGCTCATCATAGACCCCAACCATACCGGCATTCACAATGCCCATCGTCATGCCCGCTTTGATCGCATGAAAAAGAAACACGGTATGAATGGCTTCACGGGCCGGGTCATTGCCTCGAAATGAAAAACTCACGTTAGACACACCACCACTGACCTTGGCCAGCGGTAAGTGTTCTCGAATCCAGCGTGTGGCCTCGATAAAATCCACCGCATAGTTATTGTGCTCTTCGATGCCGGTGGCAATCGCAAAGATATTTGGGTCAAAAATAATGTCTTCGGGGGCAAAGCCCACCGATTGGGTCAATAGGCGATAGGCTCTCTGACAAATCTCGGTTTTGCGCTTAAACGTATCGGCTTGCCCCTCTTCATCAAAGGCCATCACGATCACGGCGGCACCAAAACGCTTACACAAACGCGCTTGACGCAAAAAACTCTCTTCTCCTTCTTTCATACTGATCGAATTAACGATGCACTTGCCTTGCACGCACTTTAAGCCTGCCTCGATGACTTCCCATTTAGAGGAATCGAGCATCACGGGTACGCGGGAGATATCCGGTTCACCGGCTAGCAAATTCAAAAACCGCACCATGGCAGCCTTAGAATCGAGCATCGCCTCATCCATATTGATATCGATCACCTGCGCGCCATTTTCCACTTGCTGACGCGCTACCACCAAGGCTTCATCGTACTGCTCGTTCAGGATCAAACGAGCAAACGCACGAGAACCTGTCACATTGGTTCGTTCACCGACATTCACAAACAGTGAATCGACCCCGATATTCATGGGCTCCAAGCCTGATAAGCGCAACAAAGGATCCACCACAGGCACCACCCGTGTAGGGAGATTTTTGACCGCCTCAGCAACCGCACGAATATGTTCCGGTGTCGTCCCACAACACCCTCCGGCCACATTCACAAACCCGGCTTGCGCAAACTCCTTTAACAAGGAGGCGGTAATGGCCGGCGTTTCATCAAAGCCCGTATCACTCATCGGATTGGGTAGGCCCGCATTGGGGTAAACGCAGATCCGTGTATCGCAAATTTTTGATAATTCTGCAATATAGGGTCGCATGAGAGAGGCGCCCAGAGCACAATTTAAGCCAATGGTAATGGGCTTGGCATGGCGAACGGAGTTCCAAAAGCCTTCTACCGTTTGTCCCGATAAAATACGTCCAGAGGCATCGGTGACCGTACCCGAAATCATCACGGGATAGCGTAAATTACATTCATCGAAAAAAGTCTCAATGGCAAACAGGGCAGCCTTGGCATTGAGAGTGTCGAAAATGGTTTCCACTAAAAACAAATCCACCCCCCCTTCATGCAACGCTCGAGCTTGATCAAGATAAGCGGCAACCAGCTCATCAAAGGTCACATTTCTCGCCCCTGCATCATTGACATCTGGGGAAATCGATGCGGTCTTAGGGGTTGGACCAAAAGCGCCTGCGGCAAACCGCGGACGTTCGGGTGTTGAGTATTTCAGACAAGCGGCTTTGGCCAAACGCGCCGCGCATACATTCATTTCATAGGCGAGCGACTCCATGTGATAGTCGGCCTGTGCAATGCGTTGCGCGCCAAAGGTATTGGTCTCAATAATATCGGAGCCTGCCTCCAGGTATTGCTCATGGATCTGTTGAATAATGTGCGGTTGGGTGAGCACCAAGAGCTCATTGTTGCCTTTCACATCAAAACCAAAGTCCGCAAAGCGCTCACCCCGATAATCTTTTTCGCTTAACTTGTGGCGCTGAATCATGGTTCCCATCGCGCCATCGAGTATGAGAATTCTTTCAGATAAGGCGTTTTGCAGAGAATCAAACAAGGCAGTGTTCATATATTTTTTCGGTGGGCGAATGCCCCCATTTAAGCATTACGCTAAGTGTAAAAAGTGATTTTAACACGGGCCTGCTTGAGTCCATCGTAAGGCCCTATCATTAGAGATCGTTGATCGGAGCGTTTGGGTGAAGCGCTATGGTTTCACTGCTAATCAACCCGCTCCTGATGCGCCTTCGATTCAAGGTAGATGAAAAGCCTCTCAGACCAAGAAAAACTTTTCGCCTCAGGCTACTGAACAACGACCCCCAGAAACTGACCCACACCAAAGCTTACTGCGCCCGCCAGCACGCCAATCGCCCACATTCTTAATCCACTCCACAGCGCATGTCGTCCGGTAAATAAAGACAATACCGCTCCCACCGCAAATAACCCTATCCCCGTTAAAGTCAGGCTATAAGTCAGGCTATGGGGACTTAACCCCACGCAAAAGGGCAATAAAGGAATCGCCGCCCCGATGGCAAAGGAAAAAAACGAATAGCCCGCCGCCGCCATTGGAGAAGCTAAATCATCGGGATTAATCCCCAATTCTTCACGTGCCAAGGTATCCAGAGCGCGCGCAGGATGGGCCATCAAGGTGCTGGCCATATGCTGAGCATCTTCGCGGTTAATTCCCCGTGCTTGATAAATTAAAGCGAGCTCCTCAGCCTCCGCTTCCGGGTACTGATCGAGCTCCTCTTTTTCCAAACCAATTTGATACTCAAACATTTCGCGTTGCGAGCGTACGGAAATATACTCTCCCGCGGCCATTGAGAAAGCTCCGGCCATCAAGCCAGCGGCTGCGCTCAGAATAATCCAATGCTGGTTAGCATTCGCCCCTGCCACGCCTAAAATAAGACTCGCATTGGAAATCAATCCATCATTGACTCCAAACACCGCCGCTCTTAAATTGCTACCGTGTGCAACCCCTTTATGGCGGTAGGCAAGCTCACTACCGGGTTTCGATGAGACGTGGCCTAAAGCTGGCTGTGTGTATAAAGACATACCGCGCACTTTCATGGCCGAGAGCACGCTCCTTAAGGCTCGCGCGCCCCATTTTCTGACCAAAGCGGCGACCAACCGAGTACGCACATCCGCCGTATACGCAGGCAATGTGAGGCCTGCTTCGGTCGCTATTTTGCCCCAAATGGCGGCTTGCTTTTCAGCCTCTCCTGCCAACTCTAAAAATAAAGCCTGACGCGACGTCCCCGCTTCGGTGCTGGCCACCACGTGATAGAGGTATGCGGCCTGCTTTTCTTCACGCCAACCTTCTAATGCGCTCATGCTTGTCCTTTCAAATCGGGTAACGCCTGATAGATCATCCACAACAACAAAGCCAGCACAGGAAAAATCAATCCCCCAAAAGCCATGGAAGCGGCTGATGCCGAACACAAAGGGGCCGCCACGGCGGCCACGAAAGCGGCTGACATCGATTGCACACACCCTTGCAAGGAAGCGGCCATACCACGATTTTGAGGAAATAAATCGAGCACCATCAACGTCATCGAGGGCATCCCCATCGACATACCCATAGCATAAACAATTTGATGCAAAACAGACCAGGGCAATTGAGGCTCAAACCACACATAATAAAGATTATTATAAAGGGCGGCTAATAGCATAATAATAAATGCCACACTCACCGTATGTTTTGGGGATAAGCGCCCTGCCAGACGACCGGATAAGAACGATCCGACCATCATGCCGATGACTCCGGACATAAAAATCCATACGAAATCATGCTCGGCTAGCTTTAAATGTTGATAGATAAAAGTCGGCGCATTTAAAACGTAGAGAAAAAAACCGGCGAATATGCAGGAGTTGACCAGCGCCAGTAGCCAAAAACGTTGATTAAATGCCACCAACCGATAAGCGGCCAGCAATGGCTTGGGGGAAAAACGCTGTCGCGCTTCAGGCGGGTGTGTTTCTGGCAAATACCAATAACACACGAGAAATAACACTATACTAAATAGGGATAAAAACCAAAAATTTGCTCGCCAACCCATCCATGACTGTAGCCAACCGCCAATCACCGGTGCGATACCCGGCGCAATCGCAAAAATCATCATCACCTGAGACATCAGTCGTTGCGCTTCGTGACCTTCATAGGCATCACGTATTAAAGCCCGACTAATGACAGTGCCTGCACCTGCCACCAGCCCTTGCATCGCACGACACGCCAAAAGCACCCCGAGACTAGGCGCCAACGCACACCCAATGGAGGCCAATACATAGCCAGCGACTCCGATCAAAATAATGGGCCGTCGGCCCAAGGCATCCGAGAGCGCCCCATGAAATAACATCATCACGGAAAAAGGCACCAAATAAGCCGTTAAGGTTTGTTGGATCAATACCGGGGAGACACCAAAATCCCGACCCATCGCTGGAAAAGAAGGCAAGTAGGTGTCGATTGTAAACGGACCCATCGTCGCTAAAGCGGCGATTAACAACGGTAAAAACCGACTATAGCGAGGGGAAGAGGACAAAAAGAAAATCCATAATAAGCCACAACAGGACGCTGTGAACCCATTATTGTACTGCAGAAGCGTTTGCACGCAGGCGTTTAACGCTTGGGCCAGGCTATTTCATCGAAGGGTAGACGGGGTTGTAGAAAAAGGCGGGGGGAAGAGGCTCCCGCCAGGTAAGGAGCCACACTACCCTCTACTGACCTCTACTGACCCCTACTGGCCCCCTCCCAGTGTCCCATCCCTATACGAACTACCCTTCTTCTTAACGCTTTGGAGCCACCATCCGCGCGCGACTCTCACCAAAACCAATGCTGACAAAGCCCTCACGGTGTCCATAGGCCCGAAGACTAATTTCATCACCATCCACCACCCAACGTCGGGTCTCTCCCGAGCTCAGAGTAATTTCCTGAGTTCCATCAAACGTGAGTTCTGCGATACTGCCGTAGTTTTCCGGGGTAGGGCCAGAAATCGTCCCGGACCCAAAAATATCGCCAGGCTCTAGATTACACCCCCCGCAAGTATGGTGAGTCACCATTTGGGCTACAGTCCAATACAGGTGCTTGGTATTACTCACCGCAATGCGCTGACCCGGCAATCCTTGGGCCCGCATGGCCTCAGTTTGAATCAGCACTTCTAAGTGCAGGTCGAGCGCCCCTTCACGTTGATCGGCTTCACCCCACAAATAGTCGAGGGGACGCGGATCACCCGCGGGTCTTTCGGGCTGAGCGATTCTGAAAGGCGCGAGCGCCTCAGGGGTCACAATCCAAGGCGAAATCGTGGTGCCGAAATTTTTCGATAGAAAAGGTCCCAAAGGGGCTGACTCCCAACGCTGAATGTCGCGCGCTGACCAATCATTGAGCATGCAATGTCCGAACACATGCTCATTGGCCTGATCAATCCCAATCGGCTCTCCCCATTGATTGGGTTGACCAATCCAAACCCCAAACTCCAATTCGAAATCCATCTTAAGACACGGCCCAAAGGTGGGTAGATTTTGCCCATCCACCACGCGTTGACCGTGAGGACGAGCCACCGGCACACCCGAGACTCTGACCGTACTCGCGCGACTATGGTAGGCCACAGGCACGTATTTATAATTAGGGTTTAATGGCGGATTGGTTCCGCGCCGTTTGCCGCCATTTTCCGCATGAGTAATCCCCGCAAAAAAATCGGTATAGGCACCAATCTTGGCCGGCAAATGCATCTGAACCTCAGCGCTCGGATGAAGCAGCGTCGATGATAGTGCTTTGGCACTTGCAGCGAGAGTCCCAGACTCGGATAACAAATCAAATAGGGCTCCACGCAAGGCAATCCGGGCGCCCGCACCCATCGCCATCAACGCCTGAAGACTCGTTTGGCTGGCCGCCTCAAGCGCTGTTGCGGCTAATCCAGTCAGGAGTTTTTTTTCGTGTAAGACTTTTAAATCTACAATCAAATCTCCAATCGCCACCCCGCCACGAGGCTCACCTCCTCCTACACTGAACACGCCAAACGGTAAATTCTGCAGGGGAAATTCTTTATGTTGGTGGGCGCTTGGCACCCAACTGCGACGACGACTATCGTGGGTCTCATCTAATTGAATCATTCCATCCTCCCTTGGCCTATATGAAATTATTGTAACTGCAGCACTTGGTGTGCTTTTTCGTGGCACGAACTTGACATTAACGCATGAATGCCTACATTGGTATTTTTTGTAGTACCTTCAAAAATTAAGTGACGTGTGTACCCATTCACCATCAAGCGTCTAGCCCCTAACCCTTTATGCTAAGGCTCAAGAGTGTGATGCTTGGTTGAACGCTCTGAACATCCTGACTAAACATTTTCTCACAGGCCACGATCCCATGCCTACCCTGATTGACCCTGATTAAGGCACTACGGTATCAATCACAATCACCACTTTTTTTTCATGGTTGCTCACTTCAGCCGACAGGCCTTGCAAATCACCGGGATGCGATATCGCATCACCACTTTTTGATATCCGCGCCCCGACAATCACCTTTGGCATCGAGGACAAGCGCATCGAGGGCGACATCGCCGTCGCATCATCCAGATGAAAGGTCAAAGGCAGATCGCTTACTTTTTTCTTTACTATAGCCAGCGGCATACGCGGCCCCTGGGCCGCACGCGCGTAGATAAATAGGGTATCCAATGGCGACACTTTACTCGCCAACGATGCATCCAAACGTACTGTCCCGGTGAGCCCTGTCGTCGTATTCTCCCGTGTTGAACTTGGGGTGGCCTTAGCGTTGGAAGAGGCTACTGATTGAGGGGCTCTATCCATGGCGCTCGCAGCCTTTGCTTCCTTAATACTTGATTGGATATCACGGGCCATTTCGCTATCGGCCGGTACGGTATTCAATAATTTTTCCCATAAATTCACGGCTCGCACAAAATCTTTTTTTTCAAAAGCCAAGGACCCTGCCAACGCAAGTGATTTCGCATGATCAGGCTTTTCTTTTAAAGCTCGTGCAATGAAAGCCTCAGGTTCTCCGATTAAACTTTGCCCTTGAGACATCGCTAAGGCGTCCGCATAATCGGCCAACACATCTGCATCTAGAGGGAACGATTCTATGGCTTTGGCGTAGGCTTTGGCTGCGTCAGAAAATCGACCCATTAGGGCATAGGATTTACCCAACATCACCCACCCCTTAGGGTCGGCCGAGCCTTGCTTCATACGCTGCTCCAGTTGATGGACAAGCCCTGCCACCTCATCGGCGGTATGCGGACGAACACCCCGTGAGGCTTGATCCATGGACTCTAAAACCTGTGGGGCACCGATAAAACTATAAAGCCCAACGGCAAACAGCGGCATCAATAACAAAACGCAAAGCCAGGTCCAGTGACGACCTGTTGCTTGGCTCGTTGTCTGTACGGGTTCGGTTCTATCATCGGCGCTCGGGCTCTCTTTGACTTCCTCTAACAACCGGCGCTCCAACTCGATCCGTGAGCGATCAAACTGCTCACCCTCAATGAGCCCCGCCTCACGATCCCTCTGAAGTTCGTTGAGTAGGTCACGATATATCTTAAGGTTTAAACCCTGCGCATCGTCTTGAATTCGTAAGGCGGGCTTTAACAAAGGGGGTAGTACAAAGCCCAATGCCACGAGCACCAAGCCTGCCGCGATTATCCAAAAAAGGGTCATGAGGACTCCGCAGGAGGATTCGAAGGGGAGCGATCAAGCAAGGACCTAACCCGTGCTGCATCTTCCTCACTCAAATTCGTCTCTTTAATGAGATTATCTTTTCGACGCAAACCCAAATATAAAACCCCTAAGCCAATCAGTAATAACAGGCCAGGACCAAACCACAGCACTCCTGTCATCCATTTCAAAGGCGGTCGATATAAAATAAAGTCTCCATAACGTATTGTCATATATTCCACAATTTGCTCATTACTTAGGCCTTGCCGCATTTTTTCTCGGACCTGTTCTTTTAAATCGACGGCAAGCTCAGCATGTGATTCGGCTAAGGATTGATTTTGGCACACCAGACAACGCAGCTCTTCCGTTAATTGCTGCAAACGTTGATCCAGTGCACGCTTCTCAGCATTTTGAATGGGTGGTAAGGCGGGCGCAGTCTGTGGGGGTACGGGCAACGCGAGGGAAGGGTTGACAGACATTAATGAGGCGCAAAGGGTTACCCCCATCGAAAGCCCGATCAAGAGCCCAAAAATCCATTGGGATTTACACTTTAGCATTTAATTTCGCTATCAAAGGGAGTATCGTTTTTTCTAGCACTTCGGGGTTTATGGGGCCAATTTGTTTGTAACGAATCACACCTTGTTGATCAATAACATAAGTCTCTGGCACTCCATAAACACCATAATCAATACCCACCAACCCTTTTTCATCGACGGCAGAATCAGTATAAGGATTGCCATTTTTTTCCAGCCACCTTAAAGCATTGCTACGCTGGTCCTTATAGTCTAGCCCGTAAAGGGGTACGATCCCCTTTTTGGCAAAATCTAACAATACAGGATGCTCCTCACGACAGGACACGCACCATGAAGCCCAGACATTTAACATCCACACTTGACCCAATAAGGCCTTGGGAGAAAACTGCGCTTCGGATTGCATCAATAAAGGCAAAGTAAAAGGAGGCGCCATCTTATTAATGAGTGGTGAAGGTACTTCACGAGGATTTAAATTTAAACCCACCGCCAAAAAAATTACCAATACCAAAAATATCACCAATGGCCACAAAGCACGCCTCATTGACTCAGCCCTTTCGTCGTCGCCACTAACGGGGCGAGGGGCCGCTGAGCGGCCTCTGGCGCTTCGATGGTTCTTTGACTTTTAAGGCGATAACGTCGGTCCATAACCGCTAACAACCCACCTAAGGCCATCAATAAGCATCCCCCCCAAATCCAATCGACAAAGGGTTTGACTTGAAATCGTATTACCCATCGATTATCCGATACCGGTTCACCTAAAGAAACATATAAGTCACGAGTCCATCCAGAGTCGATAGCGGCCTCGGTGGTGGCATTTTTTTGTACCGTATAGAGGCGTTTTTCGGGATAGAGCGTCAAAATAGCCACCCCGTCTTTTTTTACTCCGATGGTGGCCCGCATACCGGTGTAATTGGGGCCCTGAAAGGTATCTATCGCGTCAAAATGAAAAGTGTAGTCTTGCAAGGGGACACTTTGCCCAACCCGTAAGGGCACGTCGACTTGTGCATCATAGCTTTTCACCATCGTCACACCGAGCACAAAGACGGCCACACCGAGATGAGCCACCAACATCCCGTAATAGCTTAAGGAGGGGGCCTTAATTCGTGAAAGCCAATTTTGTTCTGGGTTTAAGCGCCATCGATAAAATAATTGGGTCAGACTAGACAGCGCAATCCACAACGACAACAAAAAGGCAAAACTGGTCAAAGGTAACCACTGTCCCATCGTCAGCGGTAATAACAATGCACTGACAAGAGAAACCACAAACGCCCAGCGCAATCGTATGACCATTGGTGGCACTCGAGCTTCTTTCCAACGTGCTATTGGTCCCACGCCCATCAAAAACAAGGCCGGTGACATCAGGGGTAAAAACACGGCATCAAAGTAGGGAGGGCCCACCGAAATCTTACCTAAATTCAGTGCATCTAAAATGAGCGGATATAAAGTGCCGAGCAAGACCGAGGCGGCAGCCACCACCAACAAGACATTATTGGCGAGCAACATCGACTCACGGGACACCAAAGCAAAACGCCCCCCCAAACCCACACGATGTGCGCGCAGTGCATACAGTAGCAAGGAACTGCCGATGACCAGGGTTAAAAAAATCAAGATATAAATCCCTCTTTTAGGATCCGTAGCAAACGCATGCACCGAGGTAAGTACGCCTGAACGTACAAGAAAGGTCCCTAATAAAGACAAGGCAAAAGCTAATATAGCCAGCAAAACAGTCCAGCTTTTAAAGCTGCCCCGTTTTTCCGTCACCGCCAGCGAATGAATCAATGCCGTGCCAACCAACCAGGGCATGAAAGACGCATTTTCTACGGGATCCCAGAACCACCACCCTCCCCAGCCCAACTCGTAGTAGGCCCAAGCGCTTCCTAGCGCGATTCCAATGGTGAGAAATGACCACGCCACTGTTGTCCAAGGACGGGACCAACGCGCCCACGTCGCATCCAATTGCCCCGACAGCAGGGCTGCAATAGCAAAAGCGAAGGCCACGGAAAACCCCACATAACCCATGTAGAGCATGGGCGGGTGTATCACCATGCCGGGATCCTGTAGTAACGGGTTTAAGTCGCGCCCATCCATCGCCGCAGGGATCAAGCGCTCAAAGGGGTTGGAGGTAAATAATAAAAAGCTTAAAAATCCGATACTCACCAAACCCAGCACCCCTAATACGCGCGAGACGATCGCTAGCGGCAAATGATCGCTAAAAAAACTAACGGCGAGCGTCCACATCGACAACATCAATATCCACAAGAGCATCGAGCCCTCATGCCCGCCCCACACGGCCGCTATGCGATAAGCTAGGGGCAAAGCAGAATTGGAATTGGAGGCCACATAAAGTACCGAAAAATCATTGTTAATAAAAGCTGCCACCAAACACCCAAAAGCCAATACCACAAATAAGCTTTGGCCCTGGGCCACTGGGCGGGCTAGCCGCATCCAAGGGCTCAAATTTTTTGTAGCGCCCCACAGCGGTAAGGTGCCCTGTATCAATGCCAATGCTAAAGCCAAAATAAGGGCAAACTGACCAATTTCAGGAAGCATGAGGAAGATCGCCTATATCTATAAGGGGTTTAAGGTTTGGCCAAGGGGGCTAACGTCTGAGTGGCACGAGCGTTAGTTTCTTGTGCTTTTTTAAGCGCATCAGCGGCTTCGGGGGGCATATAGTTTTCATCGTGTTTAGCTAACACTTGGCTTGCCACAAACGCTTCGCCCTGCAGTGCGCCTTCCACGACCACCCCCTTGCCTTCTTTAAACAAGTCGGGTAACACCCCTTTATAAAGCACATTCATGGTTTGAGCTGTATCCGTGACACTAAACTGAACGCTGACCCCATCCGCGAGACGTTTAAGGCTGCCGGTTGTGACCATGCCTCCCACTCGAAAGGGCCTGCCCTGAGGAGCTTCATGCGCCATCACTTGGGAGGGTGTAAAAAAAAACACCAGGTTTTTTTGGAAGGCGAAGAGCACTAAAATCACCGCAACAGAAAACGTACCCACTGCGGCCACAATCAACATCATTCGACGATGGCGCGGTTTCACGATTCATCCTCCAACGGATCCATCGGTGGCTGATGGGGCTTTTGGCTTAATACCACTAACTCTGCGACAAGCAGTAATGCACTCATTGCATAGGAGCCCCAAACATACAGCCCGTAGCCGCCCATGTCTAAAAACTCACTGAGATTATTCCAAATCACAGTACACCCTTTTGTTGTAACTGCCTAACCCAATCGCTATTTCTCTCACGGATTAGGATAATTTTTCGGACCCGCCACAAGACCACCGCAAACACATAAGCCCAACAAGCCAAGCTCATCACCATCATGCCCTCCAACATCGTCATGGCCATACTGGGGGCTCGGGTAAAGCTCACACTGGCGCCCTGATGTAGGGTATTCCACCATTGCACAGAAAAATAAATAATGGGAATATTCACCACCCCAACCAAAGCAAGTAGCGCCCCAGCCCGATCGGCGCGACGCGGATCTTCAATCGCAGCTTGCAAGGCCATAAAACCCAAATATAAAAAAAGTAGCAACAATTCTGAGGTCAAGCGTGCATCCCATACCCACCAGGCACCCCAAGTAGGCTTACCCCAAAAAGCACCCGTCCATAACGCTATCACTGTAAAAAGCGCCCCACTGGGCGCCAGTGCTGAGGCCATCATGCCTGATAAACGGGTATGAAAGGCCAGTCCCAATCCCGCCCAAAAAGCCATCGCGAGATAAATCACCATCGACATCCACGCGGCTGGTACGTGAATAAATATAATTCGGTAGGCCTCTCCTTGCTGAGCATCGGTCGGTGCCACAAAAAAACTAATATATAAGCCCAGCCCAAACAGTAGCAATGACAAAACGGCAAACCAAGGGGCTAGAGTCCCGGCCAACGGATAAAAAGTGGCTGGAGAGGCATATTTAAACCAACGAGAGCCTATGAGGGCTTGATTCGGGGTGGCGCTCGACATGGCGCAAAGACTCAATCTTATAATAAATTCAAAGGGTTATGTTTTAAAAACTGCAACCAACAGTAGTGTTTCCCATTATATCGCAACTGACTAAGGCACTGATCAATCGTCGCCACTCTCGCAACATTGTTTGATCCCTATCAAGCCCTAGGTTATCCCCATCCCACTCATTCATAGGCAATGCCAATCGCCGTGGCGATAGCCCAAGGTCCGATCGCCACGGTGGCTAAAGAAAAAGCGGCTAATAATAATAAATAAGGCTCAGGACTTAAGCCAGAAACGGTGGCTTCCACTGCTAAACACCCCATAATCAAAACGGGACAATACAACGGTAGCACTAAAAGAGCGACCAGCATACCTGCCCCCCGTAAGCCCAACGTCAGTGCCCCCGCGATAGCCCCGATCAGACTTAGACTGGGGGTGCCTAAGGCTAAACTGAGGGCCAAAACCCCAAGGGCCTCGGGACCCAAACCAAACTGCATGCCCAGTACGGGTGCAATAAACACCAAAGGCATATTGGCACACAACCAATGGGACAATACTTTCGCTAAGACCAAGACGGATAAGGGCGTCGGGGCCAGCACCATCGCCTCAAGCGTTTGATCGGCATGGTCTGAGGCAAAAAGTCTGGGTAAAGTTAATTGACAGGACAATAATGCCCCTACCCACACAACCCCGGGTCCAATCAAACGTAAGAGCTTCGGGTCAGCCCCTATCGCTAAGGGAAATAAACTACTTACCATTACAAAAAAAAGAACGGCATTTAAAAGATCGGTTCGTCGCCGCCATGCTAATGTCATGTCACGTTTGACTAACGCTTTAAAAACTTTCAACATGATGCACGCAGTCGATCTAAATCCACGCGATCGGTAATACGCGGACTCAGACCAAAAGCCTGATGGGTCGTCAAAATCACACTACCGCCCTCATCTAAGAATCTCGCGATCAGGTGCTCCAATGCTTCCTGCGCTTCGGTATCGAGGGCGGCAAAGGGCTCGTCCAGTAGCCACAGTTTGGCATCAAGTAAAAGGGATAATCGCGCAAGCGCAGCCCTTCGTTGTTGACCTTGGGATAGAACACGAAGCGGCAAGTGGTGCCGTCGATTAAGCCCCCAGTGATTTAAAGCCTCAGCGATTACAGGCTGAGTTGGGTCACGGCCCGCCAGAAGGCACGCCCAATGCAAGTTTTCCATGGCAGAAAGATCGCCCTTAAGGGCATTGGCATGGCCCATATACACTCTGGCGAGCGAATAATCGCTGGTTTGCTGCTCAATGGGCATCCCCCTCCAGCTAACCGACCCTTCTGCGGGCTTTAACAAACCGGCAAGAATGCGTAAGAGGCTCGTTTTGCCACTGCCATTGACCCCAACCACTTGCATTAAACGTGATGCCTTCAAGTCAAAGGATAGACCCTGAAACACTGGCCTGTCAGCACGCACACAAGTCAGTTGCTTGACTTGGAGCATCAATCGCGATCCTTAGGACTTTGAGGAAACACTTTCAAGTGCTGCCAGACGGGCTTCCAATTCCGTGATTTTTTCTCGAGCACGCAATAACACCTGTGTTTGCACATCAAATTCCTCACGGCTGACGAGATCAAACTTAGTCAAGCTCGACGATAATAATGCCCGCAGATTCTGTTCAATATCTGCCATAGGGCTACTCGCGATCAATTGACGTATTTTGCTGGATATATCATCCAAAACGCGTTTTTCCATGCTTGCCTCCCTATTGAAAGAACGAGTCTACCAAATTGAAAGCCATCTCGTCCCCTACAAAACAGGCCAATACACTACCTGAAGCTGTTCAGGCCCGATTTTTTTCGTATCATGATTCATTCATAGGGATGAAACAGAACTTCAATAGGGCGACTTGCTGTCTTTGGCTGTCTCAAATATGCAACAATTGCGGCACTTTGAATATAAATTTAATGGGTAATGGGGTCAGAAAAGGTGGTGAATGTTACGATTAACTCTAGTTAATTGACGCCTAAACCGCACTCAAATTGACGCCTAAACCGCACTCATTCAGTGCGTTACATCTTTCAAGTGTTTTACTTTTTTCAAGGATTCCCATCATGTTTAAAAAATCCCTCCTTTGTGGTCTGGTCCTCAGCGCCCTAAGTGTTGGTGCGTTTGCACAACAGGCCGCTGCTCCTGCTAGCCCTCTGACCGGCAACATGGGTCTTTTTAGTCAGTATGTGTTCCGTGGTTTAACCCAAACCAATGCCAAACCCGCACTTCAAGGTGGCTTTGACTACGCCCATGCCTCTGGTCTTTATATCGGCACTTGGGCTTCGAACATCAGCTGGTTAAGTGATTCTAGCGTATACAAATCCGGTGGCAGTTTAGAAGTAGACGTATACGGCGGATACCGTAGCAACATCGGCTCTTCAGACTATACCTATGACGTGGGTTTACTCCAGTATGTGTATCCAGGTGCAGTAACAACCGGCAGCGTTAAAGCCGACACCCTAGAAGGTTACGGTGCTTTAGGATGGAAATTTGTTTCCGCCAAATACTCCTATAGTCTGCAAAACAATACCTTTGGCGTCGCTAACAGTCGTGGCACCTCTTACCTCGACTTAAGTGCTAATGTGCCCTTGGGTGAGTCTGGCTTCACCGCTAACTTGCACTACGGCAGACAATCGTACAAAGGTAAAACCGGAACCACCTCTAACAACACTGCCGATAGCTATAGCGATTACAAAGTCGGTGCCACCTACGCCCTACCGAAAGACTTCAGTGTTGGTGCCTTCTACACCGGAACCCGTGGAGCCAAAACAGCCACCTATGGCACAACCTCTTACCCCATGTTTATTGGAAAGAGCACTGGTACTGTGTTCGTTTCAAAAACGTTCTAACACTAGCGCACACCCAAAAAACCGGCTTAATCGCCGGTTTTTTTTCGCTCTTCTTTTATTCGTTCCCCTCAATTCCTCACCCATCTAGTGCATAAGCCAAAGTTTTTGCACTACTTTGGTGCGATTGTTTCCATTGAATCACCCTTCATATACGAAATTTAACGTATATGAAAGATAAGTCATTGATAATAAAGATTTTATAAAAGCTGGTACATTCTGTGCTGAGTAGTCATTACCTCTCTTACTATTTCAAAGGATAATGCTATGCTTAAAAAAACCCTACTCTGTGGCCTTTTACTCAGCTCCGTAGCGACTGGCGCCTTTGCGCAAGATGCCGCTGCACCTGCCGCCCCTGCCGCTGAGGCCGCTCCCCCCGCTAGTCCTCTAACCGGCAATATGGGATTTTTTAGTCAATATGTGTTCCGTGGCTTAACCCAAACCAATGCCAAACCCGCCCTTCAAGGCGGCTTTGACTACGCCCATCCTTCGGGTCTTTATGTTGGGACTTGGGCTTCTAACATTAGCTGGTTAAGTGACTCGAGCTCTTACAGCTCTGGCGGCAGTTTGGAATGGGACTTATATGGTGGATACCGTGGCAATATCGGCTCTTCCGAGCTTACCTATGATGCGGGTTTACTCCAGTATTACTACCCGGGCTCTGTAGCCACCGGCGGCGTTAAAGCCGACACCTTAGAAGGTTATGGCGCTTTGGGATGGAAATTTATTACTGCCAAATACTCCTACAGTATGCAAAACAATACCTTTGGAGTCACCAACAGCAGAGGAACCTCTTACTTTGACCTTAGCGCTAATGTGCCTTTGGGTGAATCGGGTTTCACTGCTAATTTGCATTACGGCAAACAAACCTACAGCGGTAAAACTGGAACTACCTCAAACAGCAACCTCTATAGCTACAGCGACTACAAAATTGGGCTGACCTACGCATTACCCAAAGACTTCAGCGTGGGTGCCTTTTATACCGGCACTACTGGCGCGAAAACCGCCGGCTACACAACGCCCTACCCTAGCAATATCGCTAAAGGCACCGGCACTGTCTTCGTTTCAAAAACTTTCTAATATCGCTCAATAAGGAGACATGATGAAGCTCGTAACCGCAATTATTAAACCCTTTAAGTTGGACGAAGTACGTGAGGCATTATCAGTCATAGGCGTTAGTGGAGTCACCGTCACGGAGGTCAAGGGATTTGGACGACAAAAGGGTCACACCGAGCTTTATCGTGGCGCCGAATATGTCGTTGATTTTTTACCGAAAGTTAAAGTAGAGGCCGCTATTAAAACTGAGATGCTCGATCAAGTGATCGAAGCCATTGAAAAAGCTGCCAATACTGGAAAAATCGGTGATGGAAAAATTTTCGTTGTCGATTTAGAACAAGTCATTCGCATTCGAACTGGCGAAACCGGCGCGCAAGCGCTTTAATAAGGGGAATACAGATGAAACGTATTGGATTGATCTTAAGTGTGTTATTGATGTCTCTGTTTGTAGGCCTCAGTGCCTACGCAGATGATAAGGCGGCCGAAAAACCGGCTGAAAAACCTGCGGCTGAAGCGAAAACCGAAGCCGCTGCTCCTGCGGCTGCCGCAACCGCTGCTCCGGCTGCGGCTCCAGCCGCAGAAGCCCCAAAACAAACCGTGAACAAGGGAGACGTTGCCTGGATGCTCACCTCCACCACTCTTGTGCTGATGATGAGTATACCGGCCTTGGCTTTATTTTACGGCGGTATGGTTCGCTCTAAAAACATGCTCTCCGTGTTGATTCAAGTCTTTGTTGTCTTTTCACTGATTGTGGTGCTGTGGTGTATTTACGGCTATAGCTTAGCTTTTACGGAGGGTAACGCCTTTGTAGGAGGATTGGATCGACTATTCCTATCAGGCACCTTTGATGCGGCCAAAGGGGAGTTTTCCAACGCAGCCACATTTAGTAAAGGCATTTATATTCCTGAGCTCGTATTTGTAGCCTTCCAAGCCACTTTTGCCGCCATTACCTGTTGCCTGATATTAGGCGCCTTTGCCGAGCGCGTGAAATTCTCAGCCGTACTGATTTTCATGGTCTTGTGGTTCACTTTCTCCTACGCTCCAATAGCTCATATGGTTTGGTTCTGGGCCGGTCCTGATGCTTATACCGATCCTAAGCTCGTCGATAAAGTCAACTCAACCGCAGGCCTTTTGTGGCAATGGGGTGCTCTAGACTTCGCAGGTGGAACGGTTGTGCATATCAATGCCGGTGTTGCGGGCCTCGTTGGTGCCTACTTTGTTGGCAAGCGAATCGGTTTTGGTAAAGAACCGATGAAACCCCATAACCTCACCATGACGATGATTGGCGCTGCACTCTTGTGGGTGGGTTGGTTCGGGTTTAACGCGGGCTCCGCTCTAGAGGCCAACAACTCAGCTGCCTTAGCCTTCATGAACACCTTCTTAGCCACCGCTTGTGCTGTATTAAGTTGGGTATTTGCTGAGTGGATCATCAAAGGCAAGCCCTCCATGTTAGGGGCCGCTTCAGGTGCAGTGGCCGGTTTGGTTGCCATTACGCCAGCCGCTGGTAATGTGGGAATTCCTGGTGCCTTCGTCATCGGCACTTTAGCGGGTTTGATTTGCCTCTGGGGTGTTAATGGCTTGAAGAGCATACTCAAAGTCGATGACTCACTGGATGTATTCGGCGTGCACGCAGTTGGTGGTATTTTTGGTGCCATCGCCACCGGTGTGTTCTGTTCTCCAGCACTAGGCGGACCTGGCTTTGTCTCTGACTGGGTCACTGCCAAAGTTATTACCGCTGCAGATTACAGCATCATCGATCAGGTCATCACGCAGGCTAAGGCTGTGGGTGTCACGGTTGTGTGGACAACGGTGGTAGCACTGATCGCCTTCTGGATTGCTGATATGTTGGTTGGTCTACGTGTCAGTGAAGAAGAAGAACGTGAGGGCTTGGATATCAATTCTCACGGTGAAACGGCTTATCACGATTAGTAAGTTAACGGTTCGTGGATTGTTCTGACTAGAAAGCGTCTCTCCTCCCACGCTTTCTGGTTCCTCAGACGCCCCTTCTTTTGAAGGGGCGTTTTTTCGCAGAAATTTTGTCGGGGACTACAGGCGGCTGCCCCGAACACCAAAAGCCAAAACAAAGAAAAAAATAATCCAATCATCTGTTCCTACTCTATTGGCACGACGGGATACCATCCAACACCCCCCTCCAATCAAAAAAAGCGCATAGGCAACAAAGAGCACACATATACCAAACGACAAATCCCAGCTCACGTTGACGTCAGTCTCCTAATGCATAGCACCCGAATGCGCTTCATGGTGTGAATGATCAAGCGGTGGGGCACCCGTTATATCGCGCACTTCCACCATCAGCGCTATCGTTTGTTTTTTTTCTCCCAACGGTTGAACGGTCAAGGTCATTGGCACTTTTTGACCCGCCTTCAAAGGGTGTTTTAATCCCATCAACATCACATGGTATCCCCCAGGAGCAAACTTGACGGTTTTCCCCTTGGGTAACTCAACATTCTCAGTCTGAAACATTTTCATCACCCCATTGGTCTCCTTCATACTGTGAATCTGGGCTTGTTGCGCGATAGGACTCGAAACAGACAAAAGTTTAGCATTGACCTTGGCTGTGATATCCATGAATGCACCCGTCACCTTTTGCTCAGCCACTGTGCCCCGTATCCAAGCCTCTTTGACCTCAATTAACTGGGCCTTGGCCATGCCAAAGAAAAACACGCCCACGAAACTTACTGCGATCGCAGCTACGATTTTTTGCCGATTCATGGTTTCATTATCACTGGTTTAAAAACGTGCTTCTTACAAAACGTAACGAGCCAAATCTTCACTTTGCGCAAGCTCGGCTAAACGCTCGTCAACATAGGCTTCATCGATCAGCACCTCTAGCCCACTGTTTTTTTGCGCATTGAAAGAAATATCTTCTAACAATTTTTCCATCACCGTGTATAGACGACGCGCACCGATATTTTCTGTTTTTTCGTTCACCTGCCAAGCGATTTGCGCCAAGCGTCCAATCGCCTCAGGAGCAAACACCAAACGCACCGATTCCGTCGCAAGGAGCGCCTCATATTGCTTAACCAGGCTAGCATGGGTATTCGTTAATATTTGCTCAAAATCAGCAACCGACAAGCTCTTTAATTCAACACGAATAGGAAAACGTCCCTGTAGCTCGGGAATTAAATCGGAGGGTTTAGTCAGATGAAACGCTCCACTGGCAATAAACAAAATATGGTCCGTTTTGATCATCCCGTACTTGGTATTGACCGTCGTGCCTTCGACTAATGGCAATAAATCCCGCTGCACCCCTTGTCGCGACACATCCGCACCAGACATTTCTTGGCGCGCTGCAATTTTGTCAATTTCATCCAAAAACACAATGCCATTTTGCTCGACATTGTTTAGCGCCTTTTCTTTCAAATCTTCATCATTAATGAGCTTGGCCGCTTCCTCATCGGTCAACTGTTTCATTGCTTCCCGGACCGTTAATTGACGAGTGCGTTTTTTTCCAGCCCCCATGTTTTGAAACATGCCTTGGATTTGTGAGGTCAAATCCTCCATCCCCGCCGGCGCTAAAATTTCCATATGCGTCGGCCCGGCCTCTACTTCGATCTCAATGATCTTTTCGTCTAAATCACCCTCACGTATTTTTTTACGAAATTTTTGCCGTGTCAAACTCTCCACTTCTGGCGTATCCGACGGCACATCAGGGGCAGGGGGCAATAACACATCCAAGACACGATCCTCTGCACGATCTTCGGCCTGATGTTTCACCTTTTGCATGGCCTGAAGACGAATATCCTTGATCGCGGTTTCCATCAGATCCCGAATAATGGTGTCCACATCGCGCCCAACATAGCCGACCTCAGTAAATTTTGTCGCTTCGACCTTGATAAAGGGGGCCTCTGCCAAACGGGCAAGCCGCCTGGCTATTTCCGTTTTACCCACGCCCGTTGGGCCGATCATCAGGATATTTTTAGGCGTAATTTCTTGTCGTAACGGTTCTGCGACCTGTTGCCGGCGCCAACGATTTCGTAGCGCAATGGCCACTGCCTTTTTAGCCTCATCCTGACCGATAATATGCCGATCGAGTTCATGGACTATTTCCTGCGGGGTCAAAGCGCTCATCGTACTCATTGTGCTCATGTTGGTTAGGGTTGTCGCCTTAGATGGCTGATCGGGGTTCACGCACGGTCCTTCAGTACTGATTATTTCAGCACTTCAACCGTGTGATGCTGGTTGGTATAAATACAAAGATCACCAGCAATAGCCAGTGATTTTTTCACAATTTCCTCGGGCGAATCCTCTGTGTTGTGCAAAAGCGCTCGGGCTGCCGCTTGGGCAAAAGAGCCCCCACTCCCAATCGCCACAACCCCCCACTCTGGCTCAAGCACATCCCCCACACCCGTAATAATCAAGGAATGCTCCCGATCCGCCACTGCCAACATGGCCTCTAAACGCCGAAGCATGCGATCCGTACGCCAGTCCTTGGCGAGTTCTACCGCCGAGCGCATGAGATTGCCCTGGTGTTTTTCTAGTTTGGCTTCAAAGCGCTCAAACAAAGTAAATGCATCCGATGTCCCTCCAGCAAAACCGGCCAGAATCTTTTCGTGATACAACCGTCGGACTTTACGGGCGGTCGATTTCACCACCACATTACCGAGAGTCACCTGACCATCCCCTCCTAAGGCCACAGAGGCTCCGCGCCGAACCGATAGTATGGTGGTTCCGTGAAATATTTCAGGATTCATAAGGGTTTTCTTTCTTAGCCACGGCTAACGAACCCATTGGCGGGCTCTATCTAACTGCATTAACGGGTCAATGGCACGCTTCGTAACCAGCGCCATCAACAGGGATCTATCATTATAAGCTACTCCAACTTAAACACGACGGGCACTTTATAAAGCGCTTGAACCGCATGGCCATCCTGTTGTGCGGGTACAAAACGACATTGTGACACGTGCGCTAGGGCGGCTTGATCCAAGGAAGCAAATCCACTCGATTTTTCTAGAGCCACGGTTTGTGCGATACCTGTGGCAGACACTAGCACTCTGACCATCACGGTTCCCTGCTCACCCCGACGGTGTGCCGCTCGGGGATAATTCGGCTCTGGTCGATATAAGTAGGTAGCATCCGAACGAGGGCTCAGGGTCGCCGCCGATGAATTACCGGTCACAGGCGCTGGCAGCGGTAGGTTCACGCTGGGCTCCGTTGTCCTTACCGAACTGAGCAACGGCTGAGGACGAGTCTCTGGCAAAGTCGATTCTACCGGTATCGATGAGCTCGATGTTGGGGTAGATGTTGGCGCAGACGGCGCGACGCTAACGATCGACGGATTGACTAACGGCACTGGGGATACCATCGCTGGTGGGGGTTTATGCTGGGGTTCCTTCTCGACGAGGGGAAGCTTTGGCAAGAGCGGCGGTCGCTTTTTAAGCGGCGCGTCAATCGGCTGTATAACGGGAGGGGACTTCACTGTTATCGCAACCTCTAAGGGTTGCACAGAAGAAAACGCCTTACGATTCAAAAAGTCAGACCACCCCTTCCCATACCAAATCCATAAACCGTGACTGGCCACACTAATCAGCATAAAAACCCCGAGAACCCTTAACGGATAATGCATCGGAGTCCGGTTACTGGTTTTTTCAATTGCCAAAAGAATCCACTCAAAACAAAAAAACGATAAGCCTAAACTAACCCTAGACCGGCCACTAGAAGTGCCGGTTTTTTTTGAAAACCGTTTAAGTGACCCTTTAGGGTAATCCTGTTCGTCACAATCAATCCTAGGGGAAAAGTCTTTATCTCGGATGGAGATTTTTTTATTATCTTTTTACCCTAGGACCCGAGCAAGCTAACCGGCTACACTCACGACCCTAAGAATAAGCAGGGTGATGAAAACAAACGATAAGGCCCTCCTTAATGCTTGGGCTTTTCATTGTGCTCCGTCCAACCCGTGGTTTTTGCGCCTTCGGTTGCTACCAACACAAACGCCATCACACAAGGCTCGGTTCCGCGATTATTCCAATTGTGGTTAGTTCCTAACTGAATCACCACATCTCCCGGCTTTAAATGCACTTCCCCTTCTTCCATTTCCATCCACATTTCACCGGAAATACAAATCGCGTAATCTACCGAATCGGTGCTATGCCAACGAGCGATGTTGCCCGGCGCATAACGACCAAAGCGAAAAACGGAACCACCGGCCAAACTCGTACCCAACTCCCAGAGATTGGGATCGTCGGTTGCCGTTTCCGCGGGTAATTTCTTGGTTGCCCACAGGGGAACATTATCAAACCCTGGACGAAGGGTTGTCGGCTCAATCGCTGCGTCCCATTTGATACAGCTCTTTCCCTCTTTGTTAAATCCTGTTACCACTCTTCGAAATGCCATGTTGCCTTGTCCTTTTGTCTATTAAAAATAATTGCTTGGGCGTAATCTATGAAATTGACTGTATTTAGCCCTATACTTTAACTCAAGAGCTATTATAGTCCTCGGTTTGCTCATAAAAACTAGTCCTCTTCACAGAAAAAATCCCTTTTAATCATGCAACGCTACCCAATAGTACTGAGGCTTTGCCTTTTTTTTAAACTTTTCGCGCTGTGTTTTTGCATAAGCCTTGCGGGCTTGATACCTCATGCCACTGCAAGACCGCTTCGCATGATTGTGCCCTTTGCCGCGGGCGGGCCCATTGATGTGACCACACGGATTCTCGTTCAATCGGTGGGAGAAGCCTTGGGTGGACCCATTATCGTAGAAAATCGACCCGGGGCCGGTGGCAACATTGGGATGGAAGCCTTGGCTCGTGCCAATCCGGATGGAATGACTTTAGGGATTGCCACGACGGCCTCGCACGCGCTAAACCCGTGGCTTTTTAGTAAATTACCCTACGATCCCACTAAAGACTTTACTCCGATTAGCCAGATGCTTCGGGTGCCCAACGTGCTGGTCATCCCCGCTAGTTTTGGCACACGGCTTAAGATCGATAGCGTTGTCGATCTCGTCCTTTACGGAAAAAATCACTCTGACAAACTTAGTTTTGGCTCAGGGGGCAATGGTAGCGCCGGTCATTTAGCCGGTGAGTTGCTAAAGTCATTGGCAGGCTTTACTGCGGTTCATGTGCCCTATAACGGCGCAGCCCCTGCACAAATAGCCCTGCTTTCTGGTCAGGTTGATTTTAATATCGACAATTTAGCTAGCGCTGCCAGTAACATCAGCTCGGGCAAACTCAAAGCCTTGGCCGTAACGACCGCAGTTCGAAGCCCCTTGCTTCCACAAATCGCAGCGTTAGCAGAAACTTACCCCGGTTTTGCCATAGACACGTGGTGGGGAGTGGTAGCGCCATCCGGCACTGCCCCTGAAAAAATTAAATCGATACACAACGCCCTCACAAAGAGTTTACACTCCGCAGAAGTAACCACTCACTTTGCAGCCCTAATGGCTGAACCCGCACCTAGCTCCCCTGAAGCCTTTGCCCAGTTCATCGAACTTGAGCGGGTCAAATACCAGAAAATGGTTAAATTAAGTGGCGCTAAAGTGGATTAGTTCTACCAAACCCCTTATTTTTTAAACGCAATGAAACAACTCTTGATTGGCTTGATTGATTTTTACAAACGCTTTTTATCCCCCTTCATGGGCCAGCATTGCCGCTTCTACCCCACCTGTTCCAGCTACACCAGGCAAGCCCTACTCAACCATGGGGTTTTCAAAGGTAGCTGGTTGGGCATTAAACGCATCTTACGTTGCAATCCTTGGTTTGCCGGCGGTGTCGATGAAGTGCCGCCGATTACCCCTCGCCCCCCCCGCTAAGCTCGCATACCAATCCCTTAAGGTATTCTCCCTCCGGAAAATGTAGCACGACCGGATGATCAAAAGCGGCATGGTGCCAGGCTTGGATCCTGACCTGAACCCCAGCGTCTAACGCGGCACCAGCCACAATTTTCTGAAACAACTCTGCCGATATCCCTCCAGAACAAGAATAAGTCAGTAGACGACCCCCCGGATTCAAGAGCTTAAAGGCCATCAAATTAATGTCTTTATAGGCGCGTGCAGCCTTTTCTGCATGGGCCGCAGTGGGCGCTAACTTCGGTGGATCTAACACGACCACATCAAAATGCCGCCCCTGATCCCGAAATTTTCGCAACGCTTGGAATACATCGGCCTCCAGCCACTCTACAGCCGTCGCTGCAAATCCGTTACGCTGGGCATTGGCTTTGGCCACCCAAAGGGCCGGACCAGAACTATCCACCCCGACCACAGTGCTGGCTCCCCCCTTGAGGGCATTTAATGCAAAACCGCCGCTGTAGCAAAAACAGTCCAGAACTTGTTTGTCCTTAACCCATTGCCTTAACGCCCAATGGTTATCCCGTTGATCGAGGTAATAACCCGTTTTATGGCCGTCTTTTAACGACACCTCGAACTGTAAACCATCCTCATGAATCAACAAAGGCTCCCCTGGTGCAATGCCGCGAACTAAACCAACCTGGGGCTGCAAACCCTCTAACGCCCGAACATCCGCATCGGATCGCTCCCAGACTCCGGTGACTCCGGGTAATCCCATGAAGACATCAAAAATATCCTCTCGCCAGCGCTGCGCCCCCGTAGTCAGTAACTGCACAACG
>CAITMU010000081.1 GCA_903893565.1 uncultured beta proteobacterium | reverse complement strand
CGATTTTAGTTCCCTCCTCATTATTGGGGAACACATGAGCGTAGGCCTTAGATTTGCCACGGGCGTTACATCGTTTCATAGGGCCGCTAGAGTAATCCTCTTTTTAATGGCGGCTTTAGGATCGATGCAGTGGTCGGGAGGGCTCTTTGGCATGCAGCAGACGTGGGCGGATGTTTATCCGAGTAAGCCCATTAGACTTATCTCGCCTTATGCTGCAGGCGGCGGTAGTGATGCATTGGCGCGAAATATCGCTCAAAAATTAACGGAAAGCTGGGGGCAAGCGGTGGTAGTGGATAATCGACCGAGCTCGGGAGGCAATTTGGGGGCTGAGATTGTGGCTAAATCAACGCCTGATGGATACACTTTATTTATTACCCCCAGTGCGGTATTAACCATCAATCCGCATTTGTATCCAAAATTAAGATATGACACGTTTAAGAATTTTTCTATGGTGATGGCGGCCACCAATTCGCCTTACTTTGTCGTGAGCCATCCGAAAATACCCGTATCATCGATCAAAGAGTTGATTAGTTATGCCAAAGCCAATCCGGGGAAATTAAATTTCAGTTCCTCGGGCAATGGATCTTCCACTCATTTGGCCGGGGTTTTATTTAATACAATGGCCGGTATTAATACCGTGCACATTCCTTATAAGGGTGCGGCACCCGCTATTGTTGATTTACTCGCAGGTAATGTACAAATGCGTTTTGCCAGTGTAGTGCCCGTGCTGCCTCATGTGAAAAATGGCCGTTTAAAGGGGTTGGCAATGACCAGTCTTAAACGCTACAGTCCGATGCCTGAGGTGCCAACTGTTGCCGAGTCTGGATTGCCCGGGTATGTGGTGGAGTCTTTTTATATTGTGGCGGCCCCAGGAGGCACGCCCCGCGCTATTCTTGACAAACTCAATGCTGAACTTCGAGTCAAGTTGAAAGACCCGGCTTTTAGTGCGCACATGGCCGCTGATGGAGCAGAAGTGATTGCGGCCTCTATTGCCGATAGTGAGCGCATGTTGAAGGAAGATTATGCCCGTTGGGCCAAACCCGTTAAAGATTCTGGGGCGCAAGTGGATTAGAGCCTATGCGCTTAAATTTATAGATAGTTCAACGTTAGTTTTAAAGGAGCTCCTTGATGAGTCAAAAAATAGCAATTGTGGGCGCAGGTGCCTTGGGCGGATACGTGGGAGGCTATTTCGCCCACCATGGTGAGGATGTCACGTTGATTGACTTTTGGCCTGAGCACTTGGACGCGATTCGTCTAAGAGGCCTTGAGTTGGATGGCGTTACTGCACCAGAAAAATTTACTGTTACTCAGGCCAAAACTTTACTATTTAGTGATGTTGCTAAATTAGAGGGACAAACGCCCTTTGATATCATCTTCGTGTCGGTGAAGTCCTATGATACAGAACGGGTCACCAAAGCGATGGCGCCCTACCTTGCGCAAACCGGTTGTGTGGTGTCTTTGCAAAACTGTATGAATGAAGATGCGATTGCCGCAATCGTGGGGCCCGAGCGCACCCTCGGGGTGATTGCATCGATCATCTCGGTGGAATTGTATGAAGCGGGTCGTATACGACGGATGGCGGCAAAGGGTGGCGCTAAGCATACGGTGTTTCGTGTGGGTGAAATTCACGGCAAACTGACCCCGAGAGTAGAATCGCTCGTGAAGCTTTTTTCTTTGATCGATAGCGCCAAAGCGACTACGAATTTGCAAGGTGAGCGTTGGACTAAGCTCACGCAGAACAGCATGCGCAATGGCATCTCCGCTGCCACAGGGTTGACCGGAGGGGAATGTGATCGTAGTGAAGTGCTCCGCCGTCTTGCTATTCAGGTCGGAGGTGAGGCCGTCAGAGTGGGAAAATTACTCGGCTATCAGCTAGAAAAGATGGGTGAATTAATGCCCGATCAGATTGAAAAAGCCAGTGCTGGAGATTTGTCCGCTTTAGCCGAAGTGGAGAACATCATGATTGGACGTACAGCCTCCAATCCCCGTGCCGGTATTCAACGTCCGTCCATGGCCCAAGATATGAAAAAGGGACGTAAAACGGAAATTGAATTCATGAATGGCTTTATTGCCGCCAAAGGCGTTCAAGTGGGCGTTGCTACACCAGCGAATGAAAAGTTGGTGCAGGCTGTGCTCAGTGTAGAGCAGGGTAGGCAGAAAGCCTCACCTTCTGTTCTGGGGGCTTAAGCGTCAAATGGTGGGGGGCGTGTTGGCTGGCATTATTTTCATACGCCACTCTGCCCATTAAGAGGGGGGGCGCGTGCCACCCCCTTATTTTTACAGTATCTTCTTATTGCGGCTTTTGTGAGCCGACAGTCAGTCGTCTCATTTCGCGTCGATGGCCATGGTAGTCATTGATGGCATTGTGCATCGTACAGCGATTGTCCCAAATGTTAAATTGTCCGGGTTGCCATCTGACACGACAAGTAAATTGCGGTTCAATGCAATGGTCATTGAGCATTTGGATCAAGGGGCGGCTTTCCTTTTCAGTCGAACCCTCAAAACGAAGGGTATGTAAAGCACTGACATAAAGCGCCTTTTTCCCAGTCAAGGGGTGAGTACGAACGATAGGGTGTATCGACTCTAGGCGATCGGCTTCCCCTGAATTTTGAACCGCCATGGTATTGATACGGGCATGATGGATCTTACGATTGCCACCAGGCTTATGTTTTAAGCTAGCACTAAAAACCCCTTGAAGGCCTTCGAGCATTTTTTTCATGGTGTCAGATAAAGCTTGGTAGGCTGCTTCCGTATTGGCATACAGCGTATCGCCCCCGGCCGGCGGGGTTTCTACCGCATACAGTGTCGTGGTACTGGGGGGTTCTTGTAGATAAGGGGTGTCGGAGTGCCAGTCAGCACCAAAGTTGGTTCGCTCTGTAGGTTCTTTGATAATGCGGGTCATATAGGGGTGGGCCTCATCCATCCCCTTTGCAAAGGGGTAGGGGCAGCTTTGGCCAAAAAATTCTGCCGCTTGAGTTTGATCGTCTGGCGACAAGTCTTGACCGCGCACTGCAATCACGTGGTATTGCAGGTAGGCTTGTTTTAACTCCTCCCATAGGAGTTTGTTGTCCAATTGTCTTAAATCAACACCGTAAATTTCCGCGCCGATGCAGCCGCTGATGGGTTGCACTTGTAAAATTTTATAAGTCATGGGGTTCCTCCCTACAATTTATGATGCGCATAGTATAGCGCGGCTTTTGTTTTTTCGATCCTAGGTGATCGGATCGTGGACAAAAAATGGCACTGAATCGCTAGGTTAGCTTGTCTAAGTGACTTTGTTTGTGTATTTTCACCGCCCAAGCTCACTGTAGAATGGCGCTTTGATCTAATTGAAAATTGGGAGAAACCGATGCCTGAAAAAGAACTGGCGGGGAAAGTGGCTTTAATTACGGGGGCGGCTAAAAACATTGGACGGGCCACGGCGCTTGAGTTGGCCCGTGCTGGGGCAACGGTAGCAGTCAATACGCGCTATTCTGTGCAAGAAGCGCTTGAGGTAGTGAAATCGATTCAAGAGGCTGGTGGGCGGGCGCAGTGCTTTGTTGCCGACATTGCTGATGCCGCGGCGGCCAAGGCGATGGTCGCTCAGATAGGGCAACAATTGGGGCGTCTCGATTACTTGATCTTAAACGCTTCGGTGCGCACAGAAAAACCGTTCTTAGAATTAACTGTGGAGGAATGGCGCTTGCCCTTATCTATCAGTTTGGATGGGGCTTTTTATTTAACACAGGCGGCTATCGCCTTGATGCTGGAAAAAGGCGGAGGCAGCATTGTTACGTTGGGTGGGATGATGTCCCTCTCAGGGGCAAAAAACCGGATTCATGGTTCGGTAGCTAAGCACGGATTAGTGGGGTTGACGCGTGGGATTGCGCGAGAGTTTGGCTCGCGTGGGATTCGCGCCAATTGTATTGCCCCCGGACAGATGAATACCGCGCGAGCCTCTGGGCGAGCCGAGCGCACGGGTGATTCAGCTATTCCTATGGGACGCAAGGGTGAGCCAGAGGAAATCGCCACCGTCATCCGGTTTTTATGCGGGGAAGGGGCGAGTTACCTCAATGGTCAGACGATTCAGGTCAACGGCGGTCAGATGATGTTTTAAGGGATGCTGCACGCTTTTCGTCCCAATCTTTTGGCAACTGAATTTTTTTACCGACCGGAAACCCTAAAAATCCGTTGTGTGCAAACACATACATGTTGTTACGCAACGGGTCGCCGCTGACAGCAATCATGAAATCTTCTGGTTTCCAAACAATAGGAACCAGTCGGTTTTCGTCCTCTGATTCGTAAAATACCTTAGGGATTCTG
>CAITMU010000080.1 GCA_903893565.1 uncultured beta proteobacterium | reverse complement strand
TTCCCCACCGCCCGACCAAATTACTTGTCGAACCTGCTGCCTGTAAGTCATTGAAAATAAACAAAGTGGCGTCGCGAGCGCTCGCGTCCCTACTGATAACAGAGAGAGGAATTTGCGGGAATCGGGCCGGAAAACGCGCCGCCGCCGAAGCGACGCGCGCGACGTCATTACGGTTTTCAAGGGGGGAACGGGCAAAAAAAATCCCAACCGATAAGGGTTGGGACTTTGAGTATTGGTGGAGGCGGCGGGGATCGAACCCGCGTCCGCAAGTCCTCTACAGTCAGGTCTACATGCTTAGCCAGGTTATTTGGGTCTCACCTTGCGTCCGCCAACAGGCAGGCTGACGCTCAGCCAGCCACTTCGACGGATCTGCGCGGCAAAGTGGCCATATCGCGCAGAGGGGCTGATGTAAATGACACTGCACCGTCACAACAAAAGTTCTTATTGCTCCGGCCTAACCCATCAGCAGGTTAGTGCAGCGTCTCGCCGGTATTAGGCGGCGAGAGAATAGCGCTCGTCGTTGGCGTATATAAATTTCCAGTGGATTTACAAGGTAACTGGTCCTTGGCATGCCCTGTGCTGCTTTGTAACCCACGTCGAAGCCATGTCGCCCCCCGTGTATTGCAAATTTCATTATCGCATATAGTTGTGTTGTTGGGGTATTGGCGAAGGGGCAATAGCCATTATTGGTTTTTAGGCCAACGGGCGAACCCTTTCGGGCAATGGATGAACTGAACTGCCTGCAACTGACCCGGATCAGGGTCATTCAGATAGCCTAAGATGCGGCTATGGGCAACATTGAGGCGGCTTTACTCGCCTGAATATCCCTAAATTGTCCCCGAGGCAAAAAAGCATTGATTGGGGGGCATGAATCTTGCAACAGCGAGCGGGGGGGGTGAAAAAGGAATCGCTTCACTACAGCCGGCGCAGGCGACTCAATGGTCGTAGCCCCAATACGCGATCAGATTCAGAGTTAATCGAATGGCATTATTAGTGACGAGACCCCAGGTGAAGTGGATGGACTCTAGACCCTCCATGAGACAGTGGGCATGCCATACAATAATCTACTGTAGGGACAAAGATTTTTTGTGCAGTCTTAAACCACCTTCTAAAAGACCCACCGCACCCAATCCATTCCTAATCCGTTCCTAATCCGTTCTTAATCGATTAAAATATCTCATCCATCTCATAAATAAAAAAGCGTCTCCCTGACAACACTTTTGGAATCTTCTTCGATGAGCAAAACGCAAAGAAATAGCCCCCGCACATTAACTGAGTTACATGCCTGGGCTAAACTTCACCAAGAAGAAATTTTAGAACCTGAACTACCCATCATCGACCCCCACCACCATGTCTGGCATGATGATCGTGGCCGTTACTTGATTGAGGAACTTAGTGAGGATATTTCAAGCGGCCACAATATCTTAGCCACGGTCTTTGTTCAAACGGGTGTCAACATGTATCGGCAAAATGCCCCCGAAGCCCTAAAACCCGTGGGGGAAGTGGAGTTTGTCAATGGCATTGCCGCCATGGCAGCCAGTGGTCGCTATGGCCCGTCAAAGCTTTGCGCGGGTATCGTGGGCTTTGCTGACCTCACACTGGGCGACCGAGTGCAGCCCGTACTGGAAGCGCTGATCGATGCCGCTCGTCATCGCGTGTGCGGCATACGACATAGCATGTCCTGGGATATCGGTCACGCTCAGATGGCGCCACACCAAGTGCGGCACTTAGCCTTAAATACGGAATTTCGTAAAGGTTTATCGCATCTAGATCCTATGGGATTAGCCTTTGATGCCTGGCTATTTCACCCACAATTGCCCGAACTCTACGATCTTGCTCACGCCTTTGCTCAAACCCGTTTTGTTCTCAATCATGTGGGAGGATTATTGGGTATCGCTCCCTATGAGGGGCAAAGGGACGCGGTCTTTAAGACCTGGCGTGAACACATGGCTCGCTTGGCCCAATTACCCAATATCACCGTCAAAGTCGGTGGCCTGGGGATGGTGCGCTGTGGTTGGGATTACTACTTGCGTGACACACCTCCGGGCTCAGAAGAACTGGCCGTGGCTTGGGGGCCTTATGTCGAAACTTGTATCGAACTATTTGGGGCCGATCGCTGCATGATGGAAAGCAATTTTCCGGTCGACAAAAATACCTGCAGTTACCCCGTTTTGTGGAATGCACTAAAACGCATTACTAAAAACTACTCGGCTTCAGAAAAAGCTTTACTGTATCGGGATGTTGCTGCCGATGTTTATCGACTGGGTCGCTTTGACTAAAAAAAGGTGGCTTCAAATTCTACACTTTTTAAAACAAATCACCCAACGCTTCACACCACTCATGAGCCTTCCTGCAGTTGGCGTTATCGTTGGGTTTTTGAGCTTTAACGTTTCGGCACAAAACTATCCTAGTAAAACTATTCGCATCTTGGCAGCAGAGGTCGGGGGTGGTGCTGACACGGTGGCGCGCATCATCGCACAAGGCTTAAGTGTCAGCCTAGGTCAACCGGTGATAGTAGATAACCGTGGCGGTAGTGCCACGATACCGGCCATGGCACTGGCGCAAGCGGCAGCCGACGGTTATACCTTTCTCGTTTACGGCAATAATCTTTGGATACTGCCGCTCATTCAAAACACCCCATACGATCCGATCAAAGATTTTGCGCCCATTACCCTCGTTGCCAATTCTCCTAATATTATTGTGGAGCACCCTTCGCTACCCGTTAAAAGCGTTAAGGATTTAATTTCGCTCGCACGCGCTAAGCCTAGCGTATTAAATTACGGGACCGCCGCCACGGGGGGAGCCTCTCACCTGGCGGCTGAGTTATTTAATGCCATGGCAAATGTCAAATTAGTACGGATTCCCTACAAAGGCACGATGGCGGCATTAAATGATCTTATGGGCGGGCAGTTACATGTCATGTTCGGCACCGTAGGCACTGTGATGGGGCTCGTACATTCTAGTCGATTAAGAGCGATTGCTGTGACGAGCCCTAAACCCTCGCCCCTAGTACCGGATCTACCTACGGTTAACGACTCAGGCCTTAGCGGTTATGAAATTGAATCAGCCTATGGGTTTTGGGCCCCTGTCGCAACAGCAGCCAGCATCCTCAATCGTATCCAGACGGACACCGTACATCATCTCTTGCAAGCGGAAACGCGTGAGCATTTATTTAAAACGGGTGTGGTGGTGGTGGCTAATTCGCCCAGCCAATTTACGATGAGCATGAAAAATGATATGACCCGTATGGGAAAGGTCATACAGACCGCGGGCATTCGAATCAATTAGTCGGTGCTTTGCTCGTTCGTGCCACCTCAATAGCCTGCCATATCCTTGAGGGCGTAAAAGGCATATCCATGTGTTGGATACCGAAAGGGGCTAGGGCATCTAACGTGGCGTTGACCAAGGCGCCTAGACTAGCCGTGCAACCCGACTCGCCTACGCCCTTCACTCCTAGGGGGCTCACCGATGAAGAGACGGGGCGACTGGCCATTTGCATGTCGGGCAAAACGCCGGCGCGCGGCATAATGTAATCGCTAAAACTGCCGGTCAATAACTGCCCGCTGTGGGGTTCATACAAAATTTGCTCCCCAAACACCTGCCCCGCTCCTTGCGCCACAGCCCCCTGTAATTGCCCCTCTACCAAGGTATGAGAAATGACCACCCCGCAATCATCAATGGCCGTATAGGCCACAATCTGTGTCTTGCCCGTGTCTGGGTCGATCTCGACCTCAGCCACATGACAACCATTGGGAAAAGTCGCTCCAAAATTAGCCTCCGCTTTCACGCACCAGGAATCGGTGCAAACCAATTGTTCCAGTAAAAGGGTCTTCGACGTCAGCGTCGATATAAAAATGCCATTAGAATAATTAACCTGCGACGGTTCAATCCCCCAACGCTCGGCTGCTAAGGATTTTCCTTCCTTAATCATCTTCTGTGCTGCGAGAGAACACACCGACCCCGCTCCCACCGTTGATCGCGAACCGCCGGTTTGATTACCGATGAGGTTATTGTCAGAGTCCCCTTGTTGCAACCGAATGCGCTCCGGCGCGATTTGTAATACAGCGGCCACGATTAAGGCAAAACTAGTCGCATGTCCCTGGCCCTGAGATTGAGACACCGAATGAATCGTCAAACGACCATCCCTAGCACATTCGAGCAAAATCTCATCCTTAGGCACCATACCCTGACTGGTGCCCTCGATCACCGTGGCTAATCCTCGGCCTCGCAATAAGCCACGACTTTCTGATTCAAGTCGTCTTTGCTCAAACCCTTGCCAATCAGCAAGGCTTAACGCTTGTTCGAATAAACCTGGCACATCAGCCTTCTCATAGACCGATCCGGTGGGCAAACGGTAAGGAAAATCCTCGGGCTGCAAAAAATTAAGTCGTCGCAATTGTAGGGGGTCGCGCCCCGTCTCCAGTGCCGCTTGATTCACCAAGCGCTCCATCACGTACGCCATATCGGGTCGGCCTGCGCCCCGATAAGCGGTAATGGGCGCGGTATTGGTCATGGCTACACGAAAGCGGGCATATAACGCACCAATACGATAGACCCCAGTCAGACTCGCACAAGGGTTTTTAATATGCCCGACCGGCCCAGAGCGAGTCAGATAAGCGCCTTGATCTGTCACCCAATCTAGCGCTAGAGCTAAAAATCGACCGTCCTTGTCTAGCGCGAGGGATGCCTCGATCTCATTGCCTCGGCCGTGACCATCGGCCAAAAATCCCTCGGACCGGGAGCTGACCCACTTAACCGGTCGTCCCACGCGATGTGCCGCCAACATCAACGCGCAATACTCGGGATACGCCATGCTACGTTGACCAAAACCGCCTCCCACATCCCCCGTTTTAACACTAATGCGCCCTTCGGCTATGCCCGTGTAGCGAGATAACTGCCAGCGCATCATGGCCACTCCCTGACTACATACCTGTACGGTGTAATGATCGTTTTTTTTGTCATACGCCACCAAGCAAGCCCGAGGCTCCATGGGGCTCGCAATGACACGCGTGCTTGAGAGTTTCAAACGAGTCACATGATCTGCCACATCGCGTTGCTTTGACACCTCAGAAAAATCCCCAATCTCAAACTCAAAAGGCATGTTATTCGATACCGTTTCATGCAATTGCACGCTGGGCCGATCAATCGCCTCATAAGGATTGGTCAATACGGGTAAATCCTCATATTCCACCTCAATCCATGATAAAGCATCGATGGCGGCGGCCTCCGATTCAGCCACGACCAAAGCCACCGCTTCACCGACATGGCGCACTGTGCCAATAGCTAACGCCGGACGAGGGGGGATCGAGGCCTTCATTCCATTTTTTCCAGCAAAGGTCAGCATACAAGGGGCGGTGGTGTAGCCGACCTCAAGAATATCAGAGCCACTGAGCACCGCGATCACCCCGGGTTGCGCTCGGGCCTTATCCAAATGAAGTGCAAGGATATGAGCATGCGCTCTTTCCGAACGAAAAAAAGCGGCGTAACACTGCTCGGGCAAGGTTTGATCGGCAGTAAAACGACCTTGTCCGGTGATTAAACGCCAGTCTTCAAGGCGAGAGACAGCTTCATTATTATATTGAATCATTTGCTGTTACTACGTTGTGTTCATCCATGGCATTCTAGGCCAGGGATAGGGCTAAAAAATCAATGCAGCCTAACGGCAGTCGTTTAAAAAAAACCGACCAAACCCTTATGAATTAAAACTCCATATCGAGTTCATCAATATCTTCTTTTTCTAATTGTGCCGCTGCAATCCACTCCTTCATTTCCTCTAATGCCATGATCGAGTTTGCATATCCTAAACAACTCTCGTCTAATTTGACATCATAGGTCAAAAAACGAGTCACGACCGGGGCATACATCGCATCGGCCATACAAGGCTGCGCTCCGAAAAGAAAGGGCCCTCCATATTCTTGTAGGCACTCGTTCCAAATGCTCGTAATACGTTCAATATCAGCTAAGGCCCGCAACCACACCTTATGACCGGGAAAATGGCCCTTAATATTCATGGGTAAGGCAGAACGAAGACTACTAAAACCCGAATGCATTTCTCCGCAAATCGAACGACAATGGGCGCGTGCTTTGGCCGGTTTTGGCAACAAGCCAGAATCCGGTTTATATTCATTCAAATATTCCGCAATCGCCAAAGTGTCCCAAATCCTGATACCATTGTGCTGTAGACAAGGCACGAGAATAGAGGGCGACAACAGCAAGAGTTCTTTTTTAGCCTCTGCGTCATCAGGCGGAATGATGAGTTCTTTAAATTCGATTTTGGCAAATTTGGCCAGTAACCAACCTCTTAATGACCATGACGAATAATTCTTACTGCTTATACTCAAGGTGGTATCGACCATATGAGAACCTCACAATTTTAATAAAACAACGCTGGCTAAAATGGTATCAAACAACTGTACTATTTCATGAAGTGCATGGCAACAATTGCGACGAATAAGACAAGGGGTTTGCTGATTTTTTTAAACCATCCTCGATTCTGAAATATCATACCCGACTGCCTTACGAACCCCTTTATGATTTATCAAGCCTACCAAGCCAGTGTCGATGCCCTGGTCCCCCTCAGAACCTTTTCCCAAATGTTCGCCCCCATTTGGGACCATGGCGGTGGAGGCCCTACCAATTATTTCACCCGTAACGCAGCCGCTTTCTGTCACATCATCAACATTGCCACCTTAACGCATCAACGAAGAGCATTTGGTATAGGTAGCGTCAAAGTGGGCACCAAAGAAGTGCCGGTTCAGGAAATTGAATCCTGTAAAACACCGTTCTGTACGCTACTTCACTTCAAAAAAGATATCAAAACGATTCAACCCAAAGTGCTCATCGTAGCGCCCATGTCGGGACATTTCTCAACGTTATTGCGAGAAACGGTTCGCACGATGCTCTTGGACCACGATGTTTATATTACGGACTGGCACAATGCCCGAGATATTGCCTTAACCCATGGGCCATTTGGGATGGACGAATACATCGAACATTTAATCCAGTTTTTAACCTTTTTAGGCCCCAAAAATCACCTCGTAGCGATCTGCCAGCCGTGCGTGCCCGCATTGGCGGCCGTTGCCCTGATGTCAGAAGATAAGCATGAAGCAACCCCAGCCAGCTTGTCACTATTGGCAGGGCCCATTGACTGCAGAATTGGCCCCACCGAGGTGAATAAACTAGCCACTTCCAAGCCCATTGAATGGTTTGAAAAAAATCTCATTGATCGCGTTCCCGCTTGCCACCCTGGCGCGGGACGCCGAGTCTATCCTGGGTTTATTCAAATCGCCGCCTTCATGAACATGAATAAGGAGCGCCACACTCAATCGCTTCGCAATTACTATCTGAATCTCATAAAGGGTGACCAAGACAGTGCCCAAGCGACTCGCTCGTTTTATGAGGAGTATTTTGCTGTCACCGATCTGCCGGCTGAGTTTTATCTCGAAACGGTGAAGCTTGTTTTTCAGGAATATGCCCTGCCGCTCGGTAAACTCCAATGGCGAGGTCGGCCGATCAACCCCGGTGCCATTCGACGCACGATGTTATTAACCGTTGAAGGGGAAAAAGACGATATTTGTGCGCTCGGTCAAACGCTCGCCGCCCATGATTTATGTCACAAACTCCCCCTGTATCGACACACCCATTACATCGAGGCCGGGGTCGGTCATTATGGTGTTTTCAGTGGTAAAAGGTGGAATAATCATATTTACCCCATCTTGCGTGAGAATATCCACGACTCTGGCTAAACACGCCTTGTGGGACGGGTATTGCCTACCGCCTACAAGGGTGTTTTGATGCGTCTTCTGTTCAATCGCTCTATCAACTTGCAACACTACGCTTGGCTTGTCGTGATTAACTTTTGACGAAGCTCTCACCCATAAGAGTGCGCTCCAAGCTAGGCCCAAAAGACAAACCCCTTTCTATCTGACCGAAAGGGGTTTGATCTGACTTAAGGGTTTTTGAAACGGCAAAAAACCTTTGGGCTGAAGACTTACATCCCCATACCGCCCATGCCGCCCATTCCACCCATGCCACCCATTCCACCACCGCCCATTCCACCACCACCACCGGCACCCGCATCGGGCTGAGCTGATTCAGCCACCATGACAGCGGTGGTCAAAATCAATCCTGCTACGGAAGCGGCGTTTTGCAAGGCAGCGCGGGTCACTTTGGTAGGATCGACAACACCCATTTCCAAAAGATCACCGTATTGTCCGGTTTGTGCGTTGTAACCGTAGTTCCCCTTACCCTTGGCCACATTGTCCAACACCACTGAAGGCTCTTCGCCCGCATTGGCTACGATACAACGTAGGGGTTCTTCGATAGCGCGCAAGACAATTTTGATACCGGAGTCTTGGTCTAGATTATCACCTTTGATTTTAGCTAATGAAGAACGTGCTCTGAGTAACGCCACGCCACCACCCGCCACAATCCCTTCTTCCACAGCGGCACGGGTGGAATGCAAGGCATCTTCAACACGCGCTTTTTTCTCTTTCATTTCGACTTCAGTGGCAGCGCCGACTTTAATCAACGCTACACCACCGGCTAATTTAGCCACGCGTTCTTGGAGTTTTTCTTTGTCATAGTCACTCGTGGTGTCTTCCATTTGACGACGCACACTCTTGACTCGTTCCTCGATCGCTTTGGCTTCACCAGCCCCATCAATAATGGTGGTGTTTTCTTTTCCTGCCTCGACCCGTTTGGCTTGACCCAATTCTTTCAAGGTCACTTTCTCCAAGCTCAGTCCCACTTCCTCAGCAATCACAGTACCACCGGTGAGCACAGCAATGTCTTCCAACATCGCTTTACGACGATCACCAAAACCAGGGGCTTTCACAGCACAGGTTTTAAGAATCCCACGTAGATTATTCACCACCAAAGTGGCTAGCGCTTCGCCGTCAACATCTTCAGCGATAATCAGAAGAGGCCTGCCTGCTTTGGCCACTAACTCTAACAAAGGCAAAAGATCACGGATATTGGATACTTTTTTATCGGACAAAAGCACATAAGGATTTTCCATCAAGCAAAGCTGTTTTTCAGCGGTGTTGATGAAATAAGGGGAGAGATAACCCCGATCAAATTGCATGCCCTCAACCACTTCCAATTCCATCACTAAAGAGGTGCCATCTTCAACGGTAATAACCCCTTCTTTACCCACTTTTTCCATTGCTTCAGCAATTTTTTCGCCAATGGCGGAATCCGAATTAGCAGAAATGGTCGCTACTTGAGCAATTTCTTTGCTGGTGGTTGTGGGTTTAGAGAGTTTTTTAAGTTCAGCCACGATACTGACCACGGCTTTATCAATACCGCGCTTTAAATCCATAGGATTCATGCCGGCAGCCACATACTTCATCCCTTCTTTAACAATGGCTTGAGCCAACACGGTCGCCGTCGTAGTGCCGTCACCAGCGATATCAGAGGTCTTACTGGCCACCTCTTTAACCATCTGTGCGCCCATGTTTTCAAACTTATCTTTTAACTCGATCTCTTTAGCCACCGAAACGCCATCTTTGGTGATGGTAGGCGCGCCATATGAACGCTCGAGCACAACATTACGGCCCTTAGGACCCAAAGTGACTTTAACGGCATCAGCCAGCACATTAACCCCTGCGACAATCTTGGTGCGCGCTGCGTCGTGGAACTTGACTTCTTTTGCTGCCATGTTGCTTCTCCTGGTTTTAAATACTTATTCGAGTACAGCCATAATGTCTTCTTCGCGCATGACCAACAGTTCTTCTCCATCGAGCTTAACGGTTTGGCCTGAGTATTTTCCGAACAACACACGGTCTCCCACTTTCAGATCAATGGGGCAAATCTTGCCGTCATCCTGTCTTTTTCCAGTACCGATTGCTTTGACTTCCCCTTGTTCGGGTTTTTCAGTGGCTGAGTCTGGAATCACAATACCTGAGGCGGTCTGACGCTCTTCTTCCAACCGTTTGATAATGACCCGATCATGAATGGGACGGATTTTCATTCTAAAATCTCCTGATTAAACCACGGTGGGATTGGGTGCTTGAAATTGGCACTCAACTTGATAGAGTGCTAACAATACTCCAAAAATACTTATTTATCAATTACTTATTTAATTGTTCTTTTTTCCTCCTATACCCCAAAAAAACCAATGCAATCAACGACTCTCGTGCATTTGGCTGAGAAAAAAGAATCATTACAAGAGCTGCATTTCCTTATCCAAAAAATCAAAAAAACCAGTTTTTAGTTAAAAAAATGCCCAAAAGGATAGATCTACCAAGCAATCTCATGGCCTTGGTAGTCGATGAAATGCGCACCCTGACGAGGCTCTATTTTAGCCAACGCACTCAAAAGACCTGATACCGACTCTTGTGGGGTAAGGATCTGACCGGCAGCTGCCAAAAAAGGTTTTGAGAGATTCGATTCCACGGTGCCTGGCTGCAGCGCCACGACCCGGAGTTGAGGATTTCGTCTTTGCAACTCAATGGCGGCCGTATGAAGCAACATATTAAGGGCAGCCTTTGAAGCGCGATAACCGTACCACCCGCCTCTCCCATTGTCAGCAATACTGCCCACCCTGGCGGACAACTTAGCGTAAAAAACTCGTCCCGGCGCGATCAAAGGCGCTAAACATTTAAGCATCAAAGCTGGGCCAATGGCATTGACTTGAAAGGAGCGCGTCAAACGATCGGCCTCTAATTGTCGCAATGCTTTTTCTGGCCCAATATTGTCAATGGTCAGCGCACCGGTCGCATCAACGATGATCTGATAGGGCCCTGCCGCTCGCGCCTTTTCTAGGCAGCCTTCAAAGTCCTGTGGATGATTAAGATCAAAGCCCGGGTTCTGAGATCTTGAAAGCTCTTCAACGTGCTCGCATTGAGAATCCGCCTTAAACGCTTTAACAAAAGCCTCACCAATAGCACCGGTTGAACCAATAACGAGAGCCCGGAAGGGCGTTAAAAAGATAGGATAGGTCATCAAAATAGGTGAGAAAAAAAGTAATAAAAAAATTTCTTCATCCCGGGTAGGAATTTTAACGACCATCACCCAGTGCCGTGGATTGTCTTCTGAAGAAAGCGTATCGATCAAAAAAGTAAATTAGCCAAAGGGTTTCAATTCCATTACGATTCATTTTACTGTAAGTGCTGCACGCGGGTAATAGGATTTATGTTTTCTTTGAATAAGTGTAGACCTTGTATAAGAACCATCGACGTTTGACCGATATTAAGCATTTTTTATATCAACCACTTTTTTTGGGGACACAATGAACTCATATCTATACGCCTCACTCATTACCCTTTTGACCGTGTTACTGATGTTTGTCATAACCTTTAAAGTCGGTCGTGCAAGAATGAAATATAACATCAAGGCACCGGCCATTCAGGGTCATGAAATGTTTGAACGAGCCTATCGCATACAACTCAATACCCTAGAAAATGTTTTGATGTTCTTGCCCGCTTTATGGCTTTATGCCATCTATATCGGCGACAAAGGGGCTGGAGACTCTGGGCTCATTTGGTTAGCAGGACGCATTTGGTATGCGATCAGCTATCAACAAGACCCCGCAAAACGAGGCATCGGTTTTTTGATTGCTTTATTGGCGAATGCGGGCTTATGGGCTGGTGCCGCTTACGGCATTGGCGTTCATTTTTTAAAGCTCTAAAAAAAACCAGCGCAATGGCCTTTAGGATTTCGGGGGGGGCAGGGCGGAATCGACCAGGGCCTAGATTGCCTAATCCTGAGGGTTAAAAGTCCCCTAATTTTTGTCGTTACATTTATACATTGATGTTGAATGTAATGTAGCCACAAAAATATCAATGAGATTGACATTTGATTCCCCAAAAATTCTAATTTTGATAAACACGGCCTATCCGTGTTCGAGGCCAACTTTTTAGATTGGGATGATGCTTTCAGTTGAATTGATAAAAGAAAAAAATTGGGATGAAGTCCGAAGTGTTTCGTTGGTGCCAATGAAGCATCGGTTGTATTGCGTCGTTTATGTTGATTCAAAAGTGGGCAGAAGAATCATTAGCTTAAGAAAAGCCAATAACCGTGAGATTGATCGATATGAAGAAGAAAATAATTAGACCTAGCGCCAAAGAGGATCCGGCAATCACAAACGCTACAAAGTCTGATCCTCATTCACGCCCCCTCACAGATAAACAGTGGGATAAAATAAATCCAACTCTAGTTCGTGGGTGAGGCCTGCCACTAAGAAGTGGAACCAAGGAACCAGTTACAAGTTAACTTAAGGATTGATAGCAATACCTTGGCTTTTTATAAGTCTAAGGGTCATGGATGGCAGACTTTTATTAATCGACTTCTTGGTGAAATTAAAAAAGAATCTAAATGAATCAACCTCCTTGAGAAAAAGGTCATCAACGCAAATGTGATTTCGGTCACATCTAAGATTGCCGTCTAAGTGACTAGCCGCCTTTAGGTAAGGCAAGGCAATCCTTCCAACCTACAAGAAAATACCCTCATGAAGCGGGGCATTACTTTTGTATTTTGGTGGTGGAGTTACCACCTCATTCAAAAGGTGCTTTCATAGCACCGAGGAAACCAGCGCAATTGGTAGCGTGTGTGAGGAAACAATGGGAGGTTCAGCTCTTAATTCGATTGCGCGACCGGGAATCAAACCCGTGCCCATCTCATTATGTTGAAAGTTAGAGCCGTCACTTCATCGGCGGAGTTAATTTTGAAATTGCCCAGCTTCAGTTTCTGGCGAAGTGAATGAGGGGTTCGAATTGCCTTTGGTCTGCGGCTCGTAGTGCAACGAGGTAACGATGGCGAACATCGTCAGGCGTTGCCAAAGACGCACCACCCCAAGTAAATCTGGGTTGTCCAAGTTGCATGACGAGCATGTCAGCCATCAAACGCGCGTGACGTCCATTGCCGTTAGGAAACGCGTGAATCCAAACCAACTCATGATGGAATCGTACAGCCATTTCGTCAGGACCCAATACTTTATGTTCAATCTGGTACTGAGTGTTCTCAAGCAAGTTACGCATCCTCACCGCGACTTGGGTCCAGTCAACGCCGATGTTTTTATTGCTAGACCGGAATGTGCCAGCCCATCGCCAAGTCTTATCGAACATCCTGCTGTGCAATTCACGAACAAAGCCTTCATCTAGTAAGTTGCGTTTCTTCTGGCGTGAAGCCCAATGAGCTGCCTGCAAAATATTTGCCTCCTCCCAAGCGTTTAGATCTGCTTGAGTGGTGATGTGTGTCGGCACGAGTCCGGCAGCCTCGTCAGGATCAAGCGGGGTGATTCCCGCTGCGTATTGAAATTCCATTAGTAGCGCCTCACCACAACTCTCTTCGCGAGCCGTCGAGTATTTCTTTAGCCAGCAATTCTATTTGAATATTACTTAATGAGCCTTTTACCAACTGGTCTTCCAGCGACATAGAGTGCGAAACTGGGCGTATGCGTTCACGGGCTACTTCTGTAGCCCTATCCTGCAAGCGCTGCTCCAGTGATGTTCGAGGGACCAGTGCATACTGCAATTCACAATCAAGTGCTTGAGCAAGTTTACGTAAGCTGGCGAGCGTGATTGCATCATCGGCTTCAGCCTTTTCTAGTTTACGAACACCTGTCGGGGACATTCCCAATCGTCGTGCCAATGCCGCTGCCGACATTCCTAGCGCATCACGGATGGCATGTACCCAGCCAGCCTGTGGGCGCGCAGGAAGAGCGCCCGCCCGCCAGTGGGCGAGTAGCGTGTCCATTTGTCGCAGCTGCAGTTCTCGAAATCGCTTATTCATGATACTCAAAGGTTCTGTTATTTGATTTAAATCATAACCTATAGGATTTATAAATGCAATAAATATAAAACCTATAGGTTTTTCTTTATCTTTAATAAGTAACTTAAAGGTTGCGCTTATATCTTTTTTTAAGTGGAGTGCCGGTACGATGACGTTTCCACCACCGACCCCAAGTAGACCTCCGATGCAGCCAGCAGTACTACCTACGCCAGTGCCAACCAGCCAGAATTTTTTTGAACTAACATTTTGAAAGCTGACTTACGGTCGGTAAAACAACATCATGGCACCAGCTAAGGTTAGGAATAACACGAAAAGAGTTAGCTAGGGGGGGGTCAACATGCTGCGTTAGAAGAGCGCCAATAGGCGCAAATACTGTGGCAATAGCTGCAATCGGTAATGCAACTCGCCAATTGATAAGTCGACTACGCCAGTAGTTAATTGATGCGAGAGAAAGACTCATAGCGTTAAGAAGCAATGCGGCAGGAGTCGCCTCAGAAAGTGGAGCGCCAAGATAATAAAAAAAGGGAACAAACAAGAATGCGGCTCCGAGGCTGCCATTGCCGTCAAGTCAGAAAATAGAAATACCACGGGTGCGAGATTACATCATGCAGCCCGTATCCAAGAAAAACCGCGTCAGCACCCGAAGGTCAAAAAATAAATTTTCGCTCATTTCTTAGAAAAAAACGGCGCCTTCCATTACGTTCTTCGATCACCCCCGGTAACTTCGGTCACTCTTTTATGGGGGCAGTCATTTATGTGTACCCATCAGTTTTTAAGGAAGGCTCATATTCATACAATACGACTTCAGTTTCTAGACGCCCTCAATGGATCGCTTACGATTGATTCAATTCGAATCGGCGGTAACAGGCGCTTTATGAACTTCAGTTTTTTGCGCCCATGGCCAAGGCGCGGACTCTCGAGGCTTCGCCTGTCTGGGGATCCTGCTTGATCAGCGTTGGCCAACCTTGCAGGTGCTGTTCGCACAAATCGGTCATGGCCTCTATCCATGCAGGGTGGTCGTTCAAGCATTCAATGTAGTTAAACGTCCGCCCGCCGGCCTTCATGAACGCGGCACGACCTTCCATGCCGATTTCTTCCAAAGTTTCCAAGCAATCGCCGGTAAAGCCAGGGCACACCACATCCACGCTGTGAATGCCCGCTTGCGCCAAGGCGACCAAGGTTGGCTCGGTGTAGGGCTCTAGCCACTTGGCTTTGCCAAAGCGTGATTGAAAAGTCACTTTGTAATCTTCCTTTGAAAGCCCTAAAGCTTGCGCCAGAAGGCGTGCCGTTTTGAGGCACTCACAGTGATAAGGGTCACCTAAATGCAAAGTTCGCTCCGGCACACCATGAAAACTCATGACAAGTTGTTGCGAGCGGGCATGTGTTTGCCAATGAGTTCGAATCTTGCTGGCCAAAGCATCAATGTAGCCGGGCGCGTCGTGGTAGTGGTTGACAAAACGAAACTCTGGCAAGTGGCGAGTTTTTAAGCCCCAGCGGTAAACATTGTCAAAGACGCTGGCGGTCGTGGTACCACTGTATTGAGGGTAGGCCGGAAGCATCAATACACGGCTGATGCCTTCTGCGCGAAATGCATCGAGTTGCGCGGCAATACTGGGTTGGCCATAGGTCATGGCGTAGCGCACAGATACAGCATGACCGCGGGCAAGCAACTGGGTTTGCAGCAACTGAGACTGCCGATCGGTCCATACCCGCAAAGGCGAGCCATGTTCGGTCCAGATGGATGCATACTTGGCAGCCGACTTGGCAGGGCGCACACGCAAAATAATGCCGTGTAAGATCAGCCACCACAAGGCCTTGGGGATTTCGACTACACGCGAGTCACCCAAAAATTGCGCTAAATAGCGGCGTAAGGCCGAGGCATTGGGTGCCTCAGGTGTTCCCAAATTGCAATAAAGCACGCCAGTCGAGGCATTTTGGCCGTGTTGGTAAGGGGGTTCAGTTTTAAAGGGCATGCGATATTATCCACTACCATGCTCAACTTTACAAAAATCTAAGCCATCACCCTGGATTTAGGCGACAGGTTGTAGCCGGATCGTAGGTTTTACTTAAAAAGATCGGCATGTGCTCGTACGCGCAAAAACACAATACAGCCGGTTTTTTCAGTGTCATCGAGCTTGTAAGGCAATAGAAAATCACCTTCGACATAGTGCTCACGATGTCCTTCCCAGTCAACACCCAATGGGTGATCGAGCCCCTCTGGCCAACAACGGTTTTTTTATACTATTAGTACCTGTTGGGTTTTAGCGCCCTGCAGACGGCGAATAAGAATTTGATTATGCCTGCTAGTGGCAATTTTCCTGATCTCGTGTTTTTTGCTGCAGATCCACTCAATATCGGTAGGCCCATTCGAACCCGTTTGGCTCAGCCCCATCGGATGGCAATGCTTTAATTTTGCGCATTTGGGGGTTATGCAAGCCATCATGTAGCTCCTTCTCAACGGAAAATATCGTCGGTTCAGAATCCTTTCATGAGGTATTTGAGAGCCGATCTATTCGGCGTTGCGAAATAAGTAACTTCATTCGCTTAGCTGCCGTCCAGATGAGTACGGTTGTGCCCAAGTAAAAAAGCACTTGCAGTTGGGTTGGACTGGCATCAAATCCGAGCACGCCATGCAACACCATCCCGATGGCAGAGTCATTGGGTAGCAGGGAAGAAATATCCCAAGCGTGTTCGCCGAACAAAGAGATCCAGTCTGCCTGGTTAGCCGTTTTGGCAAGTTGACTTGCTAAGCTGCCAGCCAGCATCAATATCAAAATATAGCTTACTGCAAATAGACGCTGAGGTTTTACCTGACCGAGTCCCTTATAGATGAGCCACCCAGCGAAGGCCCCCATCGCGAGACCTATGGCGACACTGGAGATGAGTAGACCCTGACTTTCAGATGAGCCCGTCATCAAGCCAGCGACGAACAGTACCGTTTCTGCGCCTTCTCGCAAAACGGACAAAGCCACAGCAATGGCAAGCGCCCAAAGAGTCTGGTTCCCCTGCGCGGTTGATGTTCCGATTTGTTTCGCATCCTGAATCATTTGATGGGAATTGGGCGAAACCCAAATGCAGTGCCATGAGAGCATGCAAAGTGAGATGCTCAAAATGCATGCAGTAACGATATCTTGGCCAATTCCATTCGCCCAAGAACTCATTTGACCCATTGCTGAAGCCATCAGCACTGACCCAAAAGCGCCGGCTGCCACCCCAAACGAGAGCCAACGTGTTCGATTCATTACCCCACGTGTTGTGGCGGCAATAATACCCACGAATAGAGCTGCCTCCAGGGTCTCTCTAAAGACGACCAATCCAGTTCCAAACATTGATAGGCCCTCTTACTCTGCGATCACAACGCCTTTGGCCGTGGTGGGGTTGAATTCACCCATGAACTCATAGCGCCCTGGCTTCAATGGCCCGAAGTAGATAACGGCCTTTGCGCCACCGGGGATGACCTTCTCCCGACTCAGCGCATGACTCTCAAACTCTTCTGGCGTAGTGTCCAAATTTTGAACCGTGAGTTTGATGCGTTGATTTGCGGGCACCTTGAGGACTGATGGCTCAAAAAGATGCTTCTTAATTACCATGGACAGTTCTAGGTCTGCGGCATAAGCAGGCTGGATTGCCATGAAGGTGGTAATTAAAAAGGTCCCTACCATTGAACTGACTACTGACTTAGAGGCTTGCTGACGCATGTTGCTTTACTCCATTGAATTTATGAAGGGTAGTGATGATCTGCCTAAATTGTAAATGAGAATCAATACCATTTGCAATAATTTTTTTGATCTTAATTGTGGCCGTTGGAAGACTTAGCAACACGAGGCTAATCGAGGTAATGAGCCTGTCACGGTGAAAGCGCTAATAAATTAACTCAATTTCCAGAACGGGGTAGGGTAGGTAGGGGTGTTTGAACAAGAATATTGTTGGGTATTCGTAAATTGTTCCATACCGATTAAAAGACGGTAATGTAGAGATATTGCGTGTATTCCACACACTATGAATGTGGCCTAAAAGACTTCAAATCGCATGTGGTTCAGGCTAAAAGTCGGCATGATTTAATCGGCTTTCATGCCGGATTTTTTGATAATCAAGGCATAGACTAATAATTCTTTTTTAATCTGTGCCGTGAGTTCTTCTGGCGAAGAGGGGGCGCTTTGCCCGCCTTGGGAGATGA
>CAITMU010000079.1 GCA_903893565.1 uncultured beta proteobacterium | reverse complement strand
GTCTCGGGTCTCGGGCGCTTCCAGCGCCTTGATAATCGCCGCATGCAATTTCATGGCAATAGTCTTGGGTGTACCCGACAGCACTACGAAGCCATACCAATTATCCGCCCGCACACTGGGATATCCCGCCTCTGCCGTGGTAGGCACATCGGGCAATGTCATCTGCCTTTTTGCCGTCGCCACTGCCAAAGCACGCAATTTGCCCGCCTTTACAGAGGGCAAGAGCACTGGGACATCTAAAATAGTCATTAAAATGTGTCCGCCCAGCAAATCGATTGTCACCGGTGCGGCTCCCTTGTAAGGTACGTGCGTGAGCTTAATACCAGAGGCAACAATCAACGACTCCACGGCCAAATGGGGCATGCCGCCGTTACCGGTGGAACCATAACTAATCTGTCCGGGCTTAGACTTGGCTAACGCGATCAAGGCCTGCGTGGTTTTAACCGGAAGCGAAGGGTGCACTACCAGCATTTCTGGCACGGTCACCCCCAAAGTTAAGGGCATGAAGTCCTTCACAACATCAATGGGCAACTTGCTATAAAGATTAGGCGCAAAGGTTAATACCCCCGTGCCAGCAAAATAAACTGTATAACCATCAGCAGCCGTAGTCTTAACCAGATGCTCGGCAGCTATCATTCCGCTCACACCCGGCTTAGCATCCACAACCACCGACTGACCGATGGCCTCACTCATCTTTTGCGCAATGGCACGCGCAAAAAAATCAGCAGGGCCCCCGGCTGGAAAGCCCACCACCAATCGTATAGGCTTAGTCGGAAAGTTGCCGCTCTCTACCGGCTTTTTATCGATTACGGGCGTTTGTGCAAAAGCGCAGGTTGCCCCAAAAAAGGCAACAACAAAAAGAACAAGGATATTTTTATTAGTCATGATATTTTCCGTCGTTTGTTGGCTGACGCAAGAAAAGCCCCTGCAAAATGTATCACACTTATGAAATTTTAATTTTTGTTCAGCTGGTTTTAATCCCCTGATTTTCGGTCCCTCCTCACTAGCGGGGCTTTTTAATGGGAGACTGATGCCCATTGCTTATTTTTGCTTCTGCGATTTCTGCGCTTTAAGAGCTGGTCCATCCCCATTTTCCCTAACGGAAAACTATGATGACGCCAACTTCTGCGCATGGCGGCCGGCTAACCCGTTTTCTTATGTCGATTCAAGCCATGCGGTTGTGGCCCTAGCAAGGCCAGTCAATAGGTCTAATGGGCGCTGAGGTCAATAAGATTAACACCCACCGGGTTAAACCTTTCGGGCGATGAGGGACAAAAGGCGAGGATGTTACGCCATTAAAGAGGGGGTTCAGCATACCGCTTGATCAAGGCTTTAATGAATACGCATTTCCGGTTTGATAATGCCAAAATAGCGACTAACCTCAGATTGTATAAAGACAGTAGCCTCACGGTTACTGCCCCCCATTAAATCATTGCCGGCTTGAATAAGGCGCTCTTTTAATTCTGGGTTCTTGAGCAAAGCATTAATATCTTGATTAAGACGTTTCACCATTGATCCGGGCAATCCTGCTGGAGAGAGCATCGCCTGCCACAGATAAAATTCAAAACCCGCTAGTCCCGATTCGCTGATCGTAGGCAAGTCGGGAAAGGCCGAGCTGCGCTGCCCACCCGTACTAGCCAAAGCGCGAACACGCCCACTATTCGCTTGCGGCATACCCGCCACCAAAGACAAAAATGCAGTAGGCAGTTGCCCTCCCATTAATTCCACCAAAGCCGGACCCCCCCCTTTATAAGCAATTTGTACCATATCGATATGCGCTGCCTGCTTGAAAAGTTCTGCTGCCAAAAACATTGCACTACCCAGTCCTGCTGAACCATAGTTCAATTTACCAGGATTGTTTTTTGCATAAACCACCAATTGCTGAATATTTTTAAACGGCAAAGACGGGTGCACCAACATTACCATAGGCACACGGGTCGTCATGACAATTGCTTCAAAATCTTTCGCCGTATCGTAGGGCAATTGCGCATAGAGCGCTGGATTAGCGCCATGGGCCACATCGACCAACATAAGCGTATGACCGTCCGGATTGGCTTTATTAAGAACACTCGTAGCCACAATGCCATTCGCCCCAGGTCGATTCTCAACAATGATGGATTGACCAGAATTTTCACTAAATTTAGAGGCTATCGAACGTGCGTTAAAATCAGTGGCAGCCCCTGGAGGATAAGCCACCAAAAGACGAATGGGACGTGAAGACACTCCCTGTGACATCGAGCTTGTCATAAAGATAAAAAATAACACCACACTAGACATCAGACACTTGCCAACGCTTTTCATAGAACCCCTCCCAAAAAATCTTATTATTCGTGCTGCCCGTATTAGGCAGCGCGTGTTTTTTTATATCCGTGGACCCTTGAGCTCACTAATATCGACAAATCCTTGGATCGAAACGCTTAATCACAATAAAAAGACTGACACCTATTTTTTTATAACTCTTCCTAATGATTACCCCTGTGGGCAACTGGGACAATTAAATAGTCGCTTCAATATGACACTTTACTCAAAAAACCACTGTGGGATAAGCGAATAGTAAAAAACGTATCGTAGAAAAAAAGTGGTCATAAAAAATTCCCGTCCTAGGGGGTGACACGAGTATAGTGTACGGATTCAAAAAGGCGTCCCATGACAGACCAAGCATATCTTGAATTACATCAGAAAATTTCCGATCAATATAACGACAATCAATCCACGATGCAGGAATATCTGGCCAGTATTGAAAATTTAAAAGTTCAATATCTCAAGGGCCGTAAGACTCAGATCCTACCTACATTACCTTAAGCTTGTTCAGGATTTGAAATATTCGAACAAAAAAGGCAGGGGTATGAGCATTTTATTTTAATTCCGCTACAATCCCACTTTGATCAAAATTGTAAAGATAAAAGGGGTCGTTGCCATGCCTGAAACTAATTACTTTCCAGAAGTTCTACAAACCACCCAAGCAGAAAAAGTGGCGACGGGGTTTATCTTTACCGAAGGCCCTCTCTGGCATCCTGATGGCCATTGGTTTTTTGTCGATATTCGCCCGAATAAACTATATCGATTGACCATCGGTCAAAAAGCCGAATTGGTTCGGCAAACAGGGGGGGGTAACGGGACGACCTTTGATCTGAAGGGTCAACTAATTGTGTGTGAAGGCGATGACCGACGCGTCACACGGATGGATGAAAATCACGCAATTCATACCGTTGCCGATCGTTTTAAGGGTGGGCGTTTTAATCGACCCAATGATGTCGTTTGTCACTCCAATGGTAGCCTTTACTTCACCGACCCCGATAAACGCAGGGCCTACCATGAGCGCGAGATCCCCGCTCGCGAAGGGGATAACAATCTCTGGGATGGCGCTTGTGTTTATCGTGTTGATACCCAAAACAATGTCAGCATCGTAGCTCATTGCGAATATCCTAATGGGCTTGCTTTTTCGCCAGACGAACGTACGTTATATGTTGCCAATACGCGCTCTTCAAAATATATTCATGCCATCGATTTAAATGCTGAAGGTCATATGATCGGCAGAAGAATTTTTGCAGACATGAACCAAGGCGAACTGCCCGGCATTCCCGATGGACTTAAAGTTGATAGTTTGGGGCGCGTATATTGCACCGGACCCGGGGGCATTTGGGTTTTCAGTCCTCAAGGTCAACGCCTGGGCATCATCCAATGGCCCGAACAAGCGGTGAACTTTGCCTTTGGCGGTAGTGATATGTGCACCCTGTTATGTTGTGCTCACACGTCAGTCTATACGTTAAGAGTTAAGGTGCCCGGCAATCCTCATCCTTGGTACAAACTTTACCAGTCCAAAATATAAGGATACAAAAACACCAAAGTCCCATCAAACCTCAACCATTTTGGCTAACCACCAATAAATCACGCTTTACTTGCTCCATCGCGTCGCTCCAATCACCTAGCTTTGCTTGCCGATACAATGTCATAGTGGGATACCAAACGCTTTTTTTGGTATCCAATAACCAACGCCAATCCGGCAGGTAAGGCAAGAGCGTCCAAGTCTGTTTGCCCATCGCAGCACTTAAATGCACGACACTCGTGTCCACCCCAATCACCAAGTCCATCAACTCACATATTGCACTGGTATCGCCAAAATCGGTTAATTCGTTCTTCCAATAATGAATTTTACTATTTTCTAAAACCGCTCTGTCTGCCTCGATGATGGTCTGCTGCAAACTGTAGTAATCGCACTGCGCTTCTAAGCTGTTCATCATCAATGAAAGGGCCATACTGCGATTATGGTCGTTTTGGTGACCTGCATTTCCTCTCCATACCAAGCCAATTCGTGGCTTGGTTCGAGGACCTAATTTTTGCTGCCAGTATTTCAATTTATTCTGGGGCGCTTGAAGATATTGGGGTGGGGCAGGGATATTGCTTATCGTTGTGTTCAGCGCCATAGGCAAAGAGAGCAAAGGGCAATAAAAATCAAAGAAAGGCAAGATGGCCCCCTCCTCAACCCATTGATGCACACCTTCAATTCCTTGCAAAACACTCATAAGCGTTCTGGGTGCCTCCAAAATAACCTTTGCCCCCAAATCAGACAAAACTTTCGCATAGCGACAAAACTGGATCGTATCGCCCAAGCCCTGTTCACTATGTAACAAAATGGTTTTCCCGACGAGCCCCTGCTTACCGGTCCATCGGGGTTGAGTAAAATGTCGCGACTGTAATTGAGCTCTTTTGCTATGCCAACGATATTCATATAAAGGCCAGGCTTGCGAAAATTGTCCCAGCAATAGTAAAGCCAAACTTTTATTCAAATAAGCTTCGCTGAATTGGGCATTTAATTCAATCGCCTTATCGTAATAATTCAGCGCCCGATCAAATTGCTTTAGATCTTGTAACGTATCAGCAAAATTCGAATAAGCTTCACTATAGTGAGGGTGAATAACAATCGCTCGCTCATAGGAATCCATGGCCTCTTGATGCCGATTTAAATACTTAAGCGTATTGCCGCGGTTTGAATAGGCCTCGAAGAAATCTGGCTTAAGACAAATCGCTCGATTTGCACTTTGAAGGGATTCCTCCCATTGTTTCAATTCCGTCAGTGCTACCCCACGATTAGAATGCGCATCTGGATAGTCAGGATGCAAATGAATTGCTCTTTCAAAATCATAAAGCGCCTCCTCTAATTTTTTTAACCCCATCCGAGCCAGGCCTAGATTCGAATAAGCGGGCGCAAAATCGGGAACAATGCTAATCGCTTTAAAACAACAAGCTATCGAATGATCCCAACGCTCTAAAACTCTCAAAACATTACCCAGATTGATATACGCATCAACATAGTCGGAACGGATACTAATCGCCACCTCATAGCCCGCCACTGCCGCTGGCCACAATTGTAATTTTTGCAAGCCATTGGCACGATTCGAATGCGCCTCCGCAAAGTCGGCTTTTAATCCAATGGCCTTATCGTAGCTTTTAACCGATTCTTGCCATCGATTTAATTCAAACAAGGCATTGCCTAAATAAAAATGGGCCAAGAAATTGTGCGGCTGAGTCGTTACAGCACGAAAAAATAAATCCGCAGCCATCGGCATGCGTTGTGTCTGTGCCGCCATCACCCCCATCAGCGTTAAAGCATCGAAATCATTGTCTTTTAATTGAAGAATTGACCAACACTCACGCTCTGCGAGTGCCCAATCTCCCGTTTGAAAAGCACTTAGGGCTTGGTTAAATAAATGCGCCAATTGGGTCGGTAGTGGCCCCGCTAGAACAAAGGGCTTAGATAATTGATTCGTTTTCATTTTTTAACTAACAATAACGTTAATTGCTGTCCTCACATTGATGACGTCGTATTTGTCGCTTCTAAAAAGTCGATGTTAGCCAGAACAAAGCCCTGTGGCTGACTGACCACATGACAACACTGGCTTAACGTTTAAAACTGCCTCCAAAAAAAATGATTTGAAATCGCTCGTTCCTGAATAACAATTTCTTCCGCCACAAAAGCCACTTCGTTTTTCCTATAAGACTTCATCAAACAAAAAGACTAGCTTTTGGGCTCATCAGGTAACCACATCACAACGAGAGCCTTGACGGTCGCGATACCTGCCATCATCCAAAACAACATACCAAAGCCTAGCGATTTCACCACCGGTCCAAGCAGCCAAACCGCTACCGAACTAATACCAAAAGCCACCGTCAAACGCATCCCAGCAACGCGTGATCTAAGGCTATCGTCAACATAGCGCACAATCATCGCATCGGTAAAAGGAATCGTACCAAATACAAATACCATAACACCTAATAAAGCCCAAAATAAACTCCAATGTTTAGTATAAACAACCATGATCAGCAGCGGAATCTGTAACCATGACAAGATCATTTGAAGTTTTTTCATCGAAAATTGATCTATCCATTTACCCACAATGAGTTGGGCAAAGGAAGCTACCGTGTAGATTGCTGCAAGCATCAAACCCAATCGGGCAGGATCCTCAATCAGGCCCTCAAAACCTTGAGTCAAAAAAGGCAAGTTACCATTAGTGGTAAAGTTAAATAAAAGACTCGTGGTAGCCGCTGCAATAGTCATCACGATAAAGACACGCACCAATGCGGCAGGACTCAGCGCCACTTGGGCTCGAGAACCTTTACCCTTGGCTGGGGCATGAGACTCTTTAGGGCAACAAAATGCAAAATATATTCCACAGGTAATCGATACTATTCCAGGAAAAGCAAAGGCTGCACGCCATCCTAGACTTTCTATCAATAGTCCTGTTAACAATGCCGCACAAGCAATACCAAGGTTTCCTGCCAATCCATTCAAACCAATCACCGCACCTGGATTAGGTACGTTTTGCACTAACATGGGAATACCCACTGGGTGATAAATAGCAGCAAAGGCCCCCATTAAAGTAAGGCAAGCCGCTAATTGCCATGCATTTTGTGAAAGAGCGGTTAGTAACGCAGCCAAGCCCATACCAATAAAAAAAATGATCATCATCGGACGGCGCCCCCACAGGTCCCCCAATCGACCCGCTGGTAGAGCCCCCAAACCAAATAGAGCAAACGCTCCCACACTATAGGGCATTAAATCGGTCCAATTCGCGAAGCCAAATTCTCTTGCAATCGAGGTCACAGCGGTGGCGAAAATCAACAAAAACATATGGTCAATAGCATGCCCGATATTCAGCATGATCTTGACGGCCGGTTTTAGCGCGATGGGCATAGGTTCTATTAGCTGCACTGTGGTTTGCATCAAGCCTCCTCGTTCCTTGTCACAATAAAGTAGATTGCTTTCGAATACAAATCACTTTCTTTAGGCAAAAAAGTGTCTTTCTTTGTTAACTGGTCGTTTTATCCACTAATTGGGCTTTATTGCCGTTTTGGCTTTTATTTTTCTAAAGGGGCTCTTTTGGACTGAACTGATTCAAATCGTTAGAATAGACCCATTAGCGAACACTCTGAGACACAACAATGGCCTTTAAACGTATGGCAATAGAAATCGGCATGGGTACAGATATCCGGGGAGCTGATTATACCAAAGCCGCCGTGCGCGCTCTTCGTGATGCCCTTTGGCACAACTCTCTTAATATTGCTGATGCCTTAGGATTGCCTACTGATTCGATGCAGGTCGAAGTCATCATCGGTGTGCCTCACCCTGAAAAAGTAGACAAACAAGCCGTACTCGCGATTCTTCCCCATGGATCGGGGCAAGTGAAAGTCATTGAAGGGGGACTTGAAATCATAAATGATGCTGGCACCAGTTCAACCGTGATGGCCAGTTGTGCCGCGATCGTTCGTCTCGATGTGGGCACGTAAAATTAAAATATCATTCTAGGAAAGAAGATCATGACACTCAGGCGCTTCATTTTAGAAATGGGAACCGGTAACGATCTACACGGGGGCAACTACACCAAGGCTGCTTTACGTGCGGTACAAGACGCACTACACCACAGCTCATTATCCTTTATCCGTTCACTTCAACTCGACTCTAAGCAAATGCAAGTCGAAGTCACCATTGGCGTGCAACAACCTGAATTAGTCGACTGCGAAGCTGTCAAAAAAAGCTTGCCCCATGGTCAGGTCGTCGTGAAATCAGTCAAGGGCGGATTAGACGTTCCAGCCGAGTCAGATCATGATCCAGTTGTTATCGCCAGCGCTGCTATTGCCGTACGCTTTAATTTGCCTTAGCGCCCACACCTAAGCCACTACTGAGCACTCACGCTCGCGGCCTTGACCAGCTCCGTGATTCGGCGGGTCTGATCGGCTCGGAAGGCATCTAATTCGCTTCGAGTGGTGCCTGAGACCTCCATGCCTAACCCTTTCATTTGCTCCCCAAAAGCGGGTTCATGGATAACCTTAACCATGTCAGCACTGACTTTATTTAAAATTTCCAGTGGCGTTCCGCTGGGCGCTACCACACTATACCAACCAAAGTTCTCATATCCCGGTACTGTCTCGGCAATCGCAGGTACGTCTGGCAAGAGGCTAGCCCGCTTAGCTGTAGTAACACCCAAAGCGCGCACCCGCCCCGCCTGAACCATCGGCAGCACTGCAGGCAAGACACCATAAGTTAAATGCACTTCCCGCGCCACGGTATCTGCGATAGCCTGACCAACCCCTTTATAGGGAACGTGTAGCATCGTGGTTTGGGTCATTTTATTAAATAAAAATCCACACAAATGCTCACTCGCCCCAGTGCCTGCGGATCCGTAACGTAAGGCTGGGTTTGATTTTTTGGCCAAATCAATTAATTCTGCGATATTTTTGGCTGGTATCTGAGGATTCACCACTAAAACAAATGGAACCTGACCGATTAAACTTAACGAGGCAAAATCTTTGGCTAGGTTCACTTTATTATTTTGATACACGCTGGTGGCTACCAATAATTGCGAAGTTAACATCATCCACGTATATCCATCGGCTGCTGAGCGCGTCACAATATCAGCGCTTAATAAGCCAGCCACACCTGGACGGGAATCAACAATTACCCTCTGCCCCCATTTGGTGTATAACCGATCCGCGAGAAACCTGGAAATGATATCAGGGCCCGAGCCAGCAGCACTACCAATAACCAACCGGATTGGTTTTTCAGGATATCCCGCTGAAAGCACGACCGATCCACTCATGGCCAACAAGATTACGCTCAAAACAGCCGCCGGTCTGACGCCAAGCTTATTCATTTTAAGTCTCCTGTCATTGAAAACATCCCCACCACAAATAAAGTCGAAGATAACCCCATTTACAGGTAAATACGAGATTATCCTCCTATATTATTGGTTTTCAATGCTAATTGCCGTATTATTCAGAGCTTTTGAATAGCAGCCCTGACTTCAGGGTCACTGGGCCAACAGGCAACTCGCATGAGTATCGTTAAAGAAGTCTCCCGCCGGCGTACTTTTGCCATTATTTCGCACCCAGATGCCGGCAAAACCACCTTAACGGAAAAACTCCTGCTCTACGCAGGGGCCATTCATATTGCTGGCAGCGTCAAATCACGCAAAGCGTCGCGATATGCTACATCTGACTGGATGGAAATTGAAAAACAAAGAGGCATTTCAGTGGCCAGTTCCGTCATGCAGATGGAATATCAAGACTGCGTCATTAATCTTCTGGATACCCCAGGACACCGCGATTTTTCGGAAGATACCTACCGTGTTTTAACTGCCGTGGACGCCGCCTTGATGGTCATCGATGCGGCTAACGGTATTGAACCCCAAACACTGCGTTTACTTCAAGTGTGCCGAAGTCAAAATACCCCAGTGATCACTTTCGTCAACAAAATGGATCGTGAGGTGCGTGAGCCTTTTGATCTGGTTGATGAAATCGAACAAACCCTAGGTATGCCTGTTGTCCCCTGCACCTGGCCCATTGGCATGGGCAAACAATTTAAAGGGGTCTTTGATCTACGGCATAATAAAATGCGTATTTTTTTACCTGGCGAAGAGCGGGTAGGAGAAAACGAAACCCTCGAGGGCCTCGATAATCCCGAAGGGGCTGAGCGCTTTGGTGAAATTTTTTCTCATGCACGACAGGAAATGTCCCTCGTGCAGGGAGTTTCCCCTGCTTTTGACCCGGCCATTTTTCTGGCTGGGAAACAAACCCCTTTATTCTTCGGCTCCGCCATTAATAATTTTGGGGTGCAAGAAGTTCTCGACGCACTCGTTGATTTTGCCCCCCCGCCCCGTCCCCGGCGAGCCATCGAACGAGTGGTTGAACCGATGGAAACCAAATTCAGCGGTGTCGTCTTCAAAATTCAGGCCAATATGGATCCAGGGCATCGCGACCGGATTGCATTTATCCGTGTTTGCTCAGGTCATTTTGAGCGCAGCATGAAATTAAAAAACGGTCGAACTGGTAAAGAATTTCGTCCCAATACTGTGGTTTCGTTTTTATCTCAAAGACGTGACCTCGTGGAAGATGCCTATGCTGGAGATATTATCGGTATTCCCAATCACGGCGTTTTGCAATTGGGTGATACCCTGACCGAAGGCGAGAGTCTACAATTCACAGGACTACCCTTTTTCGCTCCCGAACTATTCCAAACGGTTGAAATTGCCGATCCACTTCGTAGTAAACAACTCCGCACGGGCTTAACGCAACTCGGAGAAGAAGGCGCGATTCAGGTGTTTCGTCCTGTCTTGGGCGGTCTTTTACTACTGGGCGCTGTCGGACAATTACAATTTGAAGTCGTGGCTCACCGACTGAAACATGAATATGGCTGTGAGGCGAGAATGGCTGCCTCGCGTTACAACAGCGCTCGCTGGGTAAGTGCAGAGGATCCTCGAGAAATGAAACGTTTTATCGATGCGAACGCCCATCGGATTGCACATGATGCGGTAGATGCACCTACATTTCTTGCCACCCATGATGCCGAGATCAAAGTGGCACAGGAACATTGGCCCGATATTCGTTTTCATGCACTCCGGGAGCACGCTGGCTTAGTCTTTCACAATAATTCCGACAATTAAGGCATTAATTTTATGCCTATGATCGCGCCGGGGATTGAATATCACTACGCTCGAGCGGTACAGGATACTCAGTCGACGGTGAGGTCGGATTTTTACTTTGACTCGCATCTCCCCTTGCCTCCCTTTGGTAGATCTCGGGTTGACACGGCATTTTAGGCTACACTTGTCACAATTAAGTTGCTGAAAGCGCCTGCTAAACTACCCCTCTCCCACACACCATCTAATACCGACTCCATCACATTTTATGCCTAACCTTAATATAATCTTCTTATTTTTATTCGGTTTAAGCCAATCGGTTTTAGCTCAAAACTACCCCACAAAACCGATTACCCTACTTCATGCCTACTCCTCAGGTAGCAGTAGCAGTGTGCTACTTCGCACGCTAGGTGAAATTTCGGGAAAAGCACTGGGCCAAAACTTTGTCCTAGAAGACAGACCTGGCGCTGGAGGGGCACTAGCCCCTACCCTGATGATAAAGTCCGGGAAACCTGACGGTTATACTTTGTCGCAAATGCCACAGCCCTTACTACGAATTCCTCATATTCAAAAAACCGAATTTGATGTTCTTAACGATTTTACTTGGATCATTCGTATTCTTGACTACACCTATGCTTTGGTTGTGCGACCCGAGGCTCCCTGGAAAACGCTACCGGAGTTAATGAAGTATGCCAAGGCCAATCCTAATAAATTAAGCTATGCAAGCTCCGGTGTCGGAGTGACCATGCACATGAGCATGGAGAACCTTGCCGCTTTAGGAGGTGTCCATTGGGTGCATATACCGCACCGTCAAACCGCCGAGATGATCAACGGGGTGGTGAGCGGCTCCGTAGATCTCATGGCCGCCTCCGTCAGTTGGGCTCCCTTAGTTGATTCAGGTAGACTAAGAATACTTAGTATTTTAGGCTCAAATCGGATCAAACGCTGGCCCGATATTCCCACCGCCAAAGAACAAGGGTTTGATATCAACGCGAGCTCTTCCTACGGTATTGGCGGCCCCAAAGGCATGGACCCGAAAGTGGTCAAACTATTGCATGATACTTTTCATAAAGCTTTGTTCGATCCCCGCTTTGTCAAAGTCATGGATCAATATGATGTGGTACGCAGCTACATGAATACCGAAGACTACACCCGCTGGGCTCATGAACAATACGCTAGTGAAAAAATAGTCGTCGAACGTTTCAGCTTAAAACAATGAGCGATATAATTTTTGCCAAGGTCCTTTCTCGATGAAAAAAGACACTCTACTGGGCCGCAGCGGACGCGACCCTCAACAAAACGCTGGCGCTATTAACACCCCAGTTTATCGAGCCTCAACGATCGTTTTCCCGGATATTGAAACTTACGCGAGTCGGCCGAGCAACGACTATAAAATCCCGCGCTATGGCATTCACGGCAATCCGACCACCTGGGCTCTCGAAGAGGCCGTCTCAAAAATGGAGGGTGGCTATAATGCCGTAGCCGTATGCTCGGGACTAGCGGCTATCAGTGCAGCCCTTTGCGCGTTCGTTACAGCCGGGGATCACCTACTCATCACCGATTCAGTTTACGGACCCACTCGTACTTTTTGCGACAAACGATTAGCAACCTTTGGCGTTGAGATTCAGTACTTTGACCCACAGATCGGGGGCGCGATCAGCAAGCTAATCAAATCCAACACCAAAGCCATTTTTTGTGAATCTCCCGGCTCATTAACCTTTGAAATGCAAGATATTACGGCTATTGCTCACGAGGCACACGCTCGCAATATCCCAGTGCTTGCCGATACCACTTGGGGTACGCCCTATTTTTTCCGCTCTTTTGATGCCGGAGTCGATGTATCAATTCATGCCGGTACAAAATACATTGTCGGTCACTCTGATGTCATGTTGGGGGTCATCGTCACCAACGAAAAATATTGGTTACCCCTTCGCCAAACCGTCGCCGATTATGGCTATTGCTCCAACGGAGACGACTGCTATCTCGCACTTCGCGGGTTTCGCACAATCGGGGTGCGAATGAAACAACAAATGCACAATGCGCTTCAAGTGGCACAATGGCTACAGCAACACCGCCTCGTCAAACGTGTTCTATACCCTGCCCTTGAATCGGATCCCGGCCATCAGCTTTGGAAACGTGATTTTCAGGGTGCTGCCTCCTTGTTCTCCTTTGTCCTACACCCGGTTTCGAAACCACAACTCGCCGCTTTTGTGAATACACTCGAATTATTTGGCATAGGTTCCAGTTGGGGAGGCTATGAATCGCTCATTACGGTACCACAGATCAGTGGACTTCGAACGGCTACAACTTGGCCTAACGATGGGCCTGTGATCCGGTTACACATCGGACTCGAAGACCCCGAGGATTTAATTGCTGACTTAGAGCGTGGATTAGCTCAGCTAAATAAATCTAATTAAATTGAACCGGCTTTCCACTACTGGCTGATTGCACTATCGCTTCAATCAAAGCAACACCATTAACGGCCTGCACCGGATCAATCATAAACGCTACTTTAGCATTCACCGCATCGGCAAAAGCCTCCAACTCGGCACGCTCTTTATCAACGGCAGGAAAATTAAAAACCTGTCGATTCGAAGATAAATCGTATTTAACCACTTCGTTTTCGCTCATCAGTTCCAACCGACCCGCACTCCCCATAGCATGTATTTTCCATGATTCTGCCGTCACGCTAATCGTAGAAAAATATCCCGTTACCCCATTTTTAAATCTCATGAGCATGGAAGTGGTATCGTCCATGTTCAAGGCAGCCGGCAATACTTTGCAATCACTATAAGCATAAACCTCACTCACTGGGCCGGCCATACTGATCATAGCATCCAAGGTATGTATGCCTCGGGGGGTAAGGCTGCCCGCAGGTGATTCACTACGATCAGAGCGCCATTGTCCTGGCTTTAACTGTAATGCATTAGGCCCAGAGTGGTGGGCATCTATATGTAATAGTTGGCCAATCTCACCCGCCAAAATACATTCTCGCATCTTAACGATGGCAGGGGCATACCGACGATTAAATCCCAAGCCCAAGGTCAGCCCCGCTTTCTCAGAGGTCTGCACCACGGTGCGCGCACTGGCAGCGGTCAGGGTCAGCGGCTTTTCAGCAAACACATGCTTACCGGCTGCGAGCGCCTGCATAATATGGCTAAAGTGCATCGAATGTGGGGTCGCAATGAGTACGGCGTCAATTTTCGGATCTGTCAAAGCATCTTCATATCGACTCGATAAAGCAAGATTGAACTGATCAGCCACCTGCCGGTGCGCTTCAGGATTTCGAGTAATCGCGGTAATAAACTTAATTTTTTCACTACTGTGATTCACCGCTTTGATGAGCTTCAAACCCCAATTACCCAATCCATATAAGGCTAAGTGAATCATCGGTTGATCCTTTATTTAAAGATACGATTTTGCAGTAAATCCTCGCTTCTGCCAATTTTAATATAAGAGCCCTTTGGCAAGCGTTTTCACAAATGGGTCAGATCTCTTGACAGAACCTCAACAGGCTTTGATACTGAGTTTCATCTTTTTTTTCATTTGGCCCCTTGGATAATATTCCTTTTTACGTTTTGTATGGCGTGTTGTTTTTTTTGCTGATCATTTCGGCTTTTTTTTCAATTTCCGAAACTAGCATGATGGCGTTAAATCGCTATCGACTCAAACATTTAGCAACCAGTGGACACCCTGGAGCTAAAAGGGCTAGCTCCCTACTGGCGCAACCCGAACGCTTTTTAAGTGTTGTATTAATTGGCAATAACGTCATTAACACTGCCATTGCACTCTTGGTAGGGGAAATTGCCAGACGCTACTGGGGGGGCAGTGAATATGCCTTGTTAGCCGCCACCGGAATGGCTGCATTTGTCATTTTAGTGTTTGCTGAAATCACACCTAAAATTGTTGGAGCGAATTTCCCAGAAAAAATTGCCTTTCCTGTGAGCTTCATTCTCTCACCTCTTTTGCGGTTCCCGCCCGTCAAATGGTTGCTGTGGTTTGTTAACCTTTTTGTTCAATTGGTTCTGCGCTTTTTATGGATTCGCACAACGCAGAATGCTAGCGATTTCAAACCCAGTGTTGAAGAATTAAGAAGTTTAGTTCTTGAGGCTGGCTATATTCCCAGCAAACACCAAAGTATCCTCATCAATTTATTCGATCTTCAATCCGTTACCGTCAACGATGTCATGGTGCCACGAGGACAAATCGAAGCGATTAATCTTAAATCCCCTATCTCAGAAATCAAAGAACAAATCTCCACTTCACACCATCGCCATGTCTTAGTCTACAACCACTCCCTTGACGATATTGCAGGAACGATTCGAATTCGGCTGGCATTAAATCTTTTACATCGCAGTGAGCTCGATCATGCGGGTCTAGCAAAAATAACCCAACAACCTTACTTTATTCTTTCTCAAACGCCACTTTTCACACAATTACAACAATTTCAAGATAGTAAAAATCGTTTGGGTTTAATTGTTGACGAGTATGGCGAGCTCAAAGGACTCATCACACTTGAAGATATTTTAGAGGAAATCATCGGTGAATTTACGACCGATTCACCGATGCGAGCAGGTAAATTAACCCCTCAGGCGGATGGCAGCTATCTTATAGAAGGGGGAGCTTCATTACGTTCTTTGAATCGCACCCTGGGATTTTCTTTTCCTCTTGAAGGTCCTAAAACCCTCAACGGCCTTATCCTAGAGCATTTTCAAGACATTCCAGAGCCGAACACGAGCATTCAAATTGGGGGTCATCGTTTAGAAATCGTACAAACACAGGGACAAATCATCAAAGTGATCCGTGCCACGGCCCCTGATTCGTCATTGTGAGGCCACAGCCATCGAATAGAGACGAGAATAAATATTATTTAATTGGGGAGTCCCTCGCTTTTAGTGGGTCCTTGTTTTTAACACTCATAAATAGCGATCCCCCTGCGCGATTAAAATTTCTACTACTACCCCCCCCGCCGACAATCCTCTTCTTACTTAATACGTTGTAGGCTTTTTTTGATTCATTTTTTGTTAGGCCTTGCCACAGGTCCTCAATGCCTTAAAAAGGCTTTGCTTCCTATTGTTATTGTCAACCCTCACTAGGTTAAGTATAGTTAAGATACTTTAAGGCGGTACATTCCATTATTTTTTTCAAATGGTTCGATTGACATGCAATATGACATAACGCATCTATGCGTTATGTCGATAGGGACAAAGCTGTGGCCAACAAATCAATGACTACCCCATCCCCCGTATTGGAAATGAATACCTACCAATGGGCCGGTAAAGACAAAAATGGCAAAATAGTCAAAGGACAAACTGAGGCCATGGGGGAGATGCAACTGACCGCTAACTTACGTCGACAAGGCATAAAAGCCGAATCCATACGCAAGCTAAGACGTGGCAGAGACAGTCGGATCACCCCCAAGGACATCGCCCTATTTACCCGACAATTATCTACGCTGTTGCGCTCTGGCGTACCGATGCTTCAATCCTTTGAAATTGTGAGCAAAGGTCACACCAACCCAGCCGTATCAAGACTACTGATGTCGATTAAAACGGATGTCGAAGTTGGTTTAACCCTGAAGCAAGCCTTCTTAAAACATCCTAAGTATTTCGACACTCTATACTGTAATTTAGTCGGTGCAGGAGAGACCGCCGGCATTCTTGACTCTTTGCTGGATCGACTGGCAACTTATCTAGAAAAAACCATCGCCATCAAAGCTCAAATCAAGGCAGCCTTGTTTTATCCCACCGCAGTCATTGTGGTCGCCTTCTTGGTCACAGCAGTGATCATGGTGTTTGTTGTCCCCCAATTTAAATCCATATTTTCTTCTTTTGGTACCGATCTACCCATACCGACCTTAATCATCATTGCCATTTCTGAATTTTTTGTTCTCTATTGGTGGCTCATTTTAGGTATTATTGTGATTGGTGGAGGTGGTTTTAGCTATATTCTAAAACGTAATCACAAATTACAAGAATCGATCCAAGTGCTCTCTTTGAAAATACCCGTATTTGGAGCCTTATTACGTAAATCGGCAATTGCTCGTTGGGCTCGAACATTGGCGACAATGTTCGCCGCTGGGGTGCCATTGGTTGAGGCTTTACATTCGGTCGCAGGAGCAACTGGCAATCATGTGTATTTTTCCGCCACCCGCTACATTGAACAAGAGGTTTCAACTGGATCAACCTTGACTCTGTCCATGCAAAATACGGGGGTATTCCCCAATATGGCGATACAAATGACCGCGATTGGTGAAGAATCCGGCAGCTTGGACTCGATGCTGAGTAAAGTTGCTGACTTTTTCGAATCCGAGGTTGATAATGGCGTTAAATCTATATCTAGCTTGATGGAGCCTTTCATCATGGTCATCTTAGGCCTATTAATTGGTGGCATCGTGATTGCCATGTATCTGCCCATTTTCAAACTCGGCTCACTGGCCTAAACGGCTTTAGGTATTCTTCTATTGTTCGAGCCCCTTTTTCTTAACCGATACTTTCTTCTTTCATCATAATGGACCTTTTTTTTCTAACGGGGCTTCGGTGATAATTTTATTTTCCGATCCTACGATCTGTCTTTTTTTTAGCCTGTTACTCGGGTTATTGATCGGTAGTTTTCTCAACGTTGTCATTCAGCGCTTACCCATCATGGTCGATCAACGTTGGCAAACCGAATGGGAGCATTGGTCACAAACGAACCCGGTCACGTCCCACAGTACCGACAATCTATTGGATGCACTCCCCACCCCCCGTGTTGTAAAACCCCATTCCCCCTATAATCTTTTTTACCCTCGTTCTCACTGTCCCTCCTGCCTGCACCCCATTTATGCTCTGCAAAATATTCCTGTATTAAGTTACTGCCTGCTTAAAGGACGTTGCCATTTTTGCCAAACATCCATCAGTTGGCAATATCCCTTAGTTGAAGTGCTCTGCGCGGTATTAACCGCTTATGCGACCTTTCGTTTTGGCTACGACATACACTCCTTAGGCGCTATCGCCTTTTGCGCCTTTATGCTCGCTATGATTTTTATTGATCTGAACACTTTCTACCTTCCCGATGAACTGACCCTCCCTCTGCTCTGGCTAGGGCTACTCTTTAATCTAGGCCATGGGTTCACCAGTCTTGATTCTGCGGTTATTGGCGCAGCTTTGGGATATTTCAGCCTATGGACTATATTTTGGTTATTTAAATTAACCACTGGCAAAGACGGCATGGGTTACGGTGATTTTAAGCTACTGGCCGCCATAGGCGCATGGCTGGGCTGGCAAATGTTGCCAATAGTGATACTCTTATCTTCTTTGACTGGGGCATTTGTCGGAATCTTTTTAATGTTTTTTAAAGGCCGCAACAAACAAGAACCCATGGCATTTGGCCCTTTTTTAGGTTGTGCCGGTATTTTGGCACTATTTTTTGGCTCTTATATCAATCAGCACTATCTTTCAATGTTCTAAACTCAAAATGCCCTATTGCATCGGACTCACAGGTGGGATTGGTTCCGGAAAATCCAGTGCTGCTCAAAGTTTTAAAAAATTAGGCGCTGGCGTCATTGATGTCGATGATATCTCCCATGATTTAACCAAGCCGGGGGGCGCTGGTATGGCGCCGATTCAACTTGCTTTTGGTGCTGATTTCGTGGCTAAGGATGGCAGCCTTGATCGCGTAAAAATGCGGGAGCTTGTGTTCAAACACCCTGAACAAAAGATTCGGCTAGAAACTATTTTGCACCCTCTCATTAGCCAACAAGCTTTGTCTTTGATGCATTCCAGCAAAGATACCTACGTGCTGTTGGTGGTACCTCTTTTATTTGAAAAAAATACCTACCTCCAATACCTTCAGCGGATAGCTGTCGTGGATTGTTCCGAGAAAACCCAAATCGAACGCACCATGAAACGTAGCCACTTAACCGAGTCCTCAGTGCGTGAAATCATGGCGGCACAAATAAGCCGCTCAGAAAGATTGGCCCATGCCGACGATATCCTAAACAACGATGAGGGGCCCGAACAACTGAATCAACAAGTGCTAGCGCTCCACCTGCGCTACATTGATCTGGCAAATAAATTGACTCAATAACCGAGCCGCCTATACACCCCTTTAGTAGCGTATCTAATTTCAGTGATCTGAAAATTTTATAAGTAATTGTTTTTTATGATTATTTTAATAAATCCTCCCTTTTTTAGTTGAAGTGGCTATTCCCACTTTGCTCGCCCGTAGGATCAATTTCAATTAAATCCTTTATTTTTTTTGTGAATTAGTGAATACTTCTTCCCATTTCATTGTTTCTGGTTTATTCGACTTGTGATTAGCTACGAGTACCCACTGAGTGAGCGCGTACGCACATTGCTTCGCTTCGAAGACCTGTACGAACGCGTTGCGTATTTTTCTAGCAAGTCGGGTGCTATGGAGCATCATTCAGCGTTAGTCACTATTTTCGAAATTCTCGAAGTCGCCAGCCGAGCTGATCTGAAATCGGACCTCTTGCTAGAACTGGAAAGACAAAAACAATCACTCGATGCGTTACGGGAAAACCCCAGCATTTCCTTACCCCTGCTTCAAGATGTATTAGTTAATATTGATCAAATTGCGACCCGACTGTTTCAATCGTCTGGGAAAGTTGGACAGGAATTACGTGAAAATGACTGGCTAATGGCGATTAAACAACGCATTAGCATTCCTGGGGGCGTCTGCGAGTTTGATTTGCCTTCTTATCATTTTTGGCTACAAAAAAATGCGCCCCAACGGCAACAGGATCTAAAAACTTGGTTGCAGCCTTTTGAGCCCATCACCGAGGCGGTCAACATTGTATTAAAACTACTAAGACAAAGTGGGAAGAAAAATGCCGTAGTCGCCCGCCAAGGTATTTTCCAGCAAACCATGACCGGTAAAGTCGCTCAGATGATTCGTATCGAGTTGTCCTCTGATTACATCTGTGTTCCCGAAATAAGCGCTAACAAGTATGCACTGAATATTCGCTTTACTCATCAAGAAGGCAAGCAGCGTCCCAAAGTGGTTGAAACGGACTTTGCCTTTGATCTGACATTCTGTAACCTGTAGATTCTTACTGCCGTGACTGCCCGTCTTGTTAACTGTCCTCACTGTCAGCGTAAAGTCGCTTGGAGCACAGACAATGCTTGGCGCCCCTTTTGCTCAGAACGTTGCAAGTTAACGGATTTGGGAGCTTGGGCCAACGAAAGCTATCGCATTCCAGCCGTTGAACTGGATGACATAGACGAAGAAGAAGTGGAAAAACTCAACCTCATAAGCAAGAATTAATACCAAGCACCACTGAGCATAGCCACACCGTGTGCTCCACACATCCTCGCCTGCGATAAGTCATTCATTCTTAAACCCCCTAAGGCATACACGGGGATTTGGATATCACTCACTAATTGAGTCCAGCGATCCCATCCCAAACCGGTCGCTTGTGGGTGACTGGCTGTTTTGAGTAACGGGCCTAGAACGATAAAATCAACCCCTAAGGCCTGTGCCTTAGCTATCTCAAGACCATTATGGCAGGAAGCTCCCACCCAGGGCAGGGCCGGTCGATGCGACAATTGCATCAACTGAGTCGATGTCAGATGCACGCCTTGAACCGCGCACTGTTGCGCCAGATCAATATCCGAATTAAGCAAAACGGTGGCCTTGTAAGGACGCGCTAATAAACAAACCCGCTGAATAAAGGACTTCAGTTCAGGCAAGGGCATTTGCTTTTCACGAATTTGGATCAACCGAAGTCCCCGATCCAACGCCTTTTGTAGAAGGGGGATGAAATTTTCTACTCCAATCTCGTAAGCACCGGTGACACCATACATTTCAGGTAAGCTCAATGCGCGCAATAAGGGACCATTGGCAGGCAAGACGGGCTGTACTGTCAATGCCAAAGGATCTTGCTGCCAAGAAAAAGCCTGTCCTTCAAGAGACTTCAAATCACCATGCCACTGATCAATACGAAAAAAATCAATCCGCACGGCCGCATGCGCATAATCAAACTCACGGGTTAACCATGAACACATTCCCGTGACTTCAATTCCCAACTCTTCCTGCAACTCACGTTTCAACGCTTGGGGCCGTGTTTCACCAATTTCTACCTTACCCCCCGGAAACTCCCAATAACCCGCATAAGCTTTACCTTCTGGGCGCTGCGCCAGAAGAAAACGTCCTTGTTGATCCCTTAATACTCCGGCCACAACCGCTAGACGTTTTAATTTTGTAGGGCTTTGGGTCATTACATTTATACTTTATTTTTTTTCTCAAGCCCCCTGCGCCCTGCCCAATCTCGAGCAAACTGCAAGGCTACTCGACCGCTTCGGGAACCCCTTTGCAAAGACCACTGTAAGGCGGCTTGCTTAACCTCTTGGCTCTGGATATCCGTTACTTTGAAATGCGCCAACCAAACCGAGACTATCTTTAAATATTCATCCTGATCAAAGGGGTAAAAAGAAACCCATAACCCAAAACGCTCTGAAAGAGAGATTTTCTCCTCCGATGTCTCACCAGGATGAATTTCCTCTCCCAAATGCTTATATTCGAGATTTTCCTGCATAAATTCAGGCATCAAGTGACGTCGATTGGAAGTGGCATAGATCAAACAATTCTCAGAAGCAGCCGCCACTGAGCCGTCTAATATGACTTTTAAAGCCTTATAGCCAGGATCTTCCGCCTCAAACGACAAGTCATCACAATACAGTACAAATCGCTCTGGTCGAGTTCCGATTAACTCAACAATATCCGGCAAATCAGTCAAATCTTGTTTTTCCACTTCGATCAATCGCAATCCACGAGTCGCATATTTTGTCAGCAACGCTTTGATTAAAGAGGACTTGCCTGTTCCTCGAGCCCCCGTTAGCAACACGTTATTTGCAGGATACCCCTCTACAAATTGTTTGGTGTTTTGCTCGACTAAATGTTTTTGCTCATCAATACCTCGCAAATCTTTTAACTGAATACGGTGCACTGATCCGACGGGCTCAATACGCCCTTGTGAGGACTGCTTACGCCAACGAAAAGCGATAGAACCTTGCCAGTTAATCGGTTTCGTCGGTGCGGGTAAAAGGGCTTCTATTCGACCCGCAATGGACTCCACTCGCTTTAACAGTTGATTAATATCAGACATGGAATTTATCTATTCAATTTTAATTAACTACGATAATCGGCATTAATCGTCACATACTCATGCGACAAATCACAAGTCCAAATTCTCGCCTGAGCAGGGCCACGATTGAGGACCACACGAACACGAATTTCTGATTGCTTCATCACCCGTTGGCCCTCAGACTCCTGATAACCCGAGTAACGCCCACCCCCTTTAACGACCAACACATCCTCGAGATACAGGTCTATCCCGTTTTGATCCAAATCTTTCACTCCCGAATATCCCACCGCGGCTAAAATTCTCCCTAAGTTAGGATCTGACGCAAAAAAAGCTGTCTTAGTCAACGGTGAATGGGCAATCGCAAAGGCAACCTGTCGACACTCTTCAACCGATTTGCCGGCTTCAATATCGATAGTAATAAATTTTGTAGCACCCTCACCGTCCCTCACAATCAATTGCGCTAACTCGATAGCAACCATTGTCACGGCATCACGAAAAGTTAAATACGCCTGACTATGTTCGTTGCTAATTTCCTCCATTTGAGCCTTGCCCGTCGCCAGCAGAATAAAAGAATCATTGGTGGAAGTATCTCCATCAACGCTAATGCAATTGAAGGATTGGGCACTGGCATAATCGAGCACTTTTTTTAACAGTATTGCACTGATCCTTACATCGGTCGCCACAAAACCCAACATGGTCGCCATATTAGGATGAATCATGCCAGCCCCTTTGGCCATTCCCGTAATCGTAATTTGAGCGCCAGCGACTTCGACCCGGCGTGAACTCACTTTGGCTTGGGTGTCAGTCGTCATAATAGAATGGGCAGCAGACAACCAATGGCTCTCATCTAAATCCACCAAACAAGGACCCAACCCAGCCACAATCCGATCTATTGGTAGTGGTTCCATAATCACACCAGTAGAAAATGGCAAAATTTGATCCGGTTTCACCTTAATTAACTGGGCTAACGCTTCACAGGTTTGTTGGGAATGTAATAATCCGCTTGCGCCTGTCCCAGCATTCGCGCAACCCGTATTAACCACGAGGGCTCGGATACCGGAATGCTCTGCTGTGGCTGCCCGATGCAAATGTTCTCGGCAGACTAAAACAGGAGCGGCACAAAATCGATTTTGTGTAAAAACTCCACTCACCTGTGTGCCCTCTGCTAATAGCATCACCAGTAAATCTTTCCTATCCGGTTTACGAATATTGGCTTTAGCAATTCCCAGTCTCACACCGTTGACTGGATGTAAGGTTATGGATTCAGCGGCTGGCAAATTAACTGGCATAGGGACAACACCCTTAAGGAATGGAGTAAAAAATAGCACTAGGACCGATGAGAGCAGTACGACAATATTTTACCGCACTCCTCTAGACTCCAATAGGACTTTAAAACCCTGTGCCATCTGCACTTTATGTGAAAATCAATGGCTTTAAGCGGCGTTCATCTAGCCCCTACCAAAAAAATATAAAGACTCAGATATAAAAATGACTTAATGGTGGCTTCTGATGAGAATTTTTTTATTGGCCTGACGCGACTAAAATGGTGTCTAATACTCTCGTCTCACTATCCCATCAAAGCCCTTTGGCCTCACAGTGCCCCTATCGACTGGCGCATTTCATTAAGCTATCAGCATCCACTTTATCAAAATAATTATGATAGGCTACTTCCATTCCCACCACGATATTTTTGACTAAACGATAGCGAACGTTGTACGAAGCAAGGTCGTAGTAACGGATTTCATTTTGATTCATTGGGATTGAACCTCGGGAGCACAGTACAGTTAATTCATAGGCACCATATCTTTTACCAATACTGTCTCCCGTATCACCACAACCCACTTCATTTAAGGCAATCTTTTCGGCCCGTGGATCAGTGGTTCCAGCACACTGGTGATAAATTCTTTTCACCGTACGTGACATTTCATCCACATCAACAAAATCTAAGACGGGCTCGGTGGATGATTTTTTAACCTTATACACACCGATACCGGGTATTTTCGAGGCAGGCTCGGGCTCCAGTGTAAATTTAAAATTTACATCAGCCCACTTATCCCCCAAAACAACCTCTCTAAAATTAATAATGACTTTGGGCACATTGTTATTTTTATTCGTATCAAGGTCAGGCGTTTTATTTTGACTTTTAACCACCAGTAAAATGGTCATCAATAAAAAAAAGCAGAGTAAGGCTAAAAAAAACCACTTAAATGCTGGGAACTTTTGCCATAAATAGGCTGCTAGACCAATGACCAAAAGTCCCAATAGGATATCTAGCATGTTTAACTCAGAGGGTAAATGGAACGAATGCTAACGATAATTACAGTGGCCTAACTTTTACAAAAAATACTATGGGCTCGTAGTGGCTGAAAGGATACCTTGCTTGACTGAGCACCCCTTTTATTTTTGAACTTCCATAAAAGTGCTTTTACAAAATAATAAGAGTTCTGATCCTATACTTATTATAAATCATGCACTAAAAATACTTTACCTTTTGATTCCTAACTTTTCCAAAAGCGCCTCGTCCTTGGTCTCCCATGCTTTTTCCTTATAAAGCTCCCGCGCCGCTTCCATCAGAAAAGCCGGTGGCTCTACTGTTTTATTTTTTAATTCTCGTTCAAAAGCTTGAAAAGCACTTTTATCTTTAGAGGCAATTGCAGACTTCAACATCTCTAAACCCTTTTTGGGATCTTTTTTGATTCCGTGGTAGCCCGATATCACCACTTTGGCATAACTATATTTTGCAAGTCCATAACCTTGCTCAATGCTTTTTTCAAAAGCTTTAGTGGCCGCGTTAATATCAATGGGCAACCCCCAGCCATTTAAATAATGAAAAGCCGCTCTATAACTTGCCTGCCCATCCCCCGCATTGGATAGCGTTAACCAAACGCTAAGTGATTTTGCATAATTTTTTTCTTTTTCTGCTTCAAGCGCTATCTTTTTTTCAGCGTTAATGTCCACACTCTTAGGCAAAGCGACGGTTCCTGTCTGAGGCGACTCTGATTGGGTCGAATGTTCGTCCTTTTCATGTCCCTTGGCTTTCTCATGGCCTACCGCTGCTTTTTTATCACCGTGGTCTTTTTCTTTACTCGCGCCTGGCTTGGTCGCATGTTCGTCCTTTTCATGGCCTTTGGCTTTCTCATGGCCTACGGCTTCTTTTTTATCACCGTGGTCTTTTTCTTTACTCGCTCCTGGCTTGGCCGCATGTTCATCC
>CAITMU010000078.1 GCA_903893565.1 uncultured beta proteobacterium | reverse complement strand
ACCAGCGAGTGAGTCGGTGTTGCACAAGTACCATTCTCTTGGGCACAAACCGTCATGCTCGCAACAGTCTTGGTTTGGCATTCTTTGAACGTTCCATACAAAGGATCAGTAAAAGTGGCGTTATTACATGCGATGGATGGGGCATTGGCTACCTTACCAATCCAGGTGCTGTTCTTACCATACACCACTGCTGATTGCGCTGAAACATTACAAGTTCCGTTCTCGTCAGCACATTTTACTAATTGGCCAAAAGCCACACTAGAAGCCAATAATCCTATAGAACCCACAAATGCAAGGAATAATGGCCTCACTTTTTTTGAAAAAATTCTCATAACTCTCTCCCTAGTTAATTAATACTTCAAATGTTCGAAATTGCAGATCAAATTTACATCAAAAAAACCAAAATTTAAAAAAACGATAACAAACAAAGATTACAATAGTTTTAATAGAAATTTTAATGCCAACAATATTTACAATAATTAACTATAATTAACTATAACGCAAATATTGAAAAATGGTTGACGCAAATTGAAATAATTTATACAAAGAAATTCGTCCTTTCATTCCTGCAAAAGCCCTTTTTTGCGCTATTTTGGTGCACACCCCCGCCCCCAATAATAAATAAATAAAAGGCTGCACCAACTTCGCCCCCACCTCTACTGGCCTACCACCCCTAGCACGTCTAGCTTAGACCCAACAATCCTTGCTTCATAAGATCCTGACCAAGCCCCGCAGAGTTGTCTTATCGATGAAAATGGTGGATTCAGGGCCCTCAATTTGCACTCTTTTTACATTTCAACTCAATGGCCACAGATCACTTTGGGGTCAAACACAAGACCGGTCTTTGATCATTGACGCCTCTACCTCCTAGAGAGGATTATTTGACTGACTACGGGGAAAATTCCCTCTCTGACACTCACCTGAAAAACACCGGTTATGATCTATTCAAAGCCCCTCTTCAAGGCAACTTCGAGTGCTAGTCAAGATCAGTAAATCATGTCAACATCGTCGTACAAAAATCCTTTAATTACAGACAATTTTTATATTTCCATGGAAACCTTCCCCGTGAATACATCCCCTCTCTTTAATGTTCTATGGCCATTAGGTAAGCGCGCAGTCAACCACTCTGGCGCAGCCCCAGCCCTCGGGGATTTATCGGGTAAGGTCGTTGGCGAATTATGGGATTTCATTTTTCGCGGCGACAAGATGTATCCCATGATTCGCGAACATTTACGCGCGCTTTACCCAGGTATTCGCTTTGTTGATTTTACGAATTTTGGCAATATCCACGGCAATCAAGATCGTGAAATCGTGGCGGGTCTCGCAGACGCCTTACGTGGCGCAGGATGCGATGCGGTAATCGCAGGTATCGGCGCCTGAGGCAGCTGCACTCCCGCCGTGCTGCGGGCCAGCGCTGCTGCCGAAAAAGCGGGCATCCCCACCGTTTCCATTATTGGATCCAGTTTTATGCGCCAAGCCGCCTTGGTCAGCAAAGGTTTGGGTCTCCCACTACCGGTAGCCGAATACCCGGGTGCGCCCATGGTCGACAGCGATGAAGATATGCGCCAAAAAGTTGAAAAACACTTATTGCCAGCCATCATCCAAGGCCTGACGCAACGACATCTAACACCAGCGATACCTTCGTCTGCCGAACCTGAACCGGGTAGTGTTGTTTTTTCAGGCAGCCTTCATGACATTGAAGAACATTTCCATAAAAATCTTTGGAGTGATGGCCTACCCATTATCCCCCCTACCTCGGAGGCGGTCGATGAGTTTTTGCGCTTTACCGACCGCGCTCGCGACGAGGTGATCGGTGTCTTGCCCCAAGAAGGTCGGGAGGCGAGTACCTTAAGTGTTGCCGTCAATGGCGTCATGGCCGGATGTCGACCTGAATATATGCCCGTATTGCTGGCCGTGGTCGAAGCCATCGCTGACCCCCAGTTCCGTCTCGAAGATGCGGGTTCAACGCCCGGCTGGGAACCATTGATCATCATCAGTGGGCCCATCATTAAAACCCTCGACCTCAATTATGGACCCGGGGTCATGCGGATCGGACGCCAAGCGAACTCGAGCATTGGACGCTTTTTACGCCTTTACATGCGTAACCTCTGTGGCTATCGAATCTTGCCTGGAGATGGCGACAAAGGTAGCATTGGTTATACCTTTAACGTAGCCCTTGCAGAGAACGAGGATTGGGCGCGCGACATTGGCTGGACCAGTTTTGGTGAAGAGATGGGCTTTCATTCAGACGATAGCGCGGTTACCGTTCAAAGCGTCGTCTGTGTCTCCCCCCCGACCTATAGTTCTGGCACCACAGCCGAAGGTCATGCCCAACAGTTTGTCGATGCCATCTATCGGGCTTTTTCTTACTGGGCTTACTCAGGACTTAAAAGGGGGTTTTGGCATTCGGTCATTGTGATCGGTCCTAGCATTGCCAAAGTGATTGCAAAGCACTGGACTAAAGCGCAGCTACGCGAATTTCTGGTAAAAAATGCTACCATGCCAGCCTCACAAATGAAGCATTTTGCAACCAAGACTGGCGGGATGGAACTTGATTTTGAGGGTTTGGTTAAAGAGGGGCTGTTGCAAAAGGACTATGTCACCACAAGCGACCCTGATCGGCTTGTGCGGATGATTGTTAAGCCCGAACATATTGGTATTGTGGTCGCTGGGGATCCAGGGCGAAATCAATCCCGGGGCTATATGGCAAATCATTCACAGGGGACTCGGACCAGTAAAAAAATTTCGTTGCCTCGCTGTTGGCCCGAATGGATTAAGGCACGTCAATCATCTTGAAACCTGACATGAAGTTAAAACCCTACAGTCATCTTCTTTTTCTCAGCCTTTTTTTTAGAAGGGGTTGTTGGTTCTTAATCTTCTGCGCCCCTTTGGCTTTGGCCGCTGAAAGCTATCCTACTCACCCTATTAGGCTCCTAGTCCCAGCGCCGCCTGGAGGAACCGTTGATCTTATTGCAAGACTGATGGCCCCCCGTCTATCCGAGCAAATGGGTAAGCCCATCGTCGTTGATAACCGAAGTGGTGCTGGTGGGATGATTCACGCCGAAATGGTGGCCAATGCCCCAAACGATGGCTATACGATTGCGATGATTTACACCTCTTACACCACCTCGGCACTGTTGCACGCAAACCCCACTTACTCGCCATTACGAGATAATAGCCCTTTGAGCCAAGTCAGTTGGGCCCCCCTGCTACTCGTAGCCTATCCGGGCTTGGCTGCTAAAACCGTGGGACAACTCATCACCTTGGCCAAATCTCAGTCCCTACTTTATGGTTCTGCTGGCAACGGGAGCGGGGGGCACATGGCCGGTGAATTGTTTAATGTTATGGCGCACTTGTCCTGTGTCCATGTGCCTTATAAAGGGGCTGCAATGGCGACCAATGAAGTGGTTTCCGGTCAGGTGGCTTATCAATTTGCGGGTCCGGTGACGGTTCTTTCCTTAGCGCATGCCGGTCGACTTCGACTGCTTGCCGCCACCAGTCTGAATCGAGCCAATGCCTTTGCTGATCTACCCACCTTACATGAATCGGGGGTAACAGGATTTGATGTAACCAATTGGTTTGGCCTCGTCGCTCCACCGCGACTGCCTGTGGCATTGATTCAACGTCTGAACAAGGAAATCAAAATCGCCCTGACGCACCCCAGTGTCAAAACCAAACTGGAAAGCGAGGGCTCAGAAATAGTCGCCAGCGCTCCTTCAAACTTTGCTGACTTCATAAAAGCCGATTTAAAAAAGTGGGATAAACTACTTCGGCTAGTCCCGATCAAAGTAGACTAATACCATCCCCCTTGACGAGTCTACCCTTAAATTCCATGTCTACCCTAGCCATTCAAACCCCTCATGCAAGCCCCGGTGGTTACCATTGCGTGCGCTTCACGGGATTCATTTTGTGCATATGGATGGCCTCAGTGGCCGCACAAACCTATCCTTCACGACCATTAAGACTCATTGTCGGCTCTTCAGCAGGAGGTGGCGGCGATGGCCTTGCCCGCGTCTTAAGCCACAAAATGAGTTCGCTTTTAGGTCAGCCGATGGTGGTCGATAATCGACCAGGTGCTGCGGGCAATATTGGCACTGAAATGGTCGCCCATGCCAGCGCCGATGGTTATACCCTTTTGTTGGCTTACACAGGACATGTGATTAATCCCGCACTTTTTAAAAATCTTGCCTTTGATCCGATTCGCGATTTTTCTTTAATCGGCACCATCGCGACCAATCAATCGGTTTTAGTGGTTCATCCCAACCTGCCGGTTCAATCCGTTCGCGAACTTATTCAGTGGGCTAAAACACACTCGCTGTCGATCGCCGCCTTGCCTGGAAGTTCGCAGCATTTGGCCGGTGAGCTTTTTAAAACCATGGCGGGTATCGATTGGTTATTTGTTCCTTACAAAGGCAATGGCCCCGCCACTAATGATCTCCTGTCCGGCCAGGTTAACCTCATGTTTAACACCCTCGTACTGGTGCAACCTTTTCTTAAGTCAGCTCGGCTACGAGCACTAGCCACAACCGGAGAGAAACGTTCAGAATCAACGCCAGATCTACCCACCATCAGCGAGGCGGGATTAAAAGGCTTTTCTTGTACGGGGTGGTATGGGCTGGCAGCACCGGCTCGTACTCCTCGCGCCATTGTCTTACGCTTAAATGCCTCGATGAATCACGCACTAGCAGATCCCGAAACTGCTAAATACATTAAAGCCTCGGGCAATGACATCAGCCCCAGTACACCAGAGGAATTTGATCAACGCGTCAGGATTGAAATCCCTAAATGGGCCGAGATCGCAAAACGGGCTGGCATCAAAGCTGAATGAAAAAAAGGGGAAGAATAGATCCTTCAGACCTCACCACTTCGGTTCTAACGCTTAACCCACATTAGCAAGAATCGCCTCACTGAAGCCATTGGGAGATTGAATGATCAATCTGCTGTGATTTTAAGCGCACTCACCACACGACCCCACTTCACAATATCGTCCTTGACGAGGTTTTCCAATGCCTCCGCAGCCCCACCAACCGGTTCTGCGCCTTGCTGCAGCAACCTTTCGCGTATATCCGAAGAATGGATAATTTTTGAGCTCAATTGATTAAGACGGGAAATAATCTCTGGGGGGGTTTTTGCCGGAGCAAAAATTCCATACCAGGCCAGCGATTCGTAACCTTTCAAACCGGACTCATCAATCGTGGGCACCTCAGGCATGACACTGGATCGTTTTAACGCGGCGACCCCGACCCCCCGTAGTCGTCCCACCTTCACAAAGGGCATCCCCACCAAGACCGTGGTAATTGTCAATTGTGTTTCCCCGGCAATCAAAGCGGTTATCGATGGTGTGGCACCCTTATAAGCCACATGGGTTAAATCAATTCCGGCCATAGACTTTAACAATTCAGTCGACAAGTGGGAGGGAGTGCCTACGCCAATCGAAGCATATAAAATTTGACTGGGGTGTTTTTTTGCCAAAATAATGAGATCTTTTACCGTGCGAATCGGCAAAGAGGGGTGGCTGACTAAAAAATTGGGTACAGTGGCAATCAAACTAATAGCAGCAAAGCTTTTTTGCGTGTCGTATCCTAAATGACGATAGAGCGTCTCATTTTGAGAGTGACTAGAAAAAGCCGCCAATAAGGTATATCCGTCAGCCGGGGCTTTAGCCACCATCTCCGTGCCAATCGTTCCACTGGCCCCTGCCCGGTTATCAATGATGAAATTCTGCCCTAGGGCTTCGCTAAATTTTGGTGCTAACTGTCGAGCTACCGTATCAATACCACCGCCAGCGGGAAACGGCACGATCACACGTATGGGTTTAGAGGGGTAAGGGGCCTGCGCCCAAACGCACAGGCTATTGATCCCCATGTAGAAGACAGAGCCCCCAATTACCGCCTTCAATAAGCAAGGCAAAAAAACGTAGCGCATAGAGCGCGCCCTTGTCTTAATGGGGGACCCCCATGCCGGGAGGCATTCCCGCTGCGGAAGGAGCTGCTTCTGTCTTTCTTGCCTGCACGAGCATTTGGGTGTTGTCTTTTAATAAGGCCTCTAGCGTTTTGGCGCTCATCACATACGTCCACTGGCCTAGAATTTTCTCGAACTCAATGCGGGCCTCTAAAAGCCTTAACGTATCCTGATACTCCTTAGCACGTCGAGTCACTTCATCCGGCTTTTCATCTTTTTCCGGCGTCCGCGTTTTTGGCGCTTGTCCGGTCAAGACCGCATTAAAATAATAATCCTCGCTATCCTTTTTCTTGGAAATTTTAATCGTATAAGTCAGATTATCAAAGGTGTCTGCCACCAGAGTCACAGGATTTTCTCCCTCAACTTTAGGCTCGGTTGCCACGTCGATAAACTCCAACTCCCCTAATGCTTTAGCCGCAGCACCTGCCGCACTCGGATCCAGCATCCCGCCGGTTGCCGCAAATTTCCACTGGCTATATTCCAACTCTCGTGCGATCTTCCAAGACCCTTTGGCTGAACGACTGGCCAATGATTTTAATCGATCAATTTTAATAAAATTCTTCGCTAGCCATAAACTGGGTTTGGGGTTGGCATTTTCAAAAGGATCTGAAACCACCACCACATTGGCGATCTTACCGGGTGCAATCAAATATCGTCCAGCCGCCACCCCATCGACCGCATTGGGCAGGGGATTGCCAGGATCTTTTTTCTTAGCCACTTTACCAAAAACTAAATGAGCCAGTGGTTGACCTTTTTGATCCTTCAAATCTAATACCGTACCAACCCCTTCTGTCTTGCCCGGTTCGTTTAATTCCAATCTACCATAAAGACTCGGGGCTACCTGCTGAGATTGGGTTACTTTAGCTTCTACCAGCTTAGCCAACAATTCACTGATTTGTCCTAAATCAGCTGGATATCCCCCTCGCTCCTTCACACTCCAGGAACCTTTCTTACTAATGAGGGTAATCTCTTGATTGGCATTTTTCAGATGAATTTCACTGGCCTCAGACGCTTTCAACTGTGGCAATACCTTTGCCCCAATCGTCGCGCCGTCGTTTTGGTAGCCCCTTAAGTTATTCCAAAACACCGCAATCCCCGCGCCCCCTAAAATCACGACCGCCGCTAAGAGATATAAAAACTGTTTGCGGTTCATGATGTCACCGCTGCGCGCAGTTTACGACGCTTGGACAATGCAAACCCAAGACCCAGTATTGCCACCAAAACAGGGATCAAACCAATGTTAATCACCTTAGTCCACAGTTCCAGACGATCGGAGTCAACCCTGAGATTTTTTCTTAAACTTTTAAGCTCTTTTCGGGTTTCATTCGACTGCTTTCTAAATCGTTCAATCTCCAACTGCTGTTCAGGGGTCAGAACAGTTGGCGCTTTAGCGGCGCCGGCTGCCGCACCACGGCCTTTTTGCAAAGCCTGTAGTTTTTCAGTTGTCGCATTTAATCCATCTTCTAGCGTCTTAATCTTTCCTAAATACACTTGTTGCGCTTGCGCCTCCATATTTCGTAGCACTGTCAGCGGTTTTGTGAAGCTTGCACGGCTGCGTAGATTCATAAGATTTTGGTCGCCTGAGAGTTGCTCAACCAAACTTTGCGCAAATGCTAAGTTCCCATTACGCGGAACCACCACTTTTTGACCAAACACGTCTTGCGTTTCCAGAGCCGCCCCATCGGTGAGCATATCCACATCCGCGACCAACACTACAGAGTTCTCCACCAGAGATTGCCTCATGTGCTGGCCAGAAGCCGGGGGAGGTGGCTGAATCGGTTCGCCTTTTTTAGCGGGCGCTTGGGGCGCAACAGGTTCCCCATTGGGGAAAGCGGATTTAAATTTACCAGTGATCCTCACTGCAATCGGTTCTTCTTTACCACTGGGTTGAAAGCCTTTAGTCGACGGTTCCCCGGTTAAAGTCGCGATAATCAAGTCTACAGGCATCGCATTTTTAGAGGTGTGAATCAAGGGTGATTGCTTTAATCCATCTGCCAATTTACCCTTAAACGTGCCAGCAAAAGGCACCAGCATCGTTCCCACTTTACTCATCACCACGTCGTTCATATTAAACGCTTCATTGTTTAACATGAGCAAAGTGGGCAACAGTCGGGGTCCAGCCCCACTCGGAAAGGTCATATCGGCAATCACTTTACCGCCATCAAGTTCTACCCCCCAGCCTTTGAACAAGTTATAAAGGGTGGAGGAACCAGCTTGATTACCACCAAATGGATTTTGCATATCCGGTTGTTGATCAAAATAAGAGTAAGGATCGACAAAGGCAATTAACTTACCACCACGTAACACAAACTGATCGATCGCGTATTCAGCCTCTTCAGTGATATTTTTGGGGTGAATCACCAATAACACCTTGATGTCATCATCAATTTTTTTAGCGCTCAATTCGAGTTTGCGAATATCAAACATCTTTTTGAGTTCAGCACCCAAAACCCAAGGCAGGGTGGGTTGTTTTTTGGTCATCGGGTCCAATGGTTGACCCAATACCGGCAGGCCTGCCATAAGTCCAATCACTGGTTTTTTAGCACGGGTCACTTGAGATATTTTGCTCGTCAAGTCATATTCCAGTAATTGCTCGCGGTCCCCAGACAACACGCCAATCGATTCTTTTTTATCTAAAAAGGCAATGGAAAGTCCGAGATAGAATTTTTCACCCGTATCAGTTTGCTGACCTTCCACATTATCTAGCTCAGCCGACTCCTCTGCATCGGAGTCAGGTTCAGGATTAAATTTTTCTACAATGACCTTACCATTGGACGCCGATGTGTATTCGGCCAAAAGATCTTCCACCCGCTTGGCGTAAGTTTTAAGGGCCACCGGCACAACATTACTGCCTTGGGTATAGTAGTAACGAATGGTAACGGGCGCTTCCAACTTAGACAAAATCGCCTTGGTGCCTTCGGAGAGAGTATAAACGCTACCCTGGGTCAAATCGGCGCGGAATTTGAAAGTGCCGAGTAAAAAATTTCCAGCAATTAAAATCAACCCTAACAGGATTAACCCACCGGCCGAATAAAAAAGATCTGTTAAATTATTTTTTTTCATGGTTTAGCCCGCCCGCTGACTACGAATGATGACCCCGGTGGTAAATAAAGCAAAACCTATAACCGAAGTAAAAAATACAAAATCACGCAAGTCAATCACCCCTCGTTGAAACCCCTCAAAATGAGTCATCACTGAAAAAGAAGCAATGACATCAACCACCACGGGATTAGAAATGCGCATGAGTAAATCCGTCACTGGGGTGTAACCGGCCAAGATGAGGAATAAACAAATCACCACAGACAAAATAAAACTGATCACTTGGTTACGCGTCAGGGCCGAGGTCATGCAGCTAATCGCCAGATAAGCACCTGCCAAAAATAAACTGCCCACATAACCGGCTAAAATGATGCCGTTATCCGGGGCACCCATTATGTTAACCGTGATCCATACCGGGAAAGTCAGCGCTAGTGCGAGCGCTAAAAAAAGCCACGAGGCGAGAAACTTACCGACAATCGCCTGCCAAGTGGTTAAAGGCATGGTCAAGAGTAACTCCATTGTGCCCAGTCGTCTTTCTTCAGACCACAATCGCATACCGACCGCAGGCACAAGAAACAAATATAACCACGGATGCCAAGTAAAAAAAGACACTAAGGAGGCTTCCCCACGCTCGAAAAAATTACCGATAGTAAAGGTAAAAAAGCCGGTCAGCAGCAAAAATATAATCAAAAAAACATAGGCAATTGGGGACGTAAAATACCCACCCAATTCACGCTTCATAATCGCTTTAATATTATTCCAGGCATTCATAGTTAGTGCGCCTTTACAGTGTCAGGAAGCGTTATAGAACGGAACACTTCATCCAGTCGACCCACCTCAGTATGAATTTGATCTAGCTGCCAGTGTTGTTGTGAGGACAACTCATAAATGGCTCGGGTCAGATTCACATTAGGATTTTTTTTGTCTGGTATCGCGCGCACTTCCAAACGGCCATTAGCCTCGGACAGCAGTTCGGTGCGAATGACGCCAGATAACTGCCCCAAGGACTCCAATACAGGCGCTGAGCCGATTGCACTGAGTTGTAAATACACTGCACCAGCCCACTCCGAACGAGCTTTCAATTCCGCTGGAGTGCCGTTAGCCACAATCGTGCCTCGATCAATAATAATGGCACGTGAACACGTTTCTTCGACTTCTTCCAAAATATGGGTAGAAAAAATAATCGCTTTATTGGGCGACATGCGTCGAATCAGATTTCTAACCTCATGCTTCTGATTAGGGTCCAACCCGTCGGTCGGTTCGTCCATGATAAGAACCTCAGGATCATGGATCAAGGATTGGGCAAGACACGTACGGTGCTTGTAGCCTTTTGAAAGGGTGTCAATGGACTGAAACAATACGTTCTCTAAAAAACACATTTCCACAGCCCCGTGAATCGCTCGCTTACGGGCGTCGCCGTGCAAACCCCGTAACTCTGCTGCAAACGACAAAAACCCATGTACGGTCATATCCGCATAACCTGGGGCGTTTTCTGGTAAATAACCAATCAAACGCTTAGCCTCGATGGGGTTTTCCAAGATATCAAACCCACCTACTTCCACGCTTCCAGAGGTAGGGGGATAGTATCCGGTAATCATACGCATGGTAGTGGACTTTCCAGCCCCATTGGGCCCTAAAAAGCCCAAAACTTCCCCACGTTCAACGCTGAAAGACACATTATTTACCGCGATTTTTGCACCAAAGACTTTACACAGGCTTTTGACCTTAATCACTGAAATCCCTCCTTTAAACTGCTTTTGGGTCTTTAGGGAAACTTTTTTTCGAACTTGTTCCTCTATCTGGGGGTCAATTCGCCAATTTCAAGAGCACTGAAAGGGTGGGTCTAAACTGGATCGATTGGACCTAAATGAATACTTTTGCCTCTCCCCAATACATTTATAGTTTTAAATTCATAAATCCTAATAAAACTGGTGCCGATAGTCTGGATTGAACAGACGACCTACCGCTTACAAGGCGGTTGCTCTACCACTGAGCTATACCGGCAGAAGCATCGCATTATACCTTCGACTGAAGGCTGAAGTAAAAGTTCAGTGCATTCCTTCAAGGTTTATAGGGCCTGGCTTTTAGTTTGCCCCAAGCCTCGCCACTTGCCTTTGATCTGCCAGTTTATAATAGGGGGCCTTTTATCTATATTCTTCCTCTCGAGTACAAGTCTATGTCTCAAACACATCCTGTAGGACTTATTGGTATCGGTTTGATGGGATTGGCCTGCGCAAAACGATTACGTTTGGCAGGCTTTGCGTTATTGGGTTACGACGTAGATGAAACTAAAATTTCCGCCTTCACTCGCCTAGGTGGGCTCAGGGCAAGTAGCGTCGAAGAACTCGCCCGTGATTGCCACAAGATTGTTTTGTGCGTTTTCAATACTGAACAAGTAGAGCATACGATTAGCACGCTGGCCAGTGCACGGGCCCCAGGACAGCCCCCCTTGATTGTCGTTTGTGTGAGCACCTGTGATCCTGATCGCATTTCAGCCTTGGTGGCCCGCACCGCCATAGAAAAAATTCGTTATATTGAAGCCCCTGTTTCCGGCACCAGCGTTCAAACCGAAAAAGGTGAAGCGCTTGGCCTGATTGGTGGTGAACTCGGGGACGTTGACCAAGCAGCGGATCTTTTAAATGCGATATGCCCCCATCGACAATATCTGGGCGCAGCAGGCAATGGCGGCCGGGCAAAATTAGCCATCAATCTCATCCTCGGCATTAATCGGGCGGCTCTGGCCGAAGGCCTCGTTTTGGCAAAAACGCTGGGCTTGGACACGGCGGCCTTTCTGAAAGTAGCCGCCCTGTCCGCGGCCCAGTCGCAGGTGATGCAAACTAAGGGGCCCAAAATGGTCAGCGGTGATTTCACGGCAGAGGGATTTATCGCCCAAACCCGTAAAGACTTTATGCTCATGATCGAACAAGCGGGCGCTCGCCAGCAATTACTACCCTTTGCCCAAACCTACTTAAATATTGTCGATGGATGCGTTGCTGCAGGTCAAGCACAACTGGACAATGCCATCATTATTGAGGAAATCCGGCGTCGCAAGTCCTCATAAATATCCCAAAAAAATCTGCGCTATGTGATAGCTTTTGGGTGGATTGGCGAGCCTTCAGCTCGTGTAAAAGGAAGGGGAGCCCCCCCCTAAAAAATGAATTCACCGACTTTGTCCTTTGCGAAATCATTGGCCAAGTTTTTAAATAAAAATCTCGCCCCTCTTAATTTCAAGCCTATGGGTCACACCACCCAATGCCAAGGCTGTGAAGCCTCAGTCGTTTCGTTCTGACGCACTTCACACCTCCATCAAAAGATCGCATCACCGGGATGGCCTTTGTCAGCAAACTCAATCGTTTGGCCTTTTTTTTTATTTTTCGATCTTAATCTTCGAACGGGGCGCAAAAAAAAACGTCATTTTTGAAGATGACGTTTTTTTTAATTCACCTTTCTAAGCCAGGTTCATTACCCTTTTGGCGGTTGCATATAACCATAACGCAAATTGGTGCGTCCTTCACCAAACGATTCATAATCCGCTTTTGCCAAGGCTACGCCATCAGTATTTAAGCCGACCCTTTGAGCTTGTGTGTAATGATATAGACGAGCTGAATTTTCCCCAAAAATAGCATTTTTAATCGGCCCGTCAGCCGCGCCCAAGGCAGCAAAGCCATGTTTTTTCTGCATTTCCTCAGGGATTTCAAGCCGCCGTAAGGCCTCTATCTGCCACTGAGGCGAACCGGTCCAAATCGCATCAGTTCCCCAAACCACATGATCCACTCCAAGGCCCTTAATCAACTGGCCCATCATGGCAGCACACAAACGGGGTTCTGCCACCGTACTTTGAGCAAATATTTGACCCAAATCACCGTATACATTCTTCAGTCCGTATTTGGCGGGAATGTCTGCCAAGTCCGTCACCCAATCGATTCGACCCGTTTTTTCAAATTGCGCCCATCCGTCATTCCAAGCACCCCCGGTATAACGGAATGCCGAATGATAAATAATAAAATTTAATTGCGGAAAATCTTTGGCCGCTTTTGCCACATCTCTCACATCCGCATATTCCACTAAATTCGGATACTGCTTACTGGTTGAAGGAGGAAATAACCCTTTATGAATACACACATTGGCAAGGCTTGGTGTGGTTTTGCTCCATTTCACCAATTTTTCGTAAAAGGGATACACCAACTTCTCATCATCCAAGTGCCAAGGATGTTTGGCGAGTTCTTTATGTGTATTGTCCCCTACTGTATAGCCTTTAAAGGCCTCCGGCTTTAACGTCTCGTAATCGGCCTCAGCCTTTTCCATCCAACCAGGCATACCCGGCATAAAGATAGCATGAGACATCATACGACGGGTTCCAAACTTCTGGTTAACACTTCTACGAGCGTCTGCCTTCATCTCATTGGTTAAAAACCAGTCTCTGGGCTCCTCCGATCCGGAACCTGAAATCATGGCGACTTTCGTGTCGCTATCCATATAAATTTCTTTGAAATAATTGGGAAATTTCAAATCGTCTAAACTTTGCGGTTTTCCCACCAACGTAGGGTTCCAAGAGGCTTTGCCCACCGCCTCACGAGACTTAACAAACCCTTCAAGACGGGTATCATCGCGTAAAAAGTGCGTATGCATATCCATAATAAACTGACCCTTCAGGCCATTGGCTCGTTCATTAGCCATCTCCGGTGTGGCTGCCTCGGCTTGACTCACGTTATACATCGGCCCAAAGGTTTCATTCATCGCCACAAAGGCGGCCGCCATACCCGCTGCACTTTGAAAAAAAGTGCGCCGACCCACGCCTTGCTTTTTAGCTAATTGTGATCCAATGCGCTTTAATCGCACTTCAAACTCTCGTTGCTTAGCACTTTGGGGGGCCGGTACGAATTCATCGCTCGATACCGGCTGGGTTGGAATGGGTGAACGAAACTTTGCGGTCTCTGCGGGAATGAGTTTTTCCAACTCTTCAGGCGTCATCATCTTAAATCTCCTT
>CAITMU010000077.1 GCA_903893565.1 uncultured beta proteobacterium | reverse complement strand
TTGGGTGCTATCCGGCCATTCACGGTGAAACCCCGTGATGCTAATCGTCAGCACAACTGTTCGGCTGGCGTGAATTTCCAAGACGTCCCATGCTGATATTTAGTCAGCTATGGGTAGCTTTGGATATGTCTATAGGAACGGCAAAAGCGCTTTTACCCCCCCCATTCAACAGTAGCGGCCTCAGAACGAGGCCTTTTTAGGATTTCCCCAATTGCGTCCAAAGGCAAGTCCCTGCACTGGCCTTATCGATCTCAGCCAGTTGTCCCTCATGCAAAGCGATCTCCTCATCGGTGGCCAATAGTAGACGAAGGGTTCGTTGTTTTTGTTTGTTTTGCCGATCGATCTTGGGTTGCATCACAACCGCCTCCATTAACAAACTCCCCTGGCCGCGGGTCATCGATAGATAGACTTCGGCTAACAACTGCGCATCCAGTAGCGCCCCGTGAAGAGTACGTCCGGCGTTATTGACCTGATAACGATCGCACAAAGCATCCAAGCTATTGCGCTTACCGGGATGTAGTTCACGAGCTAACTTCAGGGTATCGAGCACACTGGGGCAATAATCCCTCAAGGGCTTTCGGTTTAATAAACGCAGTTCATGATTTAAAAAAGACACATCAAAGGCGGCGTTATGAATCACCAATTCAGCCCCTGCCACGTAATCGAGAAACTCCTGAGCGATGTCGCGAAATTTAGGTTTATCGGCCAAAAAATCCTCAGTAATACCATGTACCTGAAGGGCCCCCTCCTCACTGGCGCGCTCAGGATTGACGTAGCGGTGAAAATGTTTACCCGTAATTTGACGGTTAATAATTTCCACACCACCAATCTCTAAAATACGATTGCCTAGCGCAGGATCAAGCCCAGTGGTTTCTGTATCTAATATAATCTGACGCATTATTGCGTGACTCCGCCACTCATACTCTCTACCCCTTGGTTTGCCAATTGATCGGCTCGCTCATTACCCGGGTCACCGGCATGGCCCTTGACCCATAGCCACTGAATCTGATGTTGTGCTGACACGGCATCCAGTTCTCGCCAAAGATCCTCATTTTTAACCGGTTTATTACCCGCAGTGCGCCAAGCGCGCCGTTTCCAATTGTGGATCCACTCTGTGATACCCATCTGCACGTATTTGGAATCGGTGTGGACTCTGACCTCACAACGGCGTTTCAAGGACTCCAGCGCCCGGATCACAGCAAGCAACTCCATACGGTTATTGGTCGTGAGGAGCTCTCCACCAAACAACTCTTTTTGTTTGCCAGCCGACTCCAGTAACGCGCCCCATCCTCCCACTCCAGGATTGCCCTTGCAGGCGCCGTCAGTATAAATATCCACCTCATGACCCATACATTATCTCAAAATAAATAACGATTATTAAAAATCACACCTATATTATCGACACTCTGTCTACGCCGCTTCGCAACCGATCCCACCCACGCTCACAACGGGTTGCTTTTGCGAAACACTGACCAAGGACTGAGACGGCGCACGCTGCGCCCAGCGGGGAGTAATCACCCGCATGCCTCGCACCCGCTTTTGTGCATGCAAATAAATCAATGCGCCACTAAAAGGCCACCATCGATCACCGGCTGACTCCATAAACTCCCACCGCCCTAACCACTTGGCACTGCGGCACGGGGGCACATAACAACCCATACTGCCACCGACCAATTCAAAACCCAATAAAGCTAACCAATCTTTTAAACGCATTAACGAAATAAAACGTCCCTGCCAAGGAAAGCCGTCAGCGCGAAATAATGCCTGACGCAAACCCCAAAGACTCACTGGATTAAAACAAGTTAATACAAGATGACCGTCGGGAACTAACACCCTATCGGCTTCGCGCAAAATTTGGTGAGGGGTGGGAGAAAACTCCAACACATGAGGCAACAATAATAGATCAATACTCCCACTCACAATCGGTAGCTCTGCACGATCGGCCACGATCTGAGCGCCCCGGCTACGATCAAGCGTAGCTCGGTAGGACATACGGCTTGCTCGCAAAAGGTCATGCTGACTAAACCCCACCTGTAAGGCGTTATAACCAAAAATATCAACCACCGTCTTATCGAGATACGCTTGCTCCAAACCCAAAAAATATTGCCCTAAAGGCGTCTCCAACCATAGCTCTGGCGACAATTGCTCGGGAAGGGGAAATAGGGTTGACATGGGATAAGTTTAAATCAAATAATGAGCTTACCCCAAATTGACGACGTTCAAAAAAAATCATGAAACCACTCGCAGTCGTTCCTCTTTGTGCCTTTACAGACAATTACATCTGGACCCTCCACAATGACACCGAGGCAGTGGTCGTTGACCCAGGGCAATCTGCGCCAGTGATCGAATACTTGCAAGCGAAACGACTTAAACTGAGCACCATTTTACTCACCCACCACCATGCGGATCATATCGGCGGGGTCGATGATCTGATCAAAGAATACAGCCCCGTGATCTACGCCCCACATGAATCACGGATTCCTCAAGCCACCCATCGGGTGAGTGCCGGTCAAGTGGTGAATCTGCCTCAATTTGCAATCAATCTCACCGTGATGGAAGTGCCTGCCCACACCCGGAGCCACATTGCCTACTATGATGGGGAGCGACTTTTTTGTGGTGACACGCTATTTGCGGGCGGTTGTGGTCGATTATTTGAAGGCACGGCCCAGAATATGTTTGATGCCCTCAGTCAATTTGCCACACTACCTGAGGCCACCCTCGTCTGCTGTGCCCACGAATACACCTTGGCTAACTTACGTTTTGCGCGTGCCGCGGAGAGCGATAACCCGCGTATCGTCGAATGGGAAACCGAGGCGCAAAAGCGTCGAGAACACAATCAGCCCACCCTCCCCACCACGATCGGTTTAGAAAAAGCCACCAATCCCTTCATGCGCTGCCATCTGCCCACAGTGGCCCGCAGCGCTGCTGACTTTAGCGCCCAAACGTTGCTTGATCCGGTCAGCGTATTGGGCGCATTGCGCGAATGGAAAAATCAATTTTAAGGCGATCTTAGAGGGGATAATTACCCCATCCAAAAAAACCTAAGCAATTGATTTATTGGTCATTATAAGCTTGACCATGACTTCTCAAACGATTACCATCTGAGCTCATACTTTTATTATAAAGACATTGACCGGATGCACTGTCCCTCCATCAAAACTCAACCCCTACTGGGTCGAGCAATTTTTGCCTTCAGTCTTTTTCTTGCCTTCTTACTTTTAGGCGGTTGTGTCCAATTAGACAAAATGCCCTTTAATGAGGTGGTGAGCGGGAACTCCGACTCCTCCTTGACTGCGACCCCTGAGGCGGGGAGCTTGGCCCCCTCTCTTACGGCCATTAGCCCGAGTGAAAAACCCCTGCGTAACACTGTTACCACGGTTGCTGCCACTACCACGAATGCCACGGATGCCACGAATGCCACGGATACCACGGTTACTACGCTTGCCGCCGTTGCCCCAGCCCTAGTAGAGACGTTCCCACCGGCTTCAAACCAGACCACGCCCTCTGTAGCCGAGGTCAGTGTTATGAACTTACCCGGCGACCCTCAGGTCACCGTCTTCCCCCGCTATAGCGCTGCCCGTGTTACCGATCTCACCCCACCCATAGCAAAGCCTCAACAAACGCCCGAAGCTCCCGCCCCCATCCATACCCCGTCCCTCCTCTCCACGATCAAACCCCCTCCAGTTGACCTATGGGAGCGAATCCGAGGCGGATTTAAAATGAATCAAGGCGAAGGTAATCCGCTCGTTCATAACTGGGAGAATTACTACACTAACCGGCCCGATTATTTCGCGCGTATGATCGAAAACAGTCGTCCCTTCTTGTTTTATATCGTGAATGAACTCGAGCGACGTGGCATGCCCAGTGAAATCGCGCTGCTACCGATGATTGAATCGGCCTATAACCCGATCGCCTATTCTCATGCACAAGCCTCCGGTATATGGCAGTTCATCGCCTCGACCGGCAAATCCTACGGATTAAAACAAAACACTTGGTATGACGGCCGACGTGATATTCAGGCCGCAACCAATGCAGCTCTCGATTACCTACAAAACTTGTATGGCCTCTTTGGCGATTGGGAGCTCGCTCTGGCTTCCTACAACTGGGGCGAGAAAGCCGTGCAACGCGCTATGGATAAAAATCTAGCCAAAGGCATGCCCACCAATTATTTAAGCCTCACCATGCCGGCCGAAACTAGAAATTATATCCCTAAATTAATCGCCGTTAAAAACATCATTGCAGACCCTCAGCGCTTCGGTATTAATTTCGCTAGCATACCCAACGAATCGCTCATTGCGAGCTTAACCCTCAAACGACATATCGATGTGGCCGTTGCGGCGAAATTTGCCGGCATGACCAAAGAGGCATTCCGATTTTTAAATCCTGCGAATAACCGACCGGTCATCAATGCCGACATGAGCGAGACGATTTTGTTGCCGAAAGAGCGCGTTGAAAAGTTCATGGCCCACATGAATGACAATGCCAATAAGCCTCTGATTTCCATAAAAACGCACACCGTCAACTCAGGAGAAAAACTGGAGAGCATTGCTAACGATCACCATATCTCTGTGATTCAATTAAAGCAAATGAACAACATCACCCCCAGGCAACGCATTATCACAGGTCAAACGATTTTAGTGCCTGCTGGTAACGAACTGGAGCCAGAATTAAAAGAACTGAGCCCGCCCTCTTTTATTCCTGTGGTCAAAAAAATCCAACTCGCTGCAAAACAAAAATCAACTTCAAAAAAGCATCTCGCACGTCAAGATCACCACCGCGACACTCACGCCCAACCAGTGGCCGTCCACAAAAAAAGAGTGACACAACAAAAGCCCAACACGCCCAAGACCAGTTCAATCGGACTGGCTCTTCGATGAGTGTCGGTCCAGCGCACTAAATAAAACCTAGCGCTCGTGAGCGGCCGTGGATGCGTCTGACCCACGATACCCTGCTGCAATGAGCTCTTGGGTATAAGCCGATTGGGGATGATTTAACACCCTGTCAAAATCCCCCTGCTCCACCACTAATGAGCCCTTTAATACCATCACCTGATGGGCCATCGCCCGTATGACATCAATATCATGGGTCACCAATATGTAGCTTAATGCGTATTGCTGCTGCAGTTGCGTGAGTAATAATAAAATCTGCTTTTGAATACTCACATCCAGTGAACTCGTCGGCTCGTCGAGCACGAGCACTTGGGGCCTCACAATCAAAGCTCTGGCAATCGCAATGCGTTGACGCTGCCCACCGGAGAATTGATGGGGAAAGCGTTGTAATATCTCCTCACTCGCCCCGTCCGAGATCAAGCCCACTTCACCGAGCACTTGAATCACTCGGGCGCGCCTTTGGGTGGGCGTTAAGGTGGGCTCATGAACCGTCAAACCCTCAGCCACAATTTGCTCAAGGCTCATACGAGGGGAAAGGGAAGATAATGGGTCCTGAAAAACCACTTGAATACGTCGACGCATCAATCGTTGGGTCGCACCGTTGACTCGATTCCACGCTAAACCGGCCACTTCGATCCGCCCGTGGGCCCCTTTAATCAAACCCAACAAAGCCAGAGCAAGCGTTGTTTTACCAGACCCTGATTCCCCCATAATGCCCAGTGTTTGACCCGCCGCCAAGTTAAATTGCACCCCTTGCACCGCGGTGAAGATCCCTTGGCGAAACCACCCTCTAAAGCCTGGTAAAGGGACCGAATAATCCACTCTCACCGCTTCTGCCAACACCACTGGCACGCCGGACTGAACGGGCCCCACCTGGCGCTCTGGGATACTCGAGAGTAGTTTTCGCGTATAGGGGTGCTGTGGATTTTGACTTAATGTGAGGGTATCGCCTGTCTCAACGATATACCCTTTTTCCATCACTACCGTCCGGTCGGCAAATCGACGCACCAGATTCAGATCATGGGTAATCATGATGAGCCCCATACCGAAATCCTTACAAAGGGTTTCGATTAATTCTAAAATCTCGCGTCGCACGGTCACATCAAGGGCCGTGGTAGGCTCATCGGCGATGAGTAAACGTGGATTACAGGCCAAGGCCATACCGATTAATACTCGCTGTCGCTGTCCGCCGGAGAGTTGATGCGGATAGCTTCGCGCTCGATCCGATGGATGATCAATGCCGACCCGATCCAAGGCCTCAATGGCGGCCTGGTCCGCTTGATGCTGATTTAACCCTCGATGCAGCATCAAGGCCTCTGCAATCTGCCAACCGACTGTAGCGATGGGGTTTAATGCGCTCATCGGTTCTTGAAAAATAACCGCAATATCTCGCCCCCGCAAGCGCTGCAAATCTAAGAGCGGGGTTTTCAGTAAATCACGTCCATCCCATCCCACATACCCACTCAAATGCGCCCCATCAATCAGACGCAATAACGACAGCGCGGTGACCGTTTTCCCAGAACCTGATTCACCCACAAGAGCGAGTTTTTCGCCCTTGTCGAGCGTAAATGAAGCCTTGTGCACCACTTCGCGGGCGCCAAAGGCCACACAAAAATCACGCACATCAAGTAGGCTCATCATTCGACTCCGTGATCGATGAGTCAACGGCAAGCACTTTTCTCGGATCCCAAGCATCCCGGACAGCGTCACCAATTAAAATCAATAAAACGAGCGTTAACACTAAAACCGAAAAAGTGAAAATAGAAATCCACCAAGCATCCAAATTATTCTTACCCTGATTTAAAAGCTCACCAAGGCTTGGCGTACCGGAGGGCACCCCTAAGCCTAAAAAATCAAGGCTCGTCAACGCGCCAATAGCCCCTGCCATTTCAAACGGAATCAAAGTCACTACGGGCGTAAGACTATTGGGCAAAATGTGTTGACGCATAATCGCAAAATTAGTCTGTCCGAGTGCACGTGCCGCCCGTACATAATCCAAGGTACGATTTTTAAGAAACTCGGCCCGTACATAGGCGGCAATGCCTAACCAACCAAACAAGGACAGCAAAAGCACCAGTAACCAAAAACTAGGCGCAAACAGCGAGGATAAAATAATCAACATGTAAAGGGTCGGCATGGCCCCCCAAATCTCGTTAAAGCGCTCCATCACAATATCAGTCCAACCGGCAAAATAGCCTTGAATAGCCCCGTAACACACGCCAAACAGAGCACACACACTGCTCACCAACAACGCAAAAAAAACAGAAATACGAAACCCATACAATAAACGGGCCACCATATCTCGGCCTTGTTCATCGGTGCCTAACCAGTTGACTGAATCGGGAGACGACGGAGCGGGCTCTCGGGCAAAATAATTAATCGTATTGTAGTGATAACGATTCGGAGGAAATATCGCCAGATTACCGGGTCTTGCAAAATGCTCACGAATCAAAGGGTCCAGATAATCGGTGGGCGTAGGAAAATCTCCGCCAAAGGTGGTCTCCGGTAAACTTTGCATCACTGGAAAATACCAATGCCCTTCATATCGGGCCACGAGTGGCTTATCGTTCGAAATCCATTCTGCCACAAGACTTGTGCCAAATAACAATAAAAAAGCTATCAAACTAAAATAGCCCAATCGATTGGCGCGAAATCGCTGCCAGGCCCGATGACGGGGGCTTTGTTTGAACGGCACAGATTTTGGGTTCATGAAAAAACTCATCAGCGAAAACTCACTCGAGGGTCAACCCACAGGTAACAAAGATCACGCAATAGGGTGGTCATCAAACCAATCAAGGTAAACAAAAAAAGACTTCCCATCACCACGGGATAATCACGCCGCATCACCGACTCATACGACAAAAGACCTAATCCGTCTAACGAAAAAAGAGTCTCAATCAATAACGATCCACTAAAAAAAGCCCCCACAAAAGCGGCTGGAAAACCGGTCATGATGGGAATCAATGCGTTACGAAACACATGGCGATACATGACATCCTTTTCTGCCACGCCTTTAGCCCTTGCCGTCAATACGTATTGCTTGCCAATTTCCTCCAACACTGCATTTTTAGTCATCACCGTAATGACCGCGAAACCGCCCGCGACCATCGCCGTGACGGGTAGCACAATATGCCAAAGGTAATCGGTGATTTTCTCCCAAGAGCCCCATTCGTCCCACTGGATCGAGGTCAAACCCCGAAGCGGAAACCACTGAACAAAAGAGCCCCCTGCAAAACACACGAGTAACACCACTCCCATCACAAAACTAGGAATCGCATAGCCTAACAAAATGACAAATGTCGTCACGGTATCAAACGGGGTTCCTGCCCGTACGGCCTTAGCAATGCCTAAGGGAATAGAAATAAGATACACCAAAAAAAACGTCCACAATCCTAGACTCATCGAGACGGGGAGTTTTTCTAAAATTAACTGCCCAACCGGTTTATTATGGAAAAAACTCTGACCCAAATCAAAATGCAAAAACTGCACCAGCATTTGCATGAATCGCTCTGGGGCAGGCTTATCAAAACCATAGAGTTTTTTTATTTCTTCAATACGCTTAGCATCCACCCCTTGTCGTCCGCGATAATTCGAATCCGATCTTGCACTAGAAGCCTCCGCCCCACCGGAGTCTCGCCCCTTTAACTGAGACACCATTTGCTCCACGGGACCTCCGGGCACAAATTGAATGATCACAAAGGTAATCAAGAGGATGCCAAAGAGCGTTGGAATCATCAACAATAAGCGCTTTAAAATGTAGGACCAAATCATGGGGCTTCCTTCTGAGTCCACCAGGTTCGAATAATCCAGTCTTCCGGCGTGTAGTAACTGGGCGCAACACTGGGCATCGCAAATTGGTGGGCTCGGTAGGCGACGCGAAATACCGCCGAATAGTATTGTGGGATCATATAATAGCCATGTCGCAACACTCGATCTAGCGCTCGCAGTCGGGTCACGAGCTGGGGACGCGTGCGCGCCAATTGAACCTGCTGAATCAGGGCATCCACACTCGGGTCTCGAATACCAATGAGATTAGAGGAGCCTTCAATGCCAGCCGATTTAGAACCAAATCGATCTGACAAATCGCCACCGGGGGCCTCCTCACCAGGAAAGCGTGCCGTAAACAAATCAAAATCAAAATTATCCAATCGTTTTTGTATCAAGGCAAAATCCGCACGACGATAAGTCGCCTCAATACCCAGTTTTTTTAAAGCTTCCCGAAAAGGAGCAAAAACTGCCTCAGAGCCACCACCGTCGAGGTACTCAATCGTAAAAGCGATACCCTGCGCATTTCTTAATGCCCCTTGCTGATAGGTCCAGCCTGCCTCGGCTAACAAAGTTTTAGCGCGCAACAAGTGGGCTCGTAACCCACCCGCTTCAACGGTGCTGGGCGCCATCGGTACGGGTTGATCAAAGACCGCCGGATTTAACTGCTGACGCAGGGGCTCCAGCACCGCCAACTCCTCTGCCACTGGAAGGGCTTTGGCTTGAAAGTCATTGGCACTGAAATAACCCTGAACCCGGCTATAAGCCCCATAGAAAAGCTGTCGATTCATCCACTCAAAATCCATCGCCAAGCCCAAGGCTTGACGTACTCGGACATCACGAAATTGGGGGCGACGTGTGTTAATCAAATAGCCTTGAAAGTCGCTCGCATTTTTAGAGGTCAGTTCTTTTTTAATGAGCTTACCCTGAGAAAAGAGTTTACCCACATAGGTGCGAGCCCATTCGCGAGCACGAAACACTTGAATATAGTCAAATTCACCGGCCTTAAAGGCCTCGGTTTGGGCGGTAGTGTCTTTGTAAATTTTATATGTCACATGATCAAAATTAAACATTCCTTGCCGAACATTTAATTGTTGGGCCCAATAATGAGGATCACGCTCATACGTAATGTCACGACCGAAATTCATTCTTCCGATCCGGTAGGGGCCACTAGCAATGGGCCGATCCATGACCACTTTATCAAAGGCCTTACCCTCGCCCCAGCGGTGACTAAAAATAGGCATTGATCCAACGAGCAAAGGCAGCTCCAAGCCAGGGGTTTTAAAATCAAAGCGAACGCTCAACCGATCCAACACCACAACGGCACTCACATCGCTGAAGAGTTGCCGGTAACTCGGTGAAGCCCCAGGGCCCGTGAGCCGATCAAAACTATATTTAACATCCTCGGCCAAAACGGGAGAGGCATCTTGAAAACGCGCTTCTGGGCGCAATCGAAAACGCACCGATCGATGATCGGGAGCCACCTCAATGTCCTCGGCCAACAATCCATAGGCGGTGGTGGGTTCATCCACTGTTGAGGCTAATAAGGTCTCAAAGACAAGCGCGTGTAATCCCGGGGGAGCCGTGCCTTTCAAAGTGAAGGGGTTAAATTTATCAAAATTAGTACTACGAGAGGGGGGGACTAAAGAAAAATCGCCTCCTTTAGGTGCCTGAGGATTCACCCATTCAAAGTGGCTAAAACCAGGCGCATATTTCATATCGCCAAATTGTGCATAACCATGGGCTGCGTGCGACAGTCCGATTGAACCGAATACGACACCACAACACAAAAGCCATCGAGCGTAAAAAACGCTTGGGAAAAAAGGCGTAGGATTGCGCCATTGTCTGTGCCAACCATTGAATAAAAACATCACCTATCACCCAACAAAGACTGCTCGGCGCCATGACGGATCGCTTGGCGGTTGCCCTGAGGCATGGCATCGAGCAATTGGTGGGTGTAAGGATGCACGGGGTGGGCAAACAATTGATCTGTCGCAGCCTTTTCTACCACCGCGCCTTCGTGCATGACCATCACCTCATCGGACATATATTTAACCACCGCTAGATCATGGGAAATAAAAATATAACTCATACCCCATTCATCCTGCAAATCTTGTAATAGGTTTAATAACTGGGCCTGCACTGAAAGGTCCAGAGCAGACACCGCCTCATCGCATATCAGTATATCCGGTCTTAGACTTAAACAACGCGCAATCGCAATCCGCTGACGCTGCCCACCGGAGAATTCATGGGGATATTTAAAAAAAGCCGTTGAGGCAAGCCCCACTTTGTCTAGCAGTTCGATCGCCACACGAGCGCGCGCTGCCGCGTTCATTGGACCATTTTGTAATTGCAGGGGTTCCATCAAAATTTGCCCGGTGGTGTGGCGAGGATTGAGACTCGCAAAAGGGTTTTGAAACACCATCTGCATGCGGGGTCTAAAGCGCTGCGCTGCACGCGCATTTAATCCCATGAGTTGCTGCCCCTCCAAAGTGATGCTGCCGCTTGAGGCGGCCAGCAAGCGCATGAGAGTTAAAGCCAAAGTCGTTTTACCCGAGCCCGACTCGCCCACTACCCCCAATGTTTTACCGCGTGCCAATTCAAATGAGGTAGGCTTCAATGCCTGAAATGAATGGCGACGGAACCATCCATCGCTCACATCGTAGGACTTAGACAGGTGGCTCACCACCAAAAGCGGCTCGCCCTGCCTCTGAGATTGCAAAGGCCGGTCAGTGCAAGGCTTAGAGGGGGTTCGTCCTTCGAGAAAATCCTCAACCACCGGTAAGCGCCAGGGACGATGGTCGACGCTGGGCCGGCAAGACAAGAGGGCTTGGGTGTAGGGCGCTTGGGGAGCGCTAAAGAGTGCTTCCACACTCGCATGCTCGACCCTTCGTCCTTGTCGCATCACCATGACTTCATCGGCCAACTCTCGCACCACATTCAGGTCATGACTAATAAAAAGCATCGACATCTGGCGCCGTTCGCGCAATTGCGCTAATAGCTGAAGTATTTGTTTTTGAACACTCACATCGAGCGCGGTCGTTGGCTCATCCGCAATCAACAACCGCGGCTCGCTCGCAATGGCCATGGCTATCATGACCCGTTGCTGCTGCCCCCCCGACAACTGATGGGGGTAGGCTCTTAATCGACGTTCTGGTTGATCCAAGCCCACTTCACTTAATAAGGCCAACGCTTTTTGATGCAATGAATCATTCGAATCAAAAGACGGGGAAGAGGACTGAGGTGTGTTGGCTAAACGCTTCAGACGGGCATGCTTTTTAATCACCTCCATTAATTGGAATTCGATCGTAAACACCGGATTTAAGGCGTTCATCGGTTCCTGAAAAATCATCGTCATTTCTTCACCGCGAAGCCACTGGCGTTGCGTGGCCGAGCATTTCAGTAACTCTTGGCCACGGTAGCAGATGGAACTATCGGGTGAAATTCGACAGGTGCTCGATTCAAGAAGCCCCATGATCGCTAAGGCCGTGACCGATTTACCGCTACCGGATTCGCCGACTAAAGCGAGGGTGCGATTCACGCCCAAGCTAAAACTGAGTCCTTCGACGGCGCGATGGGTTTGTTGGGCATCCAGTGTAAAATCAATCGACAGATGTCGCACGGTGAGTAGCGGTATCTTCGCAGGCATTGTCATTTCAATTTCGGATCCAACGCATCACGCAAAGCATCGGTAAACACACTAAAAGCCGTGACCAATAGCGCCATTGCCAACGTCGCACTCGCCAGTTGCCACCATTTGCCGAGCAGCAACTCCGTCTGCGCTTCATTGAGCATGCTGCCCCAAGACACCGTATCAACCCCCACACCGAAACCTAAAAAGCTCAGTATCACTTCCGACTTCATAAAGGACACCACATTCAAAGACAGCTGAACCAGCAGCACGTGACTAACGTTGGGTAAAATATGATAAAACATGCGTCTTGCATGACTGGCGCCAATGGATTCGGCTGCCAACACATACTCTCGGTTACGATGTTTCATGTATTCCGCACGCATCAGTCGAAATACCCCGGTCCACCCCGTCAAGCCTAAAATAAGAATCACGGTGCTAATGCCTTTTTGATTAAGCACTGCGGCAATAGCCAATACCAGTAACAGATACGGAATCGCCGTAAAAGTACTGTAAATCCAATTTAATACATCATCGACTATCCCCCCAAAATAACCGGCATAAGCCCCCAATAGACTACCGAGCAATACGCTCAAAAAAGCAGCCAGTAATCCAACGATAAAAGAGGTCTGGGTGCCTTTTAATGTTTTAAGGGCCACATCGCGCCCCCATTTATCTGCGCCTAAGGGTAAAGTCGCCAAACGCTGAGGCTCCTGCGCTAAGGCCAACCGAGACTCGCGCAACGTTTCGATAACGGGCGCTAACGGGTCGACCACCCCTGCGACCGGGGTGACTTGAATCGATTCACGCGCCACGGGTAGACGGTCTTCGGAAGGGGATGCACTAAAAATCCACCCGTTGGGGGGCGCGTAATTGACGCCCGCTTCGTGCGACCAATCCTTAGCGATCCATCCGGCTGCGGCGGCCAATACCACGGCCAAATACATCACCACCACCCCTAAGGCGATCAAACCCAGTGTATCCCGACACAAGCGCGACCACGCCAATGACCACAGACCCTGTGGAGCCAACACGGCAAAGACCGCTACGCGCTCGCTCTGCCTCATTTTAATTGCACCCTTGGATCAATCCATCGATACAAAATATCGGTCAATAAATTAACGAGGATGGTGGCTACTGCCACATACAGGGTCACCGCTTTAATGACCGGAAAATCACTACGTTCGACCGCGAGCAACACTTCACGTCCGATGCCGGGTATGGAAAAAAAACGTTCAATTAAAAACGAACCTGCGAGTAACCCCGGCAACTGAATCATGACATGGGTGAGCACTGGGATGAACACATTGCGCATCACATGCACTCCCATCACCCGCCATTCGGTTAATCCCTTAGCACGGGCCGTTCTAACATAGTCACGTTGAATTTCATCCATAAAAAAGGCTCGGTATAAACGTGTATCTGGTGCTAGAGAAACCACCACGCCTACCATAACAGGCAGGATGCAAAAGGGGATGAGTAAGAGCCCCCCCTCCTGCGCCCAGCCTTGCACCGGAAACCAAGCTAATTCATAAGAAAAAACATATTGCAGCACAATGATGTAGACCAAAATACTAATGGACTGGCCTACCGTACAAGCCACCATAATCCACCGATCCGTGGCCAATCCTCGAAAGTAAGCCACTAACAGCCCGAGTCCCAGAGCAATCCCGGTAGAGAGCACTAGCATGGGCACGAGAATCGTCAACGAAGGGCCCAGTCGGCTCCATACGAGGTAGCTGACTTTCTCTCCTGTGGCCCAGCTGACCCCCATATCACCGGTGAACACTTGGCGCACAAAAATACCCCATTGCACATAATAGGGCTGATCAACCCCTAATTGACGACGGATGTTTTCGATTTGTTCGGGATTTGAAATCTTACCTGCCAATAAATAGGCAGGATCCCCCCCCACCCAATTAAATAAAAAAAATACTAACAACATAATCCCAATCACGGTGGGGATAAACTGCAGTATTCGGCGTAGAACGTAACTTAGCATGGGGTGTTATTGTTCATTCATCTAAAAAAAATACATTCGATGACTCCTAGCGCAAGGCTCGCATCGAGCCCCTGATTACTTCTCATGAGGCCGGCGCCTTTTTCATCCGGGTGCGATCGATATCCATATGAATCCACTCATTGGTCAAAACGGGGTGCTTTTTAAATCCCACCACATAGGGCTGCAACAGTACATTACGATAGCGACTATCGGTGAGCAACCATGCCGTATCGGCCTCCATTTGGCGCGTCATCTGCAAATAAAGTAGATCGCGCTGCGCCCCATCGGGTAGTCGGCGCGATTGCTCATAGAGTCGATCAAACGAAGCGGAACGATAACAGGCCGCATTGCTTTGGCCGGTATGGGGCCCGTATAGGAGCTGCATGAAATTATCCCCATCCGGGTAATCCGCAATCCAAGCCGCTTGCTTCATCATCAATCGGCATTGGCTCGATAACTTTAGGAGTTCAGAAAATCGTTGTTTACGAATACTTAATCGTAAGCCAATTCTATCCATGGAGCGTTTCATTAATTCATCAAACTGACGATCTCGCTCCACGGGTGTCGAGGCATATTCAAGTATTAAGGCACTGCCATCAGGATGACTGCGATATCCATCGGCGCCCCGTCGATAGCCAAAGTGGTCCAGCAGCGCATTAGCCAAGGCGGGGTTGTAGGATAGACTACTGCGATACTGGCTTTGATGGCCGGCCACCCCAGGCGGTATGGGATAGAAGGCACGCACGGACTGCCCTTTACGAATGACTGCGATCTGATCCTGAACATCATAGGCCATCGCAATAGCGCGACGCAGAGCAATTTTAGGCAACGTAAAACCGCCGATCGGATTGGGTTGATTGCCAATCGTTTCTGCCGTATTAAAAAATAAGTAACTAATCTCTGGATCAACACTACGGTCCAACTGAATCCCTTGCTCACGAAAAGGAGACTTTAATTCACCCGTGGGGGTTAAAAACTTTGGTGCGAGCTCTTCTAACTGATACTCCATATCGGTTTCTGCCCTTAAAAAGGCCAGCCAACGGCTCTGCGCTTCATCCATAATACTAATTTCAATCCGATCAATGGCAGGTAATAACTTACCTTGCATGCTTTTTCTGATCGCTTCATCTGGGATATCAGTACTGGGCAATGCCTCCCAGCGAAGGGTACGAAACAGAGGATTTTTTTCTAGGCTAATTTTAGAGGAGCGTAAATACTGTCTTAAGCGATAAGGGCCCGTTCCCACCGGGTGCGCGCTTGAATCAGCACCGTAGCGCTCGATCACCTCCCGCGCAACAGCACCGACTAGGGGGAAGGCGAGAACGTGAGAAAAATTAAAATCCGTTTCGGTCAGTTTAATGCTAAGTGTGAAGGGGTCAGGCGCTTGTAAGCCTTCTACTGCAGCATCGTAATCAAATTGCCCCGTCTTTTGAGCCTTCGATACTAATGCATCAAGTCCTACAATCTTACCTAAAAACAAAAAGGCATAAGGAGAACGATTTTTAGGATCGACGAATCGCTTGATCGAATACAGGTAATCTTGCGCCCTTAAGGGGCGCGCACGACCCGCGAAGGCCGGGTCCTGACCAAAAACAATGCCTTGTTTTATTTTTAAGGTGTAGGTTTTGCCATCCGCTGAAATGGTGGGCAAGGCTTCGCTCACATTAGGGATTAAGTGCGCGGGGCGAGCTAAATAATCGTAGGTCAATAACGGATCAAAAATCCCGGAGATCACCACTGCCGAATAATAATCGGACACCTTGGCAGGATCAAAACCGGTCTCCGCGGCCTGAAAAGTCAGATGTAACACCTTGAGCGCTGACGGTGCCGTAGGGGCACTCGAGGGGACAGGCGGTTGCGCTTTGAGTTCTAATCCACTCAAAGCCCAGACCATCACCATCAAGCCCAAAGCGCTGCATTTTCTCTTCATTAGCATAGGGCTTAAGTGTAGCCCAATCCTCAATCCTGCGTCACGCCTGTGTGCCTAGCGAGCAATTGGTATAATGGGAGGAGTTCACTTAAGGGAGAGACCATGGCTTTGTTAGAAGGAAAAAAAATACTCATCACCGGTTTGTTATCGGACCGTTCCATTGCTTATGGTATTGCTCGAGCCGCGCACCGAGAGGGAGCACAACTGGCCTTCACCTATCAGGCCGAAGCACTCAAGTCACGGGTCATCAATCTGGCGCAGGCTTTTTCTCCCGCACCGATCTTTCCTTGTGATGTCTCTCAGGACGATGAGATTCACCATTTATTTGAGTCGTTAGGAAAAGAATGGGGGCACTTGGATGGACTCGTTCATTCGATTGCTTTCGCACCCCGCGAAACGTTAAAAGGGGACTTTTTAGATGGTTTAAGCCGTGAGGGCTTTCGGGTAGCGCATGACGTGAGTTCTTATAGCTTTGCTGCCATGGCCAAAGCGGCCCTGCCTTTAATGGAAAACCGCCAAGCCGCCTTACTGACTTTAACCTACCTAGGATCTCAGCGTTCGGTTCCCAACTACAACGTGATGGGCTTGGCCAAAGCCAGTCTTGAGGCCAATGTGCGCTATTTAGCCAGTCACTTAGGACCCAAGGGCATCCGGGTTAACGGCATATCAGCCGGCCCCATCAAAACACTGGCCGCAGCCGGCATTGGCGGCTTTAGCAAAATATTGAAGTTTGTCGAAGAGCATACCCCTTTACGACGTAACGTGACCATAGATGAAGTGGGCAATGTGGCTAGCTTTTTACTGTCTAACCTAGCCAGTGGCGTGACCGGAGAAATCACTCACGTCGATGCTGGTTTTAATACCGTGGTGGCGGGTATTAGTGAATCATAAAGTGGAAAGGTAAGATTTCGCAGTTCGGACAGAGATCTTAAAAGAATGGGGCCGGTGACGGCCCCATTCAATTTAAGGATAAAAATCAACTATCCGATAGCCAAACGAGCTTACTTAGCGATTTCCTTTTTATTCATGAATAGCTCGGTATGAATTTTCACGTTAGATTTTTCTTTTAATACCGTGAGGTATCGAGAAAATTGTTCTTGCCCCGTGCTCTGCACCAAGCCTGCAATCATATTTTTTTTCTTTGTATCGTCTACTTTTTCTGCTTCCAAAATCTTACTGATTCGCACCACCGTATAACCGTTTGCAGCCTTCAGGCCTAGATAGGTCGGCACCTTAGTGGTATCCGCACTTAAGATCTGGCGACGTAATGCATCGTTAATGTCTTTTGAAGATGCAGAATAACCCACGACCTGCCCCGCTCCCCACTGAACCGAAACGGTATTACCCTGATTCAATTGCTCGAGCATCACTTTACCTTCTTTTTCCGCCATCTCCTGAGATTGACGCTCAATCAAAATGCGTGCAATCTGATTTTTCACTTCATCAAAAGGACGAATGATCGAAGGTTTGGTTTCAAGCAATCGAGCAGCCACCAAATTACCAGGGGAGATTTCAACAGCTTCACTGTTTCGTTTATTTTTTAGCACTTCATCTGAAAAAATACTCGTCAGTAATTTAGGGTTATTTAAACGCGGCTCTTTGTCTGCAGTTCCACGGCTAAACCAATCACTTTGCTCAACGTTAGACTTACTGACCTCAGCCGCAGCCTTCAAATTATCGAACTGCTCGAACAAAGTATTATTAAATTGTTCAGCCAATTCAGCAAATTTCTTCTGAGCTTGTAGTTTCTTCAGTTGTTCAGTGATTTGCGTATGCATCGATTCAAAACTCGGTTGCTTACCCGCATTGATTTTATTTAATTTGATAATATGAAAACCGTATTCTGTTTCCACAGGCCCCGTAATGTCGCCTTCCTTCATAGCAAAGGCTGCATCAGAAAAGGGTTTCACCATATCTGCCTTTTTAAATGCGTCTAATTCACCTCCCTTGGAGGCAGAACCAGGATCCTTAGATTCGGTTTTAGCTAGATTTTTAAAATTCTCAGGGTGCGCTTTGAGTTCTACAAACAGTGCTTGCGCCTTGGCTTTCGCTTTTTGTTTTTCTTCAGCGCTGGCTTTGGGTGCCACATCAATCAAAATATGGCTCGCCTGACGAGTTTCCTGCACCTGATTTTTACTCACATACTCATCATAAGATTTTTTAATCGCTTCTTCTGAGACTTGGATAGAAGGCAACAAGGTTTGCATGGAAAGACTTACATAGGACACGCGCACCTGTTCGGGCACCCGAAATTCTTCTTTACGACTCTCGTAATATTTCTTAGCCGCCTCAGAATCGAGGGTGACCTTGGACTCAAAACGTGATGAAGGTAAGGTAAATATTGAAACTTCACGCCGTGATTCCATCGACTTATACAATCGATCGGTCACGGTTTGGGGAGCAAAATTAGACTCCACAAAGGGATCATCGACTTGTCGCAAAATAAGATCACCGCGCAACTCATTTTCAAATTCAAGCTTACCTTTGTTGCGATTTTTTAAGTAATCAGCGTAAAGGGTTTGAGAAAACTTTCCTTGTTCCTGAAATATTGATGCCTGCTCAAGAAGCGCGCGCAACTGATCATCGGTCGAAACTAATTTTGCGGCAACTGCCACTTGCTGCATCAAACGTTGATTCACTAAACTATCCACTACCCCTTTACGAATATCAGGATTGTCTAACATGGCCGAATCCATACGCCCGCCAGTCATGCTTTGAATTTGCTCTTGTCGTTCACGTAATGAGACATTAAATTCCTGCTCAGTAATCGTCTGCCGTCCTACTGTGGCTATGGCAGTCGTATTGTCACTATCCCTAAAATAAGAATCAACACCCACAAAAGCAAAGGGCAAAAAAATGATCCCGAGTATGACCTGCGCGATGCGTTTATTCTTATGAACCCAATCAAACATTTGGTGTAGACCTCAACAAAAAGGGCGAACTACAATTTGCCCCCTGGAATTCTCATCCAGAGATTAATCATGAAACGGCTTTGACCGCTTTTAAAACCCCTGCCTACAAGAAAGTGCTGTCTTGTGGAGTTTAGCCTTAAGGGGTAAAAAATTATGAAAGTCCAAGAGCTTAGCACATTTGACCTAATTCAGGATACGACACAAAAAACAAGGTCTTATTCCTTTTACCAAAGCAAGAGACCACAATTTTTAGCCTCTGGACAGAAAGCAGCGGACGGACTAAAAGCCCAAGTAAACACTCGTACGGTAGGTGATCCATGAAGCAACGTAAGCCAGCGCAAACAAGTAGGCCAACATGATCAAAGGTATTTTCCAGCCCCCCGTTTCGCGTTTAACCGCGGCTATTGTTGAAAGGCACTGCGGAGCAAACACAAACCACGCGAGTAAAGATAATGCTGTGGCCACACTCCAACTTTTGGCAATTAAAGCAGGTAGTGCCTGAACGGACTGGGTACCCAATGCCGACAAAGCGTAAACTGTGGCTAATGAACTAACCACCACCTCGCGCGCTGCCATGCCCGGCACTAAGGCAATACTGATTTGCCAATTAAATCCAATCGGCTCGAACAAGGGGGCTAGAGCCTGGCCTAGCATACCGGCAAAACTATACTGAATCGCAGGCCCGCTGGCCCCCATAGGGGGCACAGGAAAACTCGACAGCACCCAAAGACTCATTGTTAATAGAAGAATCACCCCACCGACCCGACGTAAAAAGATCTCGCATCGCTGCCACAGACCGATCGCTAAGTTTTTGATTCGTGGGGTGTGATAGGTGGGTAACTCCATCATGAGGGTGGTGGGCGCAAATCGATGGTTCATAAAGTGTTTTAACACCCAGGCAACGCCCATAGCCCCCACAATGCCTAGCAAATACAGTAAAAACAAAACCAAACCCTGAAAATCGACCCCTAGCGCCAAGGTTTTTTGGGGAATGAACGCCGATATTAGTAAAGCATACACCGGCAAACGGGCCGAACAAGTCATCATGGGTGCAATCAAAATGGTCACGATCCGATCCCGGGTGTTGGAGATGCTTCGTGTGGCCATGATGCCGGGTATGGCACAGGCAAAACTAGACAAGAGGGGGATGAAAGATCGTCCCGATAGCCCTACCACCGACATTAACCGGTCAAGCAAAAAAGCGGCCCGGGGCAAATACCCCGACTCTTCTAATAGCAAAATGAAAAAAAACAAAATCAGAATTTGTGGTAAAAAAACCAATACCCCCCCCATGCCCGCCACTATCCCATTCACTAAAAGACTGCGCCACCACGTATCAGGACAATATTGCACAACGAGAGCACCAAACCCATCAAAACCTGATTTAATCAACTCCATCGGGACCGTCGCCCAACTAAAAACTGCCTGAAAAATCAAAAAAAGTACTGCCGTCAAAATCAAAGGGCCCGCTATCGGATGTAACAAGACGTTATCAATTTTTTCACTAAAGGGGTCTGGTATGGCCTGATCCAGTTGCAGTGATTGTAAAATCGCTTTGACCTTTTGATTATCTAATTGGTTATGCTCTTCCCCCGACAAAGCAGCCCTAGACGGCGAGTTCAGGCTGGCCCCGCTACTGGCATTGGATATATCGATTTGATCCAAATACGCTTTCAACGCATCCACCCCGTGGGATTGAATCCCAACGGTAGCAATGACCGGCAATTGCAATTGCTCGCTCAGCGCTTTAATCGGAATATTAAGGCCCAATTTTTGCGCTACATCCGACATATTCAGTAACACGATACAAGGCAAACCCAATCGTTTTGCAGCCAGTACCAAGCGCAGATTACGGCGTAAATTAGTCGCGTCTAACACACACAATACGAGATCGGGGCGCTTTTCTCCCGCCGCTTGTCCCATTAAGACATCGCAAGTAATGCGTTCATCTAATGAGCGAGGGTAAAGACTATAGACTCCGGGCAAATCGAGCACACGCAGTGTCAGTCCATGGGATAAGGTCAGACGCCCTTCCCTTCGTTCCACGGTCACACCAGCGTAATTAGCGACTTTTTGTCTGCTACCGGTGAGCAAATTGAACAATGCCGTTTTACCGCAATTGGGATTGCCCAACAAAGCCACCAGTGGGCCACTCGGGATAAAATGAAGCGTGGCTTTGCTCATCACACCCAGTGCATTACAAAGGGTTTTCTTCGAGCTCTACGAGACGAGCCTCAGCTTGGCGTAGCGCAAAAGTGGAAGTGCCAATTCTCACGAGCAACGGTTCGCCGCCCATGAAGCCTCGACGAAGCAAGCTCACCGTCTCTCCGGGCAAAAACCCTATATCCTCTAACTGCCGTCCTAGGCTGGAGGTTTCTCTGTGCCCACTGACTGATTTGACACGATTCAGATGATTTAAACAAACTTGACTTAAATTCATAGGTTAACCTTCAGAGAGGTTTCAATTAACAATAATGATTCTCATTATACTATGAATATGGGAATAATTCTCATTTGAGCCAGAATTGATCATAGCCTTCAGTATAAGCCAAGGCATTCGTGCTACCCGAGCCAATAAGTCCATGCCCGACGGTGACTAAGCCTTACTCTTGTGCGCTTCACAGGGCCCTCATCTGCCTGGACACGGACGGCTCTATCTCCAACCCCAGTAATCCTTAGGGAAAATGATATAAGCCATTCAATTATTGGATGTTTTTATTATTAGCCATCGATCATATTGCGTCCTGAGGCCTTAACCCCAATGAGGTAACCAAGCCCAGTAAACAATATCAGCCCCACCCCGATGATCAAGTGATTCTCACCCAAAGCATTCGGTTGGATCCATTGATACACACCCAAAAGTGCAACAAAAATACTACTCAAAGCCACCACCACACTCATCCATTGTGAAGCTCTCCAAGCCACCCGATCCGCTCTACCGATTAACCAAGCAGACCACAAACTGACTAGCGCATCTGTGGTCATCATCCCCAACAAAAAAAACACGCCCAGGCACAAAGGCATCCAAGCCTGAGATTGCCCATTTAACACCACAGAAAAAAGTAAAGCCTGACTCATCGTATCAAAGGAAATGGCGAACAAGAGTCCTACCCCCATGATCGTCCAAGCGTTCACTGCCCCCCAGCGAGGCAATAAAGCCGATTTAAATCCAATCGGTGCCACCCCGGTTGGCCCCGCTCTCGAATGCAGGGCTTGATGAAGATTCAAAGCGCCTAATATAAATAAGCAGGTAATGGAAAAAAGGGCACCAAAATGGCCTAGCCAATCCGGAATATGCCACTGACTTGAAAAAAGGTAAGCGGCATTGGCCATGAGAATCACCGCGCCCCCATGCCCCAAAGAAAACAGTACGCCCGTAAAACGCGCCAAACGGGGGCGGCTTAACGCGTTAGCTCGCACAAAACTATCGATAGTGGCTAAGTGATCGGGGTCCATACCGTGCTTTACACCCAGTAGGTAGGCCAAAAAACCTTGTGAGAGCCAACTCATTTCCGCACTCAAACCCCATTCTCCATTTTTAAAAAAGTGAATAAGAAAAACAAAGCAAAAGGTAGGCCATCTTTAAAAGCCTGGCTCGGCTTAAGCTCCGGACGGCCCTACCCTTAAGGTTGTAATTGTTTGGCAATGAAGGCTTTGACGGTTTCACGCGCTTTATCCGTTTGAGGCCCCTCTTTGGCGACCCACTCGTGCTCACTGTCTTTAAAAAAGAGCAACTGGACCTCCCCACCGGCCGCCTGATAGGTTTGAGCGAATATTTTTTGTGCTTCGGGAGGCACGTTATCGTCCTTTTCTCCATGCATAATCAACAAAGGCACTAAGCTCACCGCTTCCTTACGATCCAAAATTTCCTGAGGGCTAGCCTCATGGATCGCCTCCCAGGGTTTAAAGTAAACGAGATGATTATTAATCATTTCCTCACGTTTCTTACTCACTGCATTCTCATACCGAGCAAAAGGATTGCTAATGGGTGAACGTGTGGCGACAAAAGCCACTTTTGCATCCAACTGCGGGGCTTGCGGAAAAGCAATCGCGTTGTAACGAGGATCATTGGGACGTAGCGCTACTAATTGCGCAATATGCCCACCGGTAGAGCTGCCATAAATTCCGATATGGGAGGCATCCCCGTTCCAATCCTTTGCATGATATTTGAGCCAGCGCACTCCATAATTAGCATCCTGTATATTCGCAGGATAAGGCGCATCTGGCCCCAGTGTTAAATCGATGGCCACCACCAGTAAGCCACTTTTTGCTAAGGCGAAATCCATGGGACGCTCTGCCCTACGATCCTTGTGATTCCAAGCCCCGCCATGCAAATCCAAAATAACGGGAAAAGGCCCCCTACCTTGTGGTTGATAAACAAGCGCCTTTAATTGTCGCCCCTGCTCATTTTTACGAAAATCAACCTCCATGACTTTGACTTCCATTTGCGCCTGAGGATTGTATTGCACGGCCCCCACCCCTTGGACCCACCCTGTGAAGTAAGCAACGCCCAATAGGCAAACGATGCTCCAAGAGCATTGCCTCAGAACGCTTTTTTTTAAGAAAACGAGTATGTGACTTGGCATACAACCTCCTTAGGCTTAATTTTTTATATTATAAAAAAACATATACAAACCCAAAAACAATAAAACCACAAAAAACACTTTTCTAAAAAATACCGGTGACATCGCGCCTCTGAATTTTTGTCCGAGATACATACCGAATAATGAGGGTACGATTGCCAAGGCCGAAAACAAGACATCCGCCTGCACCCACTGAACTGAAAACCCCAATCCCACCGCCAAGCTAAGCGTGGAGATCGTAAAAGACAAGCCTAAAGCCTGAATCATCTCATCTTTTGTTAACTCGAGCGATCCGATAAAAGGCACGGCAGGCACCACAAATATGCCGGTTGCCCCGGTGATCAATCCTGTGATCCACCCGACCCAAGCCCCCCACTTTTTTTCTCGTTGGCGGCTCATACTGAATTGGGGTGAAAAAAGACTGATGGCTGCATAGGAGGCCAATGTGACCCCCAGAGCCAATCCAGGCCACCGGGAATGGCTTGCGGTTAAAAAACTAACCCCGATCAAGGTACCTAGGAAAATAAAAAAAAGAAACACCCAGAGCCTTTTAATCAGTAAGCCAAAATCAGGACCCGAAAAAAGCTGCCACAAATTGGTAATGAAGGCGGGAAGAATCAATAAACTTGCCGCCTCCACAGGTGCCATCAAAAGACTCAAAAAACCCATGGCAAAGGTCTGTAACCCCATGCCAGAGACTCCCTTGATCGCCCCACTAAAAATCAAGATAGCGCAAACGGTACCGTAAAAAATTTCAACGTGTATCAATGTGTAAACCTTAGGGGTTTAAAAAGGGAGTATTTTTCTAGCTAAAGGAGCCGCGGGCCTAACCCGATGAGGCCCTATGGCTTCTTCATTCATAAAAAAATAGAAAAAATAACTAAATTCAAATTTTAATTAAACCCTTTTTTTTGTTAAAAAAACTATCAACTTCGGCTTGACATCGACGGCAAATGACTCAAATACGATTATCGATAGTTTATTTTTTAGAAAATTTTTAACACAGATTGATATTATTAATAGGGACGATTTAATGGGCATAAAAAAAACTATCTCGTCTGAAGGGGCGTTTTTTCTCCCTTATTTTAAATAATATGAAGAAATCACAGTAAATTAATCGTTCTAATCGCTGAGTTCAAATGTAATTGCATTTTAAATCTATTTTAGTTTTCCTCCTCAAAAAAGCCACGAAAATTATATTCAATTGAATTCAAAAACATATTTGCAAATTCCCATAATAATAGGTAAATTATTATTAATTTTAGACATTTTTTGAATAAGCATTTTTCTAAAAAATAGTAAATTATGACTGCAACAAAGGATTTAAAAATGCAATGCACATCACTATCAAACAAATTACCCGTAGGGGTGACGAGTTTTTGGGGGGGCTTTTTATTCATTGCGTTAGTCCTTATTACCCTGCATTCAAAGGCCGCCCACTATGGGCTCATCATGACAATTGGTCATTACTCTGACCCAACAGCCAATCTACCCGGGATTGAATTGGATGCGATTAATGCCACGGCAATAGCAAAATCCTTGGGCATTCCGAAGTCAAATATTCAATTTTTATCAGACTCCAAATTAACGGCGGCTGGTTTTAAAAAAGCTTTTAACGATTTAACTCAAAAAATTACCAAAGGTGACAGCGTTTTTGTCTATTACTCTGGACATGGCACGCAGTCTGATGCTGGCAGCGGCAAATGTAGTGAAGGCATGGTTGCCTACGACATGGCTGAATATAAAGATGCGGATATTCAACAAAATTTAGCGCAATTAAGTTCAAAGGCTAGCCGGGTCATCATGATGAATGATTCCTGCTTTTCTGGAGGGCAAGCCCAATCCAATTTTTCCAGATCTATTAATGGCTCTCCCATTCATGCAAAAGCATTCAAATTGTCTAAGGTCTCAGCCGGACACGCCTGCGGAGATCCCATTAACATGAAAATTCTTAGAAATATCGCACCAAAAGCTAAGGCGGCAGGTTCTAATCTTCTATACATTGCTGCAGCTCAAGACAATGAAGTGGCTAACGCGAGTGCCGAGGGCAGTTATGCCACATTAGCCTGGAAACAATGTATTTCAGAAAAATCCGATACGGATCATAGCGGTGCATTATCCGGTCAAGAAATTAAGACCTGCGCCCAAAGATATATTGATAGTCAGCACATCAATCAACATGTTGCTTTAGTGGGGAATAAAGATCTGCCATTAGTATTTGTTGGGGAGGCGACTAATCAAGAGTTACCTTCTATCGCCACCAATAACACTCCACCTGCGAATCAGCCAAGAATGCCTGCTGTAACAACGAAACCACCAACCACGGTTCCGACCAGCGCCACTCAAACGGTTAGCAATACAACAACCATTCAAAACATTGCTTCTGTTGTCACCAATACCGCCCCCCCCGCGAATCAACCAAGAATGCCTGCTGTAACAACAAATCCACCAACCACGGTCCCGACCAGCACCCCTTCAACGGTTAGCAGTGTAACAACGCTTCAAAACAGTGCTTCTGTTGTCGCCGATAACGCCCCCCTCGTGAATCGGCCAAGAATGCCTGCTGTCACAACGAAACCACCAACCACCGCTCCGACCAGCGCCGCTCCAACGGTTAGCAATACCACAACGCTTCAAAACGTTCCTACTGTTGTCGCTGATAACGCTCCCCCCGCGAATCAGCCAAGAATGCCTGCTGTAACGACAAATCCCCCAACCACGGTCCCAACCAGCACCCCTGTAACAGCCTTTCAAGACCCCCCTACTGTGGTCCCTGATAACGCTCAACCCGAAAACCATTCAAGCGTGCCAGATTTAATAACCAATCCACCCGCCACAATTGAAACAAGCTCCACTTCTCCGGTTAGCAATACAATGACTTTTTCGGCTGCCAATGCCTTAAACGACTTGCACCATGCGGCCTCTCCTGCCTTCTTGGTAAAAATCAAGCTGGCAAAGGAAAAATTAAAAATCAACATCGATCCCTTAAATTTTTCTGTCAGTACGAACAAAGACGGATACTTGACTATTCTTCAAGTCGGCAGTGATGGCAAGACATTCAATCGATTATTTCCAAACGACAACGATCAGAACAATTTCATTAAGACTGGAACGACAGTATTACCAAGACCTAGTTGGCAAATTAAGGCTGGTGGCCCGTCTGGAAATAGCTACTTATTGGCTATCGTTTCAGAAGCACCAAGAGAATTTTCTACTGGAATGAAAAACCTCGGCCCATTTCGAACAGGCTCAGGCGCCCAACAGGCTAAAAATTTATACGCTACTGCCATCGAATCGCAACAAAGTGGGCAAGGCAGTTACGGTGCCAGTGAAGTCATAAAAATTGAAGAATATTGATTGGACAATCTTTTTTGATAACGCTTTCATCACATTTTGCAATGCGCCATGATCTGTTGCAGTTGGGGCAACACCTGCATCCACAACCACCCCAAACGCGAATAACACTCTATTGGAATCAAAAAAACTTTTCCATCGATCTTTTTTCTGTCATGCATGAACCCAGCTGCTTGTCCATTTAAGTGCGAACATTCTAAAAAACCTAAGCATAAAATTTAAAAACATCATGAAATATTTAAATTCCTTTGCCTGCTTTATTTTCATCTTTGTAGTATCAGCTACGATGCCCCATGCCCAACCGATATCGAGCCAATCCATCCTCGATTCGTTAACAGGTCCTACCCTTGCAACCGGTGAGAATCTAAGCCGTGGATTTCAACCTAAAGCCAATCCTGATGCCGCAACAAAAGTTTGTGACCCTCAATTAAATGTACAATTAATTGAAAAAACAGGCGCTACAGGTGAACTGTTAACACGTAACCTCTATGTCGAATCTGTTCCTAAAATTGATTTAGATATTTCTTTTAAAAAAGGCGATGCCGCCTTACTTCCTGAAGGCGTGAAACAATTAGACTTATTAGCGACGGCTTTAAATGATCCGAAACTCATTGGCCAATCTTTCGTGGTCGCCGGTCATACGGATGCAGAAGGCGACTTGGATTATAACAATCGCCTTTCTTGCGAAAGAGCTTTATCAGCCAGGCGTTACTTACAAGAAAAACATGGCATGGATAAAAACCTATTAATTCCAATGGGATTTGGTTTTTCAAAATTAAAAGATCCCTCTAATAAATTTAATCCCATTAACAGAAGAGTGGAAATTCGTAAGTATGCTGCCACTACTACCAATTAATAGACTGTTTTACTACGCGATTCATTCGTTAGCGGTTTGAATCATTTCAAAACTTTTAGTGCCAATCATTATCATCCCATTAAAAATAGGGCTTCGTATAAAAATGATCTCTAAAATATTGTTAAGAATTTTCTACTTAGCGCTTTGCATGGCCTTTTTGGCTTGCCCTACCCATGCCAAGCGTCTGGCCTTAATCATTGGAAATGATACTTATACAAATCCTGATGTCCCAAAGTTACTCAAAGCCAGAAATGATGCAACCGCAATGGCCAATGAATTGAAGTTGGCGGGTTTTGAAATAAACCTTAATAAGGATTTAAACTACAAAAACATGGTTAAAGCGATTGATAACTTTACCGATAAAATTACAGGGGGAGATGAGGTTGTTGTCTTTTATGCCGGCCACGGCGTTCAATTAAAAACCGGCAATTATCTCCTTCCAACCGATATTGAGCCCGATAGCTCTGCTGTAGTGGAGAAAACCGCCTTTTCGATCGAGGACCTCAGAGATAAACTAAACGATGCACGACCCAGCTTTGCATTAATCATTGCTGACGCTTGCCGTGCCCCCTTACAATCGAATGGGCGGGGACTGTCGACATCGCGCGGACTCGGTGCCGTTGATGCAGCAAAAGGACAAATGATCATTCAATCCGCCTCTAGAGGACAGGAGGCTTTAGACCGTTTGAGCCAAAATGATCCCAATCCCAATAGCGTTTTTACAAGGGAATTTATCTCTCGCATGAGAAAACCTGGGGTACGCATTGAGGATATGGTTCGTGAAGTACAAAATGCTGTTGAAGAACTTGCAAAATCGGTCAAGCACGAACAAAGGCCTGCGATCACTAACGAATCCAGAGGTAATTTTTATTTCTATGCCCCGACCACTATCCATGTCGATACTACGCCCCCCCCCACTTTTAACATCGCTGCACCGACGCAAACTTTGGATCAAAAAGAGGATACTTTTTGGAATGATGTAAAAAATACCGGTAATGTGCAAGCTTTTGAAGCTTATCTAGAAAGTTATCCCAAAGGACGATATGCTAGCTTAGCGAAAGCGAATATTTCTCGACTTGCCATACCCACGCAGCAAATAATTCCTTCTGTAACGCCCACACAACAAGCTTACAATCCTATTGCCCCCGTACCTCAGATACGTCAGCCCTCTAAGCCTAATCCCTCAGACAGGCCCGCCCGGCAGCCATACCATCCAAATGCTTACACCACTCATACGGAAGAATCGTATAGTGCCAGCCCATCTGTGTCTGGCGCTCGGCGACCCTACAACCCTAACCCATAACGCATCTATACATTCAAAGAAAATCCCACGCGGCATTCTGAATTCATTCACTCATCATTTTTTTGAAGAGTTAGCTTTTTTCGTCATCTTTTAAGAAAAGAATGAAAGGGGGTGGGAATGTTTGATATCACAGCGTGATCGGCCAAGCGGAATGATCTAGCCCCATCAAGGATAAAGCCTTAATTACAATAGATCCTTGAAGTGCTTTTTATCTCATCAGAAACGATTCTGAAGCGAGGAAAAGAAATAAAAATAGGAATAGGAATAGGCCACGGGACGCTATAGTTACTCAATAATAGAGCTCGATGAGGCCTTATTGATGATGCACCACCCACCCCCTCATAAGAAGATCATTTTTAATACATTTAAAAATGACCACTACCTCTCCTGACATCAAGGGGGGGATTTTTAGCAAAAGCTCATTATGTAACTGAAAACGCTTTTTTCCTGTTTTTAAATCACATATCCCAACGCATTTGAACTTTAGGTATTATAAGCCAACGTGAGAATTGAGCCGTATTGGTTGAGTGTGTTTCATAACCAATGGCAAGACCAATACTGGATGTTGAAGAATACTTATAATCATATTTTGGAATGATGGTGGTTCTTGCGTATTCAGCCGAACTTTGATTGGAGTAACGCTCTTCTCGACTCACTGTAAGATCAACCGTTGATTTTGGGGTGACCTTGTAAGCAATACCAGTGGAGGCAGACCAAGTCGTATCGGTTTGAGATAAGACCCTATTGCTAAAAGTTTGTGTAGAGTAAGCAACCGTCAGCGCCTTGACTGTCCATTTTTTGTTCAATTCATAGCTAAACGGCAAGGTCACGTCGGTCTTTAGCAAATTCTTCGTCTGTAAATCGCTGACAATACTAGTCTCCTTAATCGCGGGGTTTACAGACCATTTGTCAGAAAGTTTAACTTTTCGGGCAACGGCTAGGCTATAGGTTCTGTCTAGCTTATAGTCCCAGTTATCGATAACCCCAGTATAGTTTCTCTTGATATCAAGCCCTGGCGTCAGCACAAAACCATTAAATAAGAAACTTCCTGTGCCACCTATAGACAATTTAGAGCTTGGCGTTTTGTAGGGGTTATCCTGAGCACCAATACCTTGATCCGCATAAGCTTCGAAAAATGAATCTTTATTTAATTTCCAACGCAAAGCTTGCCTGAAACCATAAGTCGACAGTTTCTTCGGATAGACTTTTGCCTTAGGCGTTTTTGTGGGGACATCATCGTCACCGTCGTCCTCAGCCTCAATTCTACGAATCATGTCATCTAGGCTATTATTGTTCTCACTCGCAACCATCAAATCTTCATTTAGCTCTTCGTAGTCTTGCGCAAAGGCATTGGGAGAGGAGATGAATAATAAGCATAGGCTAAGAGCCAGTGAGCCTGAGAGTTTATGACAACCCAGAGATTTTTTCATAACAATACGGCCTTCTAAATGATGAACTTGAAAAAAATTAAAGCAGCAATAAAATCAACCTTTCGGTTATCTTTGTAAGGCGCTTATAAAAACTATAATAGTCATTATACTAAATAAATAATAATAATTCAAAACAAATAATAATATTAATAAAC
>CAITMU010000076.1 GCA_903893565.1 uncultured beta proteobacterium | reverse complement strand
AGGGTTGGGAGGGTTGGCAGGGGCCGACTTCGTCGCATCAAACCCAATACTTGGCGGTGCGTTCTGTTCGATCGGTGTAGGCGCTGTGAGGGGAGATGATCGAATTGAGTTTGCCGATTGGTTGTCTGCCCTCAATGGTGCGTTGCCGTTAGTGACTGAGCCCGCGTTGGCCGTGCTTCGATTGGGGTTCGTTTGTGAGGGCGTGAATACTCCTGGGCGATCCACTAAAGCGGGCATTTTGAGGGGAGCCACATCCCTTGGTGGTGGGGGAAGGGGGCCCAACCCCTCTTCTTCGAGTTTTTTAAGGCGGGATAACATGGCTTGGTTTTGTTTTTCAAGCACAGTATTTTTTTGTGCTGAATCACGGGCATCCGTCTCTATGGACTTTAACTGCGCATCGGCTTGACCGCGCCAGGCATCTCGGGGATCCAAAGCGCCCCCCGGCGCAAGAATGCTCGAATGAACCGCAGCTTTTTTGTTCGTTGTTTTGTCTTGAGTGTTTAAACTCATGAATAGGGTTGCGCCCGCGATGACACCAAGGGCGAGTATCAAAAGTAAAATGCGTTGATTGCGACGCACCTTTTGCGTCAACGACGAAGAGTCATTCGGCGAATGGATTCCTGAGTGCATGAAATCCGCACTGGGGGAAGGGGGAGGCGTGTCATTCATCATTGCGCGCCTCACTAATGAGATAAATATCGGTGCTTTCGCTCGCTTTAAGCTCAACGCTCCTTAAGCCCACCGCCAAAACCCCTGGTTTGTTAAACGTAGAGGCTTGTAGTCTTAGGGTTTCATTCGTTACATTTTTAAGTTGATACACCTCTCCCATAAGGCCTTGGCCTTGGTCGGTGCGAACTAAGGTGAATTGAATGCCCGCACGAAGTGCGACGGTTTGGCGTTGGGATCGCACTTGCAGTTCATCGCTCTTTAGTAAACCCGTCATCTGAAGTAAGCGGGTTTTGATAGGACCGACTCGGTCTTCGGAGGCCATGCCCACAGCGGGTGTCGGCTGCCAGGTCGCGGGGTCCTTGATCACTATCGTGTCGCCCGGAGCATCTACCGGTTGCAGGAGCAACGCCACCGTGCTCTTATCCGTTGAAACAAACAAGGTGAAAGGCTTGATACTCGCGCTCTGTGTTGGACGAATAAAAACCGCCCCCCGTTCTTCATCCTTTTCGACAATAAAGTCTCCCGCATTGCCGGTGATTTTTCGAACCGGAGCACGCTCAAAGCGAATGAGGGTAATGTCTTTGACCGAGAGCCTTGCAAATCCTACCTCGGCTTCGCCAACCGTAACATTTTGTCGAGCTAAGGCTGAGGGGACAGGGAAGAGGCTCACTACAATGCTGATGAACCCGGTAGTCCATGCCATTGTGAATCTCCTCCCGTAGTGCCTTGTCAACGCCTTAACGCTTCGATTCATACCGTGCTTGGCTAATCCGGCAAAAGCCGCTAAACCAGTAACATCGGCTAAGTCTGGCAATCCTCGTAGCGGGGGTAATTTGGGTGGCTGAGCGCTACTGAATCGATCAACCATGGTTTTGAATCGATTCACGCTCTTACAACGGATCAACGTTTTCATGAGAAGAAATGTCCTTAAAGGTTTTTAAGTAAATGCGTCCGCCAGAGTATTCAAACTCCAGGGCGTAGCGTTTGGTGGTTTGCGCCACCCGTCGTTCACTGATGAAAGTGGTTAATTGACCTTCGACTTGAACGCTGAGATTTTTTTCATTAAGATCTAATGCGCGTAAGTTAAATAATGTCGAAGCCCCATCACGTTTTAATCGTCGCGCGCTGTTAGCCATTAACGTGCTCAATGGGCCATAGGCCTCGGCAGAGGCATATCGCAACAAGAGCTTTGATTGCGATTCAACACTTAAAGGGGTGACATTCAGGATGAGTTGCATTAAAAAATACGACATCTCCTCGAGATACTCGCCACTGACGTGACTGGCTTCAACCCAAAAAGTTTTGTGAATTTCAGGCGGCACGAGAATGGTGCGTTGTTGGCCCGCGAGTTTGATCGTTAATACGCCTAAGGCAAGGTTGCTGGCCATCGAAGTGATCAACAATGCCAACAACAAGAGCGTGGCACGTTGGGTGCTTTGGATGGCGGCTTTAAATCGTTCGAGTCTCATCCTTGCATCTGCCTTAAATAGGACGGCGGCGTATTTTTTAGTGCACTCACCGAGGCCGGTAGATACCAGTACATGAGGTGAAGTGCGTAGGCGGGGTGTTTGCCGGATTTAGTGCGGCCATATAAATGGCCGAACACTAAACCGATGAGGCTGCCACAAAAAAATAAACCACACATTAAGCCAACTATCATCATGGCCATCACAATGAGAGATTGATCCAAGTCCCACCAGAACATGCGGGGGGGATCATCTAAGCGTCGGGGTATCGCCGTGGAAGTGTCGTTCATAGCGTGGCTCCTTGGCTCTAAATGACAGCGGTGACGATGCCATCAATAATGCTTGGCACGTAGACCATAAATAGAGCAAAGATCACTCCGCCTAATGCCGGTATAGGAGAGGAGCGAGCGATACCAATGCCTGCGCCTAAAATAAATGCGGCCAGTGCAATCGATTTACCTAAATATCCCGTGGCCCAGTTTAGTAGGGTTGTGTAAAGGGTCTGAAACTCAGCCCCCGTGGTGCCAGCCCAACTCGGGGCGCAGATCAGCATCGAGATCAAAACCGCCGCTATTAAAGGGGGGAGTGAGGGCTTGGGGGGGCGAGTGAGGCGGAGGGGGTGTAGGGGGAAGAGAGGGAAGAGAGGGAAGAGAGAGAAGAGGGGTCGGCGCCGGAAGGTAGGCGGTTGATTGATGGGTGTTTGGTCAATGGCTTTAGACTGATGTTTCAATAATGAGTGGTTCATGGGATGAGGCTCCTGGGTTGGGTGGACAATTAAAAAACGCTGAGAGGGGGGTGAGGTTGAGGGTGAGGTTGAGGGTGAGGTTGAGGGTGAGGTTGAGGGTGAGGATGAGGTTGGGCTTGGGATTGGGATTGGGGGTGAAGTTGGGAGTGAGGCCAGGCTGCACGCACTTTATGGATATAGCGGCGTGCCGCTTCTTGCTCACCGTTTAATCCCGTGTTGTAAGCACCCACCGCAGCCCAGGTGTATCCCAGTTGCCCGATGTAGTGGCTCAGAATCCACGCTCCCACTTCAATGCTCTGGCAGGGATTAAATAGATCAGCCTCTTCAATGCCGAATCGTTTTAACCTCGGTAGCCATAGGGAGTTAATTTGCATGAGCCCAATATCGCGACTCCCATTACGGTTGACACCCACGGCGCGAGGATTAAATCCTGATTCGGTGCGGGCAATCGCCATCAGTAAAGCCGGGCTCACGTGATAGCGGTTTGCGACCCGTAACCAACAATCTTCTGCCTGACCGATTAATGGAGTGAGCCATAGGGCACCGGCTATCACCACGAACCCGATGGGGCACATTAAACGCCAAGGCCGTAAGCACGCAGGCTCCTGTTGAGGGGGAAATTCTTTTTTATGTTCTTTTTGCATAGCGATTCAAAGATTCGATCTATCCAAGTAAAGTGAAGCCGATGTGTTGATGGACTTCATCGTAGTGCGCTGGGAAGGAAATAAAGTCCTTATCAGATCCGGCGTAGGGGGCTGATAAGCCCTCTTTGGGCTTCCGCCAAAAGGAGCAAAATCGCAGCGCTATCGAACAAAAAAAGGGATGATTTGAGCACTAAAAAAAGCGCTCTTTTTTAAGCGGGATTGATGTCTTAAAAAATTAAATTTTTCATAGACAAAATCAACTACATAGGCCCTCTGACGAGGGCTTCGCGTGATACCTAAAAAACGCTTCTATTTTTGTGACCCAGTGGTCGCGTTTTAAAACGCTAATTTTTACTAATAAGGGGGGGCTTATCAGTGCTTTACGCCGGAGCTGATAGCACTTCATTTGTCCCTTGGTGAGCCAATACTGCGTGGGTCTTGATGAATGAGGGAGCGTAAACCATGGCAGGATTGATAACTGATTGGCTACAACCGGAAGCACTGGCCCACGGGTGGATTGAGGCGATGTTGTTGACGGGATTAATGATCGCGTTAATAGGGGTATGGTTTTTTTTCTATCCCCGTATCGCTAAGCTGGCTAAGCGTTTTAGACTTGCCACTGGCGTTTGGTCGAATCTACAACGCCACCCGGGTCATCATGACTTCCGCTCCCCAAAGCCCATTCTGCCCTTAGGGGGGCAATGGGGATTGGGCCAATCTTCGGCCCCCTCGCCAGTCGAAGTGCAGTGGATGGAGAGCATACGGCTACGGCTTGGGTTTCCCCGTCATTTTTATGAGGCTGCCGTTTGGCCCGTTTTTTGGCGCTTTCGTAGAAGCGTTATAGGGGCTTTAACACCGCCTCACCCGAGCCGGGTTCAAGCGGTGAGTCTCGCTTTAGAGTTTTCGCTCCAAGTGTTAAACGCACTGCACGCTTTTTCGATGCCACCCCAGTGCCCACCAGAGGAAGCGGGTAAAACCCGACCCCGTTGGTATTTTGCGCTTTGGGTGGTTGCTTTAATCCACGCAAGAAACGTTCTCAGACCATTACTCGATGGCTCCTCGCAGAATGATCCTCTGAGCCTTTCCACTGATGGTCTATACGCCAACCTTAGCCACGCTGAGGCTCTGGCGTGGGAGGCGATCGCCCCCCCAGGTTGCGAGGGCGCAATTACTTTGTTGTCGCCTCTTGATTGGAAAAGGCTTTGGGAGTCTAACGATGAGCACCTACTGCCCATGCAACGTTTTGTCACCCTAACACCCCCATCTGTCGCCGATTGGGTCCTAGAGGAAGCACCCTTAAAGGCGTGGATGGAAGGGTTTTTTAGTGCAACGTGCGAACTTTCTAAGGCTTCCGACCTAGGGTTGTCACCGATGCGTGGTATGGCCTCTGGAGCGACGAGCTTACGCTTATTCATTGTGAATCTCGCACAGGAGTTTTTTACGGTGGATTCATTGGGTCAAAGGCACGCTGCCGGATGTTTACACCCTGTTGCGGCTACGGGGCTCACGACTTCGTCGGCCGAAGTCGTGAGAGTTGATCCTTCGATGCCTCAAGTCATACCGGCAAAAGCAGTAGAGCGGGTGAATCTCGCTCCATCCCCATCCCCGTCTTCAGCCCTGTCTTCAGTGCGCGCAACACAGCTCGCTCCCGATGAGGGGCAAGAAGCAATGAACGTCCCCAAGACTCGTCAAAAACGCCCTAAAACTTTGCCAAGCTCAACGAATACGAAGTTAAAGACTTCAGTCGATGGCGCCACCTCAGCCGGCTTATTAACCCAGACCCCTTCATCCATTCGCCCTCCTAAAAAATCAACCGGCACGCAGAGCAAAAAAAAAGATCAATCGACATTTTCCAAAATTGCCACTATTTCTTCCCTCTTCGCTGAGGAAGAAAATGAACTGACTGGGGTAAGCCCACCGTTGCGATCGGTTGGGCGTCGAGAGGCGGAGGATGTAGCGCCCCCATTGGCAAAGTCCGGTTCTGCCGTAGAACTATTAGCACCATTAGAGCCATTTGCACCATTAGAAGCATTAGAACCGATGGCCCCATCGATGACGCCGCACCCCGATCTCGCGCGTTTATTCTTACTCTGGATGACCGATCGGGTGAATACGCTCCAGCTTCTGTCTAATCAGGATGGGGCGCTCCTTTATGGAAAGGGGGCAGGGATGCTCTGGGTCACACCGATCATCTTTCGACAGTATCTTCGCGAAACAAAAATGTTAAAAACAGAAAACGAAGTCTTACGTGCCGTACTAAAAGCCCGCTGGCATCAAAAAAACCCCTCTGGATCTAATTTTCGGACCTTTCATTGGCAACGGGATAATGGACAGATCCAAACCTTACATGGATTGTGGGTAGCATCGGCTAAGTCTTTGTTTGAGGGTGTCACCGATTGTGGTCCTCGACTTCGGGCGGTGGTGTCATGAATCGCAACCCTTTGGAGTCTCGTCTTCGCCCGGCTTATGAGGGCTATAGTGCTACGGTCTTTTTTTTGGCAGCCATCGGGGTGCTTTGCGCTCCTGAGACTTTTTTGCTGCGCCCCCCCGAGTCGTTTTTGTTCAGTATCACATTAGGGTTGTTTGCATTCTGGCGCTTAAGGCAAGGACTAAAGATCCTTCACTACCGGCTTCGATTGCGCGTTGAGCGCTCTTTTATGATGCCATCAAACGCCATACCGCCCTCAGCGCAGTGGTTATTCTTGGGGTGCGGGTTTCGATGGGAAAAGCGCCATAGTCAACGCTTAATGGAAGTGCGCGAAGCGGAGCGGGAATATTTGTTGCAACGCATCGGCCCGCCTGCCTTAAACTGGTTGTTGTCGCACTGTGGTTGGGGCTTTAAGCCCTTCGTGCCCTCGCTCGCCGGTGGGGAGGCAGCGCTCCACGGCGTAGAAACGGAGGAAGCCCCCGTATGGATGCGCTGCGCAGAGCGCGTTGGTCACACCCTGGTGCTCGGTAGCACCCGGGTGGGTAAGACTCGACTGGCAGAAATTCTCATTACCCAAGACATCCATCGCGGGGACGTGGTGATTGTCTTTGACCCCAAGGGGGACGTAGCCTTACTGGAACGGCTTTATGCCGAGGCGCAGCGCGCGGGACGGGCCTCAGAATTTTTTCTTTTTCATTTAGGGCACCCTGAGTATTCCGCACGCTACAACCCCGTGGGTGATTTTTCCCGTATTACCGAAGTCGCCACTCGTGTGTCAGGACAGTTGCCCGCCGAAGGTCAGTCAGCCGCGTTTCGTCAGTTTGTTTGGCGCTTTGTGAATGTTGTCGCTCGCGCCTTGGTGGCCCTTGGCAGAAAACCCGATTACGAGCAGATTAATCGCTACGCCTCCAACATTGAATCCTTACTCGTTGATTATTACGAATTTTGGTTTGATCACGAACCGAGTGCTGTGGGCTGGCGCACGGTGGTGGAGGCGCTGGTGATCGATCGAAAACTCCTGGACCGTGCGCTTCAAGCGCGCGGAGTTCGTGCACTGCGTTTGATTGAATTTGCACGACAAAAAAATCTCTACGAACCCATTGCCCATGGTTTGGCCTCCACTTTTAATTACGAAAAAAGTTATTTCGATAAATTGGTCGCCTCCTTACTGCCGTTAATGGAAAAACTCACCTCCGGCAGTATCGCAGCCTTGCTCTCACCTGAGCCGAATGCGGTATCCGATTGGCGACCTTTACTCGACTGGGCCTCAGTGATTCAGTTACGAGGCATCGTCTACGTGGGGCTCGATTCGTTAAGTGATTTTGAAGTCGCAGCGGTCGTAGGTAACGCCATGTTTGCGGATTTAACCAGTGTGGCTGGCCGGCTTTATAAATACGGTGCCGGGCAAGGCATCCCAGGAGCCGACCCCAAAGCGCGTATTTGTCTGCATGCCGATGAGTTTAATGAATTGATTGGGGAAGAATTCATCCCGCTCTTAAATAAAAGCGGGGGTGCGGGCTTTGCTGTCACGGCCTACACCCAGACCTGGTCGGATGTGGAGGCGCGCATCGGTTCTAAGGCAAAGGCCGGGCAGATTGCAGGCAACTTTAATACCCTCATCATGTTACGGGTTAAGGAGCTCGCCACCGCAAAACTGTTGACCGATCAATTGCCAGAGGTTCATGTCACGTTAAAGGTGGCCAGTTCCTCGGTATCAGATCCAGCCACTCTCACGGAAGAAACCGATTTTTCTACGAAGAACGAAGACCGCTTACAACATACCAGTGCCCCCTTAATCCAACCCACAGATCTTATGCAGTTGCCTAAGGGCGAGGCTTTTGCCTTATTGCACGGGGGCCACCTCTACAAACTACGCTTCCCCTTGCCCCCGTTGCCCCCCATGGTCGCAAGCCCGCAGAGGATGGGTGGGGTGGAGGGCATAGGACGACATATGCGTGAACGCGCAAGACCCTCAGTGCCTCCCGTCCTTCCAACTGCATTGCCTGCCTCTCATTGATGATGAAACCCATTCGCCCTATCTGCCATGTCTAACTCTCAAACGGGTTTTAATAGTCTGATACTGATGCGTTTTTTTGTGAAGTGCCTGCACTGCATCGCTAGTGCGTTGTTGGCTGCTTTATGTATCCTCACCTTGGCATTGGTGATCGAGGCCTCAGTGGTTTTTCGGGACGGACTTCTTGACCTCGCAGAATTAAGCCTACGCTTAAACGCAGAGCTTGTTATGGCGCGAGATTTTCCAAGCGTATTGACCAATTTTCATGGTTTTGTGATTTCAATGGCCAATACGAGTTACGAAGTATTGTTTAATCATTCAGGATTGGCGCCGATGGCCACTCGTTTCGCACAGACTCAGGCGCTACACTTACCCGATAGCTTAATGCGTCAGTTTTTTGTGGCCCATCCCAACGGGCTTTACTTTTTCATGCTGGTGAGCTTGCGACTGGCGGTCAAGCTTGCTTACCTCATTGATTTTTTACCCCTCATGGTGCTTTTAGGGTGTCTTGCCGGGGTCGACGGATTGATGTGCCGAAGACTACGAAGGGAGAGTGCAGGGCGCGACTCCTCCACTCATTACCAAGCCGCACGACGCGCACAGATCTGGGTATTTTGGAGCTTGGTCTTGGTCTGCCTTTTATATCCAGGCTCAGAAGACCCTCGCTATATGGGTTATGGGGGTTTAGGTCTTTGGTGCATTTGCCTTCATCGGCAGTGCGTAAATTACAAGAAATTTTAGCTTAATCATGAGCAATTGAAGTCTGCAATACACTGTTTTTTTTTGCCCCATTTTTTCGATCGCAGGAATGTTAAAAATAAAATGGGCTGGAGTGATTTTAATCCGGGGAGGGCGACGGATCGATGTGCCGAAGGAGCCATCGCCACCCGCCGACGTTGTAAGTCTCGCCCTGGCGCGCAGTCTTAAGCACCCGACGGATGGGGCCTAACTTTTACAATGATTTCCAATCAAATGCATTGAAATATAAGCATCCAGATGTCATTATTTCAATGATGTTTATACGCTTCAAACACCAAGAACTCCAAAATGCTCTGCTGCGATCGCCCGCTGGCCGAGATTGACGCCGAGCCGAATTTCTAGAAAAAATAATTTCAGTCACTGTTTTTTTAGGTAGACATAAATGCCTTGGATAAAATTGATTTATGCCGCATAATTTCTACTGAATAAAGTGTAAACTATTTCTTTGAAGGTTGATCCAAAACAACCGCCAGTGTCAAAAGCAATGGTGGCGGCGAAGATTGATCGTTTGTGTAAGTTGGTGATGTTGGCGGGTATCCAGCTCTAATAAAACCATTTATTTTCAGGTGGTTATAAAAATTCCAAACTAGTAGCGAGGAGCGTGTTTGAGATGCGAATATCTAAATCAGGTAATTTAGGTGCTGAGGTGGTTGGCGTGGATGTCAGGCAGCTCAGTGATCAAGACTTTTCTGCAATCTATCAAGCGTGGCTCGATTGCAATGTGTTGGTGGTTCGTGATCAGCATTTGCAACTCGCGGACTACTTACGATACAGCCAGCGCTTTGGCGCTGTAACCCCACACCCTTCGAAGAGCACGCGTCATCCCGATTGCCCAGAGATTACTGTGCTAGGGGTGAATAAATTTCGCGCTGATGGTTCTTTAAATAACGATATCTATCGACGTGGTGCAGAAGGGTTTCATACCGATGGTTCGTATGAAGATGTGCCCTTTAAGGCAACACAGTTATACGCCCTCGCAATACCAACAGTGGGTGGCGATACGTTTTTCTCAAGCGCCTATTCAGCCTATGAAGCGTTAGAAGATAGCCTCAAAAAATTATTGGCGGATAAGACCGGACAGTTTGTCTACGGAGGTCGCATTAAAGATAACGCGCTACTCGATCCGGCTGATCGCCATCGCAAGCCAGCGTCTCATCGTTTGATTCAAGTGCACCCTGAGACGGGCAGAACTTTACTCTATTTTGATCAACGTAAAATTCTTTCGATCGATGGTTTGTCAGCGCATGACAGCGATGCGGTGATTGATACCTTGAGTGTGATGATGGCTGACCCTCCCAATCAATATCGTCACCAATGGCGTAAGGGTGATGTAGTGATTTGGGATAACCGCTGTTCGTATCACAAGGCTGCGGGTGATTATCCGGCGGATCAAGATCGCATACATTGGCGAGTATCGATCAATAAAAACTAATCCGTGCAGCAGTTGTAGCGTAGTCGTCATTGTCAGTGATTCAACACTAACTCATGTGCTGCGTTTTTACTGCGGGTCTAGCGGGAGGGGATATGCGTAAGTTCATTGCGGTGTGCAGTGTATTAATATGGATTACTGTGGGGGCGGAGTCCTACCCCTCAAGACCGATTCGATTTATTAATCCCACGGCGCCTGGAGGAACTGCCGAGCCAGTGGCCCGCGTCTTAGCGCAACGCATGAGTGAGATTCTGGGGCAAACAGTAGTGGTCGATAGTCGCGGCGGTGCTGGTGGCACAATGGGTACCTTGACTGCGGCCAGAGCGCCTGCTGATGGCTATACGGTGTTGCTGGGAATTGTCTCGCCGATGGCGATTAATGTATCGCTCTATGGAGCGCAACTGCCGTATAACCCTTTGCGCGATTTTGCAGCGATCTCGTTGATTACGCGGATTCCGCAAATATTGACGGTTCACTCAGGTGTGCCCGCGCAGAATATTAAAGAGTTGATCGCACTCGCTAAAGACCCTAAGCATACAATCAATTATGGCTCGGCTGGCAGTGGCACGACTGGACATTTGGTGGGTGAGTTGCTCAATAAAACTGCAGGTATTCAAGTCACCCATATTCCTTTTAAAGGTTCGGGCCCTGCATTGGCCGCAGCCTTATCAGGGGAGGTGGCCTATTTTATGTCGGGGCCACCGGCGGTCATTGGCTTAGCACAGTCTGGACGACTACGTCCCTTGGCGGGCTCCGGTGTCAAGCGTTCGCCGTCCTTACCCGATGTGCCAACTTTTATCGAATCCGGTTTGGCGATCGATATCACCGCTTGGTATTGCGTAGTCGTGCCTGCGCGCACACCGCAGGCCATTGTGACGCGCTTAAACGCAGTGGTGGTTGAGAGCCTGCGCAGCGTTCAAGTGGGCGAGACCCTACTCAAGATGGGCGCCCCACCCGAGCCCACGACCACTGCAGAGTTGCGTCAATTTTTAGTCAACGAAGTGCAGAAGTTTGCGGTTGTGGTAAAGCTCTTGGGGGCAACAATAGATTAATGTTGAAATTTAAGT
>CAITMU010000075.1 GCA_903893565.1 uncultured beta proteobacterium | reverse complement strand
GTATCATATACGGTAACGGCAAAGCCACTTTCCATCAAATGACGAGACATATGCCCCCCCATTAAACCAACGCCCACAAAACCAATACGCTGCTTATTCAATTGCATTCCTTTTTTGAAAAATGTAAAAAATTTCGCTTCCACTTCACTTTTAAATTACCGAACCGCTAAGGCTCACTACACTGTCTTCACTCAGATTGAATTCAGGGCTTTCATAGACTCGGCCTTTCAATCTTTCTTAAGACCAATGATCGCAATCAATTTGACATTCTGCTCCAATTGATCTTTGATAAAAAAGCCAAATTGCTCTACACCAAGCGACTGAGGCTCTAAACCCTGTTGATTAAAACTGTCTTTAACCGCATGGTTATTGGCTGCGGTGATAATCGCTGCATTGAGTTTTGAAATAATGTCTTTGCTGGTATTCTTAGGCGCCAAAATACCCACCCAAGAAGATCGATCGTAACCGGGCACACCCGATTCGTTCATGGTCGGCAACTGAGGCATGAAACTGGCCCTTTTAATACTGGTGACAGCCAGTGGCTTTAATCGAGAATGTCCTGATCCAATCATGGGGGTCAAAGAAGGCAGGCTCGCAAACACCATATCCACTGCGCCACTGGCATTGGCGATGACATTATCTAACCCCCCTTTATAGGGTATGTGAACAATATCCAATGTAGCCATCACCTTTAGCGCTTCAGCAGAAAGATGGGGGGTCGTGCCCAGCCCGACCGAGCCATAGCTCAGTTTCCCAGGCCGCAGACGGGCTAATGCGATCAATTCCTTCACATTGGTCACAGGCACTGATGGATGGACCACTAAAATAAACGGAGCAATCGCCACCAAAGCGACAGGGGATAAATCGCGCTCTAGGTTGTAGGGCAATTGCTTACGCAAGGCAGGAATCACCGTGTCAGCAGCCGTCGGTGCTAAAAGCGTATAACCATCAGCAGCGGCCATCGATACCTTCTCAGTGGCAATGGCCCCTGAAGCACCCGGTCGATTTTCAATCACGACAGATTGCCCTAGAATCTCCGCCAACTGCGGCGCCAACAATCGAGCACTCACATCGGCAATACCACCTGGAGAAAAACCGACTGTGATTTTAATCGGCTTAGCAGGGTAATGTTGCGCTAAAGATGAACATTGAAAAAAACAGACCATCATCCCAAAACCAAAAAACGAATAGCCACGTTTGAGTCGCCTCTGGGTTTTTATAAGATTACCGTTCTCATTCGTTTTTTGCATTACCAAAACGCCCCTTGCAGCGCGTGAATGCCGGTTCTATGCTTTCTAAATTGGGTTACGTCCCGCCATCCTCCTTCACGACAAGGCACGCCCCCTCGAATCTCCCCTTGTTGATGACTACCGTAAACCACTTCATACCCTTTCGGTAAAGGTCGTGCCTCTGGCACAGATAACCACAAACGCAACAATAAGCGCTTTCGATGAGGCTCAGGGTAATCTTCAAAATCAGTACGTCCATGATAAATCACGTGATTATTGAGTAACTGAATATCCCCAGGTTCAAAGTGCATGTCCAAGGCAAGCTCCATCGAAAGCTCCGAGTAAAGCTGCAACGCTTCCAGTTGAGCCGGGGTATGCCTTGGTACTTCTGGATATTCTTGTGCAAACTGGGTGTAGGCAGGGGAGAACATGCCGGTAAAAAAACCATCACGAAACCCGAAAATAGGACGAATATAGGTTCTGTCATAACCTGCTGGTTGTTCGCCTTGCCAACTATGAATCCAATCATCATAGAAGGTCTGCATTAAATCAGGGCGACGTCTTAATATTTCATTATGCATTGCCGTCGAACTCACAATACGACTGGCGCCACCGCTTTTCGCTTTTCTCACACACAACAACCCAACCACATCACAGCGATCCGAGTGAAACTGAAGCCCCAAAGAGGTCCTTGATCCGCGTCGCGTGGTATTAACAACGGGCTCTCCAAAATCTTTCACCAAACCAAAAAGCTCACCATACTTATTTTGCGATACTGCCGTTCCTAAATGCGTCCCCAGGCCCCAATAAACAATACGTAAATCCTCCGGCGAATAAGTCAGCGGTAGCCCCCGTAACAACATCATTCCAATACCATTTTCCAGTTGCTCTGAAATGGCTTTGAGACCTTCAGCAAAAAAAGGCAACTCAAAATCTTTCTTTTCAATATCAAAAAGGTCTATTCCCCGCTGTTTAACTTGCTCTAGGGCATGATCGATTTCATTTAATTCATGCTGACTAAAAAAACGCAACCATTCCGTCTTTTTTTTCATCTGTTCCCCCACCCAAGCACTCGGGGTTAGGATCGGTTTGAATTTTTCAAATTTCATGAAAGTCTCTCCTGAATGATATTGGACTGAAAATAATTTTTATTATTAAATCACGGCAAACTATCCACCTACTGTTGAGCTCTTATTTAGGGCAAGGGAGGGATCGCTCTCGTAAACCAAGGAAATCAATCCCAACTAAGCCCTTTTTCGGTTCCATCAAACAATGTGCCAAACGAACTACCTCGACTTTGTAACTAAGTTTCGCAACGTGATCAATAGGGTGAGTGGTCGTATTACGTAAAATATCCATAGCCGGTTCTTTTTTAAAAATTTGATATTGCATCGGATTAGCAGGTGTTAAAAAATTTAACTTCTGCATGGCTTTTAACGGCCATACCTCTTTAATATTTTACTTCGAGCGCCAAATGCTCGCCTAAGACCACGATAAACTCCCATTTCCCCTACCCCATTGGTTTTCCCGAATATGACTTAAGGGCTTTTTTAATTAAGCTTAAAACTGCTTTGCTAAGACAAATTCAAACGATAGAATTGAGCTGCGTTTTGCGAATACAATTTGTTTTTTTCATCACTTGAACAGTCTTTGGTGATGCGCTTTAAAGCATTCCATAGGGTTACATAGCCACACGTTTCCTTGTCCACCGGAAAATTGCTCTCCATAATGCATCGATCAAAGCCAAAAGCCTCAATGCAGGTTTCCACATAAGGCCTCCAAGCTTCTGCCAGTTGTTCAGAAGTCGGTGGCAACGCTTGCAGATGGAAATCCCAACCACAATACAACATACCCAATCCTCCGACTTTGATTTTTAAATTATCATAACTCGCTAAGGCTTGGATGTGGCTACGCCACCGTTTAAAAACCGACTTTCGATCTTCATCATGCGGCGGTATACCTAAGAGCCCCCCTACATGATTTAAAATCACAGCGGTATGGGGGAAGGCCTTTAATAAATCCTTTAAATCATCCAACTGCGGGTAGAAAAGCCAAGCATCAAAAGACAATCCCATCGGCTCCAGTAGCGAAAAACCTTGTCTAAAAATCGGATCGAGCATTTGATACCGAGTCGCTTGGCGACGACCGAAGCGAGCCGCATTACCAGAATCCCAAATGACGCCGTGACGAATCCCTTTAAAACGACCATTGCCCGCCTTGATCAAAGCTTCCAACACGGGTTCCGCCTGGGAGCCCAACATGAGATCAGCATGGCCGACGATACCATCACACAATCGCGCCAAACCGTATTGGCCACTGGCACTCATCGCCGCAATACCGTTGACAAACTCAACCTCTCCGACCGGCCTCATTGCCTTAGGCCCCTGCGCTCGATACATGGCTCCGGCCTCAATAAATACCGTTGCCACAACGTTATGTCCCGAGTGTATATCGCGACTTAACTCATCAATTAAATACCGCCCCCGCTGATCGTCCCACACATGGTGGTGAGGGTCCACGATCGGCAATTGCGGCTCTAATATCTTTTCTTGACGTTTTTCAGTCCAAGCCTGTAATACATCATGTCTGCGATGGTTGCTGCCCTTAAATTCGTAGGCTGGTGTCATTTCGTTGTCTTAAAAAATTATTCTGGTTTGATACCGGCTAATTGTAAAAGCTTCCTCGATAAAGCGATTTCATTTTTAATTCGCTGATGAAACTCGAGCGGGGTACTGGCTTGAGACTCCATGCCCTGCTTATGAAAGGTCTCTTTTACTTCTGGTAATTGTAATATCTTCAAAATAAGCCCATTTAACTGATTCACAATCGATAACGAAACACCTGCGGGAGCATGCACACCATACCAGGCGGCATAGTCAAAACCGGGCAAACCCGACTCATCCAGTGTAGGCACCGAGGGTAAGGAGGACACGCGCACCAGACTGGTCACTGCCAGCGCCCTGACTCGCCCCGCTTCAATCAAAGACAAAACACTGGCCATACTGGGCAAACTCATCGGTGTTTGGGCCGAGGCCACTGCCACCACGGCTTCGCCAGAACCTTTATAAGGCACATGCAGTATTGACGATTTTGTGCGCATATTAAAAAGTTCTGCGGCTAAATGATTCGCACTTCCGACACCTGGGGAAGCCACACTTAATTGACCCGAATGGTCTTTAGCGTAACGAATCAATTCGGCAACTGTTTTTACCGGCACAGATGGATGCACAATCAAAGCAAAGGGCCCCACTGCCAACAATGATATGGCCGAAAAATCCTTATCCAAATCATAGGGCAACTTTTTTCTTAATGCCGATTGAATGGCGGTCGAGGTGGGAATGAGCAAAAGCGTATAACCATCCGCGCCCGCTATAGCCACCTTCTCTGTGGCTATAGCCGTGCTCGCACCGGGTCGGTTTTCGATCACTACCGGTTGGCCGATCATCTCCGTCATTTTTTGACCGATTAAACGGGCCGTAAAATCAACCGCTCCTCCTGGGGTATAGCCCACCACTAATCGCATTGGCTTGGTAGGGAAATTCTGTGCGGTTGCCAGCATAGCCATCGCACTCATAGCCCCTACAACCCCTTTTACAAAAATACCCCCCCGCTGGTCTGCCATGCCTCCACCTTCCCAAAACAATGGGTTGAAATAAAAACTTTTCCTAGTTAAGTGGCAATACCGCTACCCATGCGTTGCTTTTTTTTACAGACTATTCTTTTTTTAATTATCACTGAACGCATTCGTAGTGTAGCCATTCTCGCCCTTAAACAAAACGCCACAACGCTACTAATTCACTCGGGGGCCTAATTTTTTTCAGTTTTTTCTTACCCGTTCTTCTAAAAACCCGATGGAATGGGTCTTTTTTACGAGCGCCCCAACACAACAATCAGGGTAGTGTATGATGATTATATCGCTGACCGATAAATATTAAAAAAAGTAGTTTTATCCATACCCACAAATCTGCGCTAGACCACTATGTGGTTCATTTAATTTTTTCCTTCGAATCCAGTACAACCCCCTACTTCTTTCCAACACTATAAAAGGACAAACCATGAATGCTCCATTACGCTCAGCTCCCACGATTGATTGCTCGGTCGAGGAATGGGAAGCACGTGTCGACTTGGCTTGCGCGTTTCGCGCAGTTTCCCAGATGGGATGGCACCACAGCCTTATTTACAATCACTTGTCTTCACGCGTTCCCGGTACTCAGTCCCACTTTCTGATCAATCCTTTTGGACTGATGTATCACGAAATTACCGCTTCTAATCTACTGAAGGTGGACATTGACGGTAATAAACTCATGCCCTCACCCCATCCAGTACTCATGGCCGGTTTCGTCGTTCACCGCTCGATTCATATGGCTCGTGAAGATGCACACTGCGTCATTCACACCCATTCTAAAGCTGGGGTTGCCGTGGCTTGCCAAGCACAGGGATTACTACCCATCAATCTAGGGGCAATGAACCTGCACGATAAGATCGCCTACTACGATGTAGAAGGGGTCACTAACGATCAAGAAGAAAGTGATCACATTGCCGCTGCATTAGGCAATAAAAAGGTGATGATTTTACGCAATCACGGTTTACTGACTTGTGGGGCTAGCATGGGAGAAGCCTTTAACCTCATGCGGCGGCTTGAAATGGCCTGCGAAACTCAAGTACTCGCACAATCGGGCGGCACAGCCTTGATTTTCCCCCCCATGGAGGTGGTGCGTAAGACTGCCAGCCAAACGACCCAAATCGTCAAAACAGAAACCTCTGGAGCAGAAGGCCCCGCTATATTATGGGCCGCTGTTCGTCGTTGGATGGAACAAATAGACCCGAGCTTTTTGCACTAAAACATGAATCGAGCACTTCGCGCAGTGGTGGTAGTAGTAGTAACACTCTTAATGACAGTAGCAAAGGGTTACGGGCAATCAAAGCCACTGGAATCTTCACCGCGATATCCACTCAAGCCCATCCGTGTCGTGGTTCCCGCCTCCCCGGGCGGGGGCACGGATATTGTTTCTCGAATCGTGGCACAGCGACTCATGGAACGTTGGGCAGTGCCGGTCATCATTGACAACAGAGGGTCAGCGGTCGGCGGTCTTCTCGGCATGGACATCGCAGCCAAAGCGGCTCCGGATGGCTACACATTACTGGCGGTTTCAGCCAGCGCTGTGTTAAACGCAGCCCTTATCAATAAAACTCACTACGATCAAAGACGCGCTTTTAGTCCCGTTGCACAGTTAACCATGCAACCCTATCTACTAGGGATTCATGCACAATTGCCAGCTCATTCCGTCAAAGAACTGATTGCACTAGCAAAGAAAACCCCTCGTGCGATTAATTTTGGCTCCGCTGGTAGTGGTTCTATGTCTCATCTGGGCGGGGAACTTTTTAGCACTTTAGCGAAAGTGGAAATGACCCACGTGCCCTATAAAGGAACCGGTCCTGCGATCAACGATTTATTGGGTGGTCAGGTGCAGGTCGTCTTTGCCGGTGGCATTTCACTCATGCCACAAACCAAAAGCGGACGCGTGCGGGTTTTAGGTCAAACGGGGCTAATGCGTTCAAAATTATTACCGGATTTACCCACGATTAGCGAATCCGGCTTACCCGGTTTTGAGCTTAATGGCTGGTATGCTTGGCTAGCCCCTAGTGGGACACCCATTCACATTGTAGAGCGCTTAAATCATGAAATTGTAAGAATCTTACAAGGCCACGATATGCTTGAAAAATTTGCCAGTGATGGGTCAGAACCCGCCCCCGGCACGCGCGAAGCATTAAAAACGCTATACGATCGGGAAATAGGACATTGGACTGACTTATTTGCCCACATGAAAGTCAAACTCTAATGATTGATAGTGACCCCTGATGAATAGCCTCAAAGTAACGAGCTTTTTTGTATTATTATTTTTACTCTGTCAAAGCGCCCAAGCGCAAAACAACTACCCTACCAAAGTAGTGCGCATTATTGTCCCTTCAACTTCGGGGGGCGGTGGGGACGCGCTAGCACGCTTAATGGCGCAGCACTTAACAGAGCGCTGGGGCAAATCCGTGATCGTGGAAAACCGTACAGGGGTGAGCAATATGATGGGGGGCGAGGCTGTGGCAAAGTCGCCAGCCGATGGCCATGTATTACTCAACGGTTTAAGCACCTTATCGATTAATCCGTCGACGCATAAAAAATTACTCTACGACGTGAATCGCGATTTCGCCCCCATTATTCATTCCATTTCGATTCCTAATATCGTGATGGTTCATCCTTCCTTACCGGTTAAAACCGCGCTTGAATTAGCCGCAGCAGCCAAAGCTCGCCCCAGTCAACTCCTTTACGGTTCTGGCGGATACGGCACCAACAACCACTTGGTCATTGAGCTATTTGCCACCCTCACCCAAACACGCTTCACCCATGTGCCTTACAAAAACTCCGGTCCCGCACTGGTTGACACCATCGGTGGGCAATTAATGGTTTTTGCCACGAACATGATCGGTGGTATTCCCTACGCTCGCAATGGCCGCCTGCGAGCAATTGGGGTGACGAGTTTGACACGAGCCAATGGGGCCTCCGATATCCCTACCCTTAACGAATCTGGACTCCCCGGATTTGAAGCCGTTCAGTGGTACGGCTTATTAGCCCCGGCCGGAACACCCAAAGACATTATCGACAAAATTTACAAAGATTCCGCAGCCGTTCTGAATATGCCCGAGGTTAAAGATCGACTGAACCAAGATGGCGCCACCGTAATTGCAGCCAATGGCGAAGTGTTTGATAAATTTATTCGATCGGAAACGATCAAATGGGCCAAAGTGGTCAAAGCCGCGGGTATTGTCCCTGAATAAATTCATTACGCCATTCAATCGAGCTTTACGTTTCATCGCGCCTCTTACCCCTATAGGTTTTTCAATGTCATGGAATAAAACGTCCTTCTTACTCCTACTTTTATCCGCTCACAGTGCCTGGGCGATAAATGATTCCCCCCATTTCCCAATAAAACCTGTGCGTTGGGTCGTGCCTTATCCAGCCGGTGGTAGCATTGATGTGGTAGCCCGTCTTGTTGCCTCTCGCCTTTCTAATCTATGGGGCCAATCAATTGTCATTGATAATCGTTTGGGCGCCGGAGGACGAATTGGCACACAAGCCGTCATTGCGGCGAGTGCAGATGGTTACACACAGCTGATGACGTTAAATACCAATTACACGATGGACAAGAGCTTATTTAAAAATATTGGATATGACCCAGAAAAAGCCTTGCAACCCATCTGTTTGATCGCCTCGACAGCGCAAATGCTCGTTGCCAGCCACAACTTTTCAGTAAAAACCGTGAAGGATCTGGTTAGTTTAGCCAAATCCCAGCCTAACAGCATTCATTATGGTTCTTCTGGCGCAGGCGGCTCGTTGCATTTAGCCATGGAGCTTTTTAAATCCATGGCAGACATCAAAATGAACCATATCCCCTACAAGGGAGGGCCCATTGCTCTGACCGATTTAATGAGTGGACAAATAAAAGTCATGTTCTTCAATACCCCTGCTGCCTTGCCTTATATTCAATCTGGCAAAATCGTCGCATTAGGGATCAGTACGGCAAAACGCTCTCCAAGACTACCTGATGTGCCCACCATTGCCGAAGCGGGCCAATCTGTGGGACTTTCAGGCTTTGATATCGCGGCCTGGTTTGGCCTATCGGTCCCCCAGGGAACTGACAAAAAAATCATCAAAAACCTCTCCCAGCAAATCCTTCAAATACTCGCCCGTAGTGAACTTAAAGATCAGCTAAGTCTTGTGGGCGCAGAGGTGGTGGGGCTTAACCCAGAACAAACCACACAACGTATCCACAAAGAAACGGCTCAATGGGCAAAGCTCATAGAACACACGAACATTCGCTTTGAATAAAGACTCTTAAGAGCAAGGGCCTCAATGGCTTCTTAAAACGCCAATACGCCATCGCCTCATGGCTTTTCCACAGTCACAACTTGTCCGGTTTTAGCTGACTCAATAGCTGCGCGAATCAATGATAAGGCCTTTAACGACGACAGAGCATCGGTTTCAGGTTTCTTGCCGTTGATCACACAATCGGCAAATTCGTCGATTTGCTCTAACATCGGATCGCCTATCGTAAGCGCTACCGGCTCAGGCTCAGATTTGCCTTTATGTAAAATCTCAAGTCGTGAGGATACATCTGGGTTTTGTGTGCGTTCTTGGTCAAACTGTCGGTCCAGTCTTTGTATGTTACGAATTAAATTGGCTTGGGTGCCATAGACGCGCATCCAATTGGTTCTCGGGGAGGCAAAATTTGAACCAATATAACCCACCAAACCCGATTCAAAAGTAAAAATAGTGGCAGTCACATCATCGACCGGAGCGGGAATGGCCACATGTCTAAAAATAGAAAAAACACTTTTTACGGGTCCGAATATATGATTTAAGGTATCGGCCTGATGAACCCCGATGGTCATCAAAGACCCTCCTGGGCAACCCTCATCATCTGCCGTATAACGAAACTCCCCCGGCTGCAACTCCCAGCCCTGTTGACTCGATAAATTTGCCTCTACCATCAGCGCTTGTCCAATGACCCCACTATCGATTAATGTTTTAATTTTACGATTCACGCTATGACGACGATGCACATGTCCGATCATTAATGTCACCTTAGCACGATCACATGCGGCCATCATTTTTCTGCCGTCATCCATCGTATTGGCTATGGGTTTTTCAACATAGACATGCTTGCCATATTGCGCGGCCAATTCGGTTTGCTCACGATGATACTTGTTGGGCGAGACAATCAAAATACCCTCTAAATCGGGCCGCTTTACCATCTCTAAAAAACTTTTCTCCTGTTCAATTCCATAACGTGCACTGGAAATATCACGCTTTTGCTCCACGGGATCAAAACACGTCACCAACTCCACTTTCTGACTTCTTTTAACCGTGTTGGCCACCACAAACGAAAAAGAACCCAATCCACTGATACCCACCCTTATCTTTTTGATTTGACGCGTCATCCACATTCTCCTTCAGTTCGTGCTACTATTTTTTATTCACTCAGAAAGGTTCCCTCATGACAGCCTCACATAATACACCGCCACACACCTTGGATTGTGACATTGAAGTCGGCCCTAAAGACTGGCAAGCCCAGCAGTTCTATCACCTCATGACCGCCTTAGTCATTCCTCGGCCCATCGGTTGGATTTCGACTATTTCAGCCTCTGGGATTAGCAATGTTGCCCCCTACTCGTATTTTAATATGATGGGCAATGATCCCCCCTACGTGGCCTTTGCTTCCACGGGGGTTAAAGACACGCTGAACAATCTGCGGGAAGTTCCTCATTTTGTCGGTAATATCGTAACGATGGATCTTTTAGAAGAAATGAATTTCACATCGGGTGATTTTCCTCGTGATGAAAGTGAATTTGGTTGGGCAGGGCTGACGGCAGTGCCCTCGGTCACTGGCAAGGCGTTTCGCGTCCTAGAAGCCAAAGCTCACATCGAATGCGAAGTCAAACAAATCATCACCGACAACAATACGAATATTGTTTTAGGAAAAATTCTACATACCCATGTCCAGAAATCCGTTTGGAAAGAAGGCCGTATTGATCCTCAACTACTCAATCCGGTTTGCCGACTATCCGGTTCCGGTTATGCCCAACTAGGCGAAATCTTCAACGTCGCACGTCCCGTATGGAAAGAAGTTAAACAGACCCAAGGCAAGCAAGCCATGCCTAAAGCAGTCAAACGTTAACTTTTTCTATACACATTCACCCCCCCCTTAAGGGAGATTGTCATGTTAAGACGCTCATCGGTTAGTCATGGCCTACTCGCTTGCCTCATGCTCTCTCAAGGGGGACTTCTGCTCGCACAGAATTATCCCTCTAAAGCCATCCGTGTCATCGTACCATTCCCTCCCGGTGGGGCCAATGATATTGCGATGCGCACCTTAAACATTGGCTTACCCGGCTTATTGGGCCAAACGGTCGTCATTGATAATCGCGCAGGGGCTGGGGGCAACGTGGGGGCGGAAATCGCGGCAAAAACTCCACCCGATGGCTACACGCTGTTGATGGCCAATAATTCCTTAACCATCAATGCGAGCCTTTATAAAAAACTACCCTACGATCCATTTCGGGACTTTGCGCCCATTGCCATGACCGCCACCTCACCCAATATGGTCGTGGTTCACCCTTCACTGCCTGTCAAAAATGTTCGTCAGTTAATCAGCCTGTCAAAAGCAAAATCCAGTAACCTGTCCTTTGGTTCTCCGGGTCCCGGTACAGGTTCGCACTTGGCCGGAGAGCTCTTTAAGGCCCGCACGGGTTGCAATATCTTACATGTGGCTTATAAAGGGGCCGGACCGCTCATGGTTGAACAAATCGGCGGACACGTAGAGGTCAGCTTTACCGCCCCCATTGTTTCAAAGCCTCATATTGATTCAGGAAAACTACGAGCCCTCGCAGTGACCAGTGAAAAACGCTGGTCTGCCATGGCGCAGTTACCCACAGTCGCTGAATCGGGATATCCTGACTTTGATGTCTATGTATGGGTAGCACTATTTGCCCCAGCGGGCACGCCGGATGCCATCATCAGTCGTTTAGCACGAGACGTCAACAAAGCCTTAGAACTTCGAGAAGTCAAAGAACACTTTTTAGCCGCTAGTATTGAAATAGGATCCAGCACACCAGAGAGTTTGAACCAATTTCTTAAAAAAGATTTTGCGATTTGGGATAAATTGATTAAAGCCCAACATATCTCGCTCGACTAAATGTATCCCTGCTGCAAAAGTCTAACCCGCTATCCTCACATGCAAGCCATCCCAAGCTGATTTGGCCATCGCATCGGTTAACTGAACGCTACGCAACCCATCAATGCCCGTGGCACTGGGTTGCCGATCCTCGAGAATCGCTTGGCTAAATCCTGCCACACACGCTTCATGGGCGTTAATGGCTGGAAAATCCATTCGTCGCTTAACCCCTTCATTTGTACTGACTTCAACATTGCCTCCAAAACGACTTCTGGTGACCCCGTTACCCGCAATGCGTCCTTTGGTGCCATAAATGACAAAACTATTCATTGGTTGCGGGGTGGTTTGATTCACATTAACTTGCGCCATCACCCCGTTAGCAAAACGAAAAGTACTTAAAGACATTTTTTCCATCACACCACGAGGCGTATCAAACACCGCACTCACGGTATCAATTTCCGAAGACAAAATAAATCGCAAGATATCGTACACATGCACTCCCACACTCATGGAGGTGCCCAATCCGGCCAACAACGGATCAACACGCCAACTGGCTGAAACACTTTCTGCACTGGGGCCCGCACTCGCTTCTATCTGCACGAACATCACCTCACCGATTTCACCACTGTCCACGATTCGCTTGGTCTCAATAAAACAGGGCATAAAACGAGTATGAAAATTAACCGCAAGTTTTACTCCGGCTTTTTCACATTCCCGAACAATTCGCTCGGCATCTGCCACACTGGTGGCCATCGGTTTATCACAAAAAACGTGTTTTCCTGCTCGTGCCGCAGCTACCGCCTGATCAGCATGTAAGAGATTAGGGGTGTGAATCGCCACCACATCGACCTCAGGGTTACTGAGTAAATCTTCATACCGCGTATAAGCATGCTTAGCACCAAAACGTTTAGCAAACTGATCGGCTCTGGCTTGTTCACGGCTCACCACACCAACCAATTGATTGCCTGCAAAGGCATTGATACCCGGCAATATCCGTTCCTCTGCAATGCGTCCTGTCCCCACCAAACCCCAGCCAATAATTTTTTTCATAATAGTAGTTTTTTAAAATAATTAAAGAAATGGGAACTAGGCCCCAGCTTTGAAAATCGGCTTACGTGTCGCCAATAAATTCATCCAATGAGGCACCGGAGTCAGCATGAATTGCTGATGATCGAGACCGAGCTTCAGAATTTTTTTCTGCTTTGCCGTAGTGTAACGCTGCTTAAGTCTTTGGGAAAGTTTATCTACTAATATGGGCTTTGCTTCATCGCGCCGTGATGGGTGCCCTACAGGATTTTCAAATTCAATTCGCCCAGAACGGTGTCCATTCTTATAAAAAATCTCCATCCCATTGGAATTGGCCCTCAACGCAGGGTCTAAATAGCGCTGCGTATAATTAGGATCTTCTTTGACCACCATTACATGTCGTAGCTGATCAATCCGTGGATCAAGGGCTGCCTCATCCCGATAATCGGAGGCCTTTAAAGCCCCATTTAATAAAGTGACCGCCATCGCATATTGCAAACAATGATCTCGATCGGCTGGATTTCTTAAAGGACCCGACTTATCGATGGTCTCTAAGGTTCTGTGATGCGTGTAAATTTCAATACGTTCAACATTATTAATCTGATCTTTAACACTACCCGAGAGAGCTAAAGCGCACTCAATAGCCGATTGAGCATGAATCACTACAGGCCCTAAGAGCTTGAATAAAACGTTCTCCATCACTAACGAACCGAGACACCCACCGAGTCTAAAAGACTGATCCTTTAATCTCGTGTGACAAAATCCCCATTGAGGGTGGCTTAACACTTGAGGGTAACCCGGTTCGCCTTTGATCGCCTTGAAAGCTAAAGATACGGCGTGACTCGCGGCCTCGGCTGCTGCCCACCCCTTGCGCGGCCCTGTATTAGAGCCAAAACGATGAACGCAAAGTGGAGCATCAAAAAAAGCCAGCGAGGTCGCCGCCAATACCTGCTCCCGCGTACCCCCTAATAGCTCCGTGCAAACCGCGGCGCATGCAATTTTTACGAGAAAGGTGTGATCAATACCATAGGGGTTTAAACTTTGCCCCATCCCGAGAACGCCCTGAATCTCATGCGCTTTAATCATCGCCGCCAATACCACGCGCATACTAAGGGGCGCCTCGCCGCGACTGAATAAGATTCGACTTCTATAATCACACACCGCCAAAATTGCCCCCACATCATCCGACGGATGCGTGGTCTGCGCCGCAACCCACGTATCGCTAAAATCCGTCCAGCGCACGAGGCAACCGGTATTAAAGGCCGCATTCACCGGATCTAACTGATACGCTGTTCCCGGCACTCGGGCCCCGAGCGGCAAATTCGGCTGCCCCTCATAAGCGCCTAGGAGATGCAAGCAAGCCGGGTCTTCCAACGCTTCAAACGCACACGCCATACTGTCTAACAATACCCAGCGCGACATCTCAAAGGCATGGTCAGATTGAATCTGAAAATCCATCACATAATCTGCAATATCCACTATCAATGGATCAAAAGGCAGTGCACTGATTGTGGTCATTCGTTCACCGTTGCGCCTGAGCGTCTAATAATAGGAGCCCACTGAGCATATTCACGCTCAATAGTCTTTGAAAAATAAGAGGGGTTAGAGGCCACGACTTCCGCCCCTTCGGTCGCCAACAAAGCTCTGACGGCATCAACCGTTAAGGCCGCAACGATTTGTTTATTGAGTAAGTTGATAATGAGCTCAGGCGTTCCTGCGGGAGCCAAAACACCATACCAAGCATCCACCATATAACCGGGTAGCGTCTCAGAAACAGCGGGCAAGTCGGGTAATAAAAAAAACCGCTTAGCGCCAGTAACGGCGAGGGCCCTTAATCGCCCCTCACGCACATGCGGCAGTGCGGGCGGTATGCTCGAAAATCGTGTTTGCACCTGTCCAGCAATTAAATCCGTTATCGCAGGAGCAGACCCCTTATAGGGAATATGCACCATTAAAACTCCAGCCAATTGATTGAACAATAACCCCGCCAAGTGTGTTGACGAACCATTGCCTGAAGAGGCATAGTTAATGGCTCCGGGACGCGCTTTGGCAAACTCGATGAGTTGAGCGACACTGCTGACCGTCAGTTTAGGATTCACGACCAAAATGTAGGGCGAAGAAGTCGCTAACGTAATCGGTGCAAAATCTTTTAGGGGATCGTAAGGCGATTTTTTTAACATCTGCGGAACAATCACCAAACCAGCATTGGTGTGAGCGAGCAAGGTATAGCCATCGGCTGGGGCACGGGCAACCAATGTTGTGCCGATCACCCCAGTGGCGCCCCCGCGGTGATCGACCACTACCGGCTGTGACAAGGAGTCAGTCAATCGCTGTCTAAACGCATGAACCACTATATCGGTTCCCCCACCCGGCGGGTAGGGCACAATTAAACGAATGGCTTTTTGTGGGTAATCCGACAAACGTTCGGCTTGACTGTGAGAGGAAAAAACCACCATCATTGCTACAAAAAAAGACAAGCACTTTTTCATTCGAATATATAGACCTTGAAATTTTGACTTATATGCGCAATAGTCGCGCACATAGGAACGGATGAATTTTATATTTTACTTTTTTACGCTTAACACTGGAGAAACTCCCCATGGGTGCTACTGAAACACTGGCTCAATTTATTGTCAAGACTCAACTCTCTGCGTTTCCCAGTTCAAGCTCTGCCAATGCGATCAAAGTTATCGCCGATACCTTTGCCGTCATTTTAGCTGGAGTCGACTCTGAAGTGTCGCAACCTTTATTACGTTACTTGGATCAAACGGCAGAAACCGGGGCATCCCCCATACTAGGCACGGGCCGTGTAACGAGTGAACAAACCGCCGCATTAATTAACGGCACGTTTGGCCATGCATTGGATTACGATGATGTATTATCAATGATGCCAGCACACCCTAGTGTAGTGATTGTTGCAGCCTTAATGGCAAGCCTTAAAAATAAAACTTTCTCTGGCCAACAATTCATTGAGGCCTACCTCGTCGGCGTTGAAGTGGGGGGGAAAATTGGTCTGGGTATGACCAATGAACACTACCAAAGAGGCTTTCACGCAACCGGCACCTTGGCCCTTTTCTCGGCACTCGCCGCCTTAGCCAAACTCCATCAATTGGACGCCACAACCATTCAACAAGCCTTTGGGATTGCGGCCTCTATGGCCAGTGGTTTAAGAAGAAACTTTGGCACCATGACCAAACCGTTACACAGTGGATTAGCTGCCCGCAATGCGCTCAATGCCATACAACTGGCCTGCTCTGGCTTTACCGCGGCAGATGACATTATGGAAGCCCAAGCAGGATTTTTTTCTACCTACGGCACTGCCGAATCCGATATCAACGTCACCATTAACGCACTGGGCAAGCCCTTCATCATTGAAAACCCCGGCATTGCTTTGAAAAAATTCCCCTGTTGTTTTGCCACCCATCGCGGCATAGATGCTGCCCTCCGATTACGTCATCAGCTAGGGTTTAGCGCCAATGAGCTAGACCGACTCATCTGCAAAATGCCTCCTGGGGGCATGCATGTACTCATATATCCACGACCCCAAACCGGTTTGGAAGGTAAGTTCAGTATGCCTTACTGTTTAGCTGCCGCGGTATTGGACGGTCGTTTCTCCCTAGAATCTTTTTCTGACAAAGCGGTTCAACGGCCAGAGATATTCGCCTTGTATGAAAAAATCGATGCGCATGAGAGCCCAAGCAGTCAAGGCAGTGATCCTGATTTCGCCAAAAAAAGCTCAGGAAGCCGCGGATTTGTCGAAGTCGAAATCATTCTAAAAGATGGACGACGCGCCTCTTTGTCCGTCGATGTGCCCCCCGGCTCACCGTCCCGACAGCTAAGTTGGGAAGAGTTGGAAGAAAAGTTTACCGATTGCGCCAAACAATCGCCTCGAATGACAGCAGCCAAAATGCACACCGCCTTTCAACTCATTCGCCAACTCGATACCGTGAAAAATATCCAGCAATTAATCGAGCCGATGCTATAAAGGTTCTATAAAGAGCGCTCTTTCATGACTGGAGCTAAAGAATTTCAATTTTTTTAGCTTTAGCAATTCGCTTCCATTTGGCCGTTTCGCTTTCAATACGAAGCGCAAAGGCCTCAGGGGTGGTGTAATCCACCGTTCCCCCAAGCTCTGTAAATCGTTTTCGAATATCTTCCATCTGAAGGATGCTCTTCAATTGCTGGTTCAAACGTTGGATCACCGGCTTCGGGGTTTCGCGTGGAGCACAAAACCCAGAAAAAGAACTCACTTCATAGCCCGGCAACGTTTGGGTCACGGTTGGCACTTGAGGCAATTGCAGGGAGCGCTCTAAAGAAGTGACGGCCAAGACTCTGAGTTTACCCGATTGAATATACGGAAATGCACTGGTTAAGGTTTCAAACACCACGTCAATACGTCCGCTCATTAATTCAAACACATGCTCTGCTCCCCCTTTGTAGGGAATATGTGTCATTTCAACATTTGCCGTGACGTTGAATAATTCTGCCGCCAGATGTAATACCGAACCAACACCCACCGAACCATAATTAATTTTAGTGGGATTTTTTTTTGCAAAGGCAATTAAGTCAGAGACATTTTGCCAAGGCAAACTAGGATTAACAACGATCGCAAAGGGATAACTCACCGCATTGCTAATCCAGGCAAAATCATGGAGCGGATCAAAGGGGAGCTTTTTGATTACCGCTGCCTGTGTGGTGAATGCTCCACTCACTAATAACAAGGTATAGCCATCAGCCGTGGCTTTAGCAACATAGTCACTACCCATCATGCTACCCGCACCTGGTTTATTTTCTACAATCACCGACTGCCCTAAAAGATCGGTTAGCTTTCGAGCCACAGCACGCGCAATAATATCGGTATTTCCGCCTGCAGCAAAACCGGTCACAATTCTCACAGGGCGCGTGGGGTAGTTTATCTCCTCGGCCTTCGCTTGAAAAATCCCAGCGATCAGACAAACCCCTCCCAGAGAGCATGGTCCGTATTTCATTTTTAGCCTCCTCAGCTTAAAAAACCGTCGAATGATTAGAATTTTTCTTTTTTCACTCTTTTGCTACACCGTTTTCCTTCCGTAACCCTTATCGTTAACTTTACTCCGATCAGTGAGCATGCACGGATCGTGGTTGGCAAGGCTCAAAACAATTTTACAATCGGCAACATACTACCTAAACCAATGAGCCACTGAGGCCCTCATAGGATAACCCTATCGATC
>CAITMU010000074.1 GCA_903893565.1 uncultured beta proteobacterium | reverse complement strand
GTGGTGAACAAATTCGACAAGGTGATGATGATCTTGTGCGGGTCGCCCTTCGAATCCTTGACCGCAAGGAAACCCTCGGCACCCGCACCCGCCGATTTATTCACGGGGATGAGCGACTGCTTCATCAGGTTGTGCTTGGCAACGATGCCTTGAATCAACCGCGCCATTTGATCCGCGCCGCCACCCGTGCCTGCCGGAATCACAAACTCCACCGGCTTGGTGGGTTCCCACGCTGCGGCGTGAGCGCCCAACGCTAACACCATCGCCACAGCACCCACGATCAATCCTAGCAACCGTATTTTTTTAGCGCCCACTTTAACCATGACCACCCCTCCTAAGGAAAAATTACTATTACGTATAATTCCGCTTTTTAAGGTGCTACTAAGTAATTGGTGCGACGACTCATTGTAACCGTAACCCTCGCCTAAGGAGAAAAATATTGGCCTTATGCGGTTTAGTATGGAACTAGACATCACAGACACCACAAAATTAGCACGCCGGCGGCCGGTGGAAAAGCCAGGAGCAAAGGGGTCAAAATCACAAACTGTATCGAGTGTTCTCATTATTTTTGGCCGCCTGTCGATAGACCTCCAACTCACTCAAACGGCGTTAAAGCCCCGCATCCTGTGGGGCTTAGCGCGAAAAACGCCTGACTGCGATCGCTGGATCAAAAAATTTAATTTCGATGCGACTCAATGAGCGCAAGTCATTTATGCTAATGACATTTAATTAGATTGATTTATACATAACTTAACTGAACCGATATTACTTATTGATTTTAGGTCCCTTTACGGGGGGGAGGGAGGAGTTGAAGAATCTAAGACGAAAATGAATTTCCCGTTATTGTTGTGAACGGGATGCTATGCTGTGAATCGCAAATAGAAAGTATTAAGAATGGCGCCTGATCTAACATGACCGGCTATTCAACTTTGATACCCACCGTTTTTACCACTTTAGTCCAACGTTCTATTTCCATCTTTAAGTATTCAGTGAGTTCGGCTGGGGTGCCGCCTGCGGGTATTAAACCATGGCTACTTATACGTTCACGGGTGTCAGGTTGTTGCAAAAATCGATTCAATTCAGTATTTAGAATTTTGACAACATCCTCAGGGGTTCCCTTCGCAGATAGTATAGAAGTACGGGACATAACAATGGAATCCGGCACTCCGGTTTCGGCGAGCGTCGGCACATCGGGAAGATCCGGTACGCGCTTGGAAGCGGTCACTGCTAAGGGTCGCACTTTAGTGCCATTTCGAAAGTAAGGTAGACTTTCGGCAATGGGGCTAAATATTACGGGTACTTCTCCACTCATAAATCCAATCAAAGCTGGAGCGCCACCTTTGAAGGGTACATTTTGCATCTTTATTTGTGCATTCATCATGAACAGTTCGACTGCCATATGCGTGATAGTACCTTGTCCAGCCGAGGCGTATTGGATTAATTGGGGCTTTGCTTTTGCCAAGGTGATCAGTTCCTGCACGCTGTTAACACCCAGTGACGGTTGCACAATCAAAACGTAAAATGATTGACCCACAGTCCCGATGGGCGTGTAGTCTCTAATGGGGTGGAATGGTAATTTCGGATAAAGAGGAACGTTTGTAGCAATCGAGGCGCTTGCAAAGAGCAGGGTGTAACCGTCAGGGGTTGCGCGAGCCACCAGTTCGTTGCCAAGCGATGTGCCTGCGCCTGGCCGATTGTCGACTATGAAGGATTTGCCCAAGCCATCACTGAATTTTTGAGCAACAACTCGCGCTAGAATATCTGTCGAACCACCCGCAGGAAGCGGCACGATCAGGCGTACTGGGTGAGTAGGGAAGTGCTTAGTTTGTGATATTGCAGCACTAGGCACACTAAAAATACAGGTAACAAGCAATAGAGTAAATATTGTTCTGATGTGCGAGTTGCGCACTGCAACATGATTGTTATGCCTTTGTTCTTTTATCATTAGCTGCTTCTCCCCTAGTATTTTTATAGTGTATAGGATGAGAGGTGATAATATAGCGTTCTTTAAAAGACGTGTTGTATTTCGTATAAAAGTCTTAAGATAGTCCATCCTAGAATACCCAATATACCCAATCATCGCTTTGCTTAGGCTAAGATAGCTCACGAGCTTTGCATCCACCGTTTGGCTTCTCCCACCATCTTTTTGCTGGAGATAACGATGACAGATACAAATATTTTCCCAGGCTGTTTAAATGGTGTTCGTGTTTTAGATTTGACGCAATTTGAAGCAGGTACTTCCTGCACTCAAGTGCTTGCATGGCTAGGGGCTGACGTTGCAAAGGTAGAAAATCCCTCGACGGGAGATCCCGGGCGTCGTGTTGGGTCGACGAAACCACACAAAGACGATCCCTTCTTTCTTATGTACAACTCCAATAAGCGCTCGATCACCGTTAATTTGAAATCCTCTCGTGGTCTGCAAGTCGTCAAAGATATGGCGAAAAAGGCTGACGTATTTATCGAGAATTTTGCGCCAGGTGCTATTGAGCGCCTCGGTCTTGGATATGACGTGTTGTCCCAGATTAACCCAGGGATCATTTACGGTCAGGTCAAAGGTTTTGGCGAAGGAAGTCCATTTGAAAAGAATCTGGCATTCGACATGATTGCTCAGGCGGCGGGCGGTTCCATGAGTATTTCGGGTGACCCCAATGGCCCTCCTGTAAAGCCCGGTCCGACGCTAGGGGATTCAGGAACGGGTATGTTAATGTTGATTAGTATTCTTGCTGCGCTTTATGGCCGCAAGCAAACTGGCAAAGGTATGCGTCTTAATGTGGGTATGCAGGATGCCATGCTGCACTACATTCGTAACTCTCTAGCCTTTACCTCTAAGACAGGCAAGGCAGCACCACGGGCGGCTTCTGGCTCAACTGGCGGTAACCCGCCAGCTAATATCTATCCGTGTAAGCCCCGAGGACCTAACGACTACGTTTATATTTACACCAGTCGTGCGAATCCTAAACATTGGCCGACCCTTTTAGAAGTGATTGGTCGAAAAGATCTCATTGGAAATCCGAAATTTGATACGGTTGAAGCTCGCGTACAGAACGAAGCAGAGATGGATGCCATCATTTCAGAATGGACCATGAAGTTTGATAAGTATGAGGTTATGAATCGGGTGGGTGCAGCAGGAATACCTGCAGGCGCCGTACGCGATACCCTGGAATTAACCAGCGATCCAGATTTTATCAATCGCCGCGTGTTGCAGGACATCGAACATCCTGGTGTGGGGCATTTTCGTGCGCTCACTTGGCCGGTTAGCTTTGACGGGCAGAAGGCTACCGTTAAGCCTGCGCCATTACTAGGTAGCAATACCGCAGAAGTGCTCAAGGATTGGCTTGGCATGACGCCAGAACAAATTTCAGTGCTCAGTTCAGAAAAAATAGTTGGTTCTAGCGCAGTTTAGTTAAGCCATCGTGCATTGAAGTTAATCGACATAGATAATTTTGCAAGCATCGAGCCTGGCAGATATCTCGGGCAATGAAATTCTGGGTAAGGCGTTAAAAAACGAAGGAACGAAGGATATTTTCTTCATTATGGGCGGGCCAATGCAATATGCTGAAACAGCATGTGCTCATGAAGGCCTACGTATGATCGATGTTCGCCATGAAAAGGCTGCAGCTCTTGCTACACAGGCCTATATTGGGGCGTGCTCGCTCTTGTCAAGATGCTACTACCTAACATCTTTGCAGATGTGTATCTAATCGTTAAAGCACTAGCGAATGCTGATCTCAAAGTGCGCTTTGTAAGTCTTAAAATAGACCCTATTGGCAATACTCCTGAGCAATTTGCCATTGCATTGAAGCGGATTTATACCGCTGCTAACACTGAGCAAAAAATGATAGGATTGGTGAATCAGTGAAGTGGTCAGGGGCTTAATTTGAGGGCTATTAGTGAGGCGTTAGCCAAACGTGGCACGTTCAATAGGGCGGGTCTCGGCAGTTAATTCCAACTTTATCCATCGATGTTGGCAGTTTAGAGGGATTTAAATGAAAAGATTATTAACAATTATTTTATTAATAATGTCAGCCGATTCTTATGCTGAGTGGACGCGAATTGACGGGAATGACAGATTATCGTTATACGCCGACAAAGCAACCATTAGACGCAACGGGAATTTGGTCAAGATGTGGGATTTATTGGACTTCAAGACTGCGCAAAAGAATGTTTTGTCCGTTAAGGTTCAATCGGAATATGACTGCAAGGCTGAGCGGTCTCGAATACTTGCGGTTACTCGGTTCAGTGGACAGATGGGGAACGGAACAGTGGTTTACGGGAATAACGACAGTGGAAAATGGTTGCCGATTGAACCAGGGAGCATTGGCGAATCAAAGTGGAAAATAGCCTGCGGGAAAAGAGCATTGGCAAATCAAAGTGGAAAATAGCCTGCGGGAAAAATACTTTTATCTATACCCGGCATATTGCAGTACAGTTGTAGTACGGATAGGAGACGTTTATGAAAACCAGATCAGTGAGTTCCGTTTTACATCTGGAGAAACCCAAATGAGTAAGCAATGGCGCGAGCTTCGCCCGGCCAGGAAGAAGATTGCCGTATTCCATTACTTGTTTTTTTAAGGAATTTAATCGCTACTCGTCGTAACAGCCATTGGTGGTCGCAGTGCGTCCGCCATCGACCATGATATGTGCGCCTGTGACGTAAGCCGCCGCGTCTGAGGCAAAAAACAACACCACCGGCGCCACATCCTGCGGCGTGCCTTGACGGCCCAGCGGAGTGACGGCCACGCGGGATTGATCGACCGAGCTCACTGCGATGGGGCTCTTGCGCGGCCCGCTGGAGCAAATGCAATTGACGCGAATCTGGTATTTGCCCAGATCGTGCGCCATCACATGCGTGAGCGGCAGCAGGCCGCCCTTGCCGGCGGAATAGGCAGCGATCGAGGGGTTGCCGAGCACCCCGTCGATGGAGCCGTGATGAATGATCGAGCCGGAACCGGTTTTTTTCATCAAGGGTAAAAACGCTTGCGAGCACAAAAAGGCTGATGACAGATTGCGGCTGATCATGGTGTTCCAGGTTTCGTGTGTGGTTTTCTCGAACGTCTGCCGCACCGGATCGCGTCCGGCGACGTTAAACAGGATGTCCACCTTGCTTAGCGTTTTTGCGCACGCGTCCGCCACCGCCTGCACCTGCGCCGCGTCGCTCACATCGGCATGGAAGTAGGGCACTTCCACCTCCTCGATGCGTAGCGTGTGCGCGTCTTTCATGCCGACGTTATCGTCGATACAAATCACCTGTGCGCCTTCGCGTGCAAACATTAACGCCGTGGCGTGACCCAACCCCCAGGCGTCTCCTGCAATCACTGCTGTCTTGCCTTTGAAATTCATGGTTTCTCCCCGTTAGTGAACTTAATCCGCACGCGCACCGGATTCTCGTATGACGCGTTGCCAGCGTTGCAATTCTTCGAGCGTGTAGCGCGCCAATGCCTGTGGCGTGCTGGTCAATGGCTCCGCGCCCTGCGCGGTGAGCCGGGTGCGTAGATCGACGCTGGTCATGATACGCACGATTTCACCATTGAGCCGGTTAATTAGCGCAGTGGGCGTGCCCGCCGTGGTGAAGGTGGCGAACCAGGCGTTGGCTTCGTAACCCGGCACGCCGGATTCGCTGATCGTTGGTAACGCCGGTGCGGCCGTCGAGCGCCGTGCGCCCGTTACTGCCAGCCCGCGCAATGTTCCGCTTTTTACCTGTGGCAGTATCGACAGCATGGTGGCGAACATCATGTCCGTTTCAGCGCTCATCACACCCGTGATCGCCGGCCCCGCGCCTTTGTATGGGACGTGCAGCAATTTCGTATTCGTCATGTAACCAAATAGCACGCCGGCGAGGTGGGTCGAGGTGCCACTACCGGTAGAGGCAAACGACAACGGTTTGTGTTTCGCCAGCGCCAGCAGTGCTGGTACCGAATCCGCAGCGACCGAGGGGTGCAGCGCTAGGATGTTGGGGATTGTCGCGATGAGTGAAATGGGGGTGAAATCCGTCACCGCGTCGTAGGCGAGTTTCGGGTGCAAACTGGGATTGGTCACATGTGAGGTAGACGCCATCAGCAGGGTGTAACCGTCGGGCGGGCTCCTGGCCACGATCTCGCTGGCAACAATGCCGCCACCGCCGGGCCGATTGTCCACGATTACCTGGTGCCCCCATAGCTCGCCAAGCTTTTGCGCGATGGCGCGTGCAAGGCTGTCCGCACCGCCGCCAACCGAGCCGCCCACCACGTAACGGATCGGGCGGTTGGGGTAGGGCGCCGCGGGTTGAGCGCTGACCACCGCCGCCATACTTGGCAGCAGGGCCACAGCGAGGTATACCACACGGTGTTTTCGTTTCATGATTTAATTTTTATTTTAAAACGTATGCTTACGTTAGATTCGTCTGCTATCCAACATGCTGTGCACGGTGTTCATTCGCGTCGTTTTATCCGCTACACTCGCGCACGCCCATCTTCGATTAGGCGCAACGAGAGCTTAGCTTTTTATTGCTACCAACATGAACCACTTTACCCCACTCCGCTAATAAAACCAAAGGGTTATATGTAAATGCGTTGCAGCCCTTTTTCTTGTGCGCACAGCAGGGGTGCACACCTGCGGGTGCAAGTCCCGCTACGAGTTCGTCAAAGCGAGCAAAGACGGGGATGGCAAGGTTCAAAGACGGGCACTACTGGCTCGTTGAGGATGTGGCCATGAGCCTCAAGCTCTCGACTCGCCCGGTTCGGACCCGCATTCCGTATGGTGTGGCAGGGGTGACTCCTCGCGTAAGCGATCAATTGAGGGCGTCTAGATACTGAGGTCAAATAATGATCGATTACGAATTAAGTGAAACACATGCGCAACACCGTGTCGGTCACGTTCGACCGGAATCACTGGTCACGTTTCTCCGGAATACCCAGCAACAAAACCAACCTTTTGCGGGGCCTCGGTTGGCGAGAACCAGGTATATAGATAACAACGTATTGACGCAGACAAGGCGTTTCCATTACCGTAGCTAACAACCTTGCTTGCGATCCGGAGAACACCATGCGCCACTGCCTTGAACTGACACCGGACGGGCGCCTTTTGGCCCGTCAAAAGACAGAAACCCCGAAAGGACTTCGCGAAAAAGTCACCGATCTCTCCGCTCAAGCCCACCACCGGCTGGATGACACGGTGATCATCCAAGCAGGCACGTGCTTGTCCGCCATATTTGAATTACTCATGGCCAATGAGGCCTTGAAAGAAATCTACACGCGCAACTGGGTGCATGACTATGTGGCCCGCTACGAGGCCATTCGGTCCGGTGAAGTGGTGCCGGCCGAAAGCGAGCATGCAGACCCGCAGGTGCCGGCGATGCAAGCATTGGTGCTATCGCAGCATCAAGAGTTTCGGTTGCCCCAATGGCTAGTTGCGCAGATAGCCGCTGCCAGCCAAGCCCCGTCAGAGTCTCAGCGGGGATTGCTGAATTTACTTCCAGGCGGTGCCGGGCACCAAGGCGACAGTGGGGCACACCGCAACACCGTGAAAGAGTCTTCAATCTATTGGCATCTGAGCAGCCGCTCCGTACCGCTTACTCATGACACTGAGCTCTCGGGCGTGACGTACAAAGCGGGAAGTCACATCGACTACTCGGTCAGTTTCAGCTTTGACCGCTGCATCGACCTGCCGCTTAGCATCGGTGCTGGCGTGTTGACACTGGACCTCGTCGGTAAGCGCCGAAAGGACCGGTTGACGGTGCAACTGCCGTTGGGCACGGATCACGAACCACCACGCATCACCCTACATGAACTGATCGGGACCATCACCCATGACTTTTCGTTCTATGGTGGGCCACAGGAAACACAAATTGCTGGAGATGACCTTCGCCAAACGGTTGACGAATTGGACGATGAGCGTCATGCTGAAAATTTGAGTTATGGCCTGCCCCACCTGTTTTGTCCAGACGATGCGTTTCATCTTCGTGAAGAGCATGCCCAAGAATTGCAAGACCGCGCACGGTACTGGGACCGCGCCCTGGTCATTGAGCATACCGGCTGGACAGAGGCCGAACTTAAGTCACATCGCAACCAGGGGCGCCTACTGGAACTCAGCGCCCCAGCAACCATGACCAATCCGCACCGCAAGGCCTATCCGGCTGAGCAATTCATGCCGGGGTTGGATGCCGAACTGTTCCGATTTTTGAACTGGCTGGCCAGTCGTTCGTGTTCAGAGTGGGCCACTCATCATTTCCTCTCGGGCTGGGCAACCCTCAATAAGCAAGCCGAGGTGATCAACGGCTGGTCAGTGCTGGCATTGCCTGATGGACCCGTAAATCATGAGCCAATGACCGATCCGGTTTTCACGGGCGTTGGCAATCGCCCTGTGCTGATGCGCCCGGTGTATGCCCCACACACGCCAAAGCTCGCGCTGGTCGACGCCTTTGAAGCCTTTGCAGCGCAACGCCGCCGGGACTATGATCAGCGCGACGAACTCGAGGACGATGAGTGATCGAGAAAGGCACTGGTAAATGGACGATGGGCCTAGCTAAGAGGCGACAGGGGGCCGCCACGCTTTGAAGCCTCGGTCAGTTGTGTCAGATTACCGTCGACAATTTTCAATCCGATGGCCAGGCACTGCGCCACGTCGAGCTGCTCAACCTCTTCCAGAACATCTGCCGCCACATAAACCGGACCCACATGTTGGGCCATCAGTCCCAAAATGGCAGGCGAGGTCTTTGCGTAGTCGATCAGAACGTTCGCGTCGGCAATGAACCAAGCTTTAGTCGGTTTTAGTTTACCCACGATTGAGCCAGTTCCCGCATGTCATTGAGCTTGATGCCGAGTATCTCGGCACCACGCGCCAGGGTAATGTTGCCACCGAGGGTGGCCTGACGTACTAGGGACCACAAACGATCACCTTGAAAATCGTGTTTATCCATGCCCGCTGGCTCCGGCCCTGCTTTGTGCAAGTCAGACAAGGCGCGGTATGCATCTGCCTCCATACCGTCTGGTTCTTCCATTTTCAGGAGCACTTTGCTGTTGATTTGCTTGTATGCATTGGCAAGGTTCTGGGCGCTATTTTTTACTCTTGCCCTAGCTTGATCATCATTTAGGCAAATATCGAGGCACCAATGTACGATGAGTGTCATGCTGAAAATTTGAGTTATGGCTAACTTTAAGTGAATAAAAGTTAAAACCGTGACGGCGTTTGTTTTACAAAACACTATAAATTCACCCCGGCGGTCACGGTAATGGTAATTGTGTATTGGAATCTTCTTAAAAAGTGTGTAAAGTCGGGAGATATTCAACAAGAATTTAAAATTGAGGTCTGTTATTTTGTGCAGTGCAAAATAATCTCAATAAATAAAAAATGGAGACAGTGTGAATTTTCTTAATTCTAAATTGGTTTGGGTTGGCGCGGCTGCAATGTTATGGGCTGGTCTTGTGAATGCCCAAGGCGTTGAGTCTGCCAAGAACATGAAGCTAGAGGGTTACAACGATTTGCAGGGCCGTACTGCTTATCAGCCAACTCTACAAAAACAGGGCGCTCGCTGGATTGCTTATATTGGTCACCATGGTGACAATAAATTAAATCCATTAAATGGAAAGATGGAAGATAACGGTACATCCATTGTTGATGTGACGGATCCAAAGCATCCTAAGTATTTACACCATGTCCCAGGTGACGTCGGCAAAGCAGAGCAAGGCGGTAGCCAAATGGTTCGCGTTTGTAGCGGTGCGACTCTGCCCAAAGCAGATAAGAGCAAGTTTTACATGTTGAGAACCTTTGGTAATCAAGCCCATGAAATTTGGGATGTGACCACTCCAGAAAATCCTACGCTGTTGACCACCATTGCCAAGGGTTTAAAAGGAACGCATAAAAACTTCTGGGAGTGTGATACCGGAATTGCCTATTTAGTCTCCGGCAATCCGCAGTGGCGCACAAGTCGTATGACCCAGATCTATGATTTATCAGATCCTGCCAAGCCCGTTTTCATCCGCGACTTTGGCTTAGTCGGTCAGCAACCAGGATCTTCAGGACCCGTTCCAGTCGATTTACACGGTGCGATCTCCACTGGGCCAAAGGGCAATCGCGTGTATTTTGGCTATGGTACTAATGGTAACGGCGTGATCCAAATTGTCGATCGCGAGAAGCTGTTAAATGGATCAAACGATCCGACGCCAGAGAACTTACTGTATCCACAAATCTCCCGTACTGAGATGCCAACCATGAATGGCGCCCACACAGTATTTCCATTGCTTGGCGTAAAGATTAAAGAGTTCTCTAAAAATCTGCTTGGATCGAAACGAGATTTCATTGTTGTCATAAACGAGGCCATCCAAAAAGAATGTTTAGAGGGGCGTCAAATGGTTTGGGTGGTTGATGCTACCAATGAGAAACATCCCTTTGGTGTTTCGAACTGGGGTCTTCCTGAAAAATTAGGCGGCTACTGCACCAAAGGTGGTCGTTTTGGAACCCACTCTTCCAATGAGAACATGACGGACATTTATTATGGGAAGTTGATGTTCATTACCTACTTCAGTGCTGGGGTTCGCGCATTAGACGTGCGTGATCCATTCTCACCAAAAGAGGTTGGCTCCTTTGTTCCCGCAATGAACAAAAATACCGTAGTGCTAGAAACTCCTGCTAGTCAGAAAGGCAAGCTACCCTTTACTGAAGCGTCAAATCGTAAAGTGATCCAAACGAATAACGTGGATGTCGATGATCGCGGATATATTTATATTGTCGATAGAGCGAATACGGGTATGCATATTCTTTCTTTGACAGGACCCGCTCGCGCCATTGCCAATTGGAATGCCGCTGTTAAGTAATGTTTTGGGGTGGCGGGTATCTGTGAAGATTGAAAAAATTCTCCAAAGATGCCTACTACCCCTTTTACTTTGCATGCTAGCCTCTCAGGTTCATGCTGAGGATAGAGTTTTTAATATCAACATTAAAAATGGCACTCTTCCATCTGCCGAGAAGTTAATGCGGGTTAAAAAAGGCGATCAAGTCACTTGGAAAATTCTAAGTGATGCAGACGGCCAGTTGCATATCCATGCCTATCATATAGAGTTAAATATTCAGTCTGGCGTAAAGAAAGTGCATTCTTTTCAGGCTTTTGCTACGGGGCGCTACCGCGTGGATTGGCATCCTGAATCTGAGCGTGGCAAGGGTATCCATCGAGAAGAGGGTTTGGCACTCTTTGAAGTCTTTCCTAAGTAATTGCAGTGTTTAACCTTTGCGTATTTCTGGCTCTTGCTGTCTTCTCGGGTTTTGCAAGCGCTCATAGTTTTGATGAGCGTTATGATTTACCGATCCCCTTAGAATTTTTTATAGTGGGCGGCGGCCTCGTCGTGGGGCTATCCTTTCTGTTGCTGGTTTTTAGCGCAAATTACTGGCCCAATCTGCGACTGCGTCCATTGCACCGTATTTCGGTGCCATCCACCTGGATCATCCGCTTCGGTATCCGACTTCTACGCACCTGCAGTCTACTTTTGTTTTGCCTGGTATTGAGTGCAGGCTTCTGGGGTTCCAATAATCCACTCTTGAATTTGGCTACCAATTTTGTTTGGATCAATTGGTGGCTTGGTTGCTCTATGAGCATCGCAATCTTGGGAAATTTTTGGCCAGTATTGAATCCTTGGAACAGCTTATTTGATTGCATCCATTTCATTTTGCAGAAATGGGGATTTAAAAAAGGGCTTGAGTTCGCTTGCTGCCAATATCCTCAATGGCTAGGCTTATATTTCGCTACTGGACTTTTGTTGGCATGGAGTTGGATGGAAGTCGTGTATCCCATTGCTTTTGTACCCGCGCGAGTGTCTACGATTGCCTTGGTTTGGACTCTATTTAATCTAATGGGAATGTCCATTTTTGGTAAGTTAGTCTGGCAAAGTCGCGGGGATGTCTTTGCTGTTTACTTTGCCATGCTAGGCCAGTTCGGGATTTTTTCGTCCGCAGCGGATAAGCGTTCCATCCATTTGCGACTACTCGGAGCAGGACTGGTGCAGGATGCGCATTTATGGCGTGAGGTGAATGGCTTTGCTGGTTTCATTATTGCCATGTTATCGATTGTTTTATTTGATGGCCTGCACGCCAGTCAATTTTGGGTGGTATTTCAGGGCTTACTTCAGTTATTGGGGTTAAACGGGATCGTTTCAAGCGCTTACATCAGTGGGACCCTTGGCTTATTATTGATATGGGCATTCTTTGCTGGGTTGTATTATTTGTCTTGCGTCGTTTCTAGCCGATTTTTCTCTTTGGGATCCTCAGCAAATGTTGCAAATCTTTTCGCGGGCTCTTTAATTCCGATTGCAGTGGCATACTTAATCGCCCATGGGTTTTCAAGTTTAATGATCCAAGGGCAGAATCTTATTTTTCTGATCTCCGACCCCCTTAGTCTGGGGTGGAATCTGTTTGGAACGGCTGAGTTTCGACCTGATATTGCCATCATTGATGCTGGTACAACTTGGTATTTGGCGGTGAGTGCTATCGTCATTGGGCATGTGATGGCCCTCGTGGTAAGCCATTGCCTAGCCATCACGCTATCGGGCTCGCCACGTATTGCGAGTTTGATTACTTTGCCACTAACTGTTTTAATGATTTTGTTTACGATGCTTAGTCTGATGATTATTGCTGAGCCAATGACCACCTCTACTTTTTCGATATTGCCAAATATTGGTTTTACCCAAGAGCCTTAATAATCCCAATGAATGTATTAAATGCAATACCAGCCGAAGATCATATAAGCAGATAGCTAAATTCATGAATGCCAAACCCCATTCTCCACCTCAACTAGCCTTCAATTGAGAGAAAAAGACACCTCTACTGCTTTTTTAGGTTCATTCGTCTGGACACCAGTGGCTCCGGCCAAAGCTGGTCGCCGATTCGCTCTCCTATGGGCGTGAACCAGTTGGTTCGGTTTGGTGGCCAGCCTGCCAAGGTGGACGGCCAGTTGATTGACTGGATTCGCTCGCGTTAACAGGGGACCCATGCGCAACCCTTGTTCTCGGAAGGCGATAACGTCACCGTCGCTGATGGTCCTTTTGCCGGGCTTGAAGCCATTTACCAAAACACAGATGCCGAAAGCCGCTCGATGATTTTGCTCAACATCCTCAGCAAGCCGGTTGCCATGCGCATTGACACCGCCAGCCTGCGCAAGGTTGGATAAGTACTTCCGAAACTCTATAAGTTACCGCAGATTCTCCAGATGCCCACCGACGAACTTGTGCAACAAACTGGCCGCAAACGTTTGATAGGGAACGCCCTCCTCAAGAGCACGTGCCTTCAAGTTTTTTAAATCTCTGCTCGAGATACGAATGTTCAGCCGCTGGTCCTTTTTGAAAGTTGCATCAGCTGCGGCCCGATGAGCCTTGGCCTGCTTTGACATATCGCTAACTGGTTTGAGCGTGCCAGCCTCCCATGCCTGCAGTATCTCTAGCTCTTCCTCATCGTACTTAGCGCTTTTTTTCATTTGATACTCCTATATTGCCTGGTTGCCTTTCGGCTGGGAATTATGGTTTTCAAAAAGATTTCCGTATCGGTTTCAATAAATGGCACGGCATACACGTAGTCATCAACCTGCACCATTGAGATTCTTTGCCCCGGGTACTTGTCCTGGTTGGGATGCTCTAGCACGACCAGCTCATTTCCGCAGCTAATTTCAAACACTATTCTCTCAAACGAAATACCTCGATCAAAAATCAACAACTGGTTTTTATCGGGATTCCAATTGAAGATTTTTTGGCTTGGCATGTGTGCATTTTAAGCACACGCCATAGGTCTGTCAACTCTGCGATATGCGGCTGAGCAAGCCCCTTGTTGCGTCAAGTGCAAAAGTCGTAACTTTATCTTCCAAATTCTCCGAATTGACTTGATAGCTTGTCGCCGCCAAAGCCAACATGGCACCATATCCGCCAGCGTAAAACGGCACTGGAGGCCGAGCCCATGTTTCCACGCTATTTGTTCATCCTGTTAGCATTCAATTGAGAGAAAAAAACACCTCTACTGCTTTTTTAGGGTGATTTGACAGATTTCATAGGGTCTTCGATAAAGGCCCCAATTGACTTCTTGCCGTTAGGCAGATGGACTGCCCCGACGGCAAAACGATGGCCTATCCGCTGAGCCTGCATCACATTGAAGAGATGATGCGGGAACGCGGTGTTTTCGTTGACCACGCCACTGTGCATCGCTGGGCAATCAAGATGGTACCGGTACCGGTGCTGGCCGCTGAGCCGGAGGGGCGGCTTGCTCAAGCCCTTGCAGACTGGTTTCCGGGTCACGCGGATTACCTAGACTCTGCGTTGGTGCAATGGATGGTAAAGAAGCACCTCGGTGCGATTCCTGTCGTGGTGCGCATGAACCTGAAGTTCGATCCGACGGTGCCGTTGGCGCTGGCTCCCAAAGGTGCGAAGACCTACTGAGACCGCATCTGAATAGGTCCTCAGCTCGACTTTTTCACCTCAAAATGGCTCATCTGCTCCATGACTGCCTCTACTTACTTGCTGCCTCAAAAGCGGTGGCGGCAATCCGGACCATGCTTGGATGCAGAGTTCCGAGTTTTGGGATTTGGCCGTATGGCGCATGCAGTGGGACCGAGAAGTAGGCGCCGTTGAACGGGAGCTCAAGAACGTTTTCTCAGGTCGAATTTGATGTCGTAGCTCAAACCGGCGCTGGTATAGGCACTATGAATGGATACGCACCTTTGCCTGCTTGAGGCTGAACAGTTACAATAATACTATACATGGGGTGATTGACTGATGCAACTCACTAGAGCGAAAGTGGCTGTTAACGAAATGGTGCGCCTCGCGCCGCGCGAAGGCGCATTCGTCGTTATTGGGATCGACAGCACCTCAAAATTTTGACCTTTTGGGTGGAGGCGTCGTCACGTAAATCCTGCAATGCCGGCTTCGCTCGCGCCCGTGACAATTGATCCAACCCTCAAAGTTCTGCGTGTGTTGCCCAAAATTATGTCGGCGCGACGATCGGATAGCAGTGAAAAATACTGTACTAGCAAATACAAGCCGTTCATCCCATGGATACAGCGAGGGGCTTACGCGACACATGGGGTCAGCTAAAAAGAGCAAGTCCTTGTAAACGTTGATGAGATAGTCGCCGATAGATGTCGTGATGGCCGACAGGAAAAGTGCCCAACAAGGGCAGGTCTTGGGTCTCTCGTAATTTTGATTCCGTAATTGGCAGAGGGGCTATGATATCTGCCTGTATCGAAAGAACATTAACCAATTCCTCGATTTTCGGCAGGGTCAAGCGATGTCGGTGCACCAGGTGAGGCAACACGTCTGGTCACAGCGACGCTGCTTGTTGTGCAGAGGTTCTATCATTT
>CAITMU010000073.1 GCA_903893565.1 uncultured beta proteobacterium | reverse complement strand
GTTCCAGCCTTCCCGATATAAAGCGGAACCACCGCTCCACGGTCAACCCGCAACATCAAATAGATCAACCCGTCGATGCTGCCACGCTCTTCTTCAAGATCAGCAATAGCCTTGCTTGCTTCGCCAAGCAGCATAGCCTCCATCGCCGCACTTCTGGATAAAACTGCTCTTGGATTTTTCAGCCCAATTTGATGGGTAGCGACAACAAGGTCATTGGCCTCAAAAAGCGGCACAGACGACTCTGCAATCTTGAAACGATCACAGAATTTCAGCCAAACCTTTAATGCGGGGAGATTTTTCATTTTTAAATGTAGCGGAACCCAACACTAAGATTGATTTCACTTCTTATCCTTGCTGGGCAGCACAGCATCCACAGCGGCACCGACCACATTGACACCCGTCTTAACCACCGTAGCCCCAGCCGATACAGCAGCATCAGCAACTGTAAGAACAGAACATCCGGCTTGAAGGCAAAGCGTAGCGAAGAACGTCAAACGAAAAACACCAGATTTAAAGAGCCTAAGATTCATGATTTAATTGGTCCTGGCAACACGGAAACCGCCGTAGCTGACCCGGAAAACAGAGGTGAGCCAGTGGCGGAACGCGGATCGCAGGTACCGAGGAATGAGGTACCAGGAACCGCCCCGCACCACCCGCTGGGAACAATCCCCTGAAATCCATGCACTGCCGTCGGCTGGCGCATTAGTGTAATCCCCGTTCCAGCAATCTTGCGTCCACTCCCAGACATTGCCGTGCATGTCGTGGAGACCAAAGCTGTTAACTTGTTTTTCGCCTACTGGGTGAGTCGTGCGGATTGAGTTTTGCGTAAACCAAGCGTGACGACCTAATTCTCCTTCGTTATCACCAAACGAATAGGCCGCCTGAGACCCTGCCCGTGCAGCGTATTCCCACTCTGCTTCCGATGGCAAACGATAATTCTTGCCGGTCTTTTCACTCAACTTTTTGACGAACTCCTGTGCATCGCTCCATGACACCATTTCTACCGGCAGCGTTCGTCCCTTGAAATTACTAGGCAGACTCCCCATTACAGTAAACCACTGTTCCTGCGTAACCTCATACTTGCCCATTGAAAATGCTTTGATTGTGACTGAATGTTGCGGCTGCTCATTGGGACTGGGTTGCGAACTGGCAAACGGGTCAGCCTTTGAACCCATCAAAAACGACCCAGCCGGTATCGCCACCATCTCAGGGCAATCATCACAGTCTTTAAAAACACGCCCTGCCGCGACAGGAGGGCTACCAGTTACCGGCGGAGTCTTTGGTTGCGGCAAGCTTGCTTTGTTTTGACCTTTTTCAATTTCGACAACAACCAACCCGACTGCGGCTTCTGCCAACACCACTAAATCACTCATAGCGCCAACGGGCTTGGAACGAACCGCAGTCATGCCGCCTTTTACGTTCGGTAGCGTAGATATCAGTTCAAGAAGATAGTTGGACTTGACCGCATAGTTTACGTTTTCTGGGAGCGATCTACCGCTCTTGAGCATCGCTGCTGCGTTTAACTTGGCGGCGACAATTCCGATCACATTGCCCAGACTGGATATCAATGGGCCACCCGAATTGCCGGGTTGCAATGCAACAGATATCTGATAATTATTTGGCTCATCACGAATACCGGTCAAGCTACTGATGACCCCTTCGGTATATTTTGGCTCCACACCCTGTACATCAGTATTGGGAAAGCCTAAGGTGAACACCTTGTCACCCCGTCGAACATTTTGTGACGCCTGTACCGGCAAAGCGCGAAAGGTGCCTTCCGCCTTCAGGATAGCCAGATCATTGGACGAATCCACACGAACGACTACTGCCGGATATGTTTTACCGTTCGCTGCGCGGATGGCGACAGTCTTGGCAGATTCCACCACATGCTCGTTAGTGACGAAATAACCGTCTGTCGTAATAAAGAATCCGCTACCAGTGACTTGCCCAAACGCAAGGCCTGCGCTCATGGCGATAGCCGTAGCCAACGTTAGAACCATCACCCTCAAAGACATCCCTTAGTTCCTTATTAATGCCCTAACCCAGCAAAGGCACACGCTGTGGCGGGGCTGTATTTGCATAGTGCCACAACCCAGCGGTAACTGGATTTCCAGCAAAACTGACCGGGCGGAAAGGCGAAGCCGAAAAGTACTATAGAAATATTTAGGCGACCCCATAGCCTCCTAGATCAGAAATCGGGTGGTACCGGGTGGGTGGGGTCTGAAAGTAGCAAGCTGATTGTGTTGGTCACACCGTCAAACC
>CAITMU010000072.1 GCA_903893565.1 uncultured beta proteobacterium | reverse complement strand
GCCGTACCGAAAATACCCGTATCTTCACCACCAACGTAGTCGTTGGTCACGCGCTTGAAAGGCGTACTCCATTGTCCAGCCAATACGTTACCGAAGTCACCTTTAAAGCCCAAAGCGCTATCGCGTGAGCATAAGGAATTAGCAGATTGTGCGTTCGTTGTACCAATATTGGTCTCGCCACGCCAATCCATTGTGGTCGCACATTGGAACCATAGTGACATACCACCACCGATTTTTTCTTCGCCCTTAATACCGAGCTCAGAACCGGGGTTTTGTAAGAAGTCAGTCTTTTGGTAGCCTGAACGTGAGATTTGTGAATACTCACCATACAACGTTCCATAAATTTGTACGGAAGAGTTTTGTTGTGCTTGAACCAAGGTGCTGCCCATTGCGGCCAAGGCACCAGTTACGGCAACTGCCAGTAGCTTCTTTTGCATTTAGTTCTCCTGTTTATACTTTTAATTTTACGGCTCTTTGGGTGAGAGGCCATATAAGCCCTACCAACCTAATTCATTATGCATTTATCATAGATAATCACATAATAACTATTGCAAATTCTCAGAACTATTCGTTTGTTGTGGCGCTTTAACAACAAAAAAAGTGATAAATGGAATTTTTATAAAAATAAAAAAATAAATGTACGTATAAGTGTACGTATTACTACCTTAGCCAAAACAACTTAATCGCACTAAATGGCCGTTTTAATCGACAATATTAGAAATTAAATAATATTAAGACAATGTCATACGTATTTATACTCGAAAAAATAATATTAAAAGTGAATATATTAGTTAATTGGCCACATTAGCAAAAAAAGATAATATATTTTCTTTTGTTAAGATATTGTCATAAGTAATTACACTTGTTTACTAACCATAAAGCTTTAACCACTCAATTAAGTGACCGTTTGAGCAATAAACCATATATAGTCATTTTTAAAGAAATTTTCATAAAAAGCATCGGGCTTAAAAATGATGATTAAATATTTATAAAAAAGCCTCAACTAATAATTGAATACATAATATGTATATGTTATTGTCATATTTGCACTTGTCCTATTGAATGTATTACCGCACCACTTCGGACCGCTACCTTGGTAGCGGTCCTTTTTATTAAGCCGCCTTTCCCAATAAAGCCATTGAATCGATTGGCCTACGAATCAGGTAGTCAAAAGCGCCCAGCGCCGCACTAGCACCCTGCCCCATGGCAATAATGATTTGCTTGTAAGCAACCGTGGTCGCATCTCCCGCGGCAAACACCCCAGGCATCGAGGTCTGACCACGTGAATCCACCTCGATTTCACCGCGCGCACTTAAGTCTAGGACCCCTTTTAACCAATCCGTATTGGGTAGTAATCCGATTTGAACAAAGATACCCTCCAACGGAATAGTCCGTCTACTGCCACTCATTAGGTCTTCATACAGCAAACCCGTGACCTTTTGCCCATCACCCACCACTTCAACGGTCATGGCTTTCGTTAAGATGGTCACATTCACTAAAGTTTTCAACTTCGCTTGCAACACAGCATCCGCAAGCAAACGCTCATCCAATTCAATTAAAGTCACGTGTTGAACCAAACCCGCTAGATCGATGGCGGCTTCCACTCCAGAATTTCCCCCACCGATGACGGCAACGCGCTTACCTTTAAATAAAGGTCCATCACAGTGCGGACAAAAACAGACCCCTCTTGCCTTATATTTTTGTTCCCCAGGCACCCCCATTTCTCGCCAACGGGCTCCGGGGGCCAAGATAACGCTCTTTGCCCATAAACGAGCTCCCTCAGCCGTACGTAATTGCATGAGTCCACTCTCATCCGCACGGTCTAAGGATTCAATACGTTGAAGATTCATAATATCCACATCATAATTTCTCACATGCTCCTCTAAAGCAGTCGCCAATTTCAGCCCTTCGGTTCGCTTAACCGACACCAAATTCTCAATAGAAAGCGTATCTAATACCTGGCCGCCAAATCGCTCAGCTACCAATCCCGTACGGATCCCTTTTCTGGCCGCGTAAAGAGCTGCCGATGCGCCTGCAGGCCCGCCACCAACAATCAAAACATCAAATGGCGCTTTTTGATTGATTTTTTCACTCTTCTGCGTAGCACTTGCCTTGTCCACTTTAGTAAGAATTTCAGCCAAACTCATCCTGCCTTGAGCCCACAGAGTGTCATTTAAAAATACTGACGGCACTGCCATAATATTTCTTGTCTGAACCTCTTCATTCCACAGGGCGCCATCAATCATGACGCTATGAATACGAGGGTTAAGCGCGGCCATAACATTCAAAGCCTGTACGATATCGGGGCAATTATGGCAAGACAATGAAATATAAGTCTCAAAGTACAGGTCATCGGGTATAGCACGGATCTGCTCAATCACCGCCGCCTCAAGCTTAGGCGGATGCCCGCCCACGTGAAGTAAGGCTAACACCAGTGAATTAAATTCTTGCCCCATGGGCAAGCCTGCAAAGTGAATTCTTGGCAATTCTCCGGCTCGAGCCACTGAAAAAGAGGGTTTACGCTTTTGGTTCCCATCCTCACGAAATTGTACCAACGGGCAAAGACGGGATATTTCCATCAGCAGCTGTCGAAGCTTTTCAGAGCCCTCTGTCAAATCGAGCGAAGCGATCAATTCAATTGGGTGTATTAACCGATCTAAATAGGTCTTCAGTTGTAATTGAATACTCGTTTCCAACATCATGCTCTCCTTAATGTGTAGGGTCATGGGTTCAATTCATTTAACCAACCCGTGTCTTCTAAACCTTCAATCCCCCTCCTTTTCCGGATCGAAAACGAGGGGGAAAATAATAAAAACTAAATCTTTCCCACTAAATCTAACGAAGGCGCAAGGGTCGCCGCCCCTTGCCTCCATTTGGCCGGACACACTTCACCTGGGTGTTGCGCCACATACTGCGCGGCCTTGACTTTGCGCATCAATTCCGATGCATCCCGACCAATACCACCGGCATTAATCTCAATGATTTGAATGTGACCTTCAGGATCAATGACAAAAGTACCCCGCTCCGCTAAACCAGCCGCTTCAATCATCACACCAAAATTACGACAAAGCGTTCCCGTGGGGTCTCCAATCATGGGAAATTGAATTTTCCCAACAACCTCGGAGGTGTCATGCCAAGCCTTGTGAGCGAAGTGTGTATCGGTCGAAACCGCATATATTTCAACACCTAAAGACTTAAATTCAGCATAGTGATCCGCCATATCGCCCAACTCGGTCGGACACACAAAGGTAAAATCAGCGGGGTAAAAAAATACAACCGACCACTGACCCTTAAAAGACGCCTCGGTTAGTTCAATAAATTGACCGTCGTGAAAAGCCGTGGCGCTAAACGGACGCACGACGCTATTGATAAGAGTGGTATGTGTTTCGGGGTTTATGAGAGCCATATTCATTGTGTCTTTCTCCATCGAAGTGTTAAAACGGTTAAAAAGGTTTTTTCAGCATCAAAGACTTGCTGACGGAGGACATTCTGATATCCCGACTAAAATTGATCCAATGAATTAAAATTAAGTTTATAATCGATTTTTTCGATCATGAAGATGGGACTACTTGATGCCTTCCTTAAGCTCATTAAAACAACTACAGTATCTTCTAAGTGTTAGCGAACATCTAAATTTCACTCGTGCAGCCGAGTCGTGCTTTGTCACGCAGTCCACCTTGAGCGCAGGCCTTAAAGAACTGGAGGACACTCTATCAACACGGCTCGTAGAGCGAGACCGACAGACCGTATTAATGACCCCGGTGGGCCTTGAAGTCGCTCAGCGTGCACGATCTATTTTGTCTGCGGCCAAGGACCTTGTCGCATTTACCGCCGAAGCCCAAGCCCCCATGAGTGGCATACTGCGCTTAGGCGTCATTCCCACCATTGCTCCTTTCCTATTGCCACCCACGGTTAAAGCGTTAAGAAAAGCTTACCCCCAATTACGATTAGCCCTTCGAGAAGATTTAACCGCTAACCTCTTGTCACGATTAGAAGGGGGGCAACTCGACATGGCACTCATTGCCCTACCCTATGAGTGTAGTCATCTCATCGTTAAACCCTTGTTTGATGATGCATTGTGGTTAGTCGGACGTAAGGGCGATACTCAACTTAAAGCCCGCACGGTTAATGTCACCCAAGCGATGAGCGAGCAGATGCTTCTCTTGGAAGAAGGGCATTGCCTGCGTGAACATGCGTTATATGCTTGCCATGCTTCCACTCGGGCCTCCCACAATGATCTTGAGGCCACCAGCCTACTCACTCTCATTCAAATGATTGAGTCAGGGTTTGGCATTGGGCTCGTTCCCGAAATGGCTCTCAGAAGCGGGCTCATAAAGGGAAGCACGCTCATCACGCGCCCCTTGACTAAGCCCAGCCCCACTCGCACTATCGCTCTGGTTGCTCGCCGCTCTACTCCCCGTCAAGCCGATCTAGAAAGCTTAGCCCAGGTCATCCTCCACATTCAAACTAAAACTCCTGCCCTTTAATCATTGAAAGGGATTACATAAAGACCTCTTAACCGTATTTAAATCCTTTACAACTCCAGGTGGACTATATTCAAAAAAAACAATGTATGAATACAATCGCCAAAGCACAAAGAACTCACTAAGCAATCGATCGAAGGCTAAGGACTGCAGGTGATTGGCAATAGGAGTGCTGAATTTTTAATCCATCATCAAAGCCGACAGGGACAAATGGGCATAATGATTAAAAATCCATACGCCCATCAATCCAATCTGGAATGATATAAATCACTAATCTGGGCGGGCTCCAGACTCCTTCACCACTCGAGTCCATTTGGCTAAATCGCGTTTCAATAGCGCGCTAAATTCCTCACTCGAATTCCCAACAACCTGCGCCCCATCCGATACGATTCGACTTCGAGTCTCTTGTTGGCGTAATCCTGCCATGATCACAGTATAAATTTTATCGGTAATCTCAGCCGGGGTGTGTGCGGGGGCCATCACCCCATACCATGTAGAAGCCTCGTAACCGGGCAATCCATCTTCAGCAATCGTCGGCAATTGCGGTAAGGCCTCCGATCGGGACGCCGTTGAGACCGCCAACGCCTTTAAACGACCACTTTTAATGAGCGGTAAGGTTGGGGGTAAATTTAATAGCGCTAATTCGACCTGACCTCCAATAACACCCAGCGCAGCTGAAGGGGCCCCTTTGAAAGGAATATGAACCATACGAACTTTGGCCAGCATGCGAAATAATTCACCGGAAAGGTGCGCTGAACTACCACTGCCACCCGAGCCAAAAGAAAGCTCTCCGGGTCGTAAACGCGCCAAAGCTAACAAATCCCGAACCGATTTAACCGGTAACGAGGGATGGACGATGAGAATATTGGGCGCCACCGAAACAATCGTAATCGGCACAAAGTCCCGGATCGGATCCCAGGACAAATGAGGATATAAAGCCGGACTCACAGAGTGCGAACCCGCACTGGCCATAATGAGGGTATAGCCATCGGGGGCTGATTTCGCTACTAATTCAGCTGCAATCGCGCCACCTGCGCCTCCCCGATTCTCAATCACCACCGGTTGTCCCCAAGCCACATTGAGCTTTTGAGCGACTATTCGAGCGGTCAAATCAGGCCCACTGCCCGCAGCGGCTGTCACCACAAAACGTATCGTTTTAAGCGGATATTGCGCAAAACCTTGCGACGCAACAAAACTCAAAATAAAGAATAATAGACTTAGCTTTAATCGCACAAAAATCCTTCCTACAAGGTTTTTTAAAAAATTCTACGAAACGTCAATTTTTGCTATAGTGAATGCGTATACTGCTTTTTGCGTTCTGACACTTAAAATACAGCTATTAAAGCACAGAACCCTGCCCATAATTCATGGAAGAAGATTGTCTACCCATAATAAAAACGCTCAACCGACAACCTTAGCGAGGTCTTAGGGTATGGGATGCAAAGAGTGAAAAAAAATATTACTGAAACACTTTACATAAAAATCAAGTTGTCTCCAACGAATAAAAATATTGCCCTAACTACCCCAATGTTCTAGTCCACCGCATCTTCGTCATTTTTTCAAAAAAAGCATGAGGAGTTAACGTTATGAAATCCAAAAAACTCAATATTAATGGCAAAAACTACGAAGTCGATGCAGAGGACCAAACTCCCCTCTTATGGGTGATTCGCGAACAAGTGGGACTAACGGGAACTAAGTTTGGGTGCGGGATCGCACAATGCGGGGCCTGTTCCATTCACCTTAACGGTGCGCTCGCCCGCTCATGCGTGATTCCTTTATCTTCCATCAAATCGAGCGACAAAATCACTACGATTGAGGGGCTTTCAAAAGACGATTCACATCCGGTACAAAAAGCTTGGCTACAGGTCGATGTACCGCAATGCGGCTACTGTCAAAGCGGACAGATTATGGCAGCCTCGGCGCTGCTGAAACGAAAAGCGCGCCCCACCGATCAAGATATCGATGAAGCGATGACTAATATCTGTCGATGTGGCACTTATCAGCGTATCCGCCAAGCGATCCACTTAGCTAGCGATCTGACCAATAGCCCAGCCAATAAAAAATTAGGGTAAGGAGAAAAAAAATGACTACTTCACGTCGTGATTTTTTAATTAAAAGCTCTCTGGTGTCTGGCGGCCTATGTTTAGGCTTATCCCTACCCTTTACAGCCAACCTAGCCCTCGCGGCCGGCACGGAAGATCTGGCCTCCCCCATTGAGATGGGCGCTTGGGTTTTAATTCGTCCGGATAACACCTGCATTGTTCGTATTGCCAAAACAGAAATGGGTCAAGGCACATTAACAGGCTTAGCACAGTTGGTGGCTGAAGAGCTCGATTGCGACTGGAGCCACGTTAAAACTGAAAAAGTCTCTCCTCAGGAAAATCTTAAACGTAAAAATGCTTGGGGACAAATGTTAACCGTCGGTAGTTTTGGGATTCGGTTTTCCCAAGACTACGTGCGTCGCGGGGGCGCAGCTGCCCGATTCATGTTACTCACCGCGGCTGCCGATCAATGGCAAGTCCCCCTCTCAGAACTCACTGTCAGCAAGGGGATTGTCACCCATCAGAATTCTTCTCGATCCACCACTTATGGCAAACTAGCAGAAGCGGCGGCGCGTCTTACCCCGCCCGACCCCAAAAGTCTCATCCTCAAAGAACCGAAAGACTGGAAAATCATCGGGCAACCCTTAAACCGACTCGACACCGCAGACAAATTAAATGGCAGTAAATCCTATGGGATAGATGTTAACTTACCCAATATGCTCAATGCAGCGGTCATGGCATGTCCCGTCTTTGGTGGAAAAGTTAAAAGTCTGGATGATTCACGAGCGCTTAAAATGCCAGGGGTTAAAAAAGTCGTACGCTTAGACGACTACGGTTTTGCTGTTATTGCCTCCACTTGGTGGCGCGCCAAAGAGGCACTAGGGGCCGTCTTGGTTCAATGGGACGAGGGAGCGGCGGCCCAGGCTTCCGATGCCACCATCAAAGCACACTTAGAGGACGGACTCAAAACCCAAACAGGGCTCTATGAGTTCAGGAAAAATGGCAATGCCTTGGATGCGATTCAAGGCGCCGTTAAAAAGATCGAAGGCACCTACTACGCCCCCTTTCTGGCCCATGCCACCATGGAGCCCTTAAACTGCACGGCGCTGGTCGAGGCCGATCGGGCTGAAGTGTGGGTAGGCACTCAAGATCCTGAGGGCGCTCTACTCGCTATGTCCAAGCAAAGCGGGATAGCGATAGAGAAATGTTTTTTAAATCGCTACGATCCGGGTGGTGGTTTTGGCCGACGTGGTCGGGTTTCTGATTACGTAACAATGGCGGTCAGCATTGCCCAACAAATGCCTGGCACTCCGATCAAAATGATCTGGAGTCGCGAAGAGGATATGACGCATGGACAATATCGCCCTATTTCGATGTGTAAATTTACCGCTGGTTTAGATGCGAACCACAAAGTCGTTGGTATGCACGTGCGCTTATCGGGTCAATCTATTTACGCATGGAGAAATCCGACTGCCAACTTGAAAGATTATAAGGATGATTTTCAGTTGCAAGGCTGGTTTGCGGATCCTAAAAGTGATCAACAACTCTGTTACACCCTACCTAACCTATTAATTGAATATGCGATGCGTAATTCCCATGTGCCGGTGGGTACTTGGCGAGGCGTTAATGTGCCGCAAAATAGCTTTTATATGGAATGCTTTATCGAAGAGATGGCACGCGCTAGCGGCATGGACTCGGTTGAATTTCGACGATCGCTCATGCCAACACAAAGTCGGCAATTAGCGATGCTCAATCTTGCCGCAGAAAAAGGCGATTGGAACAAACCCTTGGCCAAAGGCAAACATCGCGGTATTGCCCAGTTCATGAGTTACGACACTTACTCGGCAGCCACTATTGAATTATCCCTCGATAAAAGTGGCGCCGTTAAAATACATCGCATCGTGCTTGCACTCGATTGTGGCTATGCCGTTAATCCAGCACAAATTGAAGCCCAGGTTCAAGGCTCTATTGTCTATGGCTTAAGCGCCGCCTTATGGGGAGAATGCACGATTCAAAAAGGACGTGTGGTGCAAACCAACTTCCATAACTATCGCGTGCTGAAATTGGCAGAAATGCCTAAGGTAGAAACCATCATCAAACCAGCCTTGAAAGGCTCATGGGGGGGTATCGGAGAACCCACTATCGCTGTTGTGGCACCGGCCTTGGTCAACGCATTATCGAATGCACTCGGTCGACCGATCAGAAGCCTACCGCTTAAAAACCAAAAATTGGTTTAAAAACCTCTGGAAATGTAGACCGAAGTAACCGACTTGGTTTTAAAGCCACACGTCCAGTCTGAAAAGGCGGACGTTGACGATATCAGACTTAGTAACAACCCCCTTTAGCCATTCACTGACTGGCCAAAAGGCTGACATCCGCACCACTGCCCTCAATAAAGCCTACGGGGATGGATGGCCGTGGATCACGGTCGCTATCATTTAATTGGCCACCAAACACTAAAAATTCAAATTGGCTCTATACGCAAAAAACAATCAAAATTTATAGGCAATAGAGTCACCCCCTAGCCTGTTGTGTCGAAAGTTACTAATAATTACAACGCATTTAACTTTTATGTCATATGTTGCTAACAATACAAAATATCGACAAATATTATGGACGTGTCGCGAAGATCTTGATCGATAACACACTCTTTTTTGCTTTAGCGACTTTAAGACCGCAAGACTATCATCAAAAGCCGATAACTTTGCATACTGATCCATAAGAGTTTTTTCATTCGCCGGCAATAGGCTCACTCCCATTCGCAAACAAACAAAGCGTAGGGCCCGCACCGTAACTTCCCAAAACGGTAGGTAATATTGACTACCTTGATCTGCAGGATCAGTCAGACTAATGATGCGAGTATCATTCAATCTGCCGCTCTCGCCACTGCAAGGATAATGCTTGGCCCGAACCGGGAAAAATTATTTCAAGAAGCTTTGCCATAGAAAAAACATCAAAAAAGGTGCCATAAGCATCAAACGCAATCACTTTAAACTTCTTTAATCCCCTAGATCACAAAAACTGCAACACCCATTTCCAAGATGGCTGTCATTACAGCGACCAAAAATACCAGCAAGACCAAGCCCAATGATCAACCCCCAATATACCTGGGATTTTCACATATTTGTGGCGTGCCAACGTATGCCCCCTAACGAATCGATGTTATGAAGGTCTATCAAAAAATGAGTGCTTCATTTCAGTACAGGACCGCAAGTTTTTGCACATTAATGGTGCAAGCAATATCGCTTTTAATGGGCATTGATTAATTGTTCATCAATTCAAAAAAAGAGGTGCTACACTACATGCGCGACGTGCAGTGTTCGGAAGGCACTCTTTATCAACTCTTTTATATTATTCATTATGAAACTTATTTCCATCAAAAAAATAGCATTATCTTTGGTGTGTTTTCTAGTCTTTTCAGTGTTGAGCGTGCAGGCTGAAAACGCACTCGACAATATCGAAAAAAACAAAGTCATTCGTATCGGCATTCCTACCGACTACCCTCCCTACGGCTTTGTGGGAACGGATTTACAACCCCAAGGCCTTGATGTAGAGATGGCTCAGTATATTGCCGACAAAATGAAAGTTCGCGTCGAGCTCATTCCTGTCATCAGTGCCAACCGCATTCCCTATCTACAAACCAAAAAAGCAGACCTTATTATTTCAACTTTGGGTAAAACTCCAGAGCGAGAAAAAGTCCTCGACTTTTCGATTGCCTATGCCCCTTTCTTCCAAGGCGTATTTGCACCGAAAACCACCACGATCAAATCGTTTAGTGATTTAGTAGGTAAGAGCGTTGCCGTCACCCGAGGGGCCATGGAAGATCAAGAGTTATCAAAATTAACCCCACCCGGTGTCAATATGAAGCGGTTTGAAGATAACAATGCCACCATTGCCGCCTTTGTATCTGGGCAAACCGATGCAGTCGGAATGGGAGGTGCGGTAGCTGTCAATATCATAAAACAAAATCCCAAACTCGGCGCCGAATACAAACTTCTGATAAAAAATAGTCCCTGCTTTATAGGGATTGCTAAAGGTGAAGAGGAACTTCGTCTGAAAGTAAATGCCATTATTAATGAAGCAAAAAAATCAGGTGAGATTGATAAATTATCCAAAAAATGGCTCGCGCGTAGTGCAGGTGAGTTACCCGATTGAGCCCTCTCATCAAACGACCTTCATTACGGCCCTTTGAGCATTGACAGTGAGCATTGAGCTAGACTTTGGGGCCATACTGATTGAATGGCCCCAATTATTAAAGGGGGTGGGGTGGACCCTCTTTCTCACATTGTCTTCCACAGTAATCGGCGTCAGTGTGGGTAGTTTTTTTTCTTGGATTCAGTGGCAAAAAAAGTCAATTGGCATTCATGTAGTCTCGCTGTATGTAGAGTCCATACGAAACACGCCTTTCATCATCCAACTTTTTTTCATTTTCTTTGGCCTACCCTCCCTAGGCATCAAACTGTCTGCCGAATGGGCCTCAGTGGTTGCTATGAGCATTAACTTAGGTGCCTACTCTACCGAGATTATCCGAGCCGGGGTAGAAGCAATCGATCGAGGTCAAATTGAGGCAGCCTACACGCTCGCCCTAAGTCGAGCGCAAACTTTCAAGCGGGTGATACTGCCTCAAGCTTACAAAAAAATCTGGCCTTCCTTAGTCAGTCAAATCATTATTGTCATGCTTGGTTCCTCAGTATGCGGACAGGTTTCAACAGAAGAATTAAGCTACGCTGCCAATCTTATTCAGAGCCGTAATTTCAGAGCCTTTGAAGCCTTTATCATTGCAGCCACTATTTATTTAGCGCTTTGTATCCTGCTTCGAAGTGTACTGAATCGCCTTGGACAACGCTATTTATTCGGGACGCGACGTGGTTGAATTCTCTATTTGGGATGTATTACGAAATCTTCTACTGGCTGCGCGTTGGACGGTAGCGTTATCCTTGATTACTTTTGCTGCAGGCGGATTAGTTGCGATCATTTTAGTATTAATCCGTAACCGTACTGATCGATGGGGTAAACACGTAGTCGTCCTCTACGTGCAACTTTTCCAAGGCACACCGCTACTGATGCAGCTTTTTTTAGCCTACTTCGGTCTATCGGCGCTAGGATTTCAGATTTCCGCTTGGGGTGCAGCCAGTCTAGCCCTCACCTTGTATTGCAGTGCTTTTCTGAGTGAGATTTGGCACGGATGCATACAAGCCGTCTCCAAGGGGCAATGGGAAGCTTCGGCCTGCCTAGCGTTAAACTGGGCTGAACAAATGCGTTATATCATTTTGCCACAGGCCATAAAATTAGCGATCCCGCCTACTGTGGGGTTTATGGTTCAAGCGGTTAAAGCCACCGCTCTAGCCTCCGTGATTGGCTTTATTGAATTAACCAAGGCAGGCACCATGATCGCTAATGCTACTTTTAAACCTTTTATGGTTTTTAGCATTATTGGCGTACTTTATTTTTGCCTTTGTTACCCCATCAGCCGTTATGCTCGCAGCCTCGAAAGGAAAATGAATGTCCGATAAGCCCCTAACCTCAGAAATAGTGATTGAAGCCAAGGGGCTGAAAAAATTTTTCGGTTCAAAATCCGTGCTCAAAGGCATTGATTTAACAGTATTTCAATCCGAGGTCGTCGCCATCATCGGCCGAAGTGGCTCAGGCAAAAGTACCTTGCTACGTTGTCTAAATGGACTCGAAGCATTTCAAGAAGGGTCAGTTCGCATCAATGGAGCAGAACTCAAAACAAATAATGCACAAACCCTTCGCGCTTTGAGACAACAAATCGGCATGATCTTTCAATCTTTCAACCTTTTTCCCCATTTAAGTGTCGGTGAAAACCTGATGTTAGCGCCTCACTTGGTTCATAAAAAAACAAAAAATGAACTATCAACCCAGGCGATCAACCTATTAAAACGAGTCGGCTTGGAGGAGAAGTTCCATGCCTTTCCCGATGAACTATCGGGCGGCCAACAACAACGCGTCGCCATTGCCCGTGCACTGGCCATGGGGCCCAGTATTTTATTATGCGATGAAATCACCTCGGCTCTGGATCCTGAACTGGTGTCGGAAGTCTTACAGGTCGTTGAATCTTTGGCCCAAGAAGGTATGACGTTATTAATGGTCACTCATGAGATGAATTTTGCTAAAAAAGTCAGTCACCGCGTTATTTTCATGCACGAGGGTCGGGTCCATGAAGAAGGATCATCAATTGATTTATTTACAAACCCTAAAACGACCGAACTCAAACAATTTCTATCCTCTATCTAATGAGGATTGAATTTCATTGAAAAAAATTTAAAAAATATTGAGCATTCACTGTTAGTCGATCAAGCCATTGCGTTAGATTGAATAAAAACACGCCCCCCCGAAGATCGTGGGTGTTGTAAAATCATTAATCAAGCATTAGCTTTATATTTTTTTCGCTATCATGAAACCCATATACAGGCTAATTATAATGGGCAGTGCTAACATCAAAACACTTTGATGATCCAAAAATAAAAACACTCCAACTCATAAAATGCAAAGACGAGAATTTTTCAATCGCATATTGACTACGAGTGCTGCCTTTTATGCCGGCTGCGCTCCCTTAAAGCCCCTCCCATCTCCCACTCACTCAAACATGGATGAGGTGATTGACCTTCACACTCATTGGTTTTCTCCTGAGTGGGTTTCCCTTATTCAGAAAGAAGCTACAGCCAACGGGGCGAAAATAGGAAAAGATTCAAAAGGCAATCTAACTTTGATAGCGCCTGGCTTAAACACCCCTTTTCAACCCCAGCATATCGATCTACCCACCCGACTAAAAGTCATGGATGATAGTGGCGTTAAGATGCAAGCACTGTCTCTAACAAGTCCCATGGTCTATTGGGCACCGCCCGCCTTCGGACTTCGCTTATCTCAGGTCTACAACGACTCTTTAGTCAAAGCCCATCAACAATACCCGGAGCGATTTGTTGGACTGGCATCCTTACCCATGCAAGCCCCTGATCTAGCGCTAGAGGAGTTAAAACGGATTGCTCCCTTTAACGCTATCCGAGGTGTTTATATAGCCACTCACATTAACGGAAAAAATCTTAACGATAAATCCTTTTGGCCAGTTTACGCTCAGTGCGAAAAACAAGGACTACATCTTTATCTTCACCCCATCAATCCTGTGGGTGAATCACGTATGCAAGAGTATTACCTGAGAAATTTTCTGGGTAACCCCTATGACACAGGGATTGCTGCCGCTAGCCTCATGTTTGGCGGGGTATTAGATGCCTTTCCTCGCATGGAAATCGTTTTACCACATGCGGGTGGAGCCTTTTTGGCTTTAGTGGGAAGAATGGATCACGGCACTGGCGTTCGTCCGGAAACCCAGCATATGAAAAAATCTCCCTCAAGCTATCTACGACGATTTCACTATGACACCGTGGGTCATAGTGTGAGTTGGATGCAATATCTTATCAATCAAGTAGGCTCTGATCGAGTTGTCCTAGGAACCGATCACCCTGCTGACATGAGCCAAGACAATCCCATTCAATTTATACATTCAATCCCTGGCCTAACTGAGCTTCAACGTCATGACATTTTGAGAAATAACGCGAAACGATTGCTTCATCTTTAAGACTTCTATGCTACCCATTTTCATCGCTTCAACCCTTAATAACGTGACCCTCTAACTGGAGGTCCTCATTGAAGAAAAATTCATTTTTTTTGAAACTCCAGCATTGGGCCAGAATACTCAAATCACAAATAATTACGCTTTGGTTTTGTTATCGTAATGAAAAAACACCCAGGATCGTAAAATTTCTTTGTATTCTCATTGTCTCCTATGCCTTGAGCCCTATAGATCTTATACCGGACTTCATTCCGGTCTTGGGGTATTTGGATGATCTCTTATTGCTGCCCATAGCGATTTGGTGGGTATTAAAATTGATTCCTCCCGAAATACTAGAATCCTCCAAACTACAGGCGCAACGTTGGATTGATGAAAATCATTCCAAACCAAAAAACCTCTGGGCCGCTGCTGTCATCCTCTGTATTTGGTTGGTAACTATAATATTATTGATCTACATCAGCTGGGACTTATTTAAGTCTACGGTAAACTAGAAAATAATATTCACGCTTAATTCTTAACGATTTATACAGGGTTGCTTTTGGAGATTAATACTCCGAGCAAGCCAACACAGCCATATCAATAATCATTAAATAATCCATTCTTCTCATCTAGGCTACCCGAGTAGGTGAGCAGTTACGACGGAGTAGGATAAAAAATGCAAACTCACCTAGGCCATGGACCGACCATGCAACTGGCGCATTGGATTTCACACATTCGTCACTCGGACCTGCCTTTGCATACCCAGCAAGTCGCACGACTGGCCCTCTTAGACACCATAGGCTGTGGCACTTACGGGTTTGTCACTTCTTGGACGCAGGCCCTACTTCAATGGGTCGAGCAGGGGGCCAGCCAAGGACTGTCGCGCATTTGGAATCAAAAACAGACCCGAGTACGCGCCGCCGATGCTGCCATGATCAACGGCACATCTTGCCACGCCTTCGAACTGGACGATTACCACAATGCAAAACTTCACCCTGGAGCCGTTGTCATTCCAGCTGTGCTGGCAATGGCCGAAGCACTAAATAGTCCTGGCGAGCGCTTGCTGTGCGCAATCGCAGTCGGCTATGAAGTGATGATCCGCTCGAGCCTAGCACTAGAACCGTCTGCAGCGCGCCTTCGGGGCTGGCATCTGACGGGCGTCTGCGGGCCCTTTGGTGCTGCGGCGGCATGTGCCGTGTTAATGGGACTAGATACCGAAAAAACAGCCTGGGCCTTAGGTCTTGCCGGCACTCAGGGGGCGGGTCTATGGGCCTTTAATGCAGATGGCACCATGAGTAAAAGATTGCATGCCGGTAAGGCGGCTCACTCTGGGGTCATGGCGGCTGAACTGGCTGCTGGCGGCTTTAGTGGACCGACACAAATCTATGAATTTGGTGATGGCGGTTTTCTCAAAGCGTTTTCTGATGCGTCCAACGTTACCGCTCTTACCCAAGCCCTGGGACAGGTTTATCACATGGATGAAGTGTCGATGAAACCTTATGCCTGCTGTGGCAGCACGCACTCCTACATTGATGCCGCCTTACAATTGCGTGCGCGTTTAGGCAATCGATGGGACCCGCAACGCCCGGTTCGTGTAGGAATGAGTCATGTGGTCAATGTGCAATGTGGTTTTGATTACACGCCCAGTAGCGCGTTAAATGCTCAAATGAGTCTTCGTTATTGCCTTGCTGTGGCACTTCATGATGGACAAGTGCTACCTGAGCAGTTTACCGAGGCTAAAATGCATGACGAAGGACTACAAAAAATAGCGAGCGCCCTGGTACTAGAACCCGATCCTAGTTTAGATAAACTCTACCCCGCACACTTTGCCGGTTGGGTTGCCACCTTGGTTGATCAAGACTGGATGCGTGTTGACATCCTCGATCCTACCGGTTCTACCGCCTGCCCGGTCGATTATGACGGGGTTGTCAGAAAGTTTACCTCCAATAACCCTACTCTAGACGTTAGTCGTATTAGTGAAGTGGCCATGCAGATAGAAAAACACACCGCTCGTGAACTCATAGACCTCCTTCATTAAAGTCCCTGCCTTGTCAGCAAACACCAAACGCTACTCAATAGGAGATTTCACTATGTATGATGTAATCGTCGTTGGGGGTGGGAACGCGGCCTGTGCCGCTGCCGTATCAGCGAAAGAAAATGGTGCCAAACGCGTATTGTTACTGGAAAAAGCGCCCCGTGATCAACGCGGTGGCAACACCCATTTTAGTGGTGCTATTTTTCGGTTTGTATTTAATGAAATCGAACAACTCGACCGTTTTATTCCTGGCGCGGAGGCGGAGTTCCCTGGCTTTCATAAAGGCGTGCCACAGTATCCCAAAGCCGCTTTCCTTGAAGACTTGATGAGGGTGACTGAGGGGCGCACTGATCCTGAGCTATCTAAGATTTTAATCGACGCCTCCTACGACACCACTTGCTGGATGCAGCAAGTGGGGAAGCACGAATTTGAACTGGCCCGCTCAGTCATGGGGATCAAAGTCGGTAATGAATACAAATGGCCTCGAGGTGCGATCGTACGCACGGTGCATGAAGGTGTGGGGCTCTCCTCTACCTGGTTTAAGACAGTGGAGGGGATGGGTATCGACATTCAATATGAAGCGCATGTATTGGAATTAACTCAAAGCACGAGTGGTCGGGTCAATGGCGTTGTGGTACGCAGCACAAAAGGACTTGAAACCCTCGAATGCAAGGCCGTGATTCTGGCCTGCGGAGGCTTTGAAACCAATCCCGAATGGCGCACCCGCTATCTAGGGCAAGAATGGGGTCATGCCAAGGTCAGAGGATCTAACTTCAATTACGGTGATGGACTTAAAATGGCTTTGGATGTAGGCGCTATGCCCTGGGGACATTGGGGTGGGTGTCACGCAACCCCCATCGTGGCCGAGGCGCCCGACTATGGCGTTCGTAAACTCACTGACAAAACCAACCGTCTTTCCTATCCCTACGGCGTCATGATCAATGCTGAGGGCAAGCGCTGGGTCAACGAGGGTGAGGACTTCAATGCCTTTACTTACGCCAAGTTTGGCGGCCTCATTCTCAAACAAACTGGCGGAAAAGTCTGCCAGATTTTTGATAGTAAAGTGGTCGACATGCTAGAACCGCGCTATAAAACTAGCGAACCCCTACGTTCAGATACATTAGAAGGCTTGGTTAAACAATTACCCGTCGATCAAGAACAAGCCCTCAAAACATTAAACGAATATAACCAAGCCGCTGGTCACGGCAAAGACTTCAATCCGGCGATCCTCGATGGCCTTCATACCGAAGGCATTGAACCGGCTAAGAGCAACTGGGCACAAAAACTGGACACCCCACCCTATCTTTGCTGGACCGTCACCGGGGGTATCACCTTTACTTTTGGTGGGGTGAAGATTAACAAAGAGGCTCAAATTATCTCAACCGGCTGGAAACCCATAGAAGGGCTTTATGCAGCAGGTGAAATGGTCGGTGGTCTATTCCACTACAACTATCCCCTAGGCACCGGACTCATGTCAGGCGCAGTCTTTGGACGCATTGCAGGGCGAGCTGCAGCTCAATCCTAACCGTCCTTCCTTCGTTGAAACGCCGCTTAGCCTAGGGTGTAGCATTACCGATCGCATGCAAGAGGGGTTTCAAAAAATCCTCAAAAGCGATGATCTCCAATGCATCAAAGTGAGGCAAATGGCTGCAAAAAGGCTATTACGAGGTGAATAAGCTGCCAACCATAATAAGGATGCACTATTTTTTTATTTTAGTCTTGGTGAGATACCGTCGGATCTATCTTTAAGGCTTCCAAAACTCGATTGTGCATGTTGTAGGTCGCAATTAATACTGTTAACTCAACAATTTGACGCTCAGTGAAATGGGGCTTTAATTTTTGGAACACAGCATCAGACACTTGTATATCTAAGGTCATCGCATCAGCGTATTCAAGAGCAGCACACTGCGCAGCATCAAATAAATCACTCGAACGCCATACGACAATCGCGTTGCATTGCGCAAGACTCAAGCCCTCTTTATGCGTATAGGCTGGCACATGGGCCTTAAAAATATAATCGACTCGATTTATTATTCCTACGCGTAAAATAACTAACTCACGAATTTGACCCGAGAGCTGCGTCTTCCAACGAACCGCAGAAACCTGCTCAAGCCAAGCCATTGCAAGGCTGGGGCTATGCAGTAGCATCTGAAAAATATTCAGTAATCGTCCCCCACGTTCGCCTCGAATTTTAGCGATGGGATCTTTGAGTTCCGGATGATCTTTTTCTTCTAATAATGAGACTCTTGACATAATGTGAACCTTTCCTATCAAACATAGATTGCAAAGAAAACACCTCACGACTCTTAACAAAGAAAGTAAGGCAACCATAATATGATGAGTAACTGAGAAACTAGAAAGCTTAACCCTTAGGCCTTTTTAGGCTCTACTTCTGTGGGTGTTTCACTCAACAGTCGTTGCCATGGGCAAGCAAACTATAACATCACGCTAATCGGAGCGCGACAACGCGGTTGAGAATAAAATAAACCACGTTTTTATTCTGATAGACTATACCGAGTAATGAATAAAAAAGACAAAAAATCTTTTTTTTAAAAATCGGCCAACCTCAGCATGAACCTGAAGAGCAACAATAAACTACACTTTTTCCGAGCATTCATAAAAAACTTTGAACAAAGGCTCAAATGAAGTATTTACTATTAATCTATTTTCTGATGTTACCGGGGTTAAGTGTTTCAGCCCCTTCCGATTGCTCAGTGATTAAGGATCACGACCGCAATAACTTGTGTCTTGCGGTTTCTTCGCATGATGCTTCTTACTGTCTGCACATGAAAGAAAAAGATAACAAGAACATGTGCCTAGCTCGCGTTAAGCGGAAAAAGGACTTTTGCCAAGACATCAAATCCAAAGACGTCAAAAGCGAGTGCCAAGCCCTTTTCCGTTAAGAGCGGATTATGGCAGCTGTAATTTTTTGACTTCTGCTTTAATGTTTTCTACAGGAACCGCACCGGCCAAAATGCCGACTGTACCGGTTTTGTGATTCACTAAAATCACCCCCGGCGTCCCATTAATACCTGCATTGACCCCATCATCTAGATCGGCTTGTATCGCACGCTTGGCTTGATCCGAGTCCTGGCAAGCTTGAAATTTAGCTTTATCTAATCCCAGAGATACGGCCAACCCCACTAGTGGGTCTTCCTTGTCTTTGCTTGGCAAACCCTGTCCATTGGACCCGGTGTTCTTCATCACGCCATCGGCAAATTTCCAAAACAGCGGCGATCCGCCTTGCTCACTCGCACAATAAGACGCCACGGCTTCTTTGGTGGCCATTGGATCATGAAAAGACAAAGGGTAGTGGCGCCAAACTAAATTAACCTCACCATTCATTTCGGTGACAACTTGTTCAGGATTTCCATGAAAACGCTTGCAATAAGGGCACTCAAAATCAGAATATTCAATGATACTGATTTCCGCTTTAGGGTTACCGAATATCATATCTTTAGTGACATCGACCTTACGTGCAAATTTAGCTTTTTCCAATTGCACAGCCTGCTGCCTCATTTCTTCTTGCTGTTGGGCTAATGCCTGTTCTTTTTGAATCCGCTCTAAACTTCTTTGAACCGCACGATCAATGGCGCCCGATTTTTCGAGTTCTTCCATCCATTTTTCTGCACTCGAAATACCTTCAGCAGGCGCAGCCACACTCCACAACGCGCCAAATAAACCTAAGCAAAAGGTCAATAGGATGATATTTTTATTCATGTCAAAATTTCCAAAAAAGTAATAAATCAAAATGTAAGTGACGAATGATAACAAAAATCGATAAAAATGCCTCTGTAGCGCTTCTCAATCCCGCTATTGATGAATCAGCCAATCGATTGACTATCCGATAATGGTTTGCCCTATCAGCTCCACTAATTTGACATCGGTAATAGGTGGGTGAGAGGAAGGTCGAAGGGAAGGTCGTAGGGAAGGTCCATGAACGAAGAAATGAACCGCTTTTGATCCACAGTCAGGCAGGACAGATTTTATCATATTGCGCCCCTTTGGCGGCTGACTCAATAGCATAAAAGGAAGCCTACTCGTTCTACCTCGGTTAGAGCAATTTGCAACTCTATATAAATTGGGAAGAGAAGTTGGGCGATTTAAAAAGTCGCAACACCGACTTCGCTTCGGTTTTATCACGTACCGAGATCGTATGACTTTTTAGATCAACGCCAATCCCAAGCAATCGCCCATTTCATGGCGCCCTTGCCAGAAAAGATCACCAAAAAATCCAAGGCAAATGATCTGCCCATGAGGTGTTCGTCAATGGACATCGATTCACTTCAAAAGGGCTATCCAGCAAAGGGGCTGAATTTTAAAATACACAGAACCCATTAAAAAACTAATCTCAAAAGCCTCAATATAAGCATCGACTCTGCGAACCGATCGGGTCTATTCCGTGGCTCTGGATCGATATTCTGGCCCTTAGTGCCCTGTCTAATGATCCGACCACTAACCGAATTCCTCCTAAGATTTTTTAAGTCCAAGGCGTCTTTCCTCCCCTTGTATTGACTTCGTTTAATGGCATCTTGTTGATGAAAGTCAAAACGATATACCCTCATTTGCCCTTTAATGATCAAAGTCTTATCCGGGGGAGTGAGCCTCAATCTTGGTCTAAAAAGGGTTGTTTAGACACATTCATAAAGCTCATTTCAGTTTAATTTAACTAATTTGAACTTTTAATTAATGTAGGTTGATGCGATGCAACAAAATGATCATACTTCGGTCCAACGAAGTGAGACAAGTAATTGAAAGAGCTGTTATTAAGTTAAAAGATTAATTGTCTCAATTAGATACTTTAACTGTTGTTTTTAATAGGAGCATGTCATGAAAGGTAAGAATATCTCATTAATCGAAAAAACTATTTCCCAAGTTTCAATATCCGGACATAGCCGTGCACGAGCCATTGCCGCGTTAAATTCGGCTAATCGCTTGGCTGCATTCATTAGTTGGATTCTTGGAAAATTGCCGCACTCTTCAGCCCACTAAGTCAATAATGGTTGTCATTGAGTAGCACTTGATGGGATTAGATTTGTAGCGATTATAGGGTGGTAGTTTAGCCTTAAGCCTGCTCGAGCTTTCATTTCAAGCGGCAGGCTAAGGCTTTACAGCATTATGCAAGAAAATTCATCTGAAAGCACTTTGTGACTTCTGGGTTAATCAAAAGCCGTCAGATGGGTACCACAACACTTTACTCAGATACCCACCCCATTCGATCTAAGAATTGAGGGGATATTTGAGCAGGGAAAGTCGATGGCCGACCGCCTTTATTGCGCAGGCGCTTTAGGTGGCCAATCCATCCCGAGTGTTAACTTTACGCCTGACTGGTAGAGCTTTGGGCTTAGGCGCCTTCACCACCTGGGGCATACCCGCCGTAAAAGCCCTGTTCCTTAGTATACCCAAACAAAACCCGTTGATTTTGCTGCGCATCAGTTAGCGCTAGCTGAGCGCCGTTATAGAAAACGCTGGAATAATGGCTCCATGACCCCGTGAATCTCAGTTTTCGCAGATCGGTATGGACACATGGTTCAATAGCAAGAAACCCATACAAAACGTATTATTATGGCCTGATCGGGCTCAACGTCATATAAACCGTGGAAAGAGCCAGGCTAAATTTTAGCCTGGAAGAGCAATCTTCACTTCCCTGCTTCATTCATGGACCACTACAGCATTGGGCTCAGACCAACTCAGACCCCGTTAGAATAGGCTGATAGCAACCTTTTCGCTTAATCTCGTTTACACTGAAGTTCACGACAGCCAAAGGATATACCCCATGAAAATAAAACCTATTTCCCCACTCGGCCCCGTCAAAATGGCCATCACCTTTGACGATATGTTGATGTGGCGGGGCACTCCCATGCCTAAACACTACAGCTGTTTGTCCATTGCCCGCAAAATGACTGACGCCCTCTCCCACCATCATGCAGCGCAAGTTTATGCGTTTTCCAATACCGCACCCGCTGAGGACGACCCCGAACTACTGCGCGTGTTTGATCACTGGGTCGATCAAGGTCACTACGTTGCCAATCATACTCACCACCACCCCAGTATCAACTGGGTCGATGCTAAGACCTATATCGACGATATTGAACGAAATGAGCAAATGATTAGTCGCTGGGCCACCCAAGCACCAAAACGCTATTTTCGGTTCTGCAACGACATGTGGGGCGATACCGCAGAAAAACAAGAAACCGTTCTACATTACCTTAAAACCCAAGGCTATACCCCAGTGCCAGTGACGGTCGGATTTCGTGACTCCCGTTTTCATGCCGCATACTGGCGAACCTTGAAAGCCGATGATCGACAAGGGCTGTCATTCATGCGCCAAGCCTTTGTCGAGGCAGCCCTACATGAAATGCGGCTTCATGCTGCTAATGCCAGAGCCGTATTTGGACGCGATCCGATTCATATCTGGCTCATCCACGGCACGCCGTTAGGCGGGGACTGCTTAGATCAAATCCTTGATGAATTTGAAGCGGCCGGCGTAGAATTTGTATCGGTGGATGAGGCGATGAAAGATCCGATGAATCACCTCGTTCCCCCAAGGGTCTCACCCGAATTTATCCATCAAATCGAGAAGTGGGCCTTATGGCATGATGTGCCCGTGGATGATCGTGCTCCACCCATACTGGAAGAAATCGAAAAACTGCACCCAGCGCCTGGGGAAAGCGCGGCAGAACTACGCGCGATTATGCAAGCGCATATCGCTAAAAGTCTTCCGGGCTCCCGTCCAGGCCCCTTCCCCCTGGCGAGCAATCAATGCTAAAGGCCCTAAGTGCCAATAGTAATGTTGCATTCAAAAGGGGTTGAGCACTCCCCTCAGTGCCTGCAAAGATAGCGCTTTTTCAACCAGTCTGTGACACTGGGCGCCTGTTATCGATTCAACGACAACAGGCGCTTGACTGTTTTAAAAACCAGGATCAAAAAATATGTCCTAAAACACCCCATCCGCATCGAGTGCAGCGACTTCATCAGCCGACATCCCCAGCAGTTCGCGGTAAACGTATTCATTATCCTCCCCATAACAGGGAGCGCCTCGATCGATGCGTCCTCCAATATAAGCAGGGGATTGACTCATCTTGATGGGCACCTCCGCTAATGGCCAGCGACCTATTTTTGTACCGGTGACTTCGGTCAACCATTCTAGGGCTAGCAATTGCGGATCTTTATCGCATCGATCTCCCGCATTTTGACAAACCCCTGCCGGCACCCCAGCTTTTTGTAAACGCGCCATCGCCTCATATTCATCATGGACTTGGGTCCAACCTTTAATCAAAAGATCCAATGCTTGAATATTTTCTTGGCGAGCCTGAAGCGTCTGAAAACGACTGTCTTTGGCCCATTCGGGGTGCCCCATAACTTGGGTCAAATTCTGCCATTCGCTGTCGGTAAAGCAAGCAATCGCGATCCAACGGTCTTCGCCTTGACAAGGAAATACGCCGTGCGGCGCTGCGGGCTTATGCGGCGAACGATTGCCAGTACGGGTCCACACTCGCCCATTCGCAGACCAATCTAAAATAGCCGGTCCGTTAATAAAGAGCCCAACCTCGGTTTGCGAGGCATCAATCCATTGCCCCTGTCCAGTACGATTACGGTGAAACAAGGCACTTAACATCGCCAATGCGAAACTGTAGGCTCCCATCCAATCCAAATACGAAAACCCCCACCCTGCTGGCATCGCGGGTTCTTCCAATCCGGACATTTCCGATAACCCCGCAAATGCATTGGCAATCGGGCCCACGGTTCTAAATCGACCATAAGTGCCATAAGCGCCCATACCCGACTGCTGCACATAAATAATGTCGGGTTTGATAGAGCGCAACACATCATAGCCTAAGCCCCAGTTATCCAGCACCCCTGGAGAAAATCCCTCCGCCACGATATCGGACATCGCCACTAATCGTTTTGCAATCTCCAAGCCCTTGGGATGGCGAACATTCAAAGAAATCCCGCGCTTACCCGGGTTCTTATTATTAAACTGCCCACCCATATTGGTATCCGTCACACCCGCTAAGGGAGCTGTGGCCCGATCTCGTGCCTCTCTTCCACCGACAGGCGCCATGGCGGCTAGACGCGTATCTGGATGCGACTTTAATTCCACTTTAATGCTCTCTGCACCAAAAGCACTTAAAAACCGCGTGCCACCGGCTGAAGCCAAAAACCAAGTGAAATCTAAAATACGAATATTATTGAGCGCAAACGGCTTACCCCGTTTAGAAGGCGTCTCCTTCGCATCCACCTGAGCTTTGGGACTAATCACCGGAAACTGTCTTTCGATCGGGGCCATCACACTAGCAAAATCTTCATTCAATAACGGCGCACGTCTACCCACGACCCACTCATTGGCGGTAGAAATCCACTTGCTGGTGGCATAACGAAATTTTTTACCATACTCAGGATGCTCGACATCGGAAACACTTTTTCTTTTAATCCAGTGTTCATCGATGGCATTTTCGTGTGGCTTACGCAGGGGTGCCCACAACATACCCGCCTCCTGAGCCTCGCGCCAAGGAATGTTCTCATAGGTAAAGGAACGCACGAAACGCTGCACGGCTTCCATGCCTTCGTCACGTTTTTGTGTCACCGGCCCGGTTCCTGGGATAAATCGCCCCCCTTTGGGCATCGCAGAACTGTCTGCAGAAAAACCATCGGCCATGCCGTATTTTTTCAGTAATTTCATTAGCCGCTCGCCATCATCGGCTCGGTTGCCAAGACTCGCCATCACCCAGCGCCCATCTTTCGTGTGAGCGATCGAGGGGTTAGGCGCAATATTTTCTCTCGCATGACGACAGGTCTGACGATAAATCGGGGCACGACGCATCACCCAGGACATCAAATCCACTTCTGTGGATTTAGCCACCGCCTCATGAATCGCACAAGACACCGACTGGCCCAGCCCGGTTCGAAAACGATACAACAACGCCGCAACAATGGTCATCGACAATTGCTCACCGGCAATGTGATAGGCATGCCACATCTGGGGCGCAATCGGTGGTAGGTCATATTGCCCATCGGGAGCAGGATCATAACCGCAATTCATCATCACCCCACCCAAAGCCAAATGCACTAAATCACTGCCCTTAAACTCAGACCACGGTCCATGGTCGCCAAAAGGAGTCACTCGAGCATGGATCAGTGTGGGGTGTTTTTCTTTTAGTGTTTTTTCATCTAACCCATAGCCTGCCAACTCCCCCTTGGCCGTAGATTCAAGAAAAATATCGCAACCGGCAATTAATGTACGGAACTTTTCAAGATCACTCTCCAGTTTTAAATCGAGCTCGATCGAACGTTTACCCCGATTATATTGCCAGAAAAAAAGCGAACCGTTCTTGTCCTGCTGGTCCTTGTAAAAAGGTCCAATACGACGAGTCGGACTACCGCCTCGTGGCTCAACCTTGATAACATCCGCCCCCAAACCAGCTAATGTCAGACCACAGTATTCGGCCTGTTCATCGGCCAACTCTATGACTCGAATGCCTGTTAATGGACCGGTTGCAATTTTCTGACTCATTAAATACCCCTCCTAAACGAAAAATGAATGAGCTTACACTGCCGATGAACCTCAGAAAAGGTCTATCAGCGCTTTTATTGTGCACTTAATCCCGCATCGTGGGCGACCTGAGCCCAGCGCCGTGTTTCTGAACGAATAAACGCAGAAAACTCCACTGGCCCATTAGGCGTTACATCAATCACCAAATCGGTCAACCGCTGTACTACATCGGGCATATGTAATACACGACTCACCTGAGAATGCAAAGTATCCAGCACTGGGGTGGGTATGCCGGCCGGAGCGCAAACCCCATACCATGAGGACACATAATATCCCTCCAACCCCGATTCAATCATAGTGGGCACCAATGGAATTTGTATAGAGCGCTTTAACCCAGTGACCGCCAGCACCCGCATCCGTCCTGACTGCACCGGTGCAATGACTGCAGGAATATTACTCATAGCCACAGGCACTTGCCCCCCCATCAAATCCGCCAACGCCGGAGCAGCCCCTCGATACGCAATGTGCACAATGTCCACCTTCGCCATTGTTTTAAATAATTCCATCGATAAATGGGGAGAGGTGCCATTTCCCGAAGAGCCGTAGCTTAATTTACCAGGGTTTTGCTTGGCATAACGAATCAACTCACCGAGGGAATTAAAGGGCTGACCCGGATAAACCACCAAAGCACTAGAGGTCGAACCGATTAAAGAAATCGGTGAAAAATCTCGCAGCACATCATAGCCAAGCTTGCTATACAAAGAAGGCGCTATAGCATTGGAAGCAATATTACATTGAAATAATGTGTAGCCATCGGCAGTCGAACGAGCAGCAATCGCAGCGCCCACCGTACCGCCGGCACCAGAACGATTGTCCACTACCACCTGCTGCGCTAGTAAAGCAGGGCGGCTAAGACGATCAGACACCAAACGCCCGACAATATCTGGCGACCCCCCGGCGGGAAAAGGCACGATATAACGAATGGGCTTAGACGGATAAGACTGCGCCTTAAGATCAATTGCTGCAATACACACCCCCAAAACCCCAACACAGCAGGCAAAAAACCACCGAATGCTGACGTATTTCATGTGACGCCTCCGATCTTTGAATGCCTTAAAAATCTAAACCCCTACCCCATTTCACGAAAAAAAACGCATGGGGCCTTTTGCTTTTTTTAGTCTCGGCCCCATTCAAAGATTTACTCAATCGAAGAAAAACCCGTTAACTTCATCAACCGCTGCCACTTTTGCTTATCCGCCCGAATAAAGGCAGAGAAATTTTCGGGAGAATCTTGAGAAGCAATAAAAACACCCAGTTTTGTCAAATTCTCATGCACTTCACGCGTTTGTAGGGCTTGCATGATTTCTTGATTTAAAAAATTTACCACAGCTCGCGGCGTAGCACTGGGCGCTAAAAATCCATACCAAGTGCCCTCGCGCAAAGGCATAACGCCGCTTTCAGCGATCGTCGGTAACTGAGGCGCCAGCGTAGAGCGCGATTCGCTCGCAATGCCCAAGGCTCTTAAACGACCTGAGCCCAAATAAGGCAATAAGGTCACCAGATTCGGTAACATGAAATGCACTTCTCCACCCATTAAAGCAATTAACGCCGGAGAACTACCCTTATAGGGCACATGATTAAATTTTAATCCGTGCTGTGAGGCAAATACCAAGGTGCTCAAGTGATAGCCCCCACCCGCACCCGTAGTTGAGTAATCGAGTTGACCGGGTCGGGCTCGCGCAAACGCAATGAACTCTTTGACCGAATGAACCGGTAAGGAAGGGTGTGTCGACAACACCATAGGCACCACCCCGACAAAGGCGATTGGCGCAAAATCTTTTAATATATCGTAGGGCAGCTTAGCGTTCATGGCCGATGAAATCGTAAAAGTGCCTGAGGCAAACAGTAGGGTATAACCATCGGCTGGGGATTTAGCGACCCAATCAGTGCCTAAGGTCGCTGCCGCCCCGGGCCGATAATCGATGACAAAGGGTTGACCCAACTTTTCACTCAAGCGTTGGGTAACAAGACGGGCCGTAGCGTCAGAACCTCCGGGGGGATAGCCGATCACGACCTTAACGGCCTTGGCCGGGTAATTTTTTATCCCCTCTTCGGCCTGGGTAGCCCCAAAGGCAAAAATCCATAAAAGTAAAAGGCAGCCATAAGCGCCCCCTTTCAGTCGACCTCGCATCAATTGCCTCCTCGCAAAAAAATCATCAACCAAGAGCCCATCAATATTGCGTCATTTTTTATTATCGTAGGCAAAGCATCCAACCTCATGAAATCAAGGACTTTGAGGACCCTTAGAGGGTTAACTTTGAACGCCTTTTTATCTTTTTACCACATTCTTACCACTCAGGAGGGAGCCATTAGTCAAAATCAAGGCAAAAAGACCGAGCGAATTGATTGTTTCTCCTATTAAATATTGACAGCCGATGACACTTTGATGCAGGAGTCGCAAGATAGACAAAGATTGCGCAAGAAGATCACTTAGAACGCGCAAACGGTTAGAATACTGATAAAAAAAGGATGGAAAAACCTCAACGCTACCCTTTTTAAACCCCAACCTGCCTAGCGAGAATCGAATCATGAGCGACTGGAGCAAAGTCACCCGCCCGATCCCCGTCCCTAACGAGTGGACAAAGCCTTTTTGGGATTCAGCAAAAAAAAATATATTGTCTTTACAACGCTGTCAACAATGCCACCATTTCCAGCACCCGCCCTATGCGACTTGCGTTAATTGCATGAGCATTGATCTGAAGTTCGAACCGGTCGAGGGCAAAGGCAGTATTTACGCTTACACCATCATGTATCACACGGGAGATAAGCGCTTTGCCAGTGCCGTGCCTTACGCGAGCATCATTGTCGAATTGGATGCCGCACCGGGTGCACTGATGGCCGGCAATCTACTCGATGCCCCCTACACGCAAGCTAAGGTCGGTCGTCGAGTCGAGGTGGTGTTTGATCCCTTAAACGAGGACTTTACCTTACCGCAATTTAGACTGGCACCCTAAGATTTCCCCGGCCGCAACCCAAAACAAAATCACTTTTAAGCACTATATCGACATAAGGAGTTAGCAAGCATGTGGGAAAATCGATGCAAGGTGGCCGTTAGTGGCGTAGGTTTTTCTAAGGCCACACGAACGGCCGAAAGACCCCTGGCCGCCCATGCCTTGGAGGCCGTGAAAGCGGCCGTGGAGGATTCGGGCCTCAAAATGTCCGACATTGACGGATTGGCGACTTACCCGGAATTACCTGCTACCGGACACACAGAGGTCGATGGTATCTCCATTGTTTCGGTCAACTGTATGATGGCTATGCTAAAACTGCCGAATCTGACATGGCATATTCAAACCGGATCAGTCAACATTGGCGGAGCCGTGCAACAAGCCGTCAATGCGCTACTCGCCGGGGTGTGTAAATACGCGGTGGTCTGGCGTGCCATGCATAACCCTAAAGGCACCTACCAGAATTTACCCGGGGCTCATGCCGCCGGGCCTTTACAATTTACCGGTCCCTACGGCTTTGGCGGTCCGGGTCAAGCGATGGCGGTGGCCTACACCCGCTGGCTAGAAAAAAACAACCAAAACCGTGAAAAAATGGCCACCTTGGCGGTCACCCAGCGTCGTCATACGCAAAATAATCCCCATGCCTATTTTTATGGCACGCCGCTCTCACGTGAGGACTATCTGAATTCAAGAATGGTTGCGCACCCTTTTTGTCTTTATGACTGCGATATTCCTGTGCAGGGGGCTTGCGCCATTGTGCTCACGCGTGCGGATCTGGCTCGGTATCTCAAACCCCAACCGGCTTATCTGGCCGGTTACGGCCAACGCCTGCATTTCGAAGTCGCAGGACGTATTGGAAGCTTAAGCAGTTACATGGAAGGGGGCAGCAGTTCAGCCAAACTCACCTGGGAGCGCTCCGGATTTTCTCCCAAGGACGTGGATGTAGCACAAATCTACGACGGCTTTTCTGCCTCCGTGATCTACGGACTCGAATCCTACGGTTTTTGTAAGGAAGGCGAAGCCTTGGATTTTATTCAGGACGGTCGTATTGAACTGGACGGGGAACTGCCGCTGAACACCTTTGGTGGTAGTCTTGGCACAGGGCGCATACACGGACTTTGGCATATTATCGAGGGCGTTTTACAAGCCTCGGGGCGCGCGGGTATACGACAGGTGAAAGATGCCAACGTTTGCTTTGTGGGTGCCAGTGCTCCCATTGTCCAAGGCACAACCTTTATCTTTGTCAGAGAACCTTATTAAAAACGTCAAGCTACTGTCACATTGTTTCATTTATCATAGCTTTACGATCGACTTAAAAGTTCATTTCATTTTCAAGGGATAGCGCTCCCCCTGCCCTTCCCTTGAAAAATTCATGATCCCGATCCCCTATTTTTTGATATCCGGAAGCCCCAGAGAAGATGGCCCCTTTTAAGCGTAAGAGTCTTGCTACGATTTTTGTTATCCTGATCATTGCGTTATCAGTCTATAAAGCGGCAGAATACTTCGGGTGGGGTAAAACCTCCCCCCCCGTTAAAACTCGCGACACCGTACCGGTGATCAGCACACTAGTCACGGCAGAGGACTTCGCCACCTACCTTAGTGGCATAGGCAGTGTAACGCCCTTATTTGCAGTGACAGTCAAAGCCCGGGTCGATGGACAATTACAGTCGGTAAACTTTCGCGAAGGCCAGTCCGTTGCCGCAGGCGATATTCTGGCTCAGATTGACCCTGCCCCCTACAAAGCACAACTCGATCTAGCACGCGCACAAAAAGCGCGCGACCTCACCACATTAGCCAATGCCAATACGGATCTTGAGCGCTATAAGCTGCTGTGGAAACAAGATGCCGTATCACAACAAATCCTCGCCACCCAACAAACCACGGTCGATCAACTCAAGGCCACCGTACAAGCTGATCAGGCACAAATCGATATCGTGCAAGTGCAACTGGACTACACCACCTTGCGCTCTCCCATCAAAGGACGTACGGGCATGCGAGGCGTTGACCCGGGCAATATCGTTCGTGCCACCGACAGCAACGGCATCGTCAACATTAATCAAATCGATCCGATTAGCGTCCTCTTTACTCTCCCAGAGGACAAGTTCCAAGCCATCAATCGTGCCATTGAAAGCAAAAAAGGAAAACCCTTAGTCGTACAAGCCTTTGCACGGGAAAACAATGAACTGCTGGCAACAGGCATACTGATGCTCATCAACAACCAAATTGACACCGCAACCGGCACCATACAACTAAAAGCCGAGTTTACCAATGCCACACACAAACTGTGGCCAGGCCAGTATGTCAACGTTCGCTTAGGACTCGGCACCTTGCAAAAGGTCACTATCGTGCCCGAATCGGTCATTCAACGCGGCCCTAATAATCTTTACGCCTACGTCATCGACGACAATAATACGGTGCACATGCAACCGATTAAACTCGGGGTCATTCAGGAGGGCAAAGCCATCATTGAATCCGGTCTGACCCTTGGCGACCGGGTGGTAGTCGAAGGGCAATACAAACTCAAACCGGGCCTTAAGGTTGTAGAACAACAAGCGGTGAGATCGAATGGTAAAAATAGCCCTCCCGCCAAAGCACCCTAAAAACGTTTTTTGAGACTCGGAAAGTAGCCATTGAATATCTCAGCGATTTTTATTAAACGCCCCGTTGGCACTTCGCTCTTGGCGTTAAGCCTTTTACTGGTCGGTCTGGTGGCCTGGCCTCAACTCCCCGTTGCCCCCCTACCCCAGGTTGATTTCCCAACCATCCAAGTCTCGGTGAACTGGCCTGGTGCTAGCGCTGAAACCATGGCCTCCAATGTTGCCACGCCGCTGGAACGTTATTTTTCCTTAATCGCGGGTCTAACGGAAATGACCTCGACCAGCTACTTAGGCTCCTCTAGCATCTCGCTCCAATTTGATCTTAATCGAAGTGTGGATGCTGCAGCCGTCGATGTGCTCGCTGCCATTAACGCAGCAGGCGGGCAACTACCCTCCACACTGCCTAGCCCCCCCACCTTTCGCAAAGTCAATCCTGCCGATCGCCCCATTCTCATTTTAGGCATTAGCTCAGATTCACTCCCCCTGACTAAAGTGTCAGATGCAGCAGACAGCGTCATTGCGCAAAAAATCTCACAACTCTCCGGCGTAGGCCAAGTCAGCATCAACGGTCAACAAAAACCAGCGATTCGTCTACAAATCGATCCGGCTAAAATTTCCCAACTCGGATTAAGTCTAGAAGAGATTCGTACTCAAATTGCCACCACCACCACCAACAATCCTAAAGGCTCTTTCGACGGCCCCAAGCAAAACGTCACGGTTTATAGTAACGATCAAATTTTTTCAACCCAAGCGTGGTCCAATGTCATCGTGGCATACAAAAACGGCAGCCCCGTCCGGATGCGAGACATCGGGCAAGCGACCGAGGGCCCTGAAAACATGCGCCTCGCCGCTTGGGCCTATGCAGGCATGGGAGCTGGCCAAGCCGCCAACCTGTTAGCCAATGGACGCACCATTTTACTGGCTGTTTTTAAACAACCCGGTGCCAACGTGATCGAGACCGTTGACAACATAAAAAAACTGTTGCCTCAAATCCAAGCCGATATTTCTCCAGCCATAAAAATAGGCCTCCTGGCTGATCGGACACAAACCATTCGAGCCTCTTTAGAGGATGTTGAGTTTACTTTAATACTAACCATTGCTCTGGTGGTGATGGTGATTTTTATTTTTTTACGTAACGTGCCTGCCACACTCATTCCCAGTAGCACGGTACCACTGGCTATTTTTGGCACCGCCGCCGCCATGTATCTCGTGGGATTTAGTTTGGATAATCTCTCCCTCATGGCGCTGACCATTTCCGTGGGCTTTGTGGTCGATGATGCGATCGTCATGCTGGAAAACATCTATCGCCATGTCGAATCTGGAATGAGCCCGATGCAAGCGGCCTTAAAGGGCTCCAAAGAAATCGCCTTTACCATCATCTCTATCTCAGTGTCCCTAGTGGCCGTCTTCATTCCTCTTTTGTTAATGGGTGGCATTATCGGCCGCCTCTTTCGTGAGTTCGCCTTTACCGTCACCTTATCTATTGCCATCTCGCTGATGGTCTCCCTCACCATCACTCCCATGCTTTGCTCACTGTTTCTGCGCCCCCATACGGCCACGCCATCGCACGGACGATTATTTCAATGGTTTGAATTAGGCTTTAATCTTATGCAAAAAGCCTACGAAAAACAGCTACGCATTGTTTTAAGACACCAAAGGATGACCTTATGCGTGTTTTTTATCACCGTATTGAGCACGGTGGGCTTATACATTCAAATACCCAAGGGATTTTTTCCTCAACAAGATGTGGGATTTATCCAAGGGGTGGCTGAGGGCGCGCAAGATATTTCTTTCAGCGCCATGAGTGAAAGAATTATCCAGATCAACGACATCCTCCGAAAGGATCCCGATATTTACAGTATTGGTAACTCCTATGGGGGCAATTCACTGAACTCAGCCTATTACTTCATCACGCTCAAACCACAAAGCGAGGGACGTAAAGCCAATGTAAACGAAATCATTGCTCGCCTGCGCCCACAAATCTCGGCCCTTCAGGGCGTGAACCTTTACATGCAAGCAGCCCAAGACATCAGCGTTGGGGGTCGCAGTTCACGCACCCAATATCAATACACCATGACAGATCCGGACATTGCCGAACTGGGAAAATGGGCCCCCAAGATTCTGGAAAAGCTACGCACTTTGCCACAACTCACCGATGTTGTGACCGATCAACAAGCCAATGCGGCTGCCATTCAATTAACCATCGATCGGGATCGTGCTGCCACCTACGGGATTCCGGTCACCACCATTGATGCCACTATTTATGATGCCATCGGTCAACGTCAGATCACCCAGTATTTCACGCAATTAAATTCCTATCGCGTCATTATGGAGGTTACCCCCGAGTTACAAAAAGACCCCAACCTCCTGAATAAGCTCTTCGTCACCTCCCCTCTCAATGGCAAACAAATCCCACTATCGACCTTTATCAAAGTCGACAATACCAAAACTAATTTCCTCTCGATTAGCCACCAAGGCCAGTTCCCTGCCATTACCCTGTCCTTTAACTTAGCCTCTGGGGTTGCCCTGGGGGAAGCCGTCGATGCCATTAAAGAAGCCCTGCCCAGTATTGGTACACCGGGCACGGTGGTCGGTAATTTTCAAGGCACCGCACAAGCTTTCCAAAAGTCTCTTGCCTCTCAACCCTACCTTATTTTAGCCGCCCTCGTCGTGGTCTATATCGTATTGGGACTTCTATACGAAAGTTACATCCACCCACTGACCATTTTATCCACCCTGCCCTCGGCTGGCGTGGGTGCCTTACTCATTTTGATGAGTTGTGGCTACGACTTAAGTGTGATTGCTCTGGTGGGCATTATCTTACTTATCGGTATTGTGAAAAAAAATGGCATCATGATGGTTGATTTTGCATTAACCGCTGAACGAGAAAAAGGATTGTCTGCCGAGGACTCGATTTTTCAGGCCTGCTCACTACGTTTTCGCCCCATTATGATGACCACCCTATGCGCCATGTTGGCCGGTGTGCCTCTGATGTTGGGGACTGGGACCGGCTCAGAATTACGTCGTCCGTTAGGTATGGCAATGGTTGGGGGCTTAGCTCTGTCTCAAATGCTCACTTTATTTACGACCCCTGTGGTGTATTTATATCTGGATCGTTTTAAAAAATGGATTCGCCCTCATGCTAGAAAAGAATCGCTGCCTGAGTAAAGGACAGACCCTAACCGATGACCGATCCTCATGATCGGGCCCATACGGATCAACCCCGCATAATCGTAACGCTACTATGGCCAAAGTTTACCCCGATGCTTGGAAAGCGATGCTGCCTTTACAGGTCGCTTCGGGAGAACTACAAACGCTACACGAGTTAGCCGATGGATTACCAAAAAACTACACCATCTATCACGGCGTACATTGGACTCGTATAGAAAAAAATAACTTTGCCATTTTCGGTGAGATCGACTTTGCGATCGTAGGGCCCACAGGTAAGTTACTGTTAATCGAAAAAAAAGCCGGTCTACTCACCGAAACCGCAGAGGGCCTTAAAAAAACTTATTCTGACAAAGCGAAAAGTGTCTCTTTTCAGTTAGCGCGCAATACCGATGCTCTGCACTCGCGCCTGCGTCAAATCTGCGGGAGTGATAAAACTTATATCGATTCCTTGCTCTATTGCCCTCACTATACCGTTAAAAATCCAGGCAGCGCTGGCATCGATCCCTCCCGCATTGTCGATGCCAGTAAAGCCGGACAGTTAATTAGCATTATTCAATCGATACTACCGCTCGAAGGGGAAACACTCGCGGCTAAATCCAAAATTCACGCCTTTCTCATCGATTTACTCGAACTCGTTCCCGAAGTGAATGCCATCGTTGGGCAAACCGGTGCTCTATATACCCGCTTATCAGGCGGCCTGGCCGAGTGGGCTCGAAAAATCGATTGCCAGCCCTTTCGTCTTCGCGTGATTGGCACTGCCGGGTCAGGAAAAACACAACTGGCCTTAGCCGCCTTTACTCAAGCGATTAAAGAAGGACGAAGACCCCTTTATGTTTGCTATAACCGTCCATTGGCAGATCATATGGCCAAGCTAGTCCCACCCGGTGGACAAGTCTCCAACTATCATCAGTTGGGGACTTTGTTATGCGCCACCTCAGGTCATGCCATCGACTTTCATCAACCGGATCCCTTCAAACAAATCGAAACCGCCATGGATCACTACCAACCGGCGGCCTCAACCCTGTTTGATGAACTCATTGTCGATGAGGGGCAAGATTTCGTAAAAAGTTGGGCCAATAATCTCCTACGACTCATTCGCCCCGAGGCGCGGGCTTGGTGGCTCGAAGATCCTTTGCAAAACCTATACAACCGTGAATCGCTCACCCTCCCCGGCTGGGTTAGCCTTCACTCCGATACCAACTTTCGTAGCCCACGACAAATCACGCATACCCTCAATCAGCTACTCGCACTACCTCAGTCAATGCAATCGGGTAGCCCCCTTGAGGGCCATGAAGTGGAATATCTCACCTACCTCAACCCGCAAGAACTCATCACCAAAACTGTCACCGCTATCAACAAATGCATTGGGGCTGGCTTCAAACGAGAACACATTTGCGTATTAAGTCTTCGTGGGCGTGAGCACTCGAAACTCAGCGCTTTAACTTCGATAGGCCCCTACTCGCTTTGTGCTCCCACTGGCCAATACGATCTTTTTGGTAATCCGATTTTTAGTCAAGGCGATATCTTGTGTGATTCGGTCTATCGCTTTAAGGGAAGAGCGTCCCCCTGTGTGGTTTTAACGGAAATTGATTTTGAACGACTAGATGAATCCACACAACGTCGTATTTTCGTTGGCGCCACCCGCGCCACCATAAAATTGGTGATGGTGATGTCGGACAATGCGGCTAAAACTCTCCAGCCCCGCTTAGACTAACAAATGCGTCTCGAAGCTAGAAACACCTGATTCAAAAAAACCTGAAATAAGGAATGCCGAGTCTTTTAGAAAATAGGCGAACCTTGATTGATTAAGAGGTACATCCCGGTCGATTAGGCCTGAGCAATTGCACCGCCTTCATCTCACAGAACGCAGGTAGCCTCCACGTCACCCCACCGGTCAGTGGCTCTTGACCCAGTTTTCCACAAAGAGGCCAGAGTCGTTCACAAAACCCTACCTCGTTATTAGTAACCAGCCTCACTGCTAAAGCGGTGCCGTGCTTGCATCTTTCGAAGGCAAAACTGCCTTTTTACCTCAGATGTTTGCACAAGGCTAGAGCCCAATAGCACGGCGACTCAGGTTCGAATAAATTTATAGCCTCGGTAGAGTTTTGAGCAAAAATGAAATCTGCCACCCTATTTACGCAGATTTCAACCGCCATCTACATCGTGGCCTCTGGAAAGTCTTTTTTAGCTCAGCGCTCTGTCAAACAAGGTGATGCGGTTTTTATTGCTTTTGAAGGTAGGGAAAAGTGGCTACCAAGTTCCACGAACCTCTCATAAACCGCAGGTTGAGCTCCTGAGCTCACCTGAGTACGGAATGAGGGTTCGTAGTGAAGGGGAACTTGACCACGTTAATTACATTTTGAATTCTGATTAATAAACCATCAACAGTACGCCCATGCTGGGCGCAAAAAAAAATCCCAACTGATAAGATTTGGGATTTCAAATAATGGTGGTGGGTGGTTGACCCTGTGCCGACTGGCCTCCCGAGCTTATGAGCATTTCTGCGGGCGTGAGCGGGTGCAATCATGCATGACGTTTCAGCCGCTCGACTTCGGCGTGAAAGGCCGGGGTCAGGTCTGCGATCAGGGACTCGATGTCGCGCACCTGCTGTTGAACCGTCAGCACCGCGATACCTTGCGGCACGAGGTCGTAGATTACGAAGTGCTGTCGCGCCGGAATCATCAGAAACGGCGCCAAACGGTACTGCCGCAAGCGGCCCTTCTCCGGGTTGGCGGCAGCAACACCCATGACCGCGTAAAGGTCGGCGACGTACTGGTCGGCAACATCTTCGCCCCATTCACGGCGAGACCGAGCGTGGATGCGGCGCAAATCAAGCGCCCCATTCCGGGTCAGCAGGAACGTGGCGGGGGATGGGACGTCATCGCCAGCCATCGGCTTCCTTGCGGTCGAGCATCGCCATATCGGTCTTGAAGTCGCCGCTGGACGCAAAGACGCGGCCTTCCGCCACGTCTCGGTAACCGGCAAGGACGGCGGCCTGCACAAACTGGCCGTCACGCCGTTCCATGTCGCGGCGGATCAGGTCGCGCACGTATTCGCTAGGCGTTTCGTAAAGACCCGCCTCGCCGACCATTCGCTCCACGAATTCAGCCAAGGGTTGCGACAAACGAGCGTTGATGCGTTCGGACATGGGAGCCTCGTAGAGCATTTAGATGGGCGAATTGTCGCATAAGATGATGATTTTGTCGCATCTATTGCACACCTGGAAGACAAAACGACTCTGCAGGAATCTTATTTCACTCAGACAGTCTTAAAAAATACTTGCGCCTATTTGCAGGACTTGCAGGTTCAGGGCTTGGCATTACTTGTGTTCAGAGCGTTCCTAGAAACACCAGCAACAAAGTAAAAAAGAAATGGAAAAGGAAAGGGGAAAAGCAAACATGAACCACACCACCCGAGACCAGCAGCTCGAGAAAATCGCACTGGACCACTTGTTTGTCGCCACCCTTGAATCCGCGTCCGCAGTCCAAGAATGCACTAAAATCAGGGGGAATGACACGTCGGGCAAGAAGCGCTAAATTGCATGAAATTTCAATGAAAAAACCTCCATTTCTGCAACCGTCACACGATCAACTCCCCCCCTAAAGGGTGCCACTGCGCGCCTTGCGGATGAGCTACAGGCTGGCCGTGTCTATCGGCGTGAGGATCTCGCTCGTCTGAGTAATGCCGTTGATCGGCATCTGCATGAACTGGTGTCCACTGGGTTGCTCAAAAAACTGGCTCAGGGGCTTTACTACGCACCAAAGCAATCGAGATTGGGTCCCTTGCCACCCACTGACAAACAGGTGGTGCGGGGATTTCTGCGTGACAAGGATTTTTTGGTGTTTTCTCCGTCGTCATACAACACGTTGGGCCTAGGCACCACTCAGCTCTACAACAGCACACTGGTCTACAACCACAAACGTCATGGCGTTTTCAGACTGGGCAACCGAGCGTTTAATTTCCGAGTGAAACCACGCTTCCCTAAAAAACTAACTTCCGAATTCCTGTATGTGGATCTGCTGAACAACTTGGAGGAATTGGCCGAAGACCGCGACGCTGTTCTTAGCCAGGCCCACAACAAGTTGATGTCTTTTAATCCACGCCGACTCCAACAGGCATTGGACAGCTACGGCAACATGGCCACTCGCAAACGCGTTCGGGATTGGGTCGGTGGCTGAATTTCTTCACGAACGACGCGACTTTGATCGTTTGTACACTTTTTGCAGATGTTTTCCATTTCGGATTATGAAATAGGCTCTTCCTTAATGACGCGCTGGTCTGTACTTTTGGTGTGTCAGACTGTCTGCAGCAATGCGAGCGTCAAAGCGTGATTCCCGGATGTCCTCAAAAATTCGGAAACGAACACAAATCACTGGTTGACATTTTTATGCTCAAATAGGCATAAGGCAACCGATGACAAAGTAGACCCGCAAGCCCCTCAAATGGATTGGCTCGGCCAAGCGCGATCTGGATGCAATGCCGGAAGATGTGAAAGACGTGTTCGGACACGCCATAGACCTTGCACAAGCGGGTGGCAAGCACCGGGACGCCAAGGCGATGAGCGGATTTGGCTCTGCCGGCGTGCTGGAGATGGTCGAAGATTTTCGCAGCGACACCTACCGCGCCATCTACACGGTCAAGTTCGCTGGATGGGTTTACGTCCTGCACTGCTTCCAGAAGAAGTCCAAAAGTGGGATCAAGACACCGAAAGAAGATATGGATCTGATTAACGCCCGCCTGAAAGCCGCGAAACAGGATTTCGAGGCCTGGAAGATGCAGCAAGGAGCACCAAGATGAACGAGAACAACGAAATTGCTATTGAGGAAGGTAGCACCAACGTCTACGCCGACCTGGATTATGCCGACGCGGCCCAGATGCAGCGCAAGTCTCAACTCGCCGCCGAGATTTCCCGCGCAATCAAAGCGCGCCGCCTGACTCAGGATGGGGCCGCAGAGTTGCTCGGCATCGACCAATCCAAGGTGTCGCGAATCACTCGGGGCCAATTCCGCGGTGTGAGCGAAACCAAGCTGCTTGAGTTGATGACGAAGTTAGGCCACGACGTCAGAATCCTCGTCGGACCGGTGCGCCGGCGCATCGGAAAGATCGAATTGCAATTCGCCTGATCTATTAATTTGCAGCCGCATGCCCTTATGCTCATCACCGGCGCCAGTAACTTCACCGCGACTTCCACGTCCAGTTTCCCAAAATTGACTTGATAGATTTCGCATAACGAAGCCAACATGGCTTCGTATTGGTGACATGGCATTGCCCTGAGCAGATCAAAGCAAGCAACGTTTTTACAGTCTGTCTGCTCAGATTCAAAAGGAGCGCAAAGACGACTACGACTGACTAGAGAAAAATTAAAAGGGAAACCTAGAGGCCACCGAGAGTGGCTGCCCTGGTTTTTGTCCTGTTTGCAGCGCGCACTTCATTGTGATTCCCCGTTCGTTTGCTCTCTGGTTGCACACCACCACCCAATGAAAAAACCTCAATGAAGTGAAAACGACTAAAATGTGTTCGTTGCTCCACCTTTTTAAAGTCCGCCGATTAATCTATGATTGAAGCCAAAGAAGCACTCAACCGTCTTATCGAAGGCAATAAACGCTTCATTAACGAAAAGCGACTGGGATCTCATCATTCCAATGCCGAGCGAAGACGCGAAATCATGGAGGCTCAAGAACCCTTTGCCATTATTTTAGGCTGCTCAGACTCCCGAGTGCCTGCAGAATTGGTATTTGATCAAGGTTTAGGCGATCTTTTTGTCATCCGTGTGGCTGGCAATATTGTCGCCCCCTCTCAAGTGGCCAGTGTGGAATTTGCCGCTGAACGATTTCACACCCCTTTGGTCGTCGTTTTAGGTCATACCCAATGTGGCGCTATCTTAGCGACTTTGGAGGAACTGGCTCGGCCCTTAATCGATCAATCGCCGAATTTACACGCCATCGTCGATCGAATTCGACCTGCTGTAGAAAACCTTCTCAATCCTGCCCTTCATTTGTCCCCCGAAATGCAAGTTGAAGAGGCCGTACGCGCCAATATACGGGCCTCTGCCAATCACTTACGTCATGGGTCCCCCATACTGGAAAAACTCATCCTCACCAAAGGACTCCAAGTCATTGGTGCCCAATATTGTTTAGAAAGTGGGGCCGTCGAGTTTTTTGAGGGCATAGAGTAAGGGGCGTTTTGGGGCCCAGTCAGTGGGTATCCCCGCGCCCCTAATGACTCCAAGCGTTAGAAATAGTATTTTTTAAAATACACTAGACTCAACAAAAATCCAACACTCATCACAATGCGCCTTAACCACAGGGCAGGAATGCGCTGAGCCATACGTGCGCCAACCCCCCCTCCCACCATAGCCCCTACAAAGACGATTCCCGTATAAGACCACTCTATCAGTCCGGAGAAAGCCAGCACCAGTGCGGAGACCAATGTAATCATTGAAGCTAAAAGATTTTTTAAGGCATTATTTAACTGTAAGTCTGTCACCCCCATCATCATCAATCCGGCCATCAGCATAATCCCCACCCCAGCACCAAAAAAACCGCCATATACGCCAATGAAGTATTCGATCACGCGGGCAAAGAGGTTCGGATTAGACCAGTCAGAGCGATAATTTTTACCTATGAGCCAAGCACTCAAGTGCTGACCAAAAGTAAAAATCAAAGTCGCGAACAATAACAAAAAAGGAATGAGGCGTGTAAAAGCATGGTTATCGATATACACCAAGGCGATCGCCCCACTAATGCCTCCTAAAAAAGCAATGAAGGCAGACACCCGAATCGTTCTGGCATGTTGCGTAAATTCGCGTCGATAGCCGTAGGCAGCAAAAAAGGTTCCCGGTAACACCGCCACTTGGTTGGAGGCATTGGCAATGACCGGGGGTAATCCCATCGCGATAAAGACTGGAAAAGAAAAAAAAGTACCCCCTCCCGCAATCGCATTACAAAGACCCGCCATCACCCCTGCGGCAAAAAGAGCCCCTATTTGAACGACTTGAAGTGTTGCCATACTTTACTTACACCACCCCATTGCGAAGACCTTGCTAACACTGAGAATATTTTTTTAACTCATAACGAATTGAATAAAAATATTAATTTTTTTCCTCGACCTTACCGATCCCTTTCATCACCGTACTTAACGTTTTGACATCCTGATCCCAAAACACTCGAAACTCAGGCGCATCCATGTAATGAATCGGGGTATGGAGTTTAACCATCGAGGATTTAAAAGTCTCATTTTGCACAACCTCACGTAGGGTCTGCCTCAGGGTGTGAGAAACCGCCTCCTCGGTTGCCTTTGGCACAAAAACACCGACCCAAAGATAGTATTCCAATCGATAACCCAACTCCATAAAAGTGGGCACCTCCGGTAACCACTCATTGCGCTTAGCCCCCCAACCGGCCAGGGCCCGTAGTTTTGCGGATTTAACATGGGCACTCAAAGAAGCCGGACTACCCGCAGAAAGCTGCACATGCCCCCCTAATAAAGCCGTAATAGCCGGCCCCCCTCCATTCGTGGGTACGTGTCGCATCTTAATACTTTGCGACTGCAAGAACATCTCAATGGGCACATGCAATGCGCCATAAATGCCCGATGAGGAATACGTGCGCTCTCCTGGATGAGACTTCGCGTCGTTAATTAGCGATTTAATATTCGTCCATTCACTGTCGTTTTGAACGACCAAATAAGGCGCATCGGTCCAGATCAGCGCAATGGGTTGAAATTGATCCAACGTGTAGGCAGGCTTACGATTAAAAAGCTTATCTGCCTCCGGCATTAAGGAAATGGTCGAGGCCGTCATCAAGACGTTATAACCATCGGCTTTGGCATTGGCTGCCAATACAGTGCCCACTGTCCCCCCCGCACCACCACGATTAGAAATAATGACGGGGTGTTTTAAGATTTTCTCCATCGCCATCGCTAGAGGCCTAGCGCTTAAGTCGACAAATCCTCCGGGTGGGAAAGGCACCGTTAAGGTGAGGGCACGATTCGGATATCCGTCTTGCGCCTGAGTGGTAAAAATAACACCGCAAACCAACAATAGCCCAATCCTATAGATCGCTTTAAACATATTGACTCTCTTTATTATTTTTTGAATTCGCCAACGTAAAAAATGCCTCCCACCTCTGACTGCTTTCTAATCAATACTCGCCTTTGAATCTTTCACCGCTTTGGACCACTTGGCAATCTCAGTGTGGATGAATTGTTTTAATTGCTCAGGCGAAGAGGTCGAAATTTCAGCCCCCTCATCCGACAAACGTAGACTCACTTCAGCGGTATTCAAAATTTTGATGAACTCCGTATTTAATCGCCGAATAATCGCCGCCGGTGTACCCGCGGGCACGACGACGCAATACCAAGATGTGGCCTCAAAGCCTGGCACCCCAGCCTCCATGATAGTCGGTACATCCGGAATAGCCGAAGAGCGTTTTGCACCCGACACCCCCAAAGCACGCACTTTACCGCTTAGATACATTTGCTTACTCGAAGGAATTTGTGCCACCATCATATCGACTTCCCCCCCCATCAAAGCCACCATACCCGGCCCCCCGCCCTTGTAAGGCACATGGATCATCTGAATATGGGCGGCCGTCATCAGCATAGCCCCCGTCAAGTGATTGGAACTACCATTACCCGAAGAACCATAGGTCATTTGGCCGGGTCGAGCTTTGGCCAAATCAATAAACTGTTTTAATGTTTTTGCCGGCACATTCAAGTGCGTCATCAGCACCAATGGCACCTTAGCGACCAACGTAATCGGAGCAAAATCACGCTCAGGATTAAAGGGCAATTTCTTCCCATACAAACTCACATTAATTGCCATCGGACTGACAGGGGCGAGTAACAGGGTATAACCATCGGCTGGTGACTTGGCTACAATTTCCGCTCCCACATTGCCTCCAGCGCCCGGTCGATTATCGGTGACGACCGCCACGCCCAATAATTCCGTTAACTTTTGTGCCATCGTTCGAGTGAGTAAATCGGTTGCCCCACCCGGAGCATATGGGGCCACAAAGCGAATGGATTTTTCAGGATAACGCTCGTTGGCTGCCAACGCATTAGCGCTCGCAAACAATAGACTAAGACCCATGATGGGGATGCAGAGCAAAGTTTTCATGCGACCTCTCATAAAATAAATGTGTGTTGATCCATACCGAGTGCCCTGACTAAAAAAAAACGTCAGCCCATTCACCGCTCGTCATGGGCCTCTGAGGCTGACACCTGAATCACCCTCAATGAACCCTGGGTGCCCATTTAAAAAAAGAAAGCTTAACACCTAAGATGAGACTAAGAAACGCGCCACCGCCTGCCGATCCAGTTCAATTCCCAAACCCGGGGCCTCCCCCGCCACCATCTGCCCCTGCTCAAAAGCAGGCATGTGCTTGAGAATCGGCGCGCTCCTGGGCACGTATTCCACAAAATAGCCGTTGGGCACTGCTGTGGCCAAATGCACATGCACTTCAGGTAGCACATGACCACACACCGGGATTGCGTGCGCATGCGCTAAGGCCGCTACCCGTCGCCATGGGGTAATGCCTCCAATGCGCCCCAGATCAATCAAGGCGACGCCAACGGACTGCGTTTCAAAAAGCTGTAAAAAATCACTCACCTTGTAAAGATGTTCCCCCGTAGCAATACACACCGTTAACTGCCTACCCAAGCGGGCATAGCCGTTTATATTGTGAGTGTCGATAGGATCTTCCAACCAATGAATGCCCGCGTCTTGCAAAGCGCATCCTCGATCCAGGGCCGTTGCCAGATCCCAGGTTTCAGTCGCATCCACCATGATCTTCACCGACGAACCCACCGCATCGCGAACCGCTTTAACCCGTGCCACCTCAGCCGCAGCACTGCCCTCATGCCCCAAGCGTAGTTTCACAGCACCGTAGCCCTGGCTCACATATTGGCGTGCCGTCTGCGCCAATTGTTCTGGCGTTTGGTCATACCAAAAACCGTCACTGGCATACACCGGCAAACGATTACAAAATCCGCCTAGCATTCGATACAGGGGCTGCTCAACACTTTTACCCGCTGCATCCCAAAGCGCGATATCGAGTGGCGCAATCGCAATATTCAAAAAGCCTCCTGGGCCATACCACCCTCCCTTGGCCACCAGAGCCTCCCAGGCCGCCTCCGGTTCCAACACATGCATGCCAATCAGGTGTTGTCCCAACTCATGAGTGGCTCGCGCCAAAGAAAACACCAATGCCTCATTTAACAACACCACATAACCCAATCCCACCACTTTATCGGTCGTTGTCATCTCAACCAATACATGCCAAAAACCGGCCACCGTTTTTCCGGCTGCCTGATAAGGCTTAGCGGGTTTAACACATAACACACTGACTTTGACACTGGCAATTCTCATCAACCCTTTTCCTTTCAATGCGTATTAATGCGTATTAATGCTTTATGCGTAGTCCTCGATCCTTAAGCCCTGCTCTACCCAAGCGCTCGTCTATCGCAATGGACAGGCGCTTTATTGTTACCGACGTTTTTTTGTCAAACGGCCCAACACTGGGTCAAGCCTTAACACTTCAGTCCTCTCATCCCTAATCCGGTTGTATGTGGGTAAGACGAACAATTTTGCCCAAGCGCTCCACTTCGGAGAGTACAAAATCTTGCGAAGCCTCCACGGAATCTGCCACAACCTCAAAACCCTGCAATCTTAAACCTTCTGCGACTTCGGCTTGCTTTAAAGTTTTAACCACTTCGGCATTAATACGATTCACCCACTCTTTGGGGGTTGCACTGGGCACCATCACCCCAGTCCAACTGTTCATCAAGAGTTGCGGCACACCGGCCTCCGCAGTGGTAGGGGTGTCTGCAATTAATGAATGTCGTTTTAATGTCGTGATGGCAATCGCCCGAAGCTTACCCGAACGAATACTCGGTAAGCCATCGGGCAATGCGGTAATCACAAAATCCACATCCCCCCCAATCAAGCTAATTAAAGGGGCCATCGAACCTTTATAAGGAATGTGATGGGCATCAAGACCGGTCGACAGTCGATAAAGCTCATAGGCCAAATGTTGAGGAGTGCCATTGCCACCGGAACCCCCGTTTAAGGAGCGTTTTTTGCCTAAGGCCGTTAATTCCGCTAAATTTTTAACCGGTAAGTTTTGTGCGACCACTAACACCATCGGCAATGAACCGTTAATGATCACAGTTTTTAAGTCGCGCACGAAATTATAAGGCGCCTGCGGATACAAACTCACATTCACAGCATGGGCAATCGTCATTGCAAGCCACGTATGACCATCTGGGCTTGATTTGGCCACCCAGTCAGCCCCAGACAAAGCATTACCGCTGGGGCGATTTTCCACCAACACGGGTTGCTTCCATACTTCAGAAATGCGTTGGCCAACCGTGCGGGCCATCTTGTCAGTTATACCACCGGGAGGAAAGGGCACAATATAATGAATCGCTTTGGTGGGAAAATCCTGCGCCTTAAGGCAACCCATCCCCATCAAATGTAATCCCCCTATCCCTAGCACAAAGAAGATTACGCTCATCCAACGTTGTAATGGCTTCATGTTTTCTCTCCTCCGACGAACAAAAATCGTTCAGATCCACCCTGCTAAATTTTCAACCCATGGGGGGATATTTTATTTTTTACCTTTAGAACTAAAATACGACTACCGCATCGTGACGGCCAGAAAACGACCTCCTTTCGGAAATTGTATGGCACCCCTTGTAGCCTTCTGGGGTAGGTAAATATAATCCCATACTTTCAAGGTTTCTCCTGCCACGATAGCCTCGCCCTGCACCAACAAAGCGGCCAAGACGCTGGGAGCTGACCAAGCGCTCCCAGGCTCAAACGAATACAGTTCGAGCAATAAGCGCCCAAGACCATAGTCAATCATATTTTTTACTTGGCAACCGGCATCCACGCCGGGGCGAGAGGGCAGTTTATCAGCGTGAATCAGCCGATACTCCGATTCACCACTCCCCACTTGGATTTCCGAGTGGAAATAACTCCCCTGAAAGGCGCTAAATATTTTAGCGCCTTTCGGATAAACCAAAGGTCCATGCGGTTTATTGCTAGGTCCTAGAATGACATCGAGCGGCCCTAATCGGTCATTATCAATGAAGGCCTCTCCCTCAAGAATGACCGCGGCATGAGATCCGGCATGAACGTGGCGCGGCTCTGTCAAACCAAAAGCATAGTCAATCAGACGCATGCATAGGTTATTTTCTTTGTCATCATAATAAAGCCCTGCACGGCTGGGCCAGCCATCCACACTTTTACGCTCTTCCCATTGCAACTGATCGACGTGGGCAATACGATAGCCGGCTTTTTCTAACAATGATTTCTCCCCAGAGATCACGCTTATTGTTTTTTTAGGCGCTGTTATTCTTGTTGCTTTCCTTTCTTCATCCGCCTAAATGCTTCATGTAGGCGGATGACTACCCCTCTGCCAATGCATGGAACGGCATCTCACACCCTGATGTGAATCAGGGTCGGCTGCGCTGTCAAAGGCAATTTAACGAACCTCCAAGAGCTCCACATCAAACACGAGTGTGGCATTGGGTGGGATAACCCCACCGGCGCCTCGAGCCCCGTAGGCAATGCTAGACGGGCAGGTCAGTTTCGCCTTAGCACCGACTTTCATCATCGACACCCCTTCTGTCCAGCAAGGGATCACGCCGCGAAGGGGAAACTCAATGGGTTCGCCCCGCTTATATGAACTATCAAATTCTTGGCCATTGGGAAAAGTTCCCCGATAATGCACTTTGACGGTCGAGGCTGGCGTGGGTTGCGTGCCCTTGCCCTCCTTGACCATTCGAATGACTAAACCGCTCGAGGTGACATGAGCACCGGATTCTTGAGCCGCTGCCGCTAATACAGACTGAGCGCTCGTCTCAGCCAAAACCGAATCCATAGCCACCAGGCCACAGAGCACCGTCAAAGAGGCTATAGTGAATGTTTTCAATGACTTGAAGCGTTTTTTTGCCATCATACTCTTTTTCCTTAATTGTCAATAATCGTAAAGTCTTGAATCATAAATCAGTTGCCCTCCCCATGGCGAGAAAATCCATCATCCATAAGACTCCCACCCCCCCCTCGGCCCTTGCTTTCAACCCCACGTCGACCCTGCAGTGGTAACCTGTCTCCAAACCTATAATATTGTCTATCCCCTATTTTATCGATCAACCTCAGCTTAAAAAAAATGAAATTACTTCGCCCTATCCTATTGGTATTGTCTCTTCTAAGCGCCCTACTGCCTTTCTGGGTTGAGGCGAAGAACGAATCCAGTGCTGAACACGGTAAAAATCACAGTGCTCCCGCCTATATTGATGCCAAGAGATTCGATTCATTGCGCTTTTTATCTCCTCCGCCCACCGGTATGGAAGCCGAAGAGGAAATGCGCATCGTCCTCCAATGGCAGTCCATTCGTACAGAAGCGATGGCGCAAAAAGCCATTGCTGATGCGGATCAAAGTATTTTTAATTTTTCCGATGTTCTCGGCCCCCTATTCAATCGCCAGCACTTGCCCCTCATCAATTATTTTTTTAACGGTATCTACAAAACCGAAAGTGCGCTTAACCGTCAAGGGAAAAATCACTGGAATCGATTACGTCCCCCGTTTCAAAATGCAACAGTCAAACCGGTCGGTGAATATACCAATGAAGGCTCCTACCCTAGCGGACACTCGACCTTTAGCTGGTTGGCGGGCATTTTGCTCTCCGATATGGTCCCGGAAAAAAAATCTGAATTAATGTTAAGGGCAAGGCTAATGGGACTTAACCGAGTCATTGGTGGGTTTCACTTTCCGAGCGATGTTGAAGCCGGGAAAATACTCGCCGTCGTCTGCCTCCAGGAAATGAAAAGCAATGCTCAATTTCAAGCCGATTTTCATGCCGCTCGCCAAGAACTCAGACAGGCCTTGCACTTAGCGCCCTAAAGTCCATGTTCTACAATCGATAAACGTCCTTCAATGGCGACCTATCATTGCCTTTGACTCGCCCTTGGCCCATACTTTTAGCGAGTTCATAAAAATAACAAACGATTCCGTCTACAAGGCCCTCAAAGGCCTGCAAAGACTGACAACCCGGGCCGCAGTCCGACCCAAGGAGGAGATTTATGCTCATATCCTATTGGACGCCAATCGCTTTAGGCTTATTCTTTGCGCAAGCCCTAAGTGCTGCCTTCGCACAAAATGCAGCCCCTTCTGCATTCCCCTCTCGGCCTATCCATATCGTCGTGCCTTTTCCTCCCGGTGGCACCTCTGACATTTTATCCCGACTGTTAGGACAAAAATTTACGGAAGAGTGGGGGCAACCCGTGATCACCGATAATCGACCTGGCGCGGCTGGCAACATTGCCTCAGATTACGTGGCCCGCAGTAAACCCGATGGCAGCACTTTATACATCAACACAGTGGGCACCCACGCCATCAACCCTGCCATCTACTCGAAGCTTAATTTTGATCCGATCAAAGACTTTAGCGCCCTGACCAATTTGGTGAATCTACCCAGTCTTTTATTAACTCACCCTGCCATACCGGTGAAAACCGTGAAGCAATTAATCGCGCTGGCCCAGCTCCATCCTGGCGAACTGCAATATAGCTCTGCGGGGAGTGGGGCTCAACCGCATCTGACCGCAGAACTTTTCAAAACCATGACCCATATTCAATTACTTCACGTTCCCTACAAAGGGGCTGGCCCACAAATGGTGGCGATTATTTCCGGTGAGGTAGCAATAACTTTTGCCACCGCCCCATCGGGTGTGCCCTTAGCAAAAAACGGGCAACTACGCGCCCTCGCTGTCACCAGCGCCAAGCGGATTGCCGCCCTGCCTCAAGTGGCCACCATTGGGGAGACGGTGCCCGGTTATCTGGCCGTGGGTTGGAATGGGTTGGTTGGCCCTGCCGGTATGCCGGCGGCCATCATCGACAAAATTCTCACAACCACTCATAGAGTCGTACAATTGCCTGAAATTCACGACAAACTCATCGGCCTAGGTGCAGAGCCTGCACTGTCCACTCCGACAGAGTTTAACGACCTAATGAAAGCCGAACTCATCAAGTGGGCACGCGTGGTCAAGCAATCTGGCGCAACCCTGGATTAAACTCAACCCCTTTTTTTGGAGACACTTTTCATGCCTTTGTCCCCCACCGATCAATTAGCCCATTTCATATCAAAGCTTCGTTACGAGCACATCCCCACGCCCATCATCAACAGGGTCAAAGATATTTTTCTCGACACACTGGCCAGTGCGTTGGCTGGCACGCACGGCGATGAAGTCGGTCAAATCCGCGCGCTCGCCAAGGCCTTAGGAACATCTGAAGAAGCCAGTGTCATCGGCGGCGAATCCCTTTCACTGGCAGGCGCCACAGTACTCAATGGCTACCTCATCACTGCGGTGACGGTCTGCGACGTACACCGCCCGACCCTCTACCACACCACGCCACAAGTCATTGCCCCGGCACTAGCCATTGCCGAGCGCGATGGCGCCAGTGGCAAAGCCTTACTCACCGCACTGAGCGCAGGATTAGAAACCTCGGTTCGCGTGGCCAACGGCATCCACTACAAAGCCTTCCGTGCCAAGGGATGGCACTCACCCGGCGTGGTAGGGCCGTTTGGCGGAGCGGCAGCCGTCGGACAACTGCGTGGCTTTAACCCCGAACAGCAATTAAACGCCTTTGGACTTGCCGGTAGCCAATCGGCGGGTACCTTTGCTCACTGGGGAACGCCCACCATCAAATTTAATCAATCCCGTGGCGCTTTATCAGGCTTGATGGCAGCCCTCTTAGCCGAACAAGGCTTTCTGGCTTCCCGCGAAATACTCACTCATCAAGATGGTGGAATTTACAACACTTACTCCGACGGTGGCGACATCGAAGCGCTCACTTTTGCGCTGGGCACGCAATGGCGATTAGAAGAAATTTCACTTCGCTTGTGGCCGGCTGCCAGTTCCGTGCAATCGGTCATCACCGCCCTTCTCGCGATGGCAGAAAAACATCAGCTAAAACCCGATAACATCCAATCCGTCAAAGTCAGCCTGTCTCAAGGGGTTTTCGACATGCATGGGCAATTGCCATGGAACGATAAATTTAAGGCCTTGCTCTCCATGCCCTACATTAGCTCTGTGGTGTTACATGATCGCGCTTGCTGGCTAGATCAATTTGAACCGGCCCGACTCAACGATCCTGCCGTCGATCGATTCGCCCGAGAAAACGTGAAGGTCGAGGCCGACCCACACGTTGTGGGCACCGGCACTATTGTATGCATTCAAACTAAGGATGGGCGCACCCTCATTGATGAGCGCCCCGTCGCTCGGGGTGATGCTGCAGACCCCTTAAGCCGAGCGGAGATTGAAGCCAAGCTGCATACAGCCGCCAAAAACGTCATTACCCCGACCGCGGCCCAGGCACTCATAGATAAGGTTAATCACTTAGAGACGGTGAAGGACTGTCGAGAGATCACTCAGCTCTTAACCGTTAAGAGATCTTTGAAACAATAACGGCTCATCAAAAGTCAGACTTCAACAAAACTCTCACCGGCAAGGCCGATGGAGCCTTTTGATGATGGGGTCATTGACCCCCGCGTTTTAGGGTGTCGGGGTATCCATTTTAGCCACCGGGGGTAGACTCAACGTCATCAAAGGGGGGCCGTCGAGTCGGGGACCAAAATGAGCACTGCGGATTTCAACGGATTGAAGAATCCAACCCGGCGCAACCTCAGCACCCACCCGCACGGGCTTAGCCACTTGACCCTCAACACCAATCAGCACCGCACCGTCTTTGGCTCCCGCTTTAATCACACCCACCAAGGTGAAATGCGAATTGGCAGCCGAAGCCGCCTCCCCGGATATTTCACCGCCTAAACTACGCATCAGCCACTCCGGATGCACGGCCGATTGCGTACCGGAGGAAGCCAACACGACCCCCAAAGAACCCTGCGTCAGAGGCTGGGGCCACCAACGTAGCCCCCAAGCCAACACGGAAAGACCCACCACCATCCAGGCGACAAAGGCACAGGCACCAGCCGAAGATAAAAACGGGGGGGATTTTGCCTGCGATGAGGAGGATCGAACTTTCATATACTGGTATTATGTTATAAGTTGCGGTTGAAGTTAAATAAATTATTATTATTATCCCTTCATTGGATATTCATGTCGCCTATGTCATTTTTTTCACGCTCTTTCAATTCCGCCCTAAAAAAGGATATCGCATCTTTAGCGCATGCTAGGCCCCGCCCCCCCTCATCCGGCGGGGGGTTCACCCTCATTGAATTAATGGTGGTGCTGGCTATCATTGGCGTGTTAGCCGCCCTCATTGTCCCCAACGTCTTGGAACGGGCCGACGATGCCAGAGTCACGGCAGCGCGCACCGACATTAGCAATCTCATGCAGGCTTTAAAACTCTACCGATTAGATAACCAAACCTACCCCAGTTCAGAACAAGGCCTACAAGCACTGGTGCAAAAACCCACCACCGGTGCCATCCCCATGAACTGGAAATCCTATATTGAAAAATTACCCAATGACCCCTGGGGGAATCCCTACCAGTATTTAAACCCAGGAATCAAGGGACCTATTGATGTTCTGTCTTTCGGCGCTGATCGCCAAAGCGGCGGGGAAGGACGCAATGCCGATATTGGTAGTTGGCAATAACGCGCTGATACATTGCTTGGCTTATCATTGACCCTTTATTCGATCTTGCCCCATGTCTTCCCACCTTCCGTCGCGCTGCATGGGGTTTACCCTCATTGAATTGGTCGTTGTTTTGGCCATTATGGCTATTGGTAGCGCGCTGGTGGTTATCAACTGGCAATCGAATCCACAGCAATCGCTCAATCAAGAAAGTGATCATTTAGCGCTCGTGCTCGACACCGCTCGAAGCCTAGCCCGCACCACTGGAACCCCACTCATTTGGCGGGCTAGCGCAGCCGGCTTTAGTGTGCAGGCGGTGAACGACAAAACCGCTACCCCGCCCTTCACCGCTTGGCTCAATCCCCCCATCTACGCAGAACCCAACCAACTGGTGTTAAGCCCCGAGGCGATCTCTAGCCCCATTTTCATTCGACTGCAGTCAGGTTCTGCCAATCAGAGTTTGACACTGGTCAGTGACGGGGTTTTACCTTTTCACGCGAAACCATGAAAGCAAAGGGCTTTACTTTAGTCGAAGTGTTGATCGCCCTGAGTGTTCTGGCCATCAGTCTCATGGCAGGATTTCGGGCCAGTGGCGCGATGACTCAAAATGCCGAACGGCAGTGGCAAATGCTACTGGCTCAAATGTGCGTGGATAACACGTTAACGGCCATCACCCTCATGAACCGCTACCCGGATATCGGCGTACAACAATTGTCTTGCCCTCAGGCCGAACTCCCCTTGCGTGTCACGCAAAGCATTCTATCCACCCCCAACCCTTCCTTTCGAAGGGTCGATGTTCAAGTGTTTAATGATAACATCCCCTTAATGCGCGTGAGTGCGTTGATCTCTCGGTATTAGTCATGACTGAACGCCTTCCCCTCCCCCTACCTCGACTTCGCCGCACCACGGGCTTTACCCTCATCGAATTACTGGTGTCATTGCTCATCATGTCTTTATTAGCGGTAATGGCCTGGGGGGGAATCGCAAGCCTCGTGCGATCACGAGAAATCACGCAAAGTCACAATGATCATGTCTACGCCCTACGAATGGGAATCAGTCAATGGAAGCTCGATTTAGATGCCTTTTTTCCAGCCCCCACCCTACTGCCCAGTGCCGTTGATTGGGATGGTCGGGTGTTGCGAATATTACGCCGTAGCGCCACGCCCCAAGCCGATGGCTCCGACGTAGGCCTAGTGGTCGTGGGTTGGACACTTCGTGAAGGACAGTGGCTCCGATGGCAATCGGTAGACCTCATAAAACCAGAGGCCGTACAGCAAGCCTGGCAACAAGTCGCACAATGGGGACAAAACCCCAGCGGTGAACTGCGTCAACAGGAGGCACGTATTGGCAGTATTGCCCAGTGGCGTATTTTATACTTTCGTAATAATGCTTGGAGTAACCCCCTATCAAGCGCTGACAATACCAAAGAGAGCGTTGACGCCACTGCGCAAGGCATTCGCTTAGAGCTATACTTACCGGCCACTCATTCACAAAATGCTCTCATGCAAGGCTCCCTCCCGCCTAATAGTCTTGCCGGCCAAGGTAGCCTAGTGCTCGACTGGGCGGCCCCCCAATGGCAAGCCCCTCGCACATGAGAGCGCTCCCCTTTGCTCCCGGACCTAGCCGTGCACGCGCTCGTGGCGCGGCCCTTTTAATGGCACTCATGGTGGTGGCACTCATTAGCGCCTTAGCGAGCGCCGCTCTATGGCAGCAAAGCCTGCAATTCAATGTAGAATCCACTGAACGCGATGCTCAGCAAGCCCGATGGCTACTGGGCAGCGCCTTGGACTGGGCTCGATTGGTATTACGCCAAGATGCCCTTTCCAGCAAAATAGACGCTTTAACCGAACCGTGGGCCGTGCCATTAAAAGAGGTCAAACTCTCCGCCTTTCTTGCCGCTATCGGCAATAACGTCGATGACACGAGTGGACTGACTAACGATATTTTTTTATCAGGCCGTATCTCCGACTTGCAATCTCGATTAAATGTGAGAAATCTTTATGACACCGGAAAAATCATACCGACCGAGGCCGACAAATTCCGCCATCTTTTTCAATTGCTGGACCTACCCATGAGCGAACTGGAAAGCCTTCTGAAGGCATTAGCCCTAGCGAGCACCCCTCGGTCAGACAAAAATGCCAACCTCACTTTGATGCCACAGCGGGTCGAACAACTATCTTGGTTTGGTTTAAGCCACGAAACACTAAAAAAACTAGCCCCCTATGTGACTTGGTTACCCTTAAAGACCAGTCTTAACCTTAACACGGCCAGCGCCCCCGTACTGCAGTCAGCGATTCTAGGCCTAGACGCTTCAAACGCCAAACGGTTAGTCAGTCAGCGCGACGAACACCCTTGGGACAACTTAGAGTCCGTCCGCCTTGCCCTAGGTCGCACAACCGCCATCATTAGCGACACCGATCACACGATCAGTAGTAATTTTTTTGAAATCTTCTGTCAAATGCGAATGCATGAGATCCTGATGCTGGAACGCTCGGTCGTTCAACGCGACGGGATCAATGTCAAAACCCTCTGGCGGGAAAGACGCCCTCAGGGGTCTGAGCTGGGTTGCCCAATCAGCGTGCCTCAACCATGTTAATCGTCTTCCTGCCCCTGACCCCTTCGGCGGTTGTCAGTTACGTGCAAAGTTCAAATGCTCTGCATATCTTGCACAGTGGTGAGGCGCCCATTGCCGAGTTGCCTCGTGATAGCGGCGAACTGGTGGCCATCATTCCTTGGTCAGTGCTGTCTTGGCATCCAGTGACCTTACCCCCCGGCAATCAAAATCGTATCAATCCCGTACTGATGGGGTTATTAGAAGATCACCTCCTAGAAGAGGCGAGCAACCTACACTTTGCACTCGCCCCCAACAGTCCCGTTCACAAAGGCGGCAAAACGCAAGTGGCCGTTTGCGCCAAGACTTGGCTTCGTGAAGCACTAGCCCCTTTTGAATCGCAGGGCCTCACCCCGCAACGTCTGGTGCCTGAATTATGTCCAGCACCGAGCGCCTCTGAGCAGCAATTGCACTGGATGGGTTCGCCTGAGCATCCCAGCATTGTCTGGTCTAACGACACCTCGGTGTTAAGTTTACCTCGTCAATCGCACCAATGGCCTAGTTTGGGTTATGAGCCAGAGCAGCCGCCGACTCACTGCTATGCCGAACCGGCCCTACTGAGCTTAGCCAACGCCCTCGTACCAACCTGCCAAATACAAACCAGCGCACAACGTGGCTTATTGGCCTGCCACAACGGCTGGGATCTGGCTCAAGGAGAATGGGAACAATCGACCCGACTACGGGGCTGGCGACAATTACAACAAACGTGGCAATCCTTCATCTACGGCGATCAATGGCGTGCAACACGCTGGGCGCTGGTTCTCATCCTCATGATCCAAATCATCGGCTTAAACGCTTGGGCATGGCATATCAACCAACAGCGCGAAGCGCAATTACAAATTCTAAAACGGGCTCTAAACGAATCGTTTCCAGCAGTTAAGGTGATTGTGGAGCCTTTACTACAAATGCGCGGCGAATTGGCCCGACTGCAGCAAAGTAAAGGGATCGAGAAAAACGATGATCTGGATGTCATGCTAAGCACGGTAGGACAATACCTGAGCCCAGGGGCCACGCCCACGGCCATTCGCTTCGAGAACGGACAATTACATCTGGAAGGACTTGATGGGCCGACACTACAAAAATTATCTCAGGTCAACTGGGCGCAATACCACTATGAATGGCGCCAAGAATCCCAAAAAGCCATCTTAAGCGCTACGGTCCAACCATGAGCCTACCCCAATCCCAGGCAGAGGCTAACGCCTTCATACAAACGTTGAAATCTCGCTACCGGGGGCTGCCATCCCGAGAGAAAAATACGCTTAAAATAGCGCTTACCTTTTTCATGGCCTTGAGTGTGTGGTACGGGGGTTTTGCCCCGGCTTTAAAAATAATTCAAACCCATGAGCGACAACACAATCGTTGGCAAGAAGAGCAAACCGAAGCACTGTGGATTGCAGAAGAAGTGAAGCGTATTCGCGCCGTGAGCCAAAACAATACGACCGCCAATGCGCAAAACTTACCCAAACTGATTGCAGCCCTAGGCCCTCAAGCCCAAATCACGATGGAGGGCAACCGTAGCGTGGTTAATTTCAAGTCATTAAGCGCAAAAAGTTTGACCCAATGCCTAATCGATGCGCGCGCACAGGCCTTGGCGGTCGTCATCGAGGCCCAATGGACTCAATCTTCAAGCCCCGGAAACTGGGATGGGCGTGTGGTGTTTGTCACCCCATTGCTGCAAATCAATAGCACAAAACCATGACGCGCATGCCAGGACGAAACTTTGCCGTACCCCCCAAGCCGTGGCGTGCAAGACTTTGGGCCTTTTCAGGTATCGGTGCGGGCCTATTATTGGGACTTGTTTTTTTTGCCCCAGCCCAGTGGTTCGTCACCGCGGTATGGCATGCCAGTCAACAACATCTTCGTCTCACCCACGAAGAGGGTAGCCTATGGCACGGCTCAGCCCAATGGGCATTATCCAGCGAAATGGGGGGGCAAACCGATGTGAGCTTACCGCAACGCTTGGAATGGCACATCACACCCCTTTTGCCCCTGGGTATTTTTTTTCAGCTAAGCCATGGGACGAAAACTTTTATTGGGTTGGAGGCTCAATGGGAGGGAACCGGCTTTAGGATGAAACTACAAAACTTAAGTTCCCAATGGCCTGCCGCATGGCTAGCCGGTCTTGGAGCGCCCTGGAACACCATCGCCCTCGATGGTCCCATCACCCTAAAGACCGATGCGGTAGAATGGCGGCAAATCCCTCAAGGTTGGCAATTTGAGGGACACCTCCTCATAACGCTGGATGGCATCAGTTCTCGACTCTCAACGGTGAGGCCCTTAGGCCATTATCTCGTCAACATTGCTGGGGGTGCTAATCCCACGGTTCATCTAAAAACGCTCCAGGGGCAATTACGACTCAACGGCGATGGTCAATGGCAAAACGGTCAATTACAATTTAATGGCGTGGGTAACGCCTCGCCAGGGCATGAAACCTCATTAGCGAACCTACTGAATTTATTGGGGGAACGCAGAGGATCGGATATTATTTTAAAATTAGGCTCAACATGATCTTTCGAACAAAGCGAATTGAACTGGCGCTACTGTTGACAGGATGCGCGCTCACTTTTTATTCAACCGCGCAAACGCCCCCCTCACCAAAACCTGCAACCCCCGCAACACCTGCAGCGACTACGGCGAGCCCCGTGCCTGCGGCAAAAGCCAAAGTACGACCTGGCAAAAAAATTCCTACTATCACACTCAATTTCTCGAACGCAGAAATCGAGGCCGTCGCCCGCACATTGGCGCCTTTGAATGGACGCAACCTCATCGTCGATCCCAGGGTCAAAGGCACGATTAATCTCACCACAGAAAAACCAGTTTCAGCCAGCGAAGCGTGGGACCAATTTTTAGCGACCCTACGGCTTCAAGGCTTTGCGGTCATTGAAACTCAGGGACTCTACAAAATTCTGCCTGAGGCAGAGGCAAAGCAGCAAGGGGGTTCCATCGCCGTGGTGCCTGCCGGGACCTCGGTGTCCAATGGACAGGTAATGACCCAGATTTTTAAGTTAAACCACGAAAATGCCAACAATCTCGTTGCCATTTTGCGTCCCCTCATTAGTCCAAACAATACGATCAACGTCAGTGCGGGCACTAACGCTTTAGTCATTACCGATTACGCCGATAACCTTCAGCGTATGGAGCGCATCATTTCAGCCCTTGATGTGTCTAACGCGAGTGACGTAGAGGTCATTCCGCTTCAATATGCTACTGCCATGGAATTATTGCCGCTGCTAAACCGACTCATTGAAAACGCCAATGCGGCCAATCCCGCTTCGGGGGCCAGTCCAGGGGGCACTTCACCGGAGGGCGGCTACAAAACGACTCTTTTGGCTGAACCGCGCAGCAACTCCATTATCCTACGGGCTGCCAATAACGCGCGCGAAGCCCAGGTGCGAGATCTTATCAAGAAACTGGATCGTCCTGGCAGTGCTCTGACCAGTGGCAATATTCACGTGGTGTATCTGAAAAATGCAGAAGCGGCCAAACTCGTTGGCACCTTGCGCGCTGCCATGGCGGCCGATGGTCATGGCTCGGCTGCGGGCGTTGGCTCGGGTTCCCCCCCTTTGACCCCAGCACCCCAACCAATCAGCACCAACACGGGTAGCAGTCTGAATAGCGGCAGCGTGCCTACACTCAGCCTAGCCTCATCCTCCAACAGCACACAAAATCTCAATTCCAGTGGGGGACAAATTCAGGCAGATACCTCCACCAACGCTTTAATCATCACCGCCCCAGAGCCTCAGTTTCGTCAGATACGGGCTGTGATTGATATGCTCGACACACGACGCGCTCAGGTCATGGTCGAGAGTCTTATCGCTGAGGTCGATTCCTCCAAAGAGGCCCAATTTGGCATCCAATGGCAAAACGTGATTGGTAATAAAAATTCTTCCATGGTAGGCGTCATGGGCACTAACTTTAATGCCGGGGGCAACAACCTCATTAATCTCGAAACCGGCTTAGGCAAAGTGCTGCCGGGAGCAGGTTTGAATATCGGGACGGGACGCAAAGTCAATGGACAATTTATACTGACTTCGTTGGCTAATTTTTTACAAAGTGCAGGGGACAGCAACGTCTTGTCTCGTCCCACACTACTGACCTTAGATAATGAGGAAGCTAAAATCGTGGTCGGTCGGAATGTTCCTTTCGTCACGGGTCAATACACCAATAATAATACGGTCAATGGTTCGGTCAATCCGTTCCAGACCATTGAGCGCAAAGATGTAGGACTCACATTACGCGTCAAACCACAAATTAGCGATAACGGCACCATTAAACTCACCATTTTTCAAGAAGTCTCCAGCATCGACGCAACCGCCGTGTCTACATTGGGTCTGATTACCGATAAACGTTCGATTGAATCCAATGTTTTAGTCCAAGACGGTGGCATCATTGTATTAGGTGGCTTACTCTCGGATAGCTATCAGGGCACTCGAGATCAAGTACCGGGACTTGGCAATCTGTCCTTTTTTGGTAGTCTTTTCCGGAGCGAAACCAGAAATCGCGCTAAAACCAACCTCATGGTTTTTTTACGTCCCGTGGTCGTTCGCGACGCCGATAGCGCCGAGGCGCTTTCCCTGGGTCGCTATAAAGATATGATTCAACTCCAAAAGGACTCTCAAGTCGAAGCCAGTCCAGTTCTGACTATTACCAACAATGCTACTTTGCCGACTTCGGGGGCAAACCAAGCGCCAGCCAACGCGGCCACCACAACACCGCCAGCCACACCCACTAATGGCAGCACGAGTAGCCCGGTAGTGAAGCCTGCAACCCCACCAACGCCAAAACCTTAGCCCGCATCCGACAATGCGCCATCCCCTGCCCTACGCTTTCGCCCGCAGCCACCAGTTGCTGCTAATCGAACAAGACGACCACTCCCACACCCTCTGGCATAGCGATCGACCAGATGCAGGCGCTTGGAGCGAAGTGCATCGACACTATCCCATCGAACACTACGTTTATGTCGAAGCCCCCACACTAGCCCAGCGCATCAGCGCAGGCTACGCCGGAGCCGAATCGAGTGCTGCACTGGTCATGAGTGAGGTTGAAGGGGTTGCCGATATCACCCGTATGATGCAAGAATTACCCGCGGTGGAAGATCTTTTGGAAGCCTCGGCCGACGCTCCTATCATCCGCCTCTTAAACGCGTTGCTCACGCAAGCCGCACGCGATGGCGCTAGTGACATTCACATCGAACCGTATGAGCGCCAATCGAGCGTGCGCTTTCGTATCGATGGCACGTTACGGGAAGTGGTGCAACCGAATCGAGCGCTTCATGCGGCCCTCATCTCGCGCCTTAAAATCATGGCCGAACTGGATATCGCAGAAAAACGCTTACCTCAGGATGGTCGTATATCCTTACGCTTGGGTCAACGCGCCATTGATGTCAGGGTGTCAACGTTGCCCAATGCTCATGGCGAGCGAGCAGTACTTCGTTTGCTAGACAAAACGCAAACGCGTCTGACCTTGCCCTCAATTGGCCTAGAAGGCAATACGCTGACCCGCCTGACCCAGCTCATTCACCAACCCTATGGCATTTTACTCGTCACAGGGCCCACTGGATCAGGAAAAACCACCACACTGTATGCCGCCTTACAGCAATTGGATGCGGCACGCTTTAACATCATGACCGTGGAAGATCCCATCGAATATGAGCTCTCGGGCATTGGACAAACCCAAGTCAATCCAAAAATTGATCTCAACTTTGCCAAAGCGCTGCGCGCAATTTTACGGCAAGACCCCGACATCATCATGATCGGTGAAATTCGAGACCACGAAACAGCACAAATCGCAATCCAAGCCTCATTAACAGGTCACTTGGTATTAGCGACCCTTCACACCAACGATGCGGTCAGCGCTATCTCAAGACTCACCGATATGGGCGTAGAGCCTTTTTTACTAAGCTCTTCACTCTTAGGGGTGTTGGCACAACGCCTTTTAAGAAAGATCTGCCACCCCTGTTCGGGCAAAGGCTGCCAAAGCTGCGCACAGACAGGCTATCAGGGACGAACCGGCATCTTTGAACTGGTCACTATCGACGAAACACTCCGCGGCCTTATTCACGCTCGGGCGGCCGAATCTCAATTGCGCGAGGCTGCGATTAAAAACGGTCTGACCACGCTACGCGAAGACGGTGAACGACTGATCGAGCGTGGCATCTCGACGCGCGAAGAATTAGTGCGGGTCACACGGGACTAAGAGCGCTAAAGACCATCCCATGCCCGCCTACCACTACGAAGCGCTCAATCTTCAAGGTCAACTCGAAACCGGTGTCCTGGAGGCCGACTCCCCCCGTCACGCCAGAACCCAGTTGCGGGGCCAGTCCTTAATACCCTTACAGGTGGAATCCACGCAGCAAGAATCTCAAAGTACGGGTTCCATCGTTTTGTGGCAAGCACGCATTTTTAGCCGTACCGCGCTCGTGGTATGGACACGACAACTGGCAAGCCTCATGAGTGCGGGGTTGCCGCTAGAGCGCGCGTTAAGCGCCTTAAGCGAAGAGGCGGACACCGAACGACAACGTGATCTGATCGCCCACCTACGTGCCGAGGTCAATGCAGGGGCCCCATTGGCACAGGCCTTAAGTAGTGCGCCCAAAGAATTTTCAAATCTTTATATCGCGGTCATTGCTTCCGGTGAGCAAAGTGGACGATTAGATCAAGTGCTAGAGCAACTGGCCAGTGATCTAGAAAGCGCTCATAACTTACGTAGCAAATTGTTGGCCGCTGCCCTTTACCCCGCAATTGTCAGTGGTGTCGCTTTGATCATCGTGCTTTTTTTACTCGCCTATGTCGTGCCCCAAGTGGCCCATGTCTTTACGAGTTCCCATCGAGCACTGCCTGGGTTAACGCGCTTCATGCTAGGACTCAGTGAAATAGTCAAATTGTCTTGGTATTGGCTACTTCTGAGCGGCTTAATCACCATGGGAGTTTTAAAATTAGCCTTAAAAAGCGAATCTTTTCGTGAACAATGGGATGCAGGGCTTTTAAAAATACCGGTCATCGGACGACTCACACTAGGCTACAATGCCCAGCGTTTTGCAAGCACCTTGGCGTTATTGGTGGGTGCCGGAGTGCCTATTCTAAAGTCCTTGCAAACGGCAGCCCAAATGCTCTCCAATCAAGCCCTTCGGGCGCAAGCCTTACTAGCGATTGACTTGGTTCGAGAAGGCGCCCCCTTAGCCAGTGCGCTGGCGCAAAATAAACGCCTACCTCGCTTACTGGCGATGTTTGCCCGCTTAGGTGAGCAAACTGGCAAATTACCTGAAATGTTACGTCGCGCTTCCGAGCACCTTAGCAATGAAATCGAGCGCCGTAGTCTACAATTAGCCACCATTCTCGAACCCCTACTCATTTTGGTGATGGGGGTGATCGTGATGCTCATTGTGCTATCGGTGATGCTACCGATCCTGCAATTAAACCAGATGGCGCGCTAAATAAAAAAACCCACCCATACAAGGGGTGGGGGGGGTTACCTGTGATCTTGGATGCTAAGACCTAAGACTTCGCTGTCCAAACCGAACACCAACCTTTAGCAGTCACATTTTTACCGCCAAATACACCACACGGACCCTGTGAATCATTAGGCTTACCGCTGTAGAGTGTACAGTTAGCACAATTGTTTTTAGCGACATAAGTGGGATATTTACTTTTATCGACTTTTGTCGCATCTGCTTTATAACCAAGCCCTTTTGCCTGTGGATCATTTTCAGACACCTTTTCGGCCTTCGCAGTTCCACTCAATAACAGAGCACCAGCAGGAAGACTCGATAAAATAAATTGTCGACGTGAAGTCATGTTAAATACTCTCTCTAAAAAAATTTAAAATGGACCAACCTGATAAGTTCGACCCGACCACCCTCAAAAGGGTTCCCTACGCACTGACTGAGTAACACCATTATATCGGTTAAGAACACTGCAAACTTTAATTAAAATCAATAATCTATCCAGATACGAAATAAATAAAAGCTTTATTTCATGGACTTACAAAACATTAACCGCCGAAATCCCTTAGTATTTTTATTCCCACCCATGAGTTCTTTTAATGCAAAAAAACTAAACATTGAACTTTAGACTCGTCAGTTATGAGATCATATTAATATTGTAGAAACTTTATTATTCAATATCTAAGACACTTCACCTCCCGTGGAAAAGACCGTCCTTGAATACGCCATACCAGCCTTCATTTTGCTCATGGCCATTGAATACCTCTACGGTATCTACACCTCCCGCAATACCTACCAATTAAATGACTCCATCAGCAGCCTAAGCCAAGGTTTAATCAGTCAGGCGATCGCGCTTTGTAGCCCTTTTTTTCAGATTGAAGCCTACCGCTGGGTCTTCACGCAGACCCACACGTTGAGCGCCCCCACCTTCTGGCAGACCGCTTGGGGCTGGGTGTTGGGTTTTGTGATATACGATTTCTTTGATTACTGGCTCCATCGGACCAGCCACGTCAGTGCTATTTTTTGGTCCTCCCACGTGGTTCATCATCAGAGCCAACGCTTTAACCTCTCCACCGGCCTTCGTCAAGAAAGCTTTTATCCCATCATAGGGTTTGTTTTTTTCATCCCCATGGCCTTAATGGGCATCAACCCAGAACAATACGCCGTGACCGCTATCGGTATATTAATTTACCAATTTTGGATACATACTGAACACATTGGCAAACTAGGATGGTTTGACAAAATTTTCTCCTCTCCCTCCAATCACCGAGTGCACCACGCCATTAATGAGCAGTATCTGGATAAAAATTTTGGCGCTATGCTCATTATCTGGGATCGACTTTTCGGTACCTTTAAAGAAGAGACCACTGCCTGTATTTATGGAACTCGTAATGCCCTCAATAGCTGGAATCCTATTTATGCCCTGTTTGCGGTATTGATGGATTTATTACAAAAAATAAGAAAGGCCAGTAGCCTATCGCAAAGGCTCGGTTATTTATTTAAACCTCCTGGATGGTCACCGCCGAAAAACACTGCGCCTAGTTTCCCCATGAATGATGACATCACCCCTGCGAGCCTTTACAACCCACCCTATCGTCGCGGCGGACCCATCGGTGCGATGACTGTCTTTTTGTTAAGCGCAATCCTCACGGGGCTTTATGTTACTGAGGCAGAAACATGGCTTGGCGTCAATCAATACCTAGGACTAGCACTCATCGGCTTGCTATTTTACTGGGTGGGCTATTTGATGGAAAAGCCCATTCGATAAGTGACTGAGCGCTTAGCGAAGCACTAGTAGATCGTCTGTCTTAATCGCTCTGGATATGCCTCATCATATTGCTTAGCATTAATACCATTGTTAGTAATTTCAGCCAACATTTGGCCACTCGTGGGCAATTGATCTTCGTTGAGCTGCGACTCTAAAGACCAAAGGCCAGAACGAACCAACGCTTTAGGACATTGGAAATAAACGGTTTTGACGATCACGTGAATCAAGGTGAGAGGCGCCTTACCATTAATAACAAAACTTTGAGCCAGCTCAGGGTCATACACAATACAGGCCTCGCCATTAATACGTAAAGTCTGATTAATCCCAGGAATCAGAAAGAGTAGGGAAATTCTAGGATCAGCGACCAAATTTTTTAGAGAATCTAGCCGATTGTTACCCTTTCGATCAGGGATCAGTAATTCATGCGAATTCAGAACCCGAACAAATCCCCCGGGATCCCCTCGCGGGGAACAATCCGTGCCTTCCTCACCCACGGTAGCCATCACCATAAAAGGTGATTTTTCTATAAAAGTACGATAGTGATCAGTAATGTAATCCACTTCCTTAATTATGGCATTGGAGGCGGGTTTTCCGTAAAGCGCATCTAGATCTTGTCGACTCGTAATTTTTTTTGCTAGGACCGTATTCATTGTTTTTTCCTTTTAAACGAAAACGCCTGAACCCCATCCCATTTACTGCGCCTTGATACCCGCCTCTTTAGCGACCTGCAACCACTTTTTAAGGTCCTGCTGCACGATATTCGCTAAATCCTGTGGACTACTCGCCAAAGGATCAGCTCCCAATAGCGCGAAATCCTGACGTAGACTCGATCCAGACAAACCCTTGACCACCGCTTTTTGAAGTAAGGTGACAATATCTTCCGAAACCATGGACGGGGCAAACAGCGCGTACCAAGAAGCCAATTGATAACCTGGTAATCCGGCCTCGGCAATCGTGGGTACTTCAGGCATCAGTGGCGAACGGTGCGTCGAACCGACACCTAATGCTCGAATACGACCACTTTTGATAAAGGGTTGGGTCACTGGAATCGAATCCATGGTCATCGCCACCTCCCCTGCAACCGTTGCTTGTGTTTGCAAAGGGGAACCCCGATAAGGCACATGTGTCATCCGAATGCCCGCCATTCGATCCAACAACTCAAAGCCCAAGTGTGAAATACCTCCCATCCCGGAGCTAGCAAAGTTCAGAGTTTCAGGTCTTGATTTGGCCAAGGCAATCAAGTCCTTCAAGTTTTTGACTGGAATAGAAGGATGTACAACTAACACAAATGCGGCTGAAGCTACCATAGAAATCGGTGAAAAATCACGCACCGGGTCGTAGCTCATTTTAGCAAACACCGTTGGATTGGTGGTGTGAGTGCCCGAAGTCGCCATTAAAAGCGTATAGCCATCCGCTGCCGAACGCGCCACCATTTCAGAACCAATCATACCTGCCGCCCCCACACGGTTATCGACCACAAATGATTGCCCTAATTGTTCACTTAATTGACGAGCGATTAATCGGGCTATGATATCAGTGCCTCCCCCCGCAGGAAAAGGCGACACCACTCTCACCGCTTTAATCGGGTAGGATTGGGCATACGCTTTACTCAAATGCAAGATCACCCAGATCATCGATAAAAAAACTGTGCCCATATAAAGACAAGCTCGTGCCCGCTCTAATGAACACCCCTCGAACGCCAATGGCTTAACAGCCGATAAGTCATTCTTAATATTAGAACACCCGAGAGAAAATATCTTTTCTAGCAATTTTTTACCCTTAAAATTAAAATCCCTCATAAGACTCAATTACTGACTAAAAGAACCATCAAACCCAATAGCACTTTGTCTACATAAAGGCTATTGTACGTCCAAAAGTGCTCGGCCACTAAGAGCGATTCCCATCATTACCTAGGCGGCAATGGGGAGACTCTTTTTTCTTGTTTCGTCAAAGAAGAAATTACATCCGTTATAATCGCTACCTCTCAAAGGCGTTGAAAAGAATACTGCTTAAGAGCAAAACCTTACTTTTTTAGCCCGCCTCATGCCCCTATGACATATCCGCTATGATAAGAACGGATGGTATAACTGCCCCACACTTTCCAGAAATACCAGACCTATCACTAAAAGTGATCAATCATTCCTCCTCTACACTGGGAGGCAATCAGATACAGTCGCACAGCACTCTGGATAAATATGAAAAACACGCTTCAAACAAAAAAAGCCGCATAGACCCATGAAAAAAATGACTCTCGATAAGATTCTGCAAAAACAAGGTTTTGGTAGCCGAAAAGAGTGCCAAGCCTTAATCGTGGGGGGGAGTGTTCGCCTCAATGATCAAGTAATAGAAAGTTATGATAATTACTTGGAACCTGAATCGTTAGGCGTATTGGTCAACGACGAACACTGGGTTTGCCGTGAACAAGTTTATGTCGCATTAAACAAACCCACCGAATTTGAATGCTCCCGAAAGCCCACGCATCATCCCAGTGTTTTGAATTTGTTGCCGCCCTTATTTTCGCGTCGAAACACCCAACCGGTTGGCCGCCTTGATCAAGATACCACCGGATTATTGTTATTCTCAGACGACGGCATTTTTATCCACCAACAATCGTCTCCCAAATATCGTCAACCAAAAACTTACGAAGCCACTACCGATGAACGGATTACACCGGAGCTTGTGAGCCATTTTCTGACAGGCATACAATTAAAGGAAGAGCCATCACCCATTGCGGCCCTTTCTTGCAATCAACTGGATTCTCATCGAATCGAGATTATCTTAGGTGAGGGAAAATATCACCAGATTAAGCGCATGTTGGCGGCCGAAGGGTTTCATTGCAAATCTCTGATTCGCACCAAAATTGGAAGACTTCGATTAGAAGATCTTCATCTTGCACAAGGACAGTGGTGCTTCTTATCTGAAGCGCAATTGTTGTTACTAGCCCCACCACAACATTGAAGTTCAATCAAAGACTCTCAGCCATCAACTATAGTGTTCTGAATGAAGAAGGAAAATAAGAAATTCTTCAGCGCCATTAAAGATTCAATTGAAATGCCACAACAAAATAAAAAAATTATTGTAACTGTTCAGCCTGAAGCAGGCGAAGGTGCGTATCCATTGAAAGTGTCACGCAGAACTTCAAGGATATTATGACCTTGTTTTTTCATGGTATCGAGATAGGAGCGGATAGTGCAAAAATCTTGCGCACCCTTAAATGTTCGAAAGCATCCTGATATTTTTATCTTTACCTTTGGCATGCGCACAGCGCGCTC
>CAITMU010000071.1 GCA_903893565.1 uncultured beta proteobacterium | reverse complement strand
TTACCTTCCAAGACCAAGGATTTGGATTCCAAAGACTAGCTAAAAACGGTCACGCTGAGTCTGGAATCAGCGGTCACGATCTATTTGGAATGACCGGTCATATTGCTGGAATGGGCGGTCACGCTGGGCTGGAATACGCAGTGAGCCACCCCCAACCCCCGTCATGCCGACTAAGAGGCCAACAAACACACCTGAAATAATGAATTGCGAAGAGTCTAGAAAAAATTGAATCATATTGAGTGATATTCCTGTTTAGGCGAATGATTGCTCAAATTCTTCGAGCTTGATAGCACTCATGTGAAACACGATTTGATGGTGGAAACTTTTGCGCCCTTCAATCTCGTCATGGGGCAGGCGATCGTTTTCACCTAATAAGCCGGCAATAACTGGGTTGTAGCAGCCTCTAACCGGTGACATCGCATTTCCTTGTAGATATCTCGTTAAGCAGAATTTAACAAGAGTTCTATATAACTACAAGAAATATATAGAAATAACTTAATTACTTTTAGATATATAAAAAATATCGGGTAGTGGCTGCCAAAAAACATATCCAAATGGTTTTTCTTTATCCGTATGCCCTTATGGGTTGATAACAGAATCTGGATAGCTTGGGTTTTATTGCCCCATATCCGAGGTGCCAGTACTGCTGACACCATGATGGCTTTCGCTGATCGGATAGTAAAGCTTACTCGGTCACAGCTGCCAGTTAAGTCAATTTGCTAACTGAGCACTTCCGAATCGCAGCAGGCATTGAGAAAAAAGTTTATCTAAGGGCCTGCCTCATGACCGTAACCGATAGCTCGTCCAAGCCGCGATATAAGGTATTGCTTGACCATATTGGTGGGGAGTTAAGCTGAATGTTTGTTTTGATTAAATTTCTCAAAACGGCTCGACACTCCATTAAAGACAAAATAGCGCCTAGGCAGTAATGTGGTCCAAATCCAAATGCAAGATGAGGGATGAATTTTCTGGCAATATCAAAACTGTTAGGGTCTTCATATATTGACGGATCTCTGTTGGCCGCGCCAATTTCAACAACAACCAAATCACCCGCTTTGAATGTGACATCGCCAAAAGAGATTTTGCTGCGAACCAATCTACCCGTGTATTGAACGGGGCTCTCAAGACGCAAAACTTCATTAATACAATCATCAATTAACTCAGGCTGATTTTTTAGAAGGTCATACTGACTTTCATTTAACAGCAATAGAGAAATGGCATTCCCGATTAAATTTCTCGTAGTTTCATATCCACCAAACAATAACGTGCATAGCTGAGCCAATAACACTTGTCTACTTCTGAGCTGATCTTGTGGGAACTCTTCTAATAGTTCATCCATGATTCTACGGTCATTGCAAACATAGTTCCCGCGTGAAATACTTGACTCAAAGTATTGGGCCATTTCGCTAACGGCATTCTGAGCCTGTAAGGCAAGCTGACCATTCTCTATGGGCGCACCAAGAAAATCTGCTATGGCGTCACTCCAGCGAAACACCTCCTCATTATTCGGGTCAATGCCTATTAAATACGCAATCGATCTTGCGGGTACGATTTTTGCTAAATCTGAGATTAGATTGGATGGTTTATTTTGCAATTGCTCTATAGCGTCTAGAACGATCGCATCCAATTTTCCTTGAAACTCATTGGACATGGCATGCTTAATCTTTTGGATGAGGAGTGATCGAATTTTTTGGTGCTTACTTCCGTCTAGGAAGACCACGGACTGCCGCAATAGGCTCTTAAAAATTCTGAGGTCGTCTTCTAAACCATCATTCGCACTAGTATTTAACCATCTCCCCGCCCTTTGAACGGAAAACTGATCGCTTGCCAATATTGCTTTTGCAGTTACATAGTCGTCTACAACCCACGCACCGTTTGAGTATTTTTTGGACCAGGTAATCATTGCTCATTTTACCTAAATGACTGCTATTGGCCTTGGCCGAGTAAGCGCCACTGCCCAGCCAGTCAAAAGCGATCTTTTTAGTGGTAATACGCAATACCAAATGAATATTCGAATTTATATGAGGTGCCCGCTCTGAGTTAAAGCAAGGCTACCGATAAAAAATCAAGTATGATCATTCGCGTAGCATCGGGAGAGATTGATTGGTATAAATAAAATCTTTACCAGCAACGCCGAAGGAGCAACCGCCCCGGAAACTCTCAGGCAAATGAACCGATGTTGCGTATTAGCACTCTGAAGAGTTATTGGCTTTTTTCGTCAGCCAAATATACCGAAGGAGCAAGCGTCTTGCCGTCAATGGCATGCGCGAATCTCTCAGGTCCAAGACAGAGGGGGCTTATCCAAGCGATTGCGCGTGGGTAGCCTAACCTCATCGACGTCTTAAGGATTTGTATGAAAACCATTGCAGTTATTGGCGGCGGCATCACTGGCATCACTACAGCCTACGCATTAGCCAAACAAGGATTTGATGTAACGGTGATTGAGCGCCACCGCTACGCCGGCATGGAGACTTCATTTGCCAATGGCGGACAACTATCAGCCTCTAATGCTGAGGTATGGACCCATTGGTCTACCTTGCTTAAGGGAATGCAATGGATGCTTAAAAGCGATGCACCGCTACTCATTAATCCAACGCCCACTTGGCACAAGCTGTCTTGGTTTGCGCAGTTTATTGCGAGCATGCCTCATTACGAAAAAAATACTATTGAGACGGCCAAAATGGGGATTGCCGCTAGGGAGCATTTATTTTCTTGGGCACAAGATGAGGGTATTGATTTTGATTTAAAGCGCGAAGGGATTTTGCATATCTACCGCGATAAAGCAGGCTTTACCCATGCTGGCAAAGTCTCCAAATTATTAGCTAAAGGCGGTCTTGAGCGCAGAGCAGTGACTCCAGAGGAGATGCGTGCTATTGAGCCCGCCTTAGCGGGCACTTATTACGGTGGTTACTTTACCGAGAGTGATTCTACGGGCGATATTCATAAATTTACCCATGGCCTATCGCTTGCCATTGAAAAGCTAGGCGTTAAAACACTCTATGAGCAATCCGTAGAAAAAATAGGTTCCGACAGCAAGCGAATCCACATTACGCTAAATCAAGCCGGGCGATCCCATGTGGTTAGCTTTGATAAGGTGGTCATTTGCGCTGGGGTTGAGAGCAGGCAATTGGCCGCCCAACTGGGTGATCTCGTTAATATTTACCCAGTCAAAGGCTATTCCATCACAGTCAATTTGCCAGATTCCGCGAGTCAAGCTGGAGCGCCAATAGTGAGCCTATTAGATGATGAAACAAAGCTAGTTACCAGCCGCCTGGGGATTGATCGCTTTAGGGTAGCCGGCACTGCTGAATTTAATGGCTTTAATAGGGATATTAGGGCGGATCGTATTAAGCCCTTAGTGGATTGGGTCGAGCAATGCTTCCCACAGGTTAGTACCAGGTCAGTTGTGCCATGGGCAGGACTGCGCCCGATGATGCCCAATCTCATGCCTAAGATGGGCCCTGGATCTAAACCCAATGTCTTTTACAACACAGGCCATGGTCACCTGGGCTGGACTTTATCCGCTGTGACGGCGCAGATGGTGGCCAATATTATTGCGCCCAATTAATTGATGGGCTTAATGTTTTGAATACCTCAATCGTTAGATTGATCACTATAGAATCTTGGTCAATATCAGCATAGACGGGAGAATACATTGAATCGAATCATGCTTTTAGCAAAACTACATCGTGTCACAGTGACCGAGGCAGACCTGCATTACGAAGGCTCATGTGGGATTGACGAAGATTTACTCGATGCCGCAAAGATGTGCGAATTTGAGAAGATTGAGCTTTACAACATTAACAATGGTGAGCGCTTCTCAACCTACATTATTAAAGCGCCTAGAGGCTCTGGTGCAATTTCACTTAATGGGGCTGCTGCTAGGCGAGCTCACGTGGGAGATCATTTGATCATTTGCACCTACGGTCAAGTTAATCACGATGAGTTAGATGGTCATAAGCCTACGGTGGTATTGGTTGGGGAACATAACCAAATCAAAGAAATCAAAAACTTTAATAACTAAGCCTGAAATCTACTCAGATTACCCTTATCAACATCAAGATGAACTTAATAGACTTGATAAGGCTAGAGGTATGCATTGACTATTTTTTAGATTGAATAATTTGTGACAACAAAAATTAGACTCTCAGCGAATTTAACGCTTACAAGATATATAGTTATTGCTTATGCCTTATTAAGCTCTACCCTTACCTATGCAGTAGATATTCGGGTCGTGAGTTCTGGTGGTTTTGCCAGTGCTTATAAAAAATTGGCTCCTGAGTTTGAAAAGAAAACTGGCAATAGCTTAATTTTTTCCCGGGGCCTTTCTAATGGGACCGATATCAATTCCATTCCCATGCGCCTTGAGCGCAATGAGGACATTGATGTGGTCATGATGACGGGCAAGTCTCTTGACGAGATGATGGCTCAGGGTAAGCTACTTCCTAACAGCAAAGTGTTATTCGCCAACTCTGTGATTGCTTGCGCCGTAAAGCAAGGGGAGCCTACACTTGACATCAGCACAGTCGACAAACTCAGAAATGCCCTACTAAGCATAAAGACAATGGCCTATTCGAATGGTGCTAGCGGGGAATACATTAAAAATAGCCTAATGATGAAATTGGGCATTAAAGAGCAAATGGCGGGTAAATTAGTCCAAACGCTAGCCATACCAGTTGGTGAGGTGGTTGCGAGTGGCGATACCCAAATTGGGTGCCAGCAACTGAGCGAGCTAAAGGAAATTAAGGGGATTGAGATCATAGGCCCACTCCCTCAGGAGGCTCAGTTAATAACACCGCTTTTTGGCGCTGTTGTCGCTAAATCTAAAGTGCCCATGCAAGCAAAGGATCTATTGCTATTTTTAAGCTCTCCCACCAGTGCTTGGGCCATAGAAGAGACCGGACTGATTTCTATTTCAAAAGGCAATTAAGTGGATTGTAAGTGGGGTCTTGTTCAGGCACATATCACCACGCAGACGATTCCCTTATTGAAAACTAACTCCGGCATCTTAGTGGCCTGGTTTTGTTATTTGAAAATAGCGATGTAATTTAGAAAATAACGCTGTATGTTAGATATTACCTTTGGAATTCACAGCTGATGTCACAAACCAATGTGAATTTGTGACATCAGCAGTCAGTCGACGCTTGGTCAAGTACCCAATCCAGAAAAGGTCTTCACCGTTTCTATGGAGGCGGACATCTATCCACGACAGGCTCCTGATTTAGCAGATGAGATTGATGGCGCAATTGGTGAAGGTTCACAGTTCCACGAGACTTATGGTTACTACGCTCAAGGTGTGGGGCCGGATACCGCAATATTGCCAAAAGACTGGATGACGCGTGTCCATCGCGTGCAAAACAACAATACCAATGGTCGAGCGGGGTACTGCCTTGATGTGCTTGATCTCTTTCTTGCAAAAGCTGCGGCAGGGCGAGACAAAGATCGAGAGTTTTGCATGGCGCTACTGGAATACTGCGTATTCCAGCGATCGTGACCGCGCATTCCAAATTCATCGTGACCGATAAACTCTTGATGCTGGAAGGCTAAATAATTGTAACTTGGCGGTCACGATGCCTTCTGTTTTTTGCCTATTTCCG
>CAITMU010000070.1 GCA_903893565.1 uncultured beta proteobacterium | reverse complement strand
GAGTTTACCTGTAAAAAATGTGGCTGATTTGGTGAAATTGGCCAGGCAGAATCCTCTGAATTATGCTGCTGCGAGCTTGGGAGGGCTACCTCATCTGGCAGGTGAGCTTTTTAATCTAATGAATCACGTTAAAATGTTAGCCATTCCCTACAAGGGCGGAGGTCCAGCCACGATGGACTTATTGTCGGGACATGTCCCCCTGATGTTTAATAGCATGCTCGTGTCCATGCCCTTAGTGGCATCTGGCAAATTAAGACCCTTGGGAGTGACGACCATAAAGCGCTCGGCCGCTTTACCCCAAGTGCCTACCATTGCCGAACAGTCAATGAGTGGTTTTGATGTTTCTGGGTGGTATGCGGTGATGGGTCCTGCCGGTATTAATAAGGAGGTATTGCAACGACTTAATACTGAAATTAACCGTGGATTTCAAGACCCCGTGGTCGTAAAAAGGCTGGCTACAGAGGGAGTGGATGCAGTGACCTCGACCCCAGCAGAAACGACCTTGAGAGTCAGCCAAGAAATACTAAAATGGGGTAAAGTAGTTAAAGCCTCCTCGATTAAGGTTGAGTAGACGCAGTATTGTAGGATAAGGGCTTTAAGTCTTAAGTCTTTTTTGAGTCGAACATAATAAAACCAAGTCACACTAGGAGAATGCGCGATGAAAATGAATTTGGATGTATTTGCGGCGAATTGTCATGATTTAATCAAAGCGGAACCGGGTCCGGAGGGACGAAAAAAAGTTTGCCAATTATTGTCACAAGTATTGCAGGATGAATCGTTTGTGAAGCAATACGTCGACGCGAACGATAAAGAGCGTAATATTTTGTATCAAGACCCTGATTTTGGTTTTTGTATTATTGCCCACAATTATGAAGGCCCCAAAGAAAGTGGTCCTCATGACCATGGTCCTTCCTGGGCTATTTATGGGCAAGCGCGTGGAAAAACGACAATGAATGATTGGGCTTTGGTAGAAAAAGCCACAGAGTCTATTCCCGGAAAAGTAAAATTGGTGAAGACTTACCCTTTAACTCCAGGGGTGGTGCATTTATATAATGAGGGAGATCTACATTCGCCAAGCCGTGACGCATCCACTCGTTTAATCAGAATCGAGGGGATGGATTTGACGCATGTTAAGCGTTTGAAATTTGTTCCGGTTTGATCCAATGAGCTGCGCAAGCGGCGCGATTTAGCCACAGAGGGGCCGTTCAGATAGTCCTAGTCAATACCTGATCTTCCATTTTAGGTGGATTGTTTGAGTCATGAGTTCAAGCCGCATAGGAGGGAGCCGGGAGCCTTAGGGTTTAAACCCTATCCCTTCACTGGGCACACTGTTACGCCTTGTGAGGGGGGGGCAGTCCACGAGCGCGCGCTAGCTAAAATCGTTATACAGCCTTGGTGTGAGACTTATGGCAATAATCAAGCGATATATCGAATGCCTCCTCCTTTTTTTTAAAACCCAACGACACTGCTTTGCAGCCTTTTTTGTACAGCCTATAGGCATGCCATGAAGTTAAGCCATCTGACGTGACCCTTTGGCTAAATCGCGCGGCTCATTGGGTCAGAGGGGGGCAAAGGGGGCAAAGGGGACTAATGGGAACTAAGGGGGGGACTAAGGGCTTAGTGGGTCGTATCGGAGGGAATGTTAGGCATTGGGCCGAGAGTCAAAAGATAGAGGTAGCGTTTTCTGACAAACCACATCGATGAAGAAATAAATAGTCCGAAAAAAATGATCACGATGGAAATGGGTAAATCTAGCCCAATCAATAGAGAATAAATGCTGATCATAATGAGGATCGACAAGTTTTCATTGAAATTTTGAACAGCAATCGAATGCCCTGAGCCCATGAGCATATGGCCCCGATGTTGGAGTAGCGCGTTCATCGGTACAACAAAAAAACCGGATAAAGCCCCAATGAGTATGATCAGAGGAACTGCAAAATAGACGTTTTTCACTGCGATCATTAATATGACGAGAATACCCATCAAAATACCCACGGGAATGACCTTGACAGTTAAACGCAGAGGAATAAATTTTGCGGCAATAATGGCGCCCAGCGCCACGCCTACCGCGCAAATACCTTGTAGGTAAGTGGCCTGTGACAAAGAATACCCTAGGGTCACGTTCGCCCATTTAATGACGATAAATTGTAAAGTCGCACCTGCACCCCAAAAAAGGGTGGTTGTGGCTAAAGAAATTTGTCCTAATTTGTCACTCCACAGTAGTTTTACGCAGTGATGGAATTCCCGGATGAGATATAGGGGATTTCTGTTCACCATTTTGTGATAAACGCCGGTATTGGGGATGTATAGATTAAATAAGGAAGCCAGGCCATAGACCCCAATAATCACGCAAATGGCGGCTTCTGCAGGGGTTTTAAGTGTTTGGTTTAAGAAAGGCAGGTGAATGGATAAGAGAACATCAGCGACTCGATCGCTAATTAATGCTCCTCCCAATAAGGTGCCTAAAATAATCGATCCCACGGTCAATCCTTCAATCCACCCATTAGCTTCTACCAGCTTATTGTGCGGAAGGTATTCGGTCAGAATGCCGTATTTGGCCGGAGAGTAGGCCGCAGCACCAAAGCCTACGATCGCGTATCCAAACAAAATAGTGTAGTAGTCTGAAAATATGGGAATTTCCCACCATTGATGAAAAAATATCAGAAAACAGCCGAAAATTTTGATTAGATTGGTGATGAACATGACTCGCCCTTTAGGCATTGAGTCTGCAAAAGCTCCCACCAAGGCGGCAAAGAGTACGTAAGAAACCGTAAAGAAAAACTTTAGCATAGGCGTGAGCCATTCAGGTGCATTGTAGTGCATCAACAATGAAATCGACGCTACCAGCAATGCGTTGTCCGCTAGCCCTGACAAAAACTGGGCTGCCATAATGATGAAAAAACCAAAAGGCATATTCTTTATCTGTACGGGGTGATGAATGAATAAATAAAGTTAATAAATGGTGGCGCAGTTATACCATAGATAAGCCTTGGGTGGGTTAACCAGCGGTGCTTAAGTTCATCGATAGGAATTGGGATGATCGGGTTTTTTCCCCATCCTAAAAGGTCAGTAGTAGGTATATTTTTAGTGTGAGCGAATAATTGAGCCAGAGGGTAGAGTTTGCGATCCAGCCAATGTTAGATGAAAACGCAGTCAAAGGCGCTTCACTACTATTTTTTGTTGACCCTCTTTGTAATAGAATACTTTATTAGCTTTTTAAGCTCTGACAATAAATCAAACAATCAATCAATACTCAGGGGCCTTACTGTGAAACACTGCTTTGCATTGTCTTTGGAGACTGGGCCTCATGGCAGATAGACGATTGCAAGTGTTTCATTGCGTTGCTAAACAACTGTCTTTTACCAAAGCTGCTGAGCTCTTATGTATGACGCAACCAGCGGTAACCTTTCAAGTCAAACAACTCGAGGAACATTTTAATACTCGACTTTTTGAACGTAAGCGTATGAGCATTGAATTAACGCCTGCGGGTAAATTGGCTTTTGATTATGCTGAACGCATTCTTTTAATGAATGAAGAAATGCAAGTGCGAGTGGGAGAGCTTTCGGCCGAAGTGAGTGGCCCTTTGCAGTTGGGGGCCAGTACGACGATTGCAGAGTTTATTTTGCCAAGAATATTGGGGGAATTTAAAGCTTTATATCCGCAGGTCCAAACGCAGATGTTTGTTGCTAATTCAGAAATCATAGAAAATCGTGTAGCTCAATTGAATCTCGATTTAGGGTTTGTCGAGTCGCCCTCGCATTTGCCCCATGTGTTAACGCAAGTGTGTTGCCAGGATGAGTTGGTGGCGATTTGTGCGCCTAGTCATAGGCTGGCTCGATTGATGGCGGTGGATGCTCAAGAGTTGCGACTAGAGCCTATTGTGAGTCGTGAAAGTGGGTCTGGGACAAGGGAGTTTGCCGATCAATTTTTTCGTGCTTCCAATGTGGCGCCTGAAGAATTAAATATCGTTATGGAGTTAGGCAGCCCAGAGGCCATCAAAGGGGTGATTGAATCGGGGTGGGGGCTTGGTATCATGTCTAAGATCAGTGTGGCCAAAGAGCTTCAATTAGGTACGTTAGTCGCGGTTGCTCTGAAGCCGCGTTTAATGCGAGAATTTTCGTTACTGTCTCCCAGTGGTAAATTTCGCTCACGCTTAGTGAACGTTTTTGCTGAGTACGCTATGAAAAGAATGCGATCAATGGCCAGTCAAGCGCCTCAGTGAGTCGATGTTTACTTTCTCCAGCACCATTTTTTGTATCGGTCGGTATCACCCCAATCGCGCTAAAGGTTCGGCATTCAGAACGGGGGGGTATAAGGCAAGGTGGTTGGGTGATTAAATAAGGTCGTCTTCTCATTCGAAACGACACTTAATGACAGTACAGAGCGCTGCGCTACAACAGATCGTAATGTCGCAAGACCCTCACGCAACATTCTTCTTATAACCCTGATCCGTGATGCAGAGCGTGCGAAGTCGCCGCATCCAATCCGATAATGCTATTAGGCTATGGAAGCGTTTAGACAGATCTATCGGGCGATTGGTCACTGAAGAGTGCATGAATATGATGACTTTTTCTCATCAATGTTGCTAAATCAAGCAGGAAGTCCCGAACGGACCCCATGGCTAAATCGAGGGGGTTATGGAGGCAGATTGCGAGGTGCTTGCGCGGCTCATGAGGTCATAGATCTTTGGTTTCACGGCTTAGACTAAGTTCAGAGAGGCGTTAAAGAATGCGTGTTTGCGGTATTGGGTGATAAGGACCGACCGCGCATGCCTTGTAAAGTCGCCGTGTCTTCCTGTTCGAAAATCGTTATCTATTGCTATAGGCCAAATTCTCATCTAGAATTATCTGCATGATAATCAGTCCTCTTTATTCGAAGGCAACCCATCTGACTCATTACCAAAGTGCCTTGGGGTTGTTGAAAAGGGTGCAACTTCTTCGTGTTAAAGACAATGACTTGAAGGACCTGCTGGAGCAGACCCGTAATAAGATTAGCCCAAAAAATTTACTGTGTAGCCGCAAGTTCTGGCTAGACTCGCAACAATGAACATGGCAAAGTCCGAGTTCGACGCCGGTTGGTCGATAATTAACACTCAATTGCATTACCAGGGTGGAAGCGCTGGCAACTGGGTTAAAAAGGTTCCTACTTTACGTGAGTGCGCTCATCAAGTTCCAACGTTCGTTCTGGCCCTAAAGGGCTGGCAGGCTTGGAAGTGCATCAGCGCGCTTGTAACAGGGGCTATCCGTAGCCTTGTAGGGACACTAACGTGGGCAAGAATATCTTGATCCATGGATTACTGGCGAGGTCAAAGAAGTTCTCCATTGCGGTGAAGGCAAAAGCCGATGAAGCCGTATTGAATCAGGACGGGCAACCGTCCCGAGTAAGGAACGACCTGCTAGTAGCGGGACTCATCGGGCCTTTAGGCCGGTGAAGGTTTAAAGGAAAATAGCGCTTGCCTCGCCCCATTCTTGCTAAGATTGATCTTGCAGCCCTTGAGCACAATGTAGGGCAGATAAAGGCCTTAGCCCCCAGCGCTCAAATTCTAGCGGTCTTAAAAGCCAACGCCTATGGACATGGTATTAAAAGAATAGCGCATGTTTTATCCAAAGCGGGAGTACCCGGATTTGCTTTATTGGAGATAGATGCGGCTATTCGTTTGCGCGAAAGCGGATTTACGCAGCGCATTGTGCTGTTAGAGGGATTTTTTTCAATTGATGAATTGCCCTTGATGGAACACTATGAATTAGAACCTGTGATTCATAGCGTTGATCAAGTCAGAATGTTAATGACACACAAAAGTCGTGGCATTAAACATATGTGGATAAAATTAAATACGGGCATGAATCGTTTGGGATTGACGCACAGTCAATTGAGGGAGGTAGAGCCTTTATTGCATACGTATAGTGATCAATGTACGTTTACTTGGATGTCTCATTTTTCACAAGCCGATCAATTGAAGGGAGTCGATTGGCAGTTAGAAAAATTCAATCAGCTGATTGGTTGCAGCGCGAATCCTTTGGCATCTCGTTGGCCCAAGTCGCTCGCTAACTCTGCGGCTGTTTTGCGTTATCCACAAACGCATTTCGAATGGATTCGACCCGGTTTGATGCTCTACGGGTCTTCGCCATTTTTAGATCAAAGTGCTCATGAGTTGAAATTGCGACCGGTTATGAGTTTAACTTCGCAAGTAATTGCCATACAGGATTTGCAGGCGGGTGATCAAGTTGGTTATGGGGGGCTTTATGAAGCGACTGGGTGCGAACGGGTGGGAATTGTCGCTTGCGGCTATGCAGACGGATATCCTCGCCATGCATTAACAGGAACCCCTGTGAAAGTGGCTCACACAATGACTCGAACATTGGGTCGAGTTTCTATGGATATGCTTTGTGTAGATCTAACCCGCATTCCCGATGCTGGCGTGGGTACGCAGGTCGTATTATGGGGAGAAGGTAACTCTATTGATGCTGTGGCCGCTTCAGCGGGAACAGTGAGCTATGAGCTTATGTGTGCTCTGTCAGCCAGGGTTTCTGGTTTTGAAAGTGTGGATCTATAGCGTTTATGTGCTCTGATCTGGCTGGTGTTGGCTTGCTGATTGCTGATGCAAAAGGAACTAAAAGAACAAAAGCAACTGAGGGGGAAATGTTGGTAGCCTGTTGGTAGCCTGTTGGTAGCCATATCCCCCCTTGTCTTCAGGCCCTTAGGTAGACGGCGGCTTAGGTGCTGTGGAAGCGTCAGGTGTTGCGGGAGAAGCGGGTGCTGGGGTGGCTGGAACTGGAGCCGCTACGGCAGCAGGATCAGGTGCGGGAGCAGGTGGCGGAGCGGCAGGTGCCGGAGCCGCTGGTGGCGGAGCGGCTGCGGCCGCCGCCGCTGCAGCAGGGTCAGGTGCGGGAGCAGGTGCCGGAGCCGCTGGTGGCGGAGCAGCCGCAGCCGCAGCAGCAGCAGCAGCTGCAGAGCCCGCTGCTGGGGCAGCAACCACACGGCAGACCCCTTTTGTTCCATTAGGCATTGTGGCATTACAGTAATTTGCATTTTCATCAAAAATACTGTTCATGACAGCGCCAGTTAGATTAGCCTCACTAAGATTGGCACCCTCTAAGTCAGTACCTGTCAAATTGGCCCCTTTGAAAATGGCCGATTTTAAATTGGAATCTCTTAAATTGACATAAGAAAGATCCGCATTAGTGAAGTCTGCGCCCACTAAGGTCGCACCCCGCATATTGGCTGTTTTTAACTTGGCTAGTATTAATTTAGCGCCAGAAAGATTGGCATCTTCAAAATCGGCACCGGCTAACTTAGCGTTGGTTAAGTTTGCTTTTCTCATGTCAGTGCCACGAAAAATACTATCAATTCCAAACACATCTTTCATTTCTGCTCTGACAAAGACGGCAGCGGTCATATCAGAACTAGACACATCAACAGATTCCATAAGGGCACTGGTAAAGTTTGCAAAAATCATATTGGCATGGACCATTGTTGCGCCTTGAAGATTGCTGTCTTGCAAAGAAGCTTTGGATAAATTGGCGTAACTAAAATCCGCATATTGCAATCGAGCGTTAATCATTATCGCGCTTTCAAATCGAGCTTTCGAAAAGTTCGTTTTGAAAAAGCTAGCACCAAATAAATAGGCACCTGTTAAATCAACCTTACCCCCTAAATCTAGTCTCGAGAAGGTTTCGTAGCGAAGATCACATTGAACACAATTTCCGGTGCTTCGAAATTTAGTCACTTGATCTGGGTTGCCAGCTTGGGCAACAGCAGAGTAAGTCATTGTGACGGCAATGATAAAAGACGTAGTCAGTAATTGAGAAAGTTTTATCAAACCTATATTTCCCTTGGTAAGAGTGAAGTAATTATAATTTTTCATTGGTAAAGTAGCAGAAAACTAGGGTTTAATAAAAGATATATTCTAAGGCCTGCTTTAAGCGACTAAAAGTGGTGTCGAGTTTGTCCCATTGTTCAAGCGTGACGTCACCGGTTCTAAACTCCCGATATAAATTGGAGTATTCGATGTGGTGAAACACAGAAGCCATATTGGGGTAGGGTTTAAACCAGTCACCATAACGTGCACGCAATTCTTTTAAGCTCTCGGGATCATCTCCTCCCCCATTTTCGGAGAGTAAGGCTTCATCAGACCGGTAAGTAAATTCAGGTGCTCTAGGTGTGATTAAAAGCAACACTGAGCGTTGAAAACTGCTTGTGGTTTGATTGGAAAAGAAATATTGTAAAAGAGGGGTATCTTGAAGTATGGGCACGCCATCTCGAGTGCGAGCCACTTCTTTTTCTGATAAGCCACCTAATACAAGGGTTTCGCCTAACCGCATAATGAGGTTGACGCTGAATCGGATGTTAGAAGTCTGTAGTTTATAGGTAAATTGAACACTGCCACTAGCCGGTTGCAGAAAGGTTCTTTCTACGTCCACGCCCAAACGAATGGAGTTGTCAGGTAGAAATACTGGGGTGATGCCTAATTTCACGCCAATGGATTTTTGTATTTGTATGGCTCCGCTGGAGCTACCAGCGGCTCCTGTGGAAACCACTGCAGCGGTAATGTCGGTGCCTGAGAAAAATTCTGATTTAACCCCCTCCAGCGCCGTTAGCGTTGGCCGTGCGAGCACTTCGTCAACGTTAGTATTCGAGTTAACTAAGTTCATCGCATAGGTCAGGGCAGGAACATTGATCGCACGGGTGATGGTCGTTGTAGCTGCGCCATTAACAGTACTAGACGCGCGTGAAAATGCAGTGGCCGAGGCGCTACCAAATTGTAATTGCAGACCTTGGAGCATATTGACACCCCTATTGGTCGTGAAGGTGTCTTCTGTGGTCATGATAACGACATCGACTAAGATCATTTTTTTGTTGACCGAATCGGCTACCGTTGGCACAGGGCCTGCAGGCCCGGCAGGGGCTGGGGTCTGAACTTGAATCAAACGCGGATTAAGAGACCGTTTTGCATTAAGCCCGGCATTAGCTGAGTCAATACGTAGATCTAAATCTTCGCCGGTCAGGTCATTGACAGGAAGTGTTTGATCTAGGCTTTTGGGGATCGGATTTTTAGCGTAATACAGGTTCCAATGATGAATGCTTTCTTTAGTCAGGTTAAGCTCTTCTGAGGGAGGGCGGCTATCTTGGTATAGACTTAACCACTGGTTGGACTTATCCGTTTGCCCTAGGGCCGCACTAATAATGGCAGAGAAACGTAAAACTTGCGGATTGGTGGGGCTGATGGCACGTAGATGATCTAGACAGGCCGAAGCAGTTTGAGTGTCTTTGGCATAATAGGAAACGGCAACCATGCGTAATAATACATCCTTGTCATCCGCACGAAATAGCAACACTTCTGCCAACTCCGCTTTAGCCGAGGCGTAGTTTCTTTGGTCAATATAAATCAGGCTTAAAAAATAGTTTGAAATCCAATTCGTTTTGTCAAATTGTTTGGCTAATTTGTAGCCTTGTTCAGCCAGTTCATACTTTTGGGTATCCCCATTTTTCCCCATGACTTGATAGACAAATCCATTGAAAAACTGCAGGTAAGAATTGGTCGGATCAAGACGCAAGGTCGCATTCATGTTGCGAGAGGCTTCTTCAATCTTATTTTGACTAACCAGTTCAATGACCTTTAAAACGCGACGTTTTAAGTCGGTATTGATTTTAGTGGCTGGTATGGAGGAGGCCATTTTGCCCAACTCATGGCTCAGGAAAGTGGGTGCAGATTCAGCCCAAGTCTGTTGGGCGGTTAGAAAAAAGCAAAGCAAAGTCAGCTTAGCTATTGATAAGTGTTTGAAAAAGCGAATTGCTGGCATGATAGAACAAGACCTTTTTTGCATAAAATGAAGAATCCAGAGCTTGAATGGGGAAATCATTTGTAATAATTTTTAGTGTCAATGCCTGCATGTAGGGGTATTTTGATACCCTCGGTAAACATTTTTTTAGGCTCAAGATTAGCTAGCACCACATCTGATTTTTTTAAATCATCGAGGCGATCAAAAATACTTTTGATGATCGACTTTACCGCAGCATCCGATGTTTGTTTGCTGGCAACGATCACTGCTTTATAGCCGAAAGTTAATACCTCGTTAGGTTCGCCAGCATAAATACCCCCTTTAATCTTAAGCGCTTCTAGGGATGGATTTTTAGCCAGCATCGTTTTGATTGTCTCAGGAGTGGCCCCAATCATTTGACCATCACATTTTTCTATCATCCTTTTATAAAACGGGGATGGGTTGCCTAGGGCTTCAACGATGATATCGACTTTGCCATCACAAAAAGCATCGCCCATTTGCGACGTATTGAGTTCGGTGGTGTTGGTAAATTGGCTTTTATCAAACTTGAGTGATTTTAAAATCATCTCGACAATAGCTCTTTGCCCCGATCCTCCATTACCTATATTCAATGTATGACCCGGAATTTGGGAAAGATCAGTGATACCTAAGCTACGTTTGGCAATAACTAAAACTGGCATATCGTATAGCGACATGATGGCTCTTAAATTTGCCCCTTTCGTATTATCTTTATCTTTTCCGTTGTTAAATTCTTGAGTGGCGATATCAGAGCGCGTCATGCCTAGGGTCAATTGCCCGAAAAGCACCGCTTGAGTGTTATAGTCGGACCCGGCCGTGGGGTAGGAGACACAGCGAATCAATTTCTCAGCCCGATCTTTATTGATCAGATCGCAAAGAGTTTGACCAATGGGGTAAAAAGAACCGCTGCGGGAAGCAGTGCCGATCATGATGAGTTTGTCGGGATTATAAGTGCCCTCATCAGACTGGGCTCCCATGGGACTTAAAAACATCGCGAACGCTAGTCCACAAAGAATAATATCTTTAGAAAAAGATTTTAATTTATCGGCTAGTAAATTTTTTTGTGGCATATACGGATCGATCCTATCGGTTCTTTAGAAGCTGAGAAGACAAAGTAATGTGTGTGATATACAGATGTTTCAGGCTAATGCGTTTTTGAACGTTTTGATCATTTAATGGTAGTAAAAAGAAAAAAAATAATCCTGTAAAATTTAATATTGTTATAAACCTGTTGACTCGTCATTAAAGTTAACAAGTAATCAATAAATTAAAATTTACACCTTTAAGAGATTCAACTAATTACTATCACCTTGAGAAATATTAGCATGGTTTTTGAAAAATATCTTTTTTAAATAGGAATGGAAATTATTTGGTTTTAAAGCGGCAAATTTAAATGGATTATAGGGTTTTGAGGTTTTATGATGTAGAGGGAAGTCTGGTGTGAAGGATTGATTTTTTGATACATCGGCGAGAAGGGCTGATGTGGATCGCGGCAAAGGCAGCGGAGATTCATATTAACTTTCTAAATTACTGATAAATATGATTATTTCCTCCTATCAATGAATAAATGGGGCTAGTGCCTTCCCATGGAAACTGGCCTAAAAGGACCGTGATATGGCTAAAGTCAAAAATATTTACGTTTGCACTGACTGCGGGGGGCAATCGCCTAAGTGGCAGGGCCAATGTGCTCACTGTCAATGTTGGAATACCTTGGTTGAAACGGTCATCGACCCGGCCAGCGCAAGTGTTAATCGATTTGGTCTTGTTCCCACCTCTGCAAAACTTCAACGGTTGTCCGAAGTGCATGCTAGGGAAGAAACCCGTATGAGCTCTGGAGTGGCAGAGTTTGACCGTGTTCTGGGAGGCGGCTTAGTGCCTGGTGGGGTAGTACTTATTGGCGGAGATCCTGGAATTGGTAAATCTACCCTTTTATTGCAATCTCTTGCGGCAATGGGTTCTAAACGTAAAGTGCTTTATGTCAGTGGCGAGGAATCGGCCCAGCAAATTGCTTTACGTGCCAAACGACTTGCCCTGGATGCACATGAAGTACATGTATTGGCAGAAATTAATTTAGAAAAAGTGCAATCGATCCTTCTAGAGGAAAAACCAGAAGTGGCCGTCATTGATTCAATTCAGACACTTTATTCTCCCGCTTTAAGCTCTGCCCCGGGATCGGTTGCCCAAGTCCGAGAATGTGCCGCCCAGTTAACACGCGTGGCAAAATCGGGATCGACAACGATTATATTGGTTGGCCATGTCACGAAGGAGGGTGCGCTTGCTGGTCCCCGGGTATTGGAACACATGGTGGACACGGTGCTATATTTTGAGGGTGATACGCACTCGAGTTTTCGACTCGTTCGTGCGTTCAAGAACCGATACGGGGCGGTCAACGAATTAGGCGTTTTTGCTATGACCGAAAAGGGATTGAAAGGGGTTTCTAATCCTTCCGCCCTTTTTTTATCTCAGCATACCGGGCAAGTTGCAGGCTCCTGTGTGGTGGTGACGCAAGAGGGAAGCCGACCCTTGTTAGTAGAAATTCAAGCGCTCGTTGATGAAGCCCATGCCCCCAATCCACGCCGTTTGTCAGTGGGCTTAGAACAAAATAGATTAGCCTTGTTACTGGCGGTTTTACACCGACATGCAGGTATTGCTTGTTACGATCAGGATGTTTTTATCAATGCGGTGGGTGGGGTGAGAATTTCCGAGCCGGCCGCTGATCTGGCTGTTTTAATGGCCGTGGTCTCCTCCCTTAAAAATAAACCCCTACCCGCAAAATTGGTGGTTTTTGGTGAAGTGGGCTTAGCGGGTGAAGTTCGTCCGGTGCAGCGGGGGCAGGAACGACTGAAGGAGGCGGCAAAACTAGGATTTACCCATGCCATGATCCCTAAATCGAATCAGCCCAAACAATCAATCGAAGGATTAACCGTCATTGCAGTGGATCGTATTGAGGAGGCTGTGGTGAAATTTCGTGACGCCTTTGCATAGTCAAAGCCCCATCGGACTCGGGGCTTCATGTCACGCTGTTTTTTACTCATGTGTAGCCTTTATGGGGATGGTTAATGATCATGAACCTTGGATTGGGTTGAAATCCTTCTATACTTCAATAGAAGCCTTCGTTTAAAATATTCGGTTTACCATTTACATAAAGATGGGTAGGGAATAAATCAATCATGGATTTTAAGCTCACAGAAGACCAGCAACTATTCGAGAACTCAGTGGCGGCTTTCGCACGAAAAGAATTAGCCGAAGGGGCACTGGCCAGAGGTAAGGTTTCTCAATTCCCCCATGATTTGGCCAGGAAAATGTCGGCGGCCGGACTTTTAGGGATCACTTTGCCAGAAGCCGATGGTGGCAGCGGGGGGACGCTAATGGATGCGGTCATTGCCATCGAGCAGGTGGCTCTGGTTTGTCCCCGTAGCGCCGATATTATTCAAGAAGGCAATTTTGGCGCAATCCGAGTATTAGCCCATTTTTCAACGCCTGATCAAAAAAAACGTTATTTACAACCGGTTCTCAGAGGCGATGAAGTCATCGCCGTGGCGATGACTGAACCGGATGCGGGTTCTGCCACCACCGATTTGCAGACCTCTGCGACCCCGGATGGGCAAGGGTTTCGAATCAATGGTCAGAAAGTCTTTCCCAACCCGCATGCTGATATTTATTTGGTCTACGTGCGTTATGGACCGGGGGTTGGGGGTATTGGATCCGTGATGTTGCGACGCAATGCCCCTGGGTTTTCCATCGGTAAGCCTGGGAAGTTTATGTCAGGAAATGAATGGGCTCCCATATTTTTTGATAACGTTTACGTACCCCCCGAAGATGTATTGTTACCCGCCGGTGGGTTCAAAAAGCAGATACAAGGTTTTAATGCCGAGCGTATAGGCAATGCAGCACGCTCCTTGGCTTATGGTCGTTATTGCTTTAATGTGGCGCGAGATTATGCTAAGACCCGCAAGCAGTTTGGGCGATTTTTATGCGAATTTCAGGGGATACAATGGAAATTTGCCGATATGCTCATGAAAATTGATGCGGCACAGTGGCTCCTTTACCGAGCCGCTTCTAACGCGGATAAGGGTTTTCCTGCCCCTGACGAGACCACCGTGGCTAAGCTCATGTGTAATCAAGCCGGGTTTGATGTGGCCAATGAAGCCATGCAAATCATGGGAGGGATGGGGTATACCCAGGAAACGTTGGTTGAGTATTGTTTGAAACGTTGCCGAGGCTGGATGATTGCCGGAGGATCCATCGAGATGTTAAAAAATCGATTAGCCGAGATCATCTTTGAGCGTCGTTTCTCGCAACGTCCGCCTCGCACTACCGCAGTGTAGGTTCGTTTCATTTGAGTGGCTTAATGTGGAATAAGGGGTTTATTCATGAATAGCATCGAAGAAAAAATAGTCGGTCAGGTGGCCATTGTGACCTTGAATCGGCCGGATAAATTAAATGCTATGACCGATGAGATGTATGCGCGTTTGACCCAACTTTTTACAAGTTATCAAACCAATGATGATGTAAGGGCCGTGATTGTGACAGGCGCTGGTCGGGCTTTTTGTTCGGGAAGCGATGTCACGACGATGGTGAAAACCGATCTGGTGGCCGGCAGAGCGCGCATGCAAACCCGTCACCATATGATCAATGCTTTGGTCAATCTTGAAAAACCTGTGATTGCTGCCGTGCGGGGAGCCGCCGTTGGTATTGGTTTTTCAATTGCCATGGCCTGTGATTTAATTATTGCTTCGGACAATGCCAAATTCTCGCAAATATTCAAAAAAATTGGTTTGATTCCTGATGGGGGATCAATCTATTTTCTGGTCCAACGTATCGGTATCGCCAGAGCCAAGGAGTTGGTTTATACGGCCCGAATGTTGTTGGCGAAGGAAGCGCTGGAGTGGGGGATCGTTAATCATGTGGTTGAGGATGCGCAACTGGATTCGCGCGCGATGCAACTGGCTGAGGAATTAGCCGGTTCGGCCACTTTTGCCATTGCCTTGGCTAAGAAAATGTTTCAATCCATGTTCGTTCCAACCTTGGAAATGCATCTGGAGCAAGAAAACTTATGTCAAGGGATTGCCAAGTTGACGGATGATCACTTAGAGGGGGTTGCCGCCTTTAAGGAAAAACGTGCGGCCCAATTCAAGGGACGCTAAAAGGTGAAGCGGTTTTGTTTTGTTTTTTGGGTATTGTGGATTTTTTTGATCCCCTTTGCTCAATCCCAAAGTTTTCCCCATAAACCGGTTAAAATCATCATGCCCTATCCGGGCGGTGGTCCGACCGACATATTGGGCCGATTGGTCGCGCAACAATTGACCCAAATTTGGGGCCAAAATGTAGTCATTGATAATCGCCCCGGGGGGGCAGGTTTAATCGGTGCGAGTCTTGCATTGGCAGCCCCGGCAGATGGGTATACTCTTTTTTTGGGAGGAGTAACAACCCTGGCAATCGCCCCCTATGTCCATAAAAATTTAAGCTATGATCCTTTACGTGATTTTCAGCCTATTTCACAAACAACGATTTCCCCTTTGTTGTTAATGAGCCATCCTGGCTTGCCGGTACAAACCGTCAAACAATATGTTCAATTGGCTCAGACTCATCCAGGACAAATTAATTATGCCACCTCTGGCCCCGGGGGTTCAGGTCACTTGGCTGGCGAGCTTTTCCGTTACGTCACCCATGTCAATATTGTGCACGTGCCTTATCGGGGTGCGCCTCCGGCGCTCAATGATCTGATAGCTGGCCAAGTGCAAACTATGTTTGGTTCCATGTTAGCCGCTATGCCCCATATCCGATCGGGTAAGATTAAGGCGATCGCTATTACCGGCCCCCAGCGTTCGGTGGCATTACCCAAGATCCCTACCTTTGCACAATCAGGGTACCCCAATTATGAGGCGAGCACTTGGAATGGTTTGCTTGCGCCCGCAGGAACCCCCGCAACCCTTATAGATCAAATTCATGATTCGGTGGCGCAAGTCATGCGTATTGGAAATCTTTTTGAACGTCTTTCGGCCGATGGCCCTATCGCGGTTAGTAGTACTCCTCAGGAGTTCAGTCTTTTTATAAAGGCTGAGCAATTAAAATGGGGTGCGGTGGTTCGCCAAGCCCATATCCGGATTGATTAATAATGAATTTACGTGAGAGTTTTTTCTCCCCACAGCGCATTGCGCTGGTGGGGGCTTCCTCTGATCTTAAAAAAAATAATTCACGCACACAGCGTTTTTTGCGTAATCATGGATTTCAGGGAAAGATATTTCCGATTAATCCGTCGCGAGATGAAATTTTTGGAGAAAAAGCATACCCTGATTTATTAAGTGTGCCAGAACCGATTGATCACGCTTTTGTGATGGTCCCAGGGCCGGCTGTTCCAGGGGTGATTGCCCAGTGCTGTCAACTTAAAATTCCGGTGGCGACTATTTTTAGTGCCGGTTTTGCCGAGTTAGGTGAGGCGGGATTAAAGCGCCAGCATGATATGGTGGCCATGGCACGAGCGGCCGGAGTTCGATTGGTGGGGCCCAACTGTATGGGCTTAATGAATGTGAGTGACTCCATTATGCTGACGGTTAACGCCGTCGTTGAGCTCGAATCGATGCGTAAAGGCGGACTGAGTTTGGTCTCTCAAAGTGGCAGCATGACTGGGAGCGTGCTCGCCCGGGCGCAGGCCCGAGGACTGGGTTTTGCGAAGTTGGTTTCAGTGGGTAATGAATGCGATTTGGGCGTGGGGGAATTGGTCAATTTGCTAGTCGATGACCCGCACACACAAGTGATTTTACTCTTCCTCGAAACTTTCCGTGATTCTACCGAATTGGCTCATGCGGCCAGGCGTGCTTTCGCCGCAGGTAAACCGGTCATTGCTTACAAATTAGGTCGATCCGCTGTAGGACGTGCGGCGGCGACCTCTCACACCGGTGCTATGACAGGACCCGACGAATTGGCCAGTGCTTTTTTTAAAGCCCACGGCATATTACGGGTCGATACGATGGAGGGTTTGTTTGAAACCGCGCAGCTTGTTCTAGGCCAGCATCCACCCCGAGGCAAAAGAGCGGCTGTGCTCACGGGGACCGGGGGCGCTGCGGCAATGATAGTGGATCGTCTAGGGGTAATGGGCATAGAGGTCGTTGGGCCCCCTCAATCCATTATTGATGATTTAGGGCAATTGGATATTCATATTTCATCGGCACCCCTTACTGACATCCCAATGGGAGGCAGCACCCGCGGGCGTTATGCGGCTGTATTATCTTCGCTTCTGAAGTCGGATCATTGTGACGCCGTCGTTGCAGTGATTGGTTCGAGTGCGCAATCCGACCCTCAAGTGGTGGTTGATCGGATACTTGAAGCTAAGCATCGCGATACCAAGCCCCTAGCGGTATTTCTGGCGCCTCGTGCCGATTCAGCACTGGTGCATTTACAATCCAGTGGGGTGGCGAGTTTTCGCACTCCTGAGTCTTGTGCCGATGCTGTCAACGCTTATTTAAATTGGCAGGCTCCCACTCCACTCGAGTCACCGCAGGATGTGTCTGCAGTCAATCGACTTTTGCAAAGTGTTGGTGCGGGGGTTTTAAATGAACGAGATTCTATGGCGCTCTTTTCTGCGCTCAGTATTCCGGTGGCGCCCTCGATGGTGTTTAAAAAAGGGAGTGAATGTAAAAATGCCCCCGACAAGTGCGCCGTAAAAATACTTTCTGCCGACATCCCACATAAAACGGATGCAGGCATGGTTCGGTTGAATGTGGCAACAGTGGATTTGCCTACAGTGGTCGATGAGTTGCTAACCCTCGCCAATAAAAACGCTCCGGGGGCTCGTATCGATGGGGTGTTAGTGCAACCGATGGAAAAGGGGCTTATGGAGTTGATTGTGGGCTATAAACATGATCCGGAGTTGGGCCCTGTCGTCATGCTGGGAGTTGGGGGGGTATTGGCAGAACTTAAAAAAAGTTACTGTGTTCGATTAGCGCCCATTAGTCTACAAAGCGCTTTGCAAATGATTCTTGAATTGCCCGAATTGGCTTTGATTCAAGGGTATCGAAATCTGCCCCAAGGGGATGTTCAGGCTTTGGCAAATGTCATTCACGCCATGTCTTTGTTAGCTGGGGTGTCAACGCCTGAAGGACTTCGGGTGATGGAGGCTGAAATTAATCCTTTGATGGTTAAAACGGAAGGTGTGGTCGCGGTGGATGGATTAGTCAGTCTACGGTGAATGATGTTTTTTTAATGAATTGAATTATTGATAAAGGATGTGACCCTATGAACGCAAATACCACGGTGGTGCCTGAGGCTGAAGGGATGAGTCAACGAGTTGCACAATTTGCTTCAGCACTGACTTTTGATAAATTAGATGAGTCAGCGGTGCATGGTTTTAAACGTGCTTTGCTCGATTATCTGGCCTGTTCGATTGCGGGCTCTCAAATGCAACCCACACAGATCGTCTACGATTACGTCTCAAGTTCCGATCAGTCCAAAGAGGCGGTCGTGATGGGGACGAAACATCGTTTGTCTTGTGCGAATGCAGCCTTTGTTAACGGCACCAGTACCCATGGCCTTGATTTTGATGATGGATTTACGCGGGGGTCCGTACACCCTTCAGGGGTGGTTTTTCCGGCCATACTCGCCGTGGCTGAAAAGCAAGGATCAAGTGCAAAGGACTTAATTGTCGCTGGAGTGGTGGCTTATGATGTCACGACAAGGATTGCTGCCACTATGCATCCTTCTTCGGCCAAACGTGGTTTTCATAACACCCCTACCGCCGGAGTCTTTGGTGCGGCTGCTGGCGTTTCTCGATTGCTGAAAATGGATGCCAAAGCAACCCTCGATGCGTTGGGTTTGGCGGGTAGCTTTTCTTCCGGGTTGAGGGAATATCTTTTTGGTGGGGCTGAAGTCAAGCGTATTCATCCAGGCAAAGCGGCCCGCGATGGCATCGTGTGTGCGGAATTAGCGCTCAGGGGGCTCACGGGCCCTGAGCACGTGTTGGAAGGTAAACATGGTATTTTTAATGCTTTGGCGGGTGGTCAGGTTGAATGGGCACGGATGTGTGAGGCATTAGGAGAACGTTTTGAAATTGCGCATATTTATTTCAAACCCTACCCAGCCTGTCGTCATTTTCATGCCGCGTTAGATGCGGTTCGTGACTTACGCCAAAAGCATTCGATTCTTCCGGCCACTGTGGCTCGTATCGATGTGGGGATGTATGAGGTGGGGGCACGGGGGCATGATCATCGCCATGCGCACAGTCTTCTGGATGCGCAGATGAGCGCTCCGGTGAGCACCGCACTCGCGATGATGTTTGGAGAAGTGACCGTGGGGACCTATGATCCGGTGAATCTTCAAAATCCTGAGGTTCAGCGTTTGATCTCGGTGACCAGTGCTGGAGTCGATGCTGAGTGCGAACGGATCTATCCTAAACGACGTTCGGGTGTTGCAAAGATTACCCTGTCTAGTGGCCAAGTGTACGAGCAACGCGTGCTCGACCCCAAGGGAGAGGTTGAAAACCCCATGACCGATCAAGATTTAGAGCACAAGTTTCGCTCTAACTGTGAACCTATGATCGGGAAAGCTAAATGCGACCGGGTATTAGCATTGCTGTGGTCGATAGAAAAGGCGTCCAGTTTAAATGAGCTTTTTCATTGGTAGACCCGATGTATCAAGCTTTTTCTGCTGAATCAGCGATTCACGAAGCACATGTCTAAACCTTGTTTATTCTTGAAGGGCTCCATCATTTTATGACCTCCTCTATTGAAGAATTGATCGTCGTCAACGATTCGGGTTTGTTACGTATGACCTTGAACCGGGCACAAAAAGCTAATGCTTTGAATCTTGCGATGAACCAAACCCTTGCCAAAGTGTTGCAGGCGGCTCGTACGGATAGCAATGTCCACGCCGTTTTATTGTCGGGCGCAGGAGAGCGCGTGTTCTCCGGTGGAGTGGATGTGCGTGAAAAATCCAATCTGCCAGAGGAGACGCACCGTCAAATGCGTTCCACAGCGTTTTTTTCGGTTTTGATGGAATTAGTCGATTTTCCCAAACCGGTGGTGGTGGCGGTGAATGGGGCGGCCAGTGGGGGCGGGTTTATGATTGCAGCGTTGGCCGATGCCATTGTTGCCACCCCCACAGCCAATTTCACTTTGCCAGAAATTGATCTGGGCACCCCTCCATTAGCCGGTTTGGTGATACTGTCTCCGATCGTGGGTCAGGCTCTCGCCTATCAATTGGTTCAAACGGGAAGAACGATGGGGGCTGAGGAATCTTTACGTCATCAGCTGATTCAATCTATCGTGGCCTTTTCTGAATTGAATGAAAAAGCACAGCAATGTGCTCAATTTTTAATGGCAAAAAATGCGAGCGCTTTTGCAGCCAGTAAGCACTGGGTTCGACAATCCGTCAAAGACCAATTGTTGAAAGCGGAGCAGGGGATGGTTGATTTTAGGAATATCAAGGGGGCTTGAGATATGCACTATGAATTAACACCAGAGTTAACAATGATGCGCGAGGCTTTGCGCAAATTTGTGCGAGCAGAATTGGAGCCTTTGGAAAAAAAAGTGGATGAAACGGGTCTATTACCCGATCATCTTTTGCCCTTGATGGGTGAGCAAGGCTATTTATCTATGCGCTTACCAGAGGCCGTCGGTGGAGCCGGAATGGGACTTTTCCCGTATTGTTTGATGCTGGAGGAGTTTAGTCGTTCGCACCGTATTTTTGGCTTGTTGGCCAGTGGTGGCGGGGGGTTGACACCGATTGCTATTGCTCGTCACGGTACGGATGAACAAAGGCAAAAGTATTTGACCGGATTGATGAAGGGCACTTTGAGAACGGCATTTGCTCTGACTGAGCCTGCGGCGGGGTCCGATAATTCTGCTATGACGACTCAAGCCACCCGGGTTGAGGGGGGATGGGTCTTAAATGGCCGTAAGCACTACATCAATGGGGCTCATGAAGCGCACTTTGTCGTGGTCATAGCCGTCACAGATCCGGTTAAGCGTACGAGAGGCGGGGTCAGTGCGTTTTTGGTCGATCGTGGCACTCCGGGATTTAACATCACGCGCGTGGATACCACTATGGGTTCGGATGTGATTAAGTTGGCTGAAATTGAATTGACGGATTGTAGGGTTGCCGATGGCGCTTTGCTGGGGCAGCCTGGTCAAGGATTTGATTTGGCTAAAGAGTCATTAAGAGACGGTCGACTGGCTGTGTCCGCTTCTTGTATCGGCATCGCTGACCGATTGCTCGAGATGTCAGCGCAATACGCTAAGTCCCGTATCACCTTTGGTAAACCGTTATCAGAGCGTCAAGCGATTCAATGGATGCTGGCAGACACGGAAGTGGATCTGGCCGCCGCGCGCGCCTTGGTGTATGAAACGTTAAAGCAAATCGATGCTGGACTCAATGTGGGCTCGGCTGCCAATGTATGTAAATTGTATTGCTCGGAAATGGTGGGTCGAGTGGCCGATCGTGCCGTTCAAATTCATGGTGGTATGGGCATAGTGTCAGGTTATCCGATTGAAAGAATGTACCGGGATGTGAGGCACTATCGTATTGGAGAGGGCTCCTCTGAGGTTCAGCGTATGTTGATTGCTAAAGATGTTTTGAAAAGGGTTTCCTGATGGGATTGAATGAGGCTGCAATAGTTGGTATTGGGGAGAGTGCCTGCGGTAAAGTGCCAGGGCAAAGCGCGTTGCAATTACAAACGGCGGCCGCTCGCGCGGCTTTAGAGGATGCAGGACTTCAATGGTCTGATATTGACGGATTGATTACGACCCCCGTGCGAGTAGAGGCCTGGAATATGCCTTGCGGGGTTGTGGCCAGTCACATGGGGTTACGACCGGCTTATTTGTCCACCCTGGATCTGGCCGGTGCCTCGGGTGCTGCTATGATCCATCATGCTGCCATGGCCATTAGCACCGGACAATGTGAAACGGTGCTGTGCGTGGCAGGTCAAAATTTATTGACGCATCAAAGTCGTTCTTCAGCGGTACAAGTGATGGCTGAGTCGGGTGCTGCTCATTCTCAATTTGAGGTGCCCTACGGTCCGCTGGTGGCTTCTAATTACGCTTTGATTGCACAGCGACACATGCATGAATATGGCACTACCGTTGAACAAATGGCAGAGGTGGCAGTCACTTTACGTCACCATGCTTCGTTAAACCCTAACGCTCATATGCAAAAACCACTGAGCATTCGTGAAGTGCTTGATTCACCAATGATCACCTCCCCTTTAAAACGTTTTGATTGTGCTTTGGTGTCCGATGGGGCGGCTGCGGCTATTGTCACCCGTATGGATCGTGCTCGGGATTTAAAATCGACCCCGATCAAGCTTTTAGGGCAAGGTTATGGCTTGAGTCATAGTTATGTGGGTGATGCGTTACAGTTACCTCTTAGTGGCGCAGTCGATTCAGGTAAAAAGGCGTTTCAAATGTCTGGGGTCAGGCCTGAGGACATTGATGTGGCGCAGCTTTATGATTGTTTTACGATTACCGTTATTATTGAGCTTGAGGATTTAGGGTTTTGTAAAAAAGGCGAAGGTGGGGCTTTTGTGCAAGGCGGTAGGATTGGGCTAAAAGGGGCGCTTCCGGTGACCACCCACGGCGGTTTATTATCGGCTGTTCATCCGGGTTTGGGGGGTGGGTTTTTTCATGTGATAGAAGCAGTACGACAATTGCGCGGTAGTGCTGGGGAGCGTCAGGTGGCGGATGCCAAACTGGCACTGGTTCATGGCAACGGTGGATCGATTGCCATTCACTGCACGTTAATATTGGGGGTTTAAACGTGAGCTCATCCATTGAACTAATAATTGTCGCTTTGATTATTTTGGTGAACCCATGAGTCTTGTCAATCCTCTACGCCCTTTACCCATACCCAATCCATTAACTGAACCATATTGGCAAGCAGCACTCGAAGGGGTTTTGAAAATGCCCCACTGTTTGTCCTGTGGTCAATTTCACTTTTACCCTCGAAGCCTTTGTCCCTTTTGCCGTAGTGATGCACTCGATTGGCAGGCGGTGAGTGGGTTGGGTGAAGTGTATAGTTATACGGTTGTACACCGTGCTCCCAGTCTTGGTTTTAAAGGGATGCTACCGTATACGGTGGGTATTATCAGTCTTGATGAGGGGCCTCATTTGATGAGTCGTATTGTGGGCGTCCCCCCAGAGGAGATTTTTATCGGTATGCGGGTCAACGTCGATTTTGAATCTCAAAATAGTGAAATTAATTTGCCCGTTTTTGTCAAATCATTGCAAGCGCCACGTGTGGTGACTCCGAAGGAGAACGCATGAAAGGGATTTTTTTAATTATCAGTTTTAGTATTTCGATGTTGGCCCATTCACAAAGCTATCCGAATAAGCCCATTCGATTGGTCGTCCCTTACGCACCCGCAGGTGTGGCCGATATTGTGGCACGCTTGATGGGGGAGAAATTAGGTCAACGGTTGGGGCAGACGATCGTGGTGTTTAATCGTGAAGGGGGGGGCTCTAATGTGGGGGCTGAATTGGTGGCTAAATCAAGCCCCGATGGTTATACCTTGTTAATTGCATCGACTGCATTGACGATGAATGCCGCTTTGACGCATAAAATACCCTATGACCTTCAGCGTGATTTAGCCCCGGTGGGCGTTGTGTTTGAGCAACCCGGAGTGATGGTGGTTCACCCTTCCGTAGCGGCCAATAATGTGCAGGAATTGATCGCCTATGCCAAAACGCATCCCGGAAAGCTGCGCTACGGTTCTTCGGGTGTCGGAGGGGTCATTAATTTAGTTTCGGAGTTATTTAAATATCAAGCAAAAATTGATCTGACTCATGTTCCCTATAAAGGGGTCGCTCCCGCTATGGTGGATCTGGTGGGCGGCCAAATTGACATGGTGATTTCAGGTATAACGAATGCGGTGCCTTTAGTTAAGATCGCCAAGATTAAAGCCTTGGCGGTGACGAGTCGAAAAAGGGCTTTGATCTTGCCTGAGGTTCAGCCCATGTGTGAACAAGGTTTACCGGATTACGAAACCTCGACGTGGTATGGGATTTTTGCGCCCTCAGGCACCCCCCCCTTGATCATCAAGCGATTGAATGACGAATTGTCGAAAATCTTAGTACAAAATGATGTGAAGGATCGATTTGCTCTTCAAGGCGGTGAGGTGCGGTCCGGTAGTCCTGAGGAATTTCGCGCTCTTATCACACAAAACTTATCGACCTGGAAAAAACTCGTTGCAGCGGCTGGACTGAAAGCGGAGTAGGTGCGGCTCGAGTCTAGAGATCTCATGTTTTGTTAGGCTATTGGCTTTTCCAGTGCGGCATGAGGCGTTGGGCATTTTCCCAACCAATGGCGCGTAACTGGGCTGCATTGAGCCCACTTTCATTTAAGCCCTGGTAAATCGATTCTCCGGTGCGGTAGGGATAATCTGAGGCAAATAAGATTTTCTCGATCGGCACCATTTTAAGTAGTGCCGACATTGACATGGGGTTTGAAATCCAAGCCGTATCGTAATAGAAACGTTGGATTTCATGCATCACGCCATGCGGCACACGCGCTTGCATTTTTTTGTCAATTTTAGGCACCCATTCCAAGCGATCAGTCAAAAAGGGCAATACCCCGCCGCCATGGGAGAAGATGAAGTCTATTTTCGGGCAGCGGGCTGCCGTGCCGCTAAATATAATATCGACGATGGTGCGGGTGGTGTCGGTCCCATATTCAACCACCGTTGGGGGTATTTCGGGTTGTAAATTACGACAACAGTCCGCGCGAGTCGGGTGAGTGTAGACAATAGCATTTCTTCGGTTTAGTTCGTCCATGACAGGTGCATAGAGTGTATTTCCTAGCCACTTGTCCCCGTAACTGGTCATTAGGCAAACGCCATCGGCTTTTAAAATATCAAGACTATAGGCGATTTCTTTTAATGCGCTTTCTGTGTCTTGCATCGGGATCATCGCAAAGGAACCAAATCGATTGGGATATTCAGACTGCAATCGTGCCACCCACTCATTGCTTTCACGTGCCAAGGCACGGGCCAGTTCTGTGGGAGCAAATGCTACAGCCGGGGTGGTCACCGATAGAATCGAGGTTTTAACCCCCGCTTGCTCCATATCTTCTAGTGTTTTTTGAACACTCCAACCTTCAGCCAAGGCAGAGGCGAGTTTATTTTTTTTGAGTGCTTCAAGGTATTGAGTGGACCATAAATGGTGATGGGTGTCGATTCGCTCGCGCTTCACGGGTGTTTGCGCCAAAGGGCTGTGTGTCGGTAGTGACAATCCCAAACCAATTGAGCTGATGGATTGAAGAAATAGTCGACGATTGTGGGGAAGTAGGGCAGCGTTTTGCATTTTTTTATCCAATTTATTGGTTGTATGAACAATACGTTCTATGATGAAAAAAAAATCTCTAAGATGCTTGCTCTAAGCCACATTGCCAACACTGTGTAAAACAAGTCTCATGGATCTCATGACATTGAGGGCATTGCCAGTATTCTAAGGGCTTTTGAGGGGATTGTTTGTGTTGCTGATGAAACGCTTGAAGAAGGTTTGATGCCCGATCCCGTTCTTCATCTTTGATGACCCACACTTCACACACATTGGCCGGTAATTCTCCAATGCCCCCAGTGAGATGTTCGCCTTTGATCTGAGTATCAATACCGTAGGAAAGGAGGTGATTTTTTATGATATGGGCTTCGATAGCCAGTCTGGCTTGGTAGAGGAGTTTCATAATCAATATATAGTGCTTTGGTCGTTATTATTCGATGGCGGCAATTTGGGTTAAGGTAAGACGCCTTTTGTGCTAAAGGCAGTCTTATAGGAGGAGGGTGGGGGGGGGCTAATTTTTTTTGTGATTACACATTCTCATCGATTAATCTTTTGCTACGCGCTTGGCATATCTAAGATATTGCTCATGGCGCCTATTGTAATGATTTGCCGGCGATGGCCTCGAGTGATCAGTGTACTTAATTTTTTTATTAAATTAGATCGTTCCTGTATCCTTGACAAGGTAGTGTTTATTGATCCATTTTTTTGGCTAGTTTACTGCCTTAAACAGTTTGCTGGGGGCGAGGCAAAATTTGCCTTTCCGACTCTAATTTTTGCGAAGATATCGTGGCTTCATGATAAGATAAAGAACTTTTTTTTAGGGGTAAAGCACGTGTCTAGAGCACTCGAAATCGGCATTTTAGAAGGTGATGATATTGGTTTGGAAGTGGTCCCTGAGACCATTAAAGTCATGCGGGTTGCGGCTAAAAAAGCGGCTTTAGACATTCACTGGCATCCTATCCCCATTGGTCGTAAAGCGTTCGATGAATTAGGCAATACGATGCCCGAAGGCACCTTAGATCGACTCGATAGTTTAGATGGCTGGGTTCTAGGCCCTATTGGGCACCAAGCTTATCCTAAAAATAATCCCCATTCGATTAATCCCCATCCTATTTTGCGACGTCATTACGATTTATTCGCTAATATCCGGCCCGCCAAGTCCTATCAGGGGATTGCTTCTTTATATAACGATGTTGATCTTATTTTAGTCAGAGAAAATAATGAGGGGTTTCCTCCGGATCGCAATTTGCATCTGGGTTATGGGGAGTTTAGACCGACACCGGATATGACCATTTCGTTAAGAGTGATTACCCGCCAAGGGTCGCGAAAAGTGGCTCGGGCGGCCTTTGAATTGGCCAGCACTCGCCCTCGCAAAATTGTGACGGCGGTGCACAAAGATACGGTATTTAAACTAGGTTGTGGAATGTTTGCTGAGGAGTGTCGTTTGATGGCGCAGCAATTTCCCAGTGTGAGTTTTAATGAAGTATTGGTCGATACGATGGCGGCCAAATTGATCATGAAGCCACAACAGTTTGATGTCATTGTGACGACGAATACGTTTGGTGATATTTTGTCCGATGCGGCCTGTGCATTGGTCGGTGGATTGGGTTTAGCGCCAGGGCTTTCGGCAGGCCCTGAGAGAGCAATGGCTCAAGCCACGCACGGCTCTGCCCCTGATATTGCGGGTAAGGGGATTGCTAATCCTTATGCCATGATTATGTCAGGACAGATGTTATTGTCGTGGCTCGGTCATAAACACCAAGTGCCTGCAGCCATCAAAGCAGCGCAACTCATGGAGCTTGCCACTGAAAATGTAATGAAAGCGGGTCAGTGTCTGACTCGCGACCTGGGTGGTACGGCTTCTACCGTACAAATGGGCGATGCTATTGCGCAAGAATTAGCACGTTTATGATGCAAAAGCGCGAATTTCATATTTTAAGTGCAGGGGCGGCTCAATCGGTCGTCGAGAAAACTTTATTGGAGTTTTCTGCCTTGAATGGGATAAGCGTCAATGTTCGTTTTGGTGCGGTTGGCGCGATGCGAGAAGCTTTCATGGAAGGGGCGCCCTGTGATTTGATTGTCTTAACCCGCCCCATGATCGATGAAATTATGGCTTTAGGGCGTGTGTTAGGGCAAGGGGCTGATTTAGGTAAGGTAGGAACGGGTGTGGCGGTGTTAACGGGTACCAAAAAGCCTGAGATCACGACCGCCTTGCAGTTAAAATCAACGATCATGAAGGCTCGATGGATTGTGTGTCCGGACCCTTCAATTGCCACTGCAGGGAAAATCGTATTAAGTTGTTTGGATCAATTGGGAATGACGCAATCCTGTCAGGATAAGTTGCAATATTTTCCCAACGGAAATGCAGCCATGAATTGGATGGTAAAAAAAGCGGATCCGAGTGTTTTGGGAATAACTCAAAATAGCGAGATTTTGCCGATTAAAGGGATCGATTGGGTCGGTCCATTACCCATTGAATTTCAAGCTAAGGCCACTTATACCGCTGCGTGTCTCGTGGGAGGGGCGTTTACCAAGGAAGCGTTGAATTTGATGGATCGATTAACTGGATTAATGGCGCGTGAAATGCTTTTAAGCGCAGGTTTCGAAATTTAGGAGAATAGGGAAATGAATAATCGTATTGTGCATTTGGCATTGAAAGTTGAAAATTTAGAAGAAACCACGGCCTTTTATCAAAAGGTATTTGGCTTTTGGGAAGTAGAAACGAAAAAAACTCGAGATCACCTGTCATGTCATTTGACTGATGGGGCTATGGACTTTACCTTAATCAAATATGATGAGGGTACTCAATCAGCGGAATCGAAAGCTTCGGGTTCTGGACCTTGTATTCATCATTTTGCAATCGAAGTCGATGACATAGAAAAATATACTGAAGAAATTAAAGCGCAAGGTTGCAAGATTGTGAGTGATCCGGGTGTTATTCCAGTGAAATTTAAGGCCCCCGGTGGCACGACCGCGGAAATTGTACCCATCGGAAGATACAAAAAAACACTGCGCCCCGCATGATAGGGGTTTATTGTTTACACTGAACTTTATTTTTTATTTGTTTAATGAAGAGCGAGTTTTTTCTAAATGAATACTCTCATACCTGTTTCCATAGCTGAAAAACTCGCCGACCAGGCACTGCATTTACGATCGGACAGCATTCCTGTTTCGGTGCGTGCGCGGGTCTACGAATTGTTGATTGATTATGTGGGGTTGTGTGTTGCAGCTCGTCAAAGTGAGTATATCCAAGCCCTAATTCGCAGTGTAGACGCTGGCGGATCTAGTACAGCGATCGGCCACTCCTTAACGTTTAGTGCGATGGATGCAGCCATGATTAATGGTTGTGCGGCGCATGGAGAGGATTTTGATGATACGTTTGAGGGCGGGCCGGTTCACTCCAGTGCGGTGATTTTGCCCGCGGTCTTGTCCGCTTGTGAGCGATTCGGTTTAGACGGAGAGGCGGCGTTAAAAGGCATCGTCGTCGGTATTGAAACGTTGTGTCGTTTGTCGATGGTGATCCCCAAAGCCATTCACAAGTCGGGATTTCATCCCACCAGTGTGTTGGGCGCGATGGCCTCGACTTTGGCGGTCAGTGTGGCGATGGGATTAAATCGTCGTCAATGTGTCGATGCGATGGGCATTGCCGGTAGCATGGCCGGTGGGATTATTGAGTATCTGGCTGAAGGTGCTTGGACGAAGCGACTGCATGCGGGCTGGGCCGCTAAAATCGGTATCCAAGCCTCACGCTTGGGAGCGGAAGGGTTTTTAGGCCCGCGTACGGTTTTCGAGGGAACTCATGGATTTTATTACGCGTTCGCAAGGAATGCTGAGGGTGATTATAACGTTTTGACGCAAAACTTCGGTCAGCAATGGTGGACCGATGTCATTACGTTTAAACCCTATGCCACCGGCACGATGAATCAGCCCTACGTCGATTGTGCCCTTCGCTTGGCCACTATGGGTTTTGTGGCTGAGGATGTTGTCGATGTGTTGTGTGAAACCGCTGAGGGCTATGTACACCGTTTGTGGGATCCTTTGCCCAATAAACAACGCCCAGCGAATAGTTATGCGGCCAAGTTTAGTGCTCCTTTTAATATTGCAGTCGCTTTTGTGACAGGGGGGGCTGGTTTGGCTGCCTTTAGTGAGCAAACCGTTCGTGATGAGCGTATTCTCGCCTTAGCGCAAAAAGTGCGGTATGTTGTCGATGTGAATAATCCATATCCAAAGGCATTTACTGGTCATGTTCGGATGACTTTGAAGGATGGGCGAGTGTTTGAACAGCGACAAAATCATATTCGAGGTGGAGCGCAAGAACCGTTAACCCGTATGGAAATTGAGGCAAAATTTATGGGTAATGTGCAGTATGGAGGGTGGAGTGCGCAACAAAGTCAGCGTTTTCTAGCCTCTGTGGGTGATTTTTTTAAACCAGGTTCTACCGTTCAGTGTCATGATTTACGAAGTTAGTGCTTTTGGGTCATCACTATTAAGATATCGATAGGGCTGAGCGCTTAGTAGCACCTAGTCACCTATCAAAAATACGAAATCATGAGGGGGGCGAGATGGTCATCAACAGCAGAACACTCATCAGTGTCAGTGTTGCGGTTTTAATGGCGGCAGTTTCACTTGTCGTGCAAGGCCAGAATTATCCTATTAAACCCGTGCGTATCATCGTGCCTTTTGCAGCGGGAGGGCCGGCTGACATTTATGCGCGTATGACTGGGCTTCGATTGCAGGAAAGTCTGGGGCAAAGCTTTGTCATAGAAAACCGTCCTGGGGCCGGTTCGATTATTGGCACCGAAGTGGCTGCCAAGGCGCCCGCTGATGGTTATACCCTGTTGATGATGTCTAATACGCATACGATCAATGAGTCACTGATCGCCAAAAAGCCCTATGCGTTAATGAAGGATTTCGTCCCCATTGCCCCCATTAATTATTCCGATCTATTACTAGTCGTGCATCCTTCGGTACCGGCGAAAAATGTTGCTCAATTAATTCAGTTGATGAAAGCCAAGCCCCATGCTTTCAATTATGCGTCCTCTGGTAATGGTACGCCTTATCACTTGGCTGCCGAGTATTTTAAATCCATGAGCGGGGTGGATATTGTGCATGTGCCACATAAGGGGAGCTCAGAGGCAAGAACGAGCGTCATGAGTGGGCAGGTTGAGTTAATGTTTGATGCCATCACGACGATGACTCCCTTGGCGCAGTCAGGCAGGGTGCGTGCATTGGCTTCGACCGGACTTGTCCGTTCCTTGGTTTTACCCCAAGTGCCTACGATCTCAGAGTCTGGGGTAAAGGGCTACGAAGCAACGATTTGGTTGGGTTTAATGGCGCCGGTCCATACGCCACAAGCAGTGCTAGAGCGCTTAAATAGCGAAATGATGCAACTGACCGGGCGCAGCGATATTAAAAAAACGTGGAATGAGCAAGGTGCACAGCCCATGAGTATGGGGCTCGCTGCGTTTGAGCAATATCTGAATCAAGATATCGCTAAATGGGCTAAGGTGGTTAAGGCCTCGGGAGCGCATGTCGATCCGTAAGTCAATGTGATTGAGTCGAGGAGTAGGGCTGATGAAAAAAACAATAATCCTTCAGGCTCTGGTCGTAATGGCTCTGATGAGGGGATTGGGGTGTTACGCAGAAGAGGCGTATCCCAACCGAGCCATCAGTATGATTGTGCCCTTTCCTCCGGGAGGGGTTGCCGATATTACGGGGCGACCCTTGGCCTTGTCGATGGAAAAAGCGATGAAGCAACCGGTGGTCATCGTGAATAAGCCTGGCGGGGGGGGAGCCATAGGCAATTCGCTGGTGGCGAACGCGCGTGCCGACGGCTATACCTTATTGATGACCTTATCCAGCATTTCGGTGATTCCTGCTGCCGATGTGTTATTTAACCGAAAACCTGCTTACACCCTCGACCAATTGGTGGCGTTGGCGTTAATTAGTGCTGATCCGACTTTGCTCGTGTCTCACCCGTCATTGCCTGCTAAGTCGATCGCAGAATTGGTGGCTTTAGCGCGATTAAAACCTGGGCAATTGTCTTTTTCATCATCGGGCATCTACGGTGCACTTCATATGCCGATGGAGATGTTTTTACATCACTATAAACTTAAAATGAGACATGTGCCGACCACAGGAGGAGGCCCCGCTCTGACCGCGTTGCTAGGCGGACATGTGGAATTAAGTGTGGGCGGACCCGCAGCACTGGCCAGTTACGTGAAAGCGGGAAAATTGCAGGCTTATGTCACTTGGGGCAACAAGCGATTGAGTGCCTTACCTTGGGTTCCCACATTTAAGGAGTTAGGCACCGATCTTGAATATTATATCTGGGCCGGTTTATTGGCCCCCAAAGGACTACCGCCGGCTATTTTTGCGCGTTTGGAAGAGTCGATTCATCAGGCAGTCACGGACGCGGAGTTTGTTAAGAGTATGAACTATTTAAACTCACCGATACAGTATTTGAATGCCATAGAATTTACGCGCTATTGGCACACGGATGCCGAACGCTTGGCGAATTTAGTAAAGATTGTGGGCAAAGTAGACGAAAAACATTAAGGGAATGGATTGGATGAAAGAGATTCAAGTGCCTTCAAAAAGCCGATTCTGGTGTCGTAGTGATACGGTGTCCGGTGCGTTACTGGTGCTCATTGCCGGCTACATCATATGGATGAACCAATCTTATCCCTTAGGCAGCTTGGCCGAACCGGGGCCAGGTTACGTGCCCTTGTTACTGGCCTTGTTTATGGGAGCCATGGGATTGATTGTGATGGGGTTTGGTTTTAAATCCGTGTCCCTTGATGAAATGGCCTGGTCGGAATCGGGGCGCGCCCTTGCGATCATTGTGGCGTGTGGGGTTGCCTCTTATGCCCTGGAGCGCTGGGGGTATCGTCTGAGTATTGGGGCCTTACTGATTTTCTTTTTAGGTGCGATGGAGCGCTTGCCCATTAAGAATGTGATTTTGGTCAGTGTTGGTTTTTCGGGATTAACTTTTTATCTTTTTTCTACCCTCTTGCGGGTACCCTTACCGGTCAGTCCCTGGGGATTCTAATGATTGAAACTTTTAATAACCTATTGATGGGCTTTACGGTAGCGTTGCAGCCGCATGTTTTTTTCTATGCATTTGTTGGATGCCTCATCGGAACTTTGGTAGGGATGCTACCGGGTGTAGGGCCTTTAGCCGGGATTAGTATGCTCTTGCCAGCCACCTTTGGTTTAGATCCGATCATTGCCATCGTATTGCTGGCCGGGGTGTATTACGGAGCGATGTACGGGGGATCCACCACTTCGATCTTAATCCGGATGCCTGGAGAGGCGGCCTCAGTAATGACCTGTATAGATGGATTTGCCATGACGCAACAGGGGCGAGCTGGGCCGGCGCTGGCTATTGCCGCCATAGGCTCTTTTGTTGCGGGTACTCTGGGGGTGCTCGGATTAATGTTCTTGGCCCCGACACTGGCTTCGTTTGCCTTGAAGTTTGGTCCGCCGGAATATAGTGCGTTACTGATGTTAGGTTTATTGATGCTGGCCTATATGACCGGAGGCTCCATGCCTAAAACCTTGGCGATGGCCGGTTTGGGCTTGGTGCTGGGGATGATTGGTATTGATGCAATGAGCGGGTATACCCGATTTGGATTCGATGTGGTGGAGTTGTCCGATGGGGTGGGTATTGTGCCTGTGGCGGTGGGTTTATTTGGTATTTCGGAAATATTGATGACGGCTAGTCAAGAATTACCCCCTTTACCCAAAAATCCTACTTTGCGGGAACTCATGCCGACCACACAAGATTTCAAAGATTCTTACGGCGCGATTGGCAGAGGCAGCTTGTTGGGATTTTTTATTGGCATTATTCCTGGCTCAGCCCATATTATTTCATCCTTTATTTCATACGGTATTGAACGACGGATTTCCAAAACGCCTGAGCGTTTTGGTCATGGCGCCATTGCAGGCGTAGCGGGGCCGGAGTCTGCGAACAATGCAGCGGCCACAGGGGCCTTTATTCCAATGATGGCTCTGGGTATTCCGACGAGTCCTGTGACGGCTGTGATGTTAGCGGCTATCATGGTGCATGGCATAACACCAGGACCTATGCTGATCGCAGAGCGACCCGATTTATTTTGGGGTTTTGTGGCCAGTATGTATGTCGGTAATGTGATGTTACTCATATTAAATTTACCACTGGTTGGATTATTCGTACGCTTGTTACGCATTCCTTATAGCTATCTTTATCCTTGTATCTTGGCTTTTTGTATTTTGGGTTGTTATTCGGTCAGCAATTCTGTGGTGGATGTCTGGATCATGCTCTCGATGGGGGGCATTGCCTTTGTGCTGCGTAAGTTTGGCTACGACTTGGCACCGGTGGCTTTGGGGCTCGTGTTAGCCCCTATGTTGGAATTATCACTGCGTCAATCATTGGCTATGAGTGCAGGTAGTTATGCGATTTTTTTTGAGCGACCCATATCGCTCACGATGATCGGAGTGGGTATTGTGTTGTTACTCTTTAGTTTAAAACCTCTTTTGACTCGGAAAAAAGATTGGCGAGTTAAAGTTGGATTGGATGAATCGATCGATTAGCCCCAAGGTTTTTTTTGCTTGGGGTGTTGTAATCGTCATTTTTATAAAGATTTTATAGCCCACATCCCTTCCGGTTCAGTTCTTCCTTGGCAGGGCAGAGCCTCTGTCATGTCTTTATTTTCTTCTCCCCCTTTGTCGTTTTTCTAGCCTTAGAAAATACAAGAGTCTAGTGCTGGCTAAGACCAAGGCCGCTGACTTGAATCCTTGCCTAGATGAACTGATTGTCTTTGCCTCGAGAGACCTACGGGTCTTACTTTTCAGAAATTGTCAGCAATCATCCCCTTGCGTTGTTAGCATGTTCCTTAAGCGTGTAAAAATTTTCTTCCAAGCTCAAAAGGGCCCCTGCAAAAGTTAGTACTTTTAAAGTTGGGGTCAAGAAAGTGGCAACATCAATGTAAGTTTTTTTGTATTCGTTTTTAGTCTCGCGGTTGTGGGATCAGAAGTCAAAGGATTGGTTACTTGTGTGTTGGGGGGGGGTAAGTCAGGTTCCCCCCCTTTTTTTTGAATTTTTAAGAATAAAGGATTCAATAAAGGATTCAGTAAAGGATTCAGTAAAGGATTCAATATGCCTGTAATAGATCAAGAAAGAACATTGGATACCGCGTCGATTAAATCGGCTAATTCTGTGACGTCCCGAATATCTAAAAATCTGTATCAATCGATTTTTGAATGGGCAGATGTAAGGGATCCTGCTCAATTTAAACCCGTGGTGTTTAAGCGAAAAATGTATTTTGCTAATACGAATACGAATACAAATGTGAATTATTTTTTTAATAAAGAAGCTATTGTGCTAGCTGCTTTAAGAAAAATTCAATCCACAATGAATCATTCCTTTGACGCGTTGCTTGAAGCGAACGCTCATCCTATCGATGTGATAGAGAGAATGTTTCACGAAACGGTGGCTTGGATAGCGGAGCAACCCGAGATATTTTGTAATCTTCTTAAAGTGCTACCGAGAAGTAAAAATGCCTTGAGTCAAATTTATTTTAGACAAATGCATATGGATTACGAGCAACGCATTAAAAAGCTTTTGTTCTTGGCTCAATCAGAAAAGTTTTTGGCGACCAAAGAAGACATTAAGAATTTTTCAGACCTATATTTTCAGATGCTGACAGTGCTGGCAAGGCATGCTGTAGTGACGAGTTTTACTGTGTTGCAATTTCGTAGGGATGCTTGCCTTTTATTCATTTTATTTCGAAAAGAATTACAGCCCCTCGAGTCAAAAGTCCTAGTGTAATTTTCTGTGGCAATGTTCGCTTTATTCATGTTTTTTTTTAGGTGAAGTGAATTGGTCCTTTTTACAATGAATAATGAATGATAAGAAAGTGACGACCTTTCTTACTTTTTCTCACTAGCTTGGTTATTTTCAATCGCCCTTTGGCATCAGTGCGATCGAGCCATCTGTTTTATGGGTTAGCCTTTTTTCTTGGCGATAAGTCGATACAATCTTTTTCAAATAGCATCTGTGGTCATACTGGGGGAAGATCAGAACGACCCTGAAAGCAGCGCATGTAGCGCATGGTCGGTCGGGCGTCTCAAAAGGAATGCCCGCACCTCTGGCCCCGGCAACGCGGCCATTGGGTGCTATCCGGCCATTCTCGGTGAAACCCCGTGACGCTAATCGTCAGCACAACTGTTCGGCTGGCGTGAATTTCCAAGACGTCCCATGCTGATATTTAGTCAGCTATGGGTGGCTTTGGATACGTCTATAGGAACGGTGCTATCGCAAGAGGTGTAAACTAGCGCTTTTAACCTATCGCTGATGAGCACGCTTTTCGTGCTTTGTGGCTTGAGAGTTCCTTATGAATCTAGACAAAGAATCGCCGTCTTCCCAGCCCACGGCTTCACTTTCCATTTTTGACGCCTGCATGATGATTGTCGGGTTGATTGTGGGGGCGGGGATTTTTGGGACTCCTGCCATTGTTGCGGGCGCCATGGGAGATTCTCATGCGATTCTGGCGGTATGGGTGGCTGGTGGCTTGATTTCTATTGTTGGGGCACTTTGTTATGCTGAATTAGCCACAGCCTTTCCCTCAGCGGGTGGGGAGTATCATTTTTTACAATGTGCTTTTGGCCGATCCTTATCCTTTCTCTATGGCTGGGCTCGCATGACGGTGATTGTGGCGGGCTCCATTGCAGTGTTCGCCTATTTGTTTGGGGATTATTTGTCTCGAGTGATTTATTTGGGCGAATACTCTTCTGCAATTTGGGCGAGTTTCATCGTGTTGTTGCTCTCTTGGGTGAATTATCAAGGCATCGAGGAAGGCAAATGGACGCAGAATGTTTTCACGGTTCTGGAGGTCGGTGGTTTGATTTTGATTATTGTGGCCGGTTTTTTTCTATCCGACGGGCCGGTCATATCAACAGCTGTATCGCCGCCGACGGTCGCCCCATGGTATGCCGGTGCCGGGATTGGCACAGCGATGCTGTTCGTTCTCTTCACTTACGGGGGGTGGAATGATGCGGCCTATATTTCTGCTGAAGTGAGGGGCGAACGCAATATGGCTTGGGCCTTATTGATCGCTATTAGCATTGTGATAGTGCTTTACGTGTTAGTGGCGATGGCATTTTTGAAGGGCTTGGGACTTTCAGCGATGGTGGGATCAGATGCCGTGGCCGCAGATTTATTAAAACAGGTATGGGGGCCATTTGGCGAAAAAGTGATTTCAATTATGATTGCCATATCGGCTTTAACTTCGCTAAACGGCTCGATTATCGTCGGTGCCCGATCTAACTATGCCTTGGGCCAGGATTGGAAGATTTTTAGATTTATTGGTCAATGGGATGAAAATAGCGGCTCTCCTCGAAACGCAATGTGGGTGCAGGGGGCTATTGCTTTGGTTTTAGTGGGCTTAGGCACAATCAATAAGGCTGGCTTTAATGGTTTGATTGAGTATTCCATGCCCGTTTTCTGGGGATTTTTCTTGTTGGTGGGCCTTTCATTGTTCGTGCTTCGCTTTCGTCACCCTAACCAGCCTCGTCCTTTTCGAGTGCCGTTTTATCCAGTATTGCCGGCAATTTTTGTTCTTAATTGTGGATACTTGCTTTACTCAAGCCTAATTTATAACAAAATCCATGCATTAGTCGGTATGGGGGTGTTGACCATTGGAGTGGTCGTGCTTATTTATGCTCAGAAATTGGAGCGTAAGTTGGATTAAATGTAATTAATAATCAATATCTTTTGGTATTTCTTTAAAGTAAATTATTAAATTTTAAGTCATTCATTCTTATTGCATAATCCATTATTCGGAGTCCAACGAAATTTAAGATTTAACGAGCCCAAAAACCTAAAATTTCCATCGCTTAGTCTCATACCCCTATTGGAAAATACTGAGCCCAATAGCACGTCGACTCAGGTTCGAATAAAAAACGGAATAAATTTATAGTCTCGGTAGACTTTTGAGAAAAATTTAAATCTGCCACCATATTTACGCTGATTTCAACGGCCATCTAACCTGAAAAAAACCGCCGGCTAACACTCGAACACGATTCCAGAAACACTTGGACACCGTTACAGTAACACTTGGACAGTGTTCCGGGAGTACTTGGGCACCATTCCAGCGGCGTTTTACTGTCCAAGTAATTCTGGATTGGCTGTCCAAGTAATCTGGTTTACGCACAGATGTTACAGTAAGTCCACGAAATGCAAATAAGTGCGTGAGCATTATGGACTAGGCTACCTTGATTTCTTCCAACATATCAGGATGCTTATCCAATACTTTTAGCAGTTTCACAAGCGCTAATGGCGGCTGCGTTTTGCCATTTTCGTATCGAGAGAACGCATTGACGCCGCCGCCGAATATTTCTGCCGACTCGCGCTGATCTAGGTGGAGTTTTTTCCGCACGCTGATAATGAATGACGGATCAATGTGACCTTCGTATGCGATTAGGTCATCAGGATCATCAAAATGGTCATCCGGGTTTTCCATCGAAAGTTTCATTGGCTTGTTAATTCGACCGTTGAATTCCCAGTAGTCCCAGTAGAAGTTTTCATCATTTGGATTGGGCGTCTTGGTTTCAAGAGGAATCGATCCTTTGCCCTTGAGTGTGACGCGCTCTCCGGATTTGATTCGTGACCATGTGTCGGCATCAAGTTGAATTCGTGCCCACATCCATTCGTAGCCGCAGTCTGGTTCGATAACAGCGCAATTGGATGATGGCGTTTTAGCTTGAATTAAATTTTGAACTTGATTGCGAAGTTCTAAAATTTCATTTGACTGAGATTTAAGAGTTTGATTTATCTCGAGTAGAGCTGTGGCTATTTTTTGAAAGTCATCCACGGCAGGACTCTTTCTGCATCAGAGTGATTTACTTAACGCTATGACTGATGCTCTTCTTGATCACGCAACTTGATCAAATCAGCGGCTGTCAATTCAACGTTCTTGCCGTCAACTGCAACAACGATACCCGTGTTAGTTTTGATGGCTAGATCTTTTGCTGAACGAGCGGCACGTTCCATTGCGGCATATGAGCCTGCCAAATCTGGATCAGTGGAGGTGCGAATGTCTTTGGTGTTCATTTGTTACTCCAGTCAATGAGCTTAGGGTGCATGCCAGAACTGTCATAAAGCGCCCATGAGTCAACTACCTTGCTGTAACGCTCATGGAAGTTAGCTAAGCCTGCCTTGAAGCATCGGCGAATAACGTCTTCAGGAATGTTGTGACCACCTTGTAAAGCTCGGCGTGCGACTCTTGATACAGCAATGTCTTCATTTGGCAGTGACAAGAACCAAAGCTTAACTTGGTAGCCGTGAGCCTGCCACAAGGCTATCTTTTTCAAATAGGCCAAACCTGAAAGCGTGGTTTCAAACGCAAAGCTGTGTCCGGCATCAACGCATTCGTCAATTTCTTCCAGCATTAGGCGGCCAGCCTTGAGGGATGCAGACTCTGGATTGAATGGAGCCAAGCCCGCAGCGATCAGGTCTGCGTTGATGAAACGCAGCGTTTGGGCTTCAGCAGGCAAAAAGTTACGGGCAAAAGTGGTTTTGCCATCGCCGTTGGGACCTGCAATGATGATGATTTTTTTCAAATTTAGCCTGTGTTTTAGTGATTTTATGCTCTGCAGGGCCACTTGCCAACCGGAAGATCTGGGCATATGAGCTTATGACTTAATTGATTAATTACTATAAGCGTGTGACTTTTTCATTTTTCTAGATAATCTGTATATTCTAGCTAAATACGTGTGAATTCCAGGATTTTTAAGTCCTGACTACATGGAGTGGCAGATGATCAAAATTACCGTCGATCAAAAAGTCTACGAAGCGCTACAAAAGGCGTTTCCCAAGCCTGCCAATACAGCGCACAGAGCACTGGCTAAATACATCAGCTTGCTAGAAGCCATGCTGTTCAAAAGCTTGCATTTTGCTGCGACACCCCTGCAGCGCAAGTTCGATTTGTTTGCCATTTTTTTTCAGCAGCTAGCAAATCAAGGCGTTCAGATCGGGCCCGCAAAGCTGCGTGTACATGCATGGCTAAGGAACAACAACTTGAACTTGGTTGAGTCGGTGATCACTGGTTCAAATTTAACTGGTATAGTGAGCCAGTACAAATGGACCAGTACCTTTGTGGCGATGATTTTGGCAACGATCAAGTTATGAATCTGCTGCATCCGGAGTTCAAGCAAAGGATGGATTAACAGAAAGCCAGGCTCGTTAAAAACAATTGCAAATCAAATACTTATGTCCTATATTGCAAAACGTCTAATATTTCGTGTAACAGACCAAAAATTGTAAATTACAATTTTCCCAGCGCTTTCGTAGATTTTGCACTCAACCGAGTCATTTAAACAGCCGAAATTTGAAGCCAGGTGCAGGGCTTGAACCATTTAGTGGCCCGGTACCGGGAGCCAAACCGGGAGCGTTGAAGAGCCTGTAAATTGAAAATCGTGTCATACCTCGTGTAATCAGTTTGCAGTTCGTGGGTTCCTCAATTATTTCGATTGCTTTAAACGCAATGAGGATTTAACATTTGCAAATGATTGATTGGAACTATTGTCGTGCTAGGACGATTAGACATGCGTCTTAGTTCAGACCAAATTCAGGCCATTCGACAGGCTGCAACTGCTGCATTTGGCCAAGGCACATCTGTGTGGCTGTTTGGCTCGCGCGTGGATGATTCCAAAAAAGGCGGCGACATTGACCTTTTGGTGTGTCCCCAAGCGCAAACAGCCGAAGATGTCACTGTGCGACAGCAGGGTTTTATGCAAAAAATCAAAATGCTGACCCTTCTAGAGCGGCATTTAGGTGAGCGTAAAGTCGATCTTATTGTGGAGCAACCTCAGGACATGCGACCCATTATTGAAGTGGCGTATAGAACAGGCATCAAACTCCAATGAAGCAAACTCCCGAACAAATGGCGCTGCAGCATAGTTTGGCTTTGTGCCTAGGTCATGCCGACGCGCTTCAAGATGCCTTGCAAGATATTCAAGCACGGGCCATGGGTGTGGATGACTACACCAACCTGAACAAACAAGACCGGCGCTTAATGGATCAATTTGCCTACCGTTACACCCGACTGCAAGACGATATGGGCGCAAAGCTGATGCCCGCAGTGCTCAAAGCACTGGGCGAAGATGTAGCACTCATGTCGGCCTTAGACCGCTTTGCCCGGCTAGAACAATTGGGTTGGCTGGCGAGCGCTGATGACTGGCAAACTCTCCGCCAAATCCGTAACCAGTTTACCCACGACTACCCGGACGATCCCAATGAGCGTTTTGAACGCTGGACAGCCGCCGTCCATGCAGCTGCGCAGCTCACATCAGTGCTTACGCGATTCGAAAGCAAAATCAAATCTTAAATTGCGGATCAAATAAGTTACCGTCAATTCGCTATGTTGCTGAATTAGGGAGTTTTATATGGATCGTATAACCTTAGAGTCAGGTAAGCGCGGTGGTAGGCCCTGCACCAGAGGGTTGCGCATTTCGGTTTTTATGACGTTCTCTCTATGCTCTCTAGGGGCATGTCGCATCAAGAAGTGCTTGATGATTTTCACGAGCTAGCACATGAAGATATTTTGGCCGTCTTGCCTTACGCTGCTGACCGTGAGCATCAGGTTTATTTACTTATGGTTCAATGAAACTTTAACTTGACGAAAACCTATACTGTCGAATCGTTCCTTTTTTGCATCACAAATTCCCAGGTACTTCTCAAGTTACTCTGTTGGGAATGGAATCTGCTTCTGATCAAGATATTTGGCTGCGAGCCAAGAAAGATGGGTATGTAGTCGTGACCAGAGATGCAGATTTCTAGGAGATTTCCTTGGTATGGGTAGCCCCACATCAAGTAATCCGGATCCGAAATCCAAATTAAATCGTGCGACTGTTCTTAAGATGCTGCTAGATCACAAAGATCAGATCCATCACTGCCTTGAAGTAGCTGGCATGTCATCAGCTGAATTAATAGATAAATAAAGCAAGGTTTGAGGTCGGTTGAAATTGACCCATTTAAGCTCTACTAAAGAGAAAGCCACCTAACCCCAAATTCATGACCAAGCAAGAACTATTGAACGCATTGCATCATATTCGTGGCAATTTGCTGCTAGGCAATATTTTGTTAGGATTTTCTGAATCAATAGATCGGGAGCTTCTGGGAACAATGCCCCATGAAGTCCACTCACCATATCAAATTTCCCAAACTGATCTAAAGTCAGTCTTTGGAAAGACAAAATCATTACTCGTTGATCAACCTACGATAGTTGAAGAGTTTCAACAGATGCTCGGACGGGCTTCTATGGCAGAAAGCTTTGAAGTTCTAGAAAACTACTGCCTTCAGTCTAGCCAGATAGAAAAAATTCGCGCAGTGCCATGGTATTGGTTTTCCAAAAATTCTGCGCAATACAGTTTCACACAAACAGGGTGAGCTTATTTGCTGGCCAAATTTATTGATTAAAAAAGGTATCTCATCTGTTACTTGGCGGCATCGTAGCTTGGATCACACAATGCAAGATGCATCGCATCAGTTGAATTTTGTGATGCAGAGATTCTGGCCCTAATGGCAGACGAAATCGATTTTGTTGAGTAATCTCTTAAATAACAAGGACTGAGTTTTTTGGCTTCAGCAGGCAAAGAGTCAAGTACAAACGTGGTTTTACCAGAGCCGTTGGGTCCTGCAATGATGATGATTTTTTTAAATTAGTCTTGCAGAAATTGACTACTTCGAATCATAACAGCCACCCATAAATTCCATCATTTCCGTCGCATCTTTACTGAGATAAAAAAGTTTAATCGTTTTACTGTCTACTTGCTCAATCCGTCCGCTATGGAGAACTCCTCCATTCACAGGTCTCGCCTGTGGATGGCCCCTTCGGAGTTCATGATTTTTAAAATGAATTGATAATGAATCGGAAAATAGTCCTAGGTTGCAATACTCTCATCGAGCTTTAGGGGTAACCTTGATCATCCCTTTCATCCCCGCTTCAAAATGCCCATCTTCTAAACAACCCATAATCCAATCACCCGGCTGATTAAACGTCCAAATCAATTCGCCAGTTTGTCCAGGCTTTACAGATACTTCATTGTCATGATGATGGTCTTGAAAACCAGGCTTTTTCATATCAATCAGATGTTGCTTAAGATCAGCCTCACGGCCTATTACTAGTTCATGAACTAGTTTGCCTTTATTGGTAACAACAATACGAACTGAATCTCCCTGAACAGCATCCCAGCTTGCTGGCGAGAACTTCATGGTGTCGTCCATCTCAATATGAATCTCTCGGTTAGCAGATGAACTTACGACTGCCGGAGCACCATGATCGTGGCCATGCTCATGTTCTGATTCATGCCCCTTAAAGTGGGACAGAGTATAAATTGAAGCGGTGATAACTATGATTGAACTTATAAAGCCATAAGAAATTACTTTTTTTCTATCGACTTTGCCTTTGCCTTCCATCAGATACATGGCAACTAAGCTCATCACAAAGCCTACTGGCACTACCCATGAGCTTCTTGCGGGAGAGTCTGGAAAGTGCTGAAGCCCCCCAGTAAAGAAACCTAATCCAATTGAAGCCACAATGCCGATAAGCAATACGTCAGTCCAGCTGTGATCTTTATCCGGATTAGCAATTTTTTCTAATGTACCGCCAGCAAGATAAATTGTTATCCCAAATACAGCAGTCCAAAATGAACGCTCACCGCTAAAGAATCCATGCGTAATAGCACCCGCAGTAAAACTAATGCCAGTATATTTACAAAGGGATGAAATGTGTGAGATTGGAAAATTCATGATAATTTTGTGAATAATTTTATTATCATTAATCATAGCACAAGGATTTCAAATATATAGGACTGAAGGTTTATGGAATTGAAGATTAACTCAGCGTCTTTTAATGAAATTCCAATAGGGATGCCACATGTCTGAATACACATATTTAATTTTTCTCGACAAATCTGCCCCAATCTTAGTAAAGAATCCTTCAAATGTTTCAACGGTCCTCTCCTTCCCAACCGATAGCAACCCCCTGCAATGCTCATCAATTTGATAGGCCAGTGTCAAATCGTGATGTCCTTGAACATATTTAACCTCATCAACGCCAATTGTTTTTTGATGGATTCCAAAACTCGATGCTCTAGTTCCCAGTGAACTACAATTTCGAAAGCCTAGCAAACCTTCTCCCAAAAGGAGCTTCATTGGGTGGTGCAGGCGCGAAAGCCAACGTCACGCAAGTGGATGATACGCGGTGGATCGCTAAATTTCCTGCTAAAGATGACGATAAAAATATGAGCGCTTGGGAGATGTTGGCACACAAATTAGCAACCGCTTGCAAAATCAATATGCCCGATGCCAAGCTACTGCGGCTTGGGAGTCAATGGAGAACTTTTGCTGTTAAACGTTTTGTTCGTTCCAAGGGAAGACGAATTCATTATGCATCAGCAATGACTATGCTTAAACAAGAAAACAGCGACCAATCGAGCTATGTAGATATTGCTCAATTTATTATGTCGCGAGGTGCTACAGGAAGTGTGAAAGAAGATTGGGCTCAGCTATTTCGAAGAGTGATTTTTAATGTCATGATTAGCAATCGAGACGATCATTTACGCAATCATGGATTTAATCTTGAGCCAACAGGTTGGCACCTATCACCAGCTTTTGATTTAAATCCCAATATTGATAAGGCCGAGCAGGCTTTGAATCTCGATATGAACGCCCAATCGTCCCAAGCTTGGGAGTCTGATTTCTACGGCAGAGTGCTATGAACTGACAAAAGACCAAGCAAAAAAATGATATCAGAGCGTCTAGTGGTGGTTGAAGGGGGGGGAATCCATGGCAAGAAGTCTTCAAAATTCCAAAGGGTGAAGTAGCGTTGATGAGATTTGCATTCGTATTGAATAAAAATTAAGTTTCTTCGGAGCCTGTAAAGAATTTTGTGTCAGTTAACTCTCTGTTTTTGCTGTTTTTTTTATTTTTAAGAGGACTTTGTAGTTGTGAACTTAAAAGGCGCAAATGGTTGACCCCTTGCAACCAAGGTGCTCATTGAAACACTATATAGGTTTTTTTTCAGGCAGTTTAGAATCAAACTGCGCACGTAGCCGTTAGCTTGAACAATCTTCTGCTTTGTTCAAGGTTTTATTCTTGAATTTATTGCAGTTGCCCCAATATTAGTGTTTAGTACAATTAAGTCTATGTTTTATAAAAGGAATTGACGATGACCGACACTACGACCAAAGAAACCCACGGATTTCAGGCTGAAGTAAAGCAATTACTTAACCTGATGATCCATTCCTTATACAGTAATAAGGAGATTTTTCTTCGTGAACTGATTTCTAATGCTTCTGACGCCTCTGATAAGTTACGTTTCGAGGCCCTGTCTGATAAAAACCTCTTTGAAAATGATCCGGATCTGAATATTCGGGTTTCTTTTGACGCTAAAGAACGCACCATCACAATTAGCGATAACGGTATCGGGATGTCTCGCGAAGAGGTGATCTCAAATATCGGCACTATTGCCAAATCAGGAACCCGTGAGTTTTTAAGTAAATTAACCGGTGACCAGGCCAAGGACACCAACCTCATTGGTCAATTTGGCGTGGGTTTTTACTCAGCTTTTGTGGTTGCCGAAAAGGTGACGGTTCTAACACGCCGGGCTGGGCTAGACGCCTCGACCGGTATTTGCTGGGAATCCGAGGGTGGCGGGGAATACACCTTGGAAAATGTTGAAAAAACATCCCGCGGCACCCAAGTCACGTTGCACCTTCGGGAAGGGGAAGACGAACTGGCTACCGGTCTTCGCCTTCGCACCATCATCCGTAAATACTCTGACCACATTACTTTGCCCATTTTAATGAAAGAGGAAAGCTGGGACAAAGACGCCAATGCTTATAAAACCACCGATAAAGATGAAACGGTCAATCAGGCCAGTGCCTTATGGACGCGCTCCAAGAGCGACATCACGGAAGAGCAGTATTTCGAGTTCTATAAGCATGTGTCGCATGATTTTGAAAACCCACTGATTTATTCCCACAATAAGGTCGAGGGCCGTAAGGAATATACCCAGCTCCTCTATATCCCCGCTCGTGCGCCTTTTGATCTTTGGGATCGTGAGCACCGTCGTGGCATTAAGCTTTACGTGCGTCGCGTGTTTATTATGGATGATGCTGAGCAGTTACTGCCGGTTTATTTGCGATTTGTGCGCGGGGTGATTGATTCGGCCGACTTGCCCCTCAATGTATCACGTGAGATTTTGCAGGAGTCCAAGGATATCGAAGCAATGCGAGGCGGTAACGTTAAGCGCATATTGTCGATGATTGAGGACTTGGCCGAAAATCAAAAAGAAAAATTCACCACTTTCTGGAAAGAATTTGGTCGTGTGATTAAAGAAGGGGTTGTGGAAGATCACGCCAATCGGGAGCGCATTGCGAAGCTTTGTCGATTTGCCTCAACGCACAATGATACGGATGTCCAGGACGTGAGCTTGACCGATTACATCGCGCGTATGAAACCGGAACAAGAAAAAATCTATTTCGTGACCGCTGAAAGCTTTGCCGGTGCTAAGAATAGTCCTCATTTGGAAGTCTTTCGCAAGAAAGGGGTTGAAGTGTTGTTGTTCAGCGATCGGGTCGATGAATGGGTCACTCAGCACTTAACAGAGTTTGAGGGCAAAACCTTGCAATCGGTAGCCAAAGGGCGCTTGGAGTTAGGTAAGCTTGAAGATGAGGCCGAGAAAAAAGCACAAGAAAAACTTGCCGACGAGTCTAAGCCCTTGCTAGAACGTATTCAAAAAGCGTTGGGTGAGTCGGTTAAAGAAGTGCGTGTGACTTTACGCTTGACGGATTCTCCTGCATGTCTAGTGGCCGACGAATACGACATGGGAGCAAACTTTCAGCGCATGCTTAAAGCAGCGGGTCAAAATGTGCCCAGTTCCAAGCCTATTCTTGAAATCAATACCCAGCATCCCTTGGTCATGCGCTTAGATAAAGAGATCGATGAAGATCGATTTGCTGATTTGAGTAAAGTGCTTTTTGATCAATCCTTGCTGGCCGAGGGCGGGCAATTGGAAGATCCGGCAGGCTTTGTCAAACGATTAAATCAATTGATGTTGGCTTTAGGTCAGGCTTAGAAAAAATTGCGCTGGTCCATAGGGGGGGGCACTGAGGGCAGAGCTCTTGCTCCCCCCCTATGACGTTATTCATTGCCCCATGACATGCCATTGATTACCACTGATAAAGTGTGCTCTTATTCGGCATGAGAATACATGCGTTTGCCGGCTACAGGCATACGAGCGGTCAGTATACTGCCTGACTTAGACTCCAGAATATACAAGGTTTTATTATCCTTGCCACCGTAAGCAATGTTGACTGTCATCACACCCTTGCAGGATTGGATTTGGTAGACGGGCACGCCTTTACGGTCGTACACCCAGACTAGCCCAGTGCTTGGGTGGGCCACTACGAGATTGCCTTTTTCATCCATAGCGAGTCCATCAGGTCCCGCAGAAGGCAGTTGTACAAAGATACCGGCCTTTGACACCTTATCCTCTTCGTCAAAGGGCATGACCCAAATGGAATTAGTACGGGTCACCGCCACATAGAGGGCTTTTTCCTTTGGGGAGAGCACAATGCCATTGGGACTGGGAACGGTATCGATCAGGCAATCGAGTTTGCCCGAAGCACTAAAGCGATAGACGCGTCCAGTCGGGTCATGTAAGCCCGTTTGCCCTTGGTCCGTAAAGTAAAGATCACCATTGGAGGCGAATACCAGATCGTTTAAACCCTTGAATCGCTCCTTGGAGCTGCCACTAATCAGTGTTTCGATGCGACCACTTTGGGCATCGAGTTGCATCAGACCCTGTTTGCGATCAGCCACCACAATACGTCCATCCTTGTGAACCTTAAGGCCATTGGGCTCCCCATCGTATTCACACACTAATGTCCATTCAGCTTCGGGACTAATCTTGAAAATTCGAGAGTAGGGAATATCGACAACATATAAATTACCCTCTCGATCAAAGGACGGTCCTTCGAGAAAGCAGTCTCTGGATTCTTTTTTTTGTCCGACCCCGACCCCGTGACTGAGACTCCCTTTGGGCTTACGAAAGGCTGTCGGAACACTGGTAAAGACTTCGGTTTGAATAAGTTGTGGGGGTTCATAAAAAAGCATGGTGGGATTTTATCTTTCTAAAAATAGGATCAAAAAATATCAAGGGATAAAACAGTGGATTAGATCACCCCTTCGGTTTTAAGTCGTATCAGCCCCTCTTCATCATAGCCTAAATTTTTAAGGATCTCGTCCCCATGTTCTCCCAGTCGGGGTGGGGGGCTCATGACATCGGGCGGGGTATTGCTCAGTCGATAGCCGGTTTTGGCGATGGTAAGATCGCGCCCTTCGCCTAAAGCATTGGGGAATGTTTTTAATAAACCTCGATGGGCAATTTGATCCTGCGCCAATACTTGCGGCACACTGAACACGGGGCCCACCGGCACCCCCGCTTGGGTGAAAGCTTTTTCCCAGAAGGTCGCGTTTTGTGTGGACAGGATTTTTTCGATTAACTCACGTAATATTTCGCGATGCGCGATACGCTGATGTCGTTCATTAAAGCGAGCATCGGTCTTCCATTGCGGATGACCTAACACGTCACAAAGGGCCATGAACTGGTGCTCTTCATTATTGACGATATTGATCTGTCCCTCTTGGCATTGGAAGGTGCCCGAGGGGGCTGCTGTGTGGTTTTCATTGCCCATCGGTTTGGGGATGGCGCCTGCGTTTAAGTAATTGGAAACAACCCAAACGGCCATGGTTGACAGGGTGGCATCGAGAAGAGACACATCAATGCACTCGCCTTCGCCGGTTTTTTGTTTTCTGACTAGAGCCGCACAAATGGCAAAGGCGGCACTCATCGCGCCCATCGCGTCGCAAGCAATGTAGCCTGCGCGAGTGGGGGCTGTTTTTTCATTGCCGGTGAGACTCATGAGTCCAGAAAACCCTTGCACGATTTGATCATAGGCGGGGCGTTGAGATAGGGGCCCTTCTTGACCAAAACCTGACACGGAACAGTAGATAAGACCGGCGTTTAACGCTTTGAGTTTTTCATAATCAAGACCGAGGCGTTTCATCACCCCGGGTCTAAAATTCTCAATCACCACATCGGCTTCTTTCACCATTCGTAAAAAGATGGCTTTGCCTTCGGGCGCTTTTAAGTTAAGACTTAAAGACTTCTTTCCCGCGTTGTTAGCGCAAAAAGACACGCCCATATTCTGTTGTGCTAGGGCTTTATCCGCACCCATCTTGCGAGATAAATCACCACTTTTGGGGGTTTCAATCTTAATCACTTCAGCCCCCATCATTACCATTTGATACGTTGCTAAGGGGCCAGCCACGATATTGGTGAGATCCAATACCCGTATTCCATGCAGGGGAGGATTCATTGTTGTCATGTATCAGTCAAATTTAGTATCAAGTTTTTTAGTAATTTCAGTCCATTTGGCCAACTCTGCACGGCGTTGTGCGTCGAGTTCATGAGGACTACTTTGCGCCGCATCCAAGTCTTCGGCTTGTAAACGTTCTTTGACATTTGCCGTTTTAAGCGCTTCACGGGTATCTTCATAAACGCGCATCACGATTTTTTTGGGTAATTGAGCAGGACCTAACATGGCATACCAGGCCGCAAATTCATATTGCGGCACCCCTGCTTCTGCCAAGGTGGGTAGTTCAGGCATTACGCGCGAATGGGTGCGGCTGGTCACGGCCAGTGCTTTTAAGCGACCACTGGCCACGTATTGCGCGACGGCTAGGGTGGGAGTAAACATCATTTGTACGCGCCCCCCCATGAGATCGGTGGTGGCAAGTGCTGTGCCCTTGTAGGGGATATGCACGATTTGAAGGCCCGTCATAAATCGAAATAATTCACCGGCTAAGTGTCCCCCAGTGCCATTGCCCGGAGAAACAAAATTGATTTGTCCGGGTTGAGCGCGTGCTTTTTGCATTAACTCTCGTAGTGAATGTACACCGACAGATGGGTGAACCACGAGCACCGAACGATAGTGCACGAGTTGGGCAACCGAACTAAAATCTTTGATCGGATCGTAGTTTAAGTGTTTTTTGAGTAACCCTTGAATTGGGTGACTGCTCGAGACCAGTAACAACGTATACCCATCGGCTGGTGCTTTACTCACGAGCTCTGCGGCAAGATTGCCTCCCGCCCCCGGTCGGTTATCGATCACCACGGCTTGATTGGAGTGCTCCGAGAGGTGTTGACCAAAAAGTCGTGCCATCGCGTCATTGCCACCCCCGGGGGGAAACCCCACCACCATGCGAATGGATTTGGTGGGGTAGGAGACTAAAGGCGACTGGGAGGCCGGGGTGGGGCTCGCAAAACTTTGCGCACTCATAGTCAAAAGGGTTAATAAACTGACCACGAGACACTGCAATCTAAGCCAGGGTAGAGAAGGGGCGGCATGCCGTTTTAAGAAAGGTTTAAACATGCGTGAGACGGACCCGATCGTTGTCGATATGGCATTGCGTGCCCAAAGGCTCGCAAAGCTTGGCTACCCTTTCTAGCGCAGTGGATTCTTCTTGTAGATCACTGAAACGCACTTTGCCCTCGTCGTTTTGTCGAACCAAGGAAAAGGAGGTCTTAGATAATTTTTTATCCTCGAAGCTTAAGTGTGCGGCCATCCCAGTCCAACCGCGATGTGCCCTTTTGTTGCTACGAATAAAACAAAACATCCCTAAACCATAAAAAATAGGTTTCCCCTGGTAAAACTCGACTCCCAGTGGAAAGTGTGGTCCGTGTCCCATCACCACATCAGCGCCTGCATCAATGGCCGTATGGGCTAATTGCTTTTGATATTGTAAAATTTCTTCGGCATATCCCCAATGGTGGGAGGAAATCACAATATCCACTTCTTGTTTAAGTGCCGCAATATCGCTTTTCAATTCCGCTAAGTAATCGGCATCAACCCAGGTCACCACTTTAGCCGGAGCCCCAGGTCGGTTCGGGGGAATGTTGTTGTCTTTAAAATAGGGGGGTTGATAGGCGGTATACGCCTTCATAGTTGCTACCCCCGCTGATTTTTCACCCGCTTCATGATTGTTGGGCCAGTACTGAGAGGTGCGCTGTATAAAACCAATTTTCACACCCTCGCGTTCAATAATGACTGGGGCCCGGGCCGCTTTCTTATGAATGCCTGTGCCGGCATGTGCAATACCTAAGTCGTCTAAAGCGGCGTTGGAGGCTAAGATTGCAGGGGCGCCGTAGTTCTGATTATTGGCATTGCCGATGACATCGAGCCCTAGCGTTTTTAGGTATTGTCCATTTTTTGAAGGCGCATAAAGACCCTCGTACCCGGATTGGTCATCTCGCATCAATTCACGTTTCTCGCCTACATCAAAAAGGCAGCATTCGAGATTCGCAAAAAGAGCTTGCTCTTTTTGCAGCTTGGCGATGGCGGGGGCAAAGGGTTCGGTGGTGTCTTCAACACCGATCAAATTGATGTCACCCAATAAGGTGAAATTAAAAGTGGTCATGAGTGATGCTTTCTTATTTGTTTTTTAAAAAAATCCCGATTCCGTTCAGAGTGATCCTGCCCCCGAACACCAGGTGGGGGGAGGGCTTAATCATTACGGTAGCGCTTGAGTTTGCTCTCATCAATGGTGATACCGACTCCGGGTACATTGGGTAGGTGTAGGCAGCCGTCTTTGAGCACCATTGGGGTAGCATTTAAGTCATCCAGCTGCTTTACATAATTGCCAAGATCGGCTGGAACCGTAAAAAGACGAGATAAGCCCACTGCAAAATGAGCGCTAGCCAAGGTGCCAATTTGTGACACCCCTTGAGAGCCCATCCAACAGGGCATGCCGTAGGCTTCTGCGACATGCGCGATTTTAAGCGACTCCCAAATACCGGTGCGGGGGGTTTTAAGCCCCATCACGCCTACCGCCCCAGCATCCACTTCTCGTCTGACATCGGTAAGAGAAAATAAGCTATCGTCTCCGAGTATGGGCACAGCAATGGCATCGGCTACTTTTTTGCGTTGACGACCCAGACTCACCGCTACGGGCTCTTCCACCATCTTTAGCCCATATTCTGTCATTTTGTTAATCGTACGAATGGCCACATCGGGCGAATACATTTGATTGGCATCGATAAAAATAAAGGCCTTATCTCCCATGGCCTCGGTCAAGGCTTTAACCCTCTCGATATCAAGGGTAGGATTAGCACCGGCTTTGATTTTCCAGGCATTGATACCGTATTTTGAGTGAATCTCATCAGCCGTTTTGAGCATGTCATCGAGGCTACCCAAACCGAGCATATAACTCACCGGCAACGGGGCCAGAGCGCCACCGAGGAAACAGGCGAGGGGTTTTTCGCAAACCTGACTGATTAAGTCATGTAATGCCATATCAATGCCACCCTTAGCCGTCGGGTTCCATTGGATGGCATTCATGTTGTCATGAATTTTTTGGCGATCAAAAATATTCATCCCCACTAACAGCGGTGCAAAATGGGCATCAACAATATGGGTGATCGATTTTTGTGTTTCGCCGTAAATAGTGGGTCGTGGAATGGCCTCAGAGATACCTACTCGTCCATCCTCGGCATACAAACGGATGAGCACATGCTCTGCGGCATCGCGCATGCCATGCGCTCCCCAGCGAGAGACCGTTTTGAGCGGAATACGAAAGGGGATGGCTTCTACTCGGGCGATTTTTACGTCGGGTTGATTTTTTAGAGCGTCATTCATAGGGGCGTCTGTGTGAGTTTTTTAAATAAATATCAATGTAATTGATTGCGAAGCGATTGGAGACTCCCGCCTCTCATCACGGAACCGGGCAAGGGGTGACCGACAATGTCTTCTGCCAACTGCGCCGCATCGATCAATTTTTCCAGGTCCACTCCGGTTTCAATACCCATTTCATTACACATTAAGACGAGATCTTCCGTGCACACATTGCCTGCGGCCCCTTTGTGTTTGCCGAAGGGACAGCCTCCCAAACCAGCTACGGAGGCATCAAAAAGATCGACCCCCATTTCAAGCCCAGCAAAGGCATTGGCAATGGCCATGCCGCGGGTATCGTGCAAGTGTAGGCTGAGCCGTAGATCAGGAAATTTCTCCCGCACCGCACCCACCGTGCGCTTAATGCCCAAGGGGGTTGCCCAGGCCATCGTATCGGCTAGCGAGACGGTTTTAATACTCACCCCATGCTCGTTTCCGAGCGCGATCAAGTCGGCCACCAACTCCACCACCCGACTAGGGCTAAAGCCTCCCTCAAAATTACAGCCCCAAGCCGAGGAAATAGAGCCTTTTTCCATCAGCATACCGTAGCCCTTATACATTTGAATCAATCGGCCCGCAGTCTCACGGTATTGTGCTTGCGTGCAGCCTTGGTTTTTCATAAGGAATGTGGAGGAGGGATACATATTCACTTTGCCCTCCAGATGCAGTTTGCCGCTGGCAAGCGCGCGTTGCAGTCCCTTTTCATTTAACCATAGACCGTGGTAGTGAACGCCTTCGACCGGCTTTAAGTCTGTGACCAATTGCTCTGCATCGGCCATGCCAGGTACTTTTTTCGGGTTCACAAAGGAGGTGATTTGAATGTGTTTTAATCCGCTGTTCGCGAGCGCATCAATGAGATCGAGTTTACGTTGGGTAGGAATGGGGCCCGGTTCAATTTGAAAGCCTTCTCGAGGACCTTCTTCTGTAATTCGGATACTTTTTGGCAGATCTGACATGTGGTTGTCCTTACGTGTAGGAAGCCGCTAGGGCAGGGTTAAAAACAGACTAGGCTTGAAGTCCGAGTTTAAAAACCTCGGCGATGGTAACAAAAAAATTCAATGGATGAATACGATTGCTTTAAGAGTGTGGACTTTAAGTCACTTTTTTTTTAGAAGGGGGAGGGGGCTGTCAACATTCAGTTCAGTGAACCCTCAACCACTTTTTTTTAATTAAATTTCATGGCAGAACTACGAATGACTTTTTCCCATTTGAGCATTTCCTCTTTGATAAAAAGATCGAATTGTGAAGGCGTGCTGGTGAGTGCCTGGGCCCCTAAGGCGGCGAATTTTTCTTTGATCAGTGGTAGTGACAATTGTTCGACCACAATGCGGTTTAAACGCGTAAGGATGGCCGCAGGGATGGCCCTAGGGGCAATCAGACCGTTCCAAATATTGGCAGAATAGCCCGGTACACTTTCGGCAATGGCCGGAATGTCTGGAGCGAGGGGAGTGCGTTGTGCCCCTGTAGTACCCATAGCCCGTAGCTTGCCCTCTTTTATGTGCGGCAACACGGAGGTTAAGCTTGCCATGGCGGTTTGGACATGTCCTGCCATGGTGTCCGTAATCGCTTGCGGGGTGGTTTTATAGGGCACATGGCTCATACGGATACCCGCCATCATATTGAGTAATTCACCGGCCAAGTTATTCGGTGAGCCATTACCAGAAGTCGAGTAATTGATCTGACCAGGCCGGGTTTTGGCCCATTGAATAAATTGACTCATATTTTCTGGGGGAAGGCTTGCGGTCATGACTAACAACATGGGGGTAGAGCTAGTGAGGCTCACACTAGCCAAATCCTTTCGTGGATCAAAGGGCATGTTCTTGATCACGATGGGGTTAGTGGCATGTCCATTGGCCACCCACAGCAATGTGTGACCATCGGCTGCGGCGTGCACCACGATTTCAGAACCCAATAGACCACTGGCACCGGGACGATTATCGATAATGACCGTTTGCCCCAATTCTTGCCCCAACCGTGCGCCCACAATACGGGCGAGGATGTCGGCATTGCCACCGGCGCCATAGGGCACCACCAGACGGATAGGGTGTGTAGGGTAGGTGGGGGCTGCTTCTAGGCTTTGAAATCCGAAAAGCAAAGGGGCCAACACGCAGAGACGGCTTTTTTTGAAAAGATGACTTAAACGCATTAGTTTGCCTTTGCCCCAGTGATTTTGACGACTTTTTCCCATTTGGCAAGATCTGCAACGATGAGTTGAGCCATTTCCTGGGGCGTGCTTGTTTGCGCATCGACCCCTTGATCTGAGAGCTTGGCTTTCATTTCGGTTTGAGTCAGTAGGGCTGAGATTTCATGATTCATTCGGTTGATGAGTTCCAAGGGCAAGTTAGCAGGGGCGAACATGGCGTACCAAAGCTCAGCAGAAAAACCGGGAACCGTTTCCGAAATAGCCGCAATATCGGGTAGGGCAGGTGAGCGCTTGGCGCTCGTCACGCCTACAGCGCGTAGCCTCGCGTTACGAATATGGGGTAGTACAGTCATTGCCGAGGAAAACGACAAGGTGATTTGACCGCCTAAAAGATCGGTCACCGCCAGGGAAGTGCCTTTATAGGGTATGTGAACAAGATTAATACCGGTCATCACGCCTAATAGTGCACCGGCCAAATGACCCAGAGAACCATTGCCCGAAGAGCCATTGGTAAATTGACCTGATTTGGCCCGAGCCATCTGCAAAAATTCTTTTGTGTTTTTAATGGGCACCGAAGGATGTAGGCAAAGAATCAAAGGGCTAGTGCCTATTTGTGTCACCGCGGTGAGGTCTTTGGTTACATCGAAGGGTTGTTTTTTATAAAGATGCGGATTAATGGTGATGGCATTGGGCAATAGAATAAAGGTGTAGCCATCGGGCGCGGATTTGACCACAATCTCAGTTCCCACAATGGTGTTGGCGCCGGGTTTATTTTCAACCACTACCTGTTGCCCGAGTTTGGGCGTTAGGCCGGCAGCAATGATGCGCGACAAAGAGTCGTTACCCCCGCCAGGAGCAAAGGGGGACACAAAGCGTAAGGGTTTAGTGGGCCAATTTTGAGCCTGTGCAACAACACAGTAAAACAATCCTGCCAGTACAGCAAACAAAAAAGACAATAAACGAATCATAGTAATCAAAGCCGTTAAAATGAATGATGATTAAGAAAAAAGAATTTGAAACAAATCCATAGATTCCAGTATAAGGGGGGTGGGTGGAATGTGCAAAATAAAGCCGTTTGCGCTTTTTTTCTGAGCCATTGTCCCATGTCGGGTTGGGGTGCCACATGATGAAGCCGATGGTTAATACCCAGCGCGTCTTTTTTAAATCGCCCCTATACCCCTCAAAGGCACATTGAAGCGAAACCCTGTGCAAGGCAAAATAGCGATTAATGCAATGATTTTGATCAAAGGGAACTGTGATTTATGACTCATTTTCGATCTGCTCAGGCAAGAGGTGTGACATGGCAAGTGGCAGCCCAGGCGTGTCTTGAACCGTTAAAGGGGGCGAAGGCGACCTTGGGATTTATTTACGTCACGGACACGATTGCGCAGCATTTGGAGTCAATTGTGAGTCTTTTTCGTGCAGAAACGGGGGTTGAACATTGGGTGGGCAGTGTGGGGGTTGGCGTATGTGCGATTGGTCATGAGTATTTCGGGGAGCCGGCGGTGGTAGCGCTGATTGGCGATTTTCCCCCTCAAAGTTTTAACGTCTTTAGTGCGGTCACGGGTGTTGAGTCTGCTGCAGCGGTGGACTTAAGTTGTGGAACAGAATCACCCAATTTTGCCATTATTCATGCCGATCCTCGAACGGAGAGAATGGAGCGCATAGTGCCAGCTTTAGCAAAGCGCTTTGACAGTGGATTTTTAGTCGGTGGCTTGGTGAGTTCGGCGACAGCCTCATTGCAGGTCGCCGACCGGGTGTTTGAAGGTGGGGTGTCGGGGGTCGCTTTTTCCGAGGAAGTCATCATCGCAACCCGATTAACGCAGGGCTGTAGACCGATTGGCCCCGTGCACACCATTACGGCTTGTCAACATAATGTCTTGGTGAGCCTAGATGGACGGGCCGCTTTTGATGTCTTTTTAGAAGATATTGGAGAGACTGTGGCAGCCGATCTTAATCGCGTGGGGGGGCATATCTTTGCGGGTCTTTCCGTTAAAGGGAGTGACACGGATGATTATCTTGTGCGTAATTTAGTGGGCATTGATACGGAAAGCAAACTCATCGCTATTGGCGACTATGTGAAAAAAGGCGAACAGGTGCGGTTTTGTCGGCGGGACAGAAAATCGGCGCAAGATGATATGTCTGTCATGTTAGATAGCATTAAACAGGGCTTATATGCGCCTCCCTCTGCGGGGGTCTACTTTTCTTGTCTGGGTCGCGGTGAAACGCTCTTCGGTCAAGGGCAGGGCGAAATGAAAATGATTCATGATGTATTTGGGGATATTCCTTTGGTGGGGTTTTTCTGTAATGGTGAGATTTCGCATAACCGCTTGTATGGTTACACGGGTGTATTGACCTTATTTATCTGAAATCTTGAATAAAAAAAGACGGAGCAGAAAATGAGTCCAACCGTAACGCAATACTTGCTCAAAGAAATGAATCTGACGACGATTGATTTGTGGGCGTTAGGGTATTTCATTGTCGGATGCTTGATTTACACCCAATTTGCCGCTTGGTATGGGAAAAAAGTGCCTAGCCTACACAACTGCATGGATACTTTTCGGCGTGAGTGGATGGTGCAGATGCTCGGGCGTGATAACCGAATGATTGATGTGAACGTGATTCGTAACATTTCCCGAAGCTCTCAGTTTTTTGCCTCTACGACCTTGCTGATTTTAGGTGCCTTAGTCGCCTCGATGAGCTATGAGCAAAAGGCCCAGTCGCTCGTGTCGGGGTTGCCTTTTACCGTGATGGCCTCTTCTCGCGTCTTAGAACTTAAAACATTGCTTCTTGTGATTATTTTTGTATATGCATTTTTTAAATTTTCTTGGGCGATACGGCAATTAAATTTTTGCGCTATTTTGGTGGCGGCTGCGTCTAAACCGGTCCAAGAAAATGCCGAGCAATTTGCCGATCAAATTAATCGCATTGCACGCATTACTTCTTATGCTGGCTCGAACTTTAATTTAGGACTTCGATCCTATTATTTTGCATTAGCGGCATTGACTTGGTTTTTACATCCGTGGCTCTTGGTGATCACCACCACTTGGATCCTGTATGTGCTCTATCATCGCGAGTTTAAATCCTATACACTCTTAGCACTGATTGAGGAAGATCGTTCCCCAGTCTTAAAAATCGATCGATATTAAATTTTTTTAAAGGGGTTGGGACTATGCGCGCCGCTGTGGGTTTGTTGTGTTGGGGAAGTGTATTATTTTCTGCATTGCTTTCTTCTTCCTCTTGGGCGCAAGTTAATTTCCCCACTAAACCGATTCGTTGGATTAGTCCCTTTGCAGCCGGTGGTGGCGCAGACATTACCTCCCGAGTGATTGCACAAAAATTGAGCGTGGCATTGGGGCATCAGGTGGTGGTGGATAATCGAGGTGGCGCCGGTGGCAATATCGGGGTTGAATTAGGTGTTAAATCCCCTGCCGATGGTTACACAGTGGTATTAGGCACCATTGGTCCAATGGCGATTAACGTGAGCCTTTATCGAAAGCTGCCTTTTGATCCAGTGAAGGACCTGACCCCTGTAACGATGGCGGCCGATGCGCTCAATGCATTAGTAATTCATCCTTCTTTGCCCGTTAAAACGGTGAAGCAACTGGTGACTCTTTTAAAGGCTCGCCCTGACGCGCTGTCTTTTGGTTCTTCAGGTCCAGGGGCTACTGACCATCTGGCGGGTGAATTATTTAAGTCCATGACGCAAACCAAAATGGTGCATATCCCCTATAAGGGGGGGGCGCCTGCCATGTTGGATTTAATGTCGGGTCAAGTGCAATTGGTGTTTGCTACCATGTCAACCGCCGTGGGTTCGATTCGCAGTCAAAAAATACGCGCATTGGGGATGACGGGTCTGCAACGCTTTGCCCTCATGCCAGATTTGCCCACGGTCGCCGAAGCCGGTGTGCCAGGCTTTGAAGTGCGTAATTGGTATGCCGTTTATCTACCCGCAGGTACCCCCCCCAAAATCATTACGTTACTGAATGCTGAAATTGTCAAAATTCTTGCAATGAAGGAAGTGAAGGACAAGTTACTCGAGTCAGGTATTCTTGCCAGTCCCAGCACTCCTGCGGAGCTCGCCAGTTACCAATTGAGTGAAATAAAACGATGGGGCGAAGTGGTAAGAGACTCAGGCGCCAAAGTCGACTAAGCCTTCAGCGCTACAGGAGTGCTAGGGGGCGCTATTTGCGGGGTCTGTCTGCCGGAGTCTTCTTTTGAATATGAAATGATCTTCGTTTAGCAGAGGTAATGCTGGTCGGGTAGATCGCAGGCCCACGGCCCCAGTGAATCAATAAAAGCTCACTATCGTCGAAAACATGATTGTTTTACCTAGGTTGATCGTATCGATTCAGCGTGAATGCATTTTACGATTCATTTAACCTTTGGCCAATAATGTGCCAGAGCGCGCTTCGCGCATGCCAAAGATAGAGATAAAAAATATCAGTAGGCTTTCGAACATTGAAAGGGGCGCAAGATTTTTGTTCTATCTGCGCCCACCCCAATGCCATGAACCAACAAGGTCAAAATATCCTTGAAGTGTGGCGTAACACTTAAAAAAAAGTGAAATTTATTAGATTAGAAGCCTACCGCTTGCCCATCGGTGCGTCTTTCAGAGGCCGCCAAGTAGCCGTGCTCCATCTTATAGATTAATTGCGCGCGACCAAACTCCGTGGACCAACGATCTGCCTGTGGCATATCGTGTCCACGGCTTCGTAGTTCATCAATGACATTCAAGGGCACACCGTATTCCATTCCGACTTTGAGTCCGCTGTCGATACGCCATCTCGGTGCATCGGCAGAGGCTTGTGGATTTTGCTGATGATCAACCAATCGGGTGACCATTTGCATGTGACCTTGTGCCTGCATGGATCCACCCATGACGCCAAAACTCATGAGCGGTTGGCCTGCATGGGTGAGAAAACCTGGAATAATGGTGTGAAAGGGCCGTTTATTGGGAGCCACGATATTGGCGTGACCTGGGCGCAGACTAAATCCAGTGCCGCGATTTTGTAGGGCAATGCCTGTGCCGGGAACCACGACACCGGAACCGAATCCGGAAAAATTTGATTGAATGTAGGAGACCATCATGCCGGATTCATCGGCTGCGGTCAGATAAACGGTCCCACCCGTTGAGGGCGTGCCAAAGTCGGGTAATTTCGCTTTTTTTAGATCGATTAATTGAGCACGCTTTTTCAAATACGATTTATCAAGCATTTGCGCTGGGGTGATTCTCATGGTGCTGATATCGCTCACATACTCATTGATATCCGCAAAGGCTAATTTCATCGATTCAATCAGGAGATGAAAGTAGTCGGCGGAATCAAGTTTCATGGAAGCAACATCAAAATTTTCGAGTATACCGAGGGCGATCAGAGCGCCAATGCCTTGCCCGTTGGGGGGGATCTCATGAAGGGTATAGCCGCGGTAGTCCATTCCAATGGGTTCGACCCAATCGAGGGTATGGTTGGCCATATCCTCAAGACTCAGTGCAGCCTTATGTTCTTTTGCATAGTCGGCTATTTTTTGTGCGAGTTCTCCCCGATAAAACGCTTCGCCTTTAGTGTGGGCGATTAATTCCAAGGTCTTGGCATGGGCCTCAGAAACAAATTGCTCGCCTGCCGCCACGGCTCTACCAAAGGGCATGAAGGTTTGCGCAAAGCCGGGTTGATCCTTGAGTTCTTTGCAACCATTGGCCCAAAGCCTAGAGATGGTCGGACTTACCATAAAGCCACCTCGAGCGTAGCGGATGGCCGGTTCAAATAAATCGGCAAAAGGCAGTTTGCCATACTTCGATGAGAGTTCGACCCAGGCCGACACCGCACCCGGAACGGTGACCGTTTCCCAACCCTTTTTGTCCATGGTCTGCCGGTCCTTGAATCGCTCAGGATTCCAAAGCGCTGGGGAGCGGCCCGAAGCGTTTAAGCCTTTTAATTTTTGACCATCCCAGAGGAGGCAAAAAGCATCACTGCCAATCCCATTACTGGTCGGTTCTAGCACGGTCAGAGCGATGGCAGTGGCCAAAATCGCATCTACCGCATTGCCGCCTTGATGCATCATTTTTAGCCCTGCTTGAGCGGCGAGGGGCTGGGAGGTCGACACGCAATTTTTAGCCAGTAACGGCATACGTTGCGAAGGATAGGGAAATTGCCAATCAAAGGGGGTCATGTCAGAGCGCTCTTGGTTGATCTTGGTTAATGAGACATTATATTTTACATGGTATTGTAAGGCGATCTGATGGCGGGCGTTTAATGCCTTCATTTGGGTTCAATGAAATGGCTCAGTGTTGCCATTGGTTGAGTGGGGGGGGGGGCGCCAAGCTTTATCGGGGGGGATTAGACTGAAAAAACAGATAATGCGTTTGCCTAACACTCCCGATACAATAGAGGGGCTTTCTGAGCAAAGCGTTTCAGGGGGTTTTAGGATAAAAACAAGTCGCCGTTTCGGTCCCTGCGGATCGGGTGTTTGTCACTTTTGCCCTAAAATTCATGTTTTTTTCTTTTCTCCTTTTTTAATTAGAAAATAAAATGAGTGCATCCAATCGTTTAACAATCATGGGTACCCGTCATGTGGCGGCAGCAGGTCATTATTTGGCAGCGCATGCTGCCTTTGAAATCCTAGAGGCCGGGGGTAACGCCGTGGATGCCGGGGTGGCTGCCGGGTTGGCCATTAATGTGCTTCAGACCGATAAAGTGAATTTCGGTGGTGTTGCTCCGATGATTATCTATACCGCCAAGGATAAAAAGGTGCATTGCATTGATGGCCTGGGGGTCTGGCCCAAAGCGATCACACCGGATTATTTTCAAAAAAAACATGGCGGTAAAATTCCTCCAGGCGTTGAGCGCTGCGTGGTGCCGGCGGCCCCCGATGCGTGGCTGACAGCACTGGCAAGATTTGGCACGATGAGTTTTGCGCAGGTTGCCAGTGCGGCTATTCGTTTTGCGATTGAGGGTTTTCCGGTCTACCCGTTGCTCTCTCAATTTATTCAAACCCATCGGGCCGATTACGAACGTTGGCCTTCGAGTGCGAAGGTGTATTTACCCAAAGGCCGTGTGCCCCAAGTGGGTGACGTGTTTATTCAAACGGAATTGGGCAACACGTTAAAGTTTCTAGTCGATGAGGAGCGTCGGGTCGCCCGTAAAAAGGGCAGAGTCGCCGGGCTTAAGGCCGCGCGAGATGCTTTTTATAAGGGAGATATCGCACGTGAAGTGACCCGCTTTATTGAGCGCGAGGGTGGGTTGATGCGGTTTGAGGATTTTGCGGATTTTAAGGTGAAGGTAGAGCCGACCGTACGCACGCGTTTCGAGGGGATTGATTTACACGCATGTGGGCCTTGGTCTCAGGGCCCATGCTTGCCGATGACGCTAAATATTTTGAAAGGTTATGACCTTCGAGCCATGGGGCATAACTCAGCCGACTATATCCATGTATTGACTGAGGCTCTTAAGTTGACCTTCTCCGATCGCCATAACCATTTCGGTGATCCCGAATTTGTTAAAGTTCCGATGAAGGGCTTAATGAGTGAGAAATATGCGAGCTGGCAGCGTAGTCGCATTGATCCTAAGAAGGCTTATCCAGAGATGCCTTTAGGCGGTGACCCGAAGCGCTTGGAGACTTTTAAGAACATTGCCATGCCCGTGCCTCAGGGCGATGAGGCGCCGGGACCTGGGGACACTTCTTATCTTTGTGTGATTGATCGGCACGGTAACGCCATGTCCTGTACGCCTAGCGATGGGTCGGATCAAACCCCCATCGTTCCTGGAGTGGGTATTTTGTGTTCAGGTCGTGGCACTCAATCCTGGGCCGATCCGACGCATCCGTCTAGTGTGGCCCCAGGCAAACGTCCTCGTCTGACCCCTAACCCAGCGATGGCCTTTAAAAACGGTAAAGTATTGATGCCCTTTGGCACCCCCGGTGGCGACGTCCAGACTCAGGCGATGTTGCAGGTATTTTTAAACATCAATGTTTTTGGGATGGCGGCGCAAGATGCTATTGAGGCGCCACGCTTTTCGAATTACAGCTTTCCTGGTTCGTTTGAGCCGCACAAGTATTACCCCAATCGCCTTTACTTAGAGTCGCGTATCGACCCCGAGGTCAATAAAATCTTAGCCGCTCGAGGCCACGATGTGAGGGCTTGGCCTGAATACACTTGGCTTGCCGGAGCGGTGTGTACGATTGTCAATGACGCTAAAAGAGGGGTGCTTCATGGCGGTGCAGATCCTCGTCGACCGGCTTATGTGCTGGGCTGGTAGGTCATTGCAGGTTTAAGACGATAAAGACGATGGTTTTTGAATGTTTTTTAAGAGATAAACAGATGACAATAGGAAAGCAAGGGATCGATATGAAAGGCGTTAATAAACGGAGTCTTGTTTTTTTACTTGTTTTATTAGGTTTTGGGTTAAAGACTTCTTGGGCACAATCGCCTAGCACGTATCCGAATAAACCCATTCGCTATCTAGTGGGTTACACGCCTGCGGGTACGGCGGATATATTGGCGCGTGCCGTCGGACAAAAGCTCTACGAGTCTTGGGGACAGCAAGTCGTTGTCGAAAACCGTCCAGGGGGCGGCACCAATATTGCCACTGAGGCGGCAGCAAAGGCAGCCCCGGACGGCTATACCTTATTTATGCCTACTGTGGCTAATGCGATTAATCCGACCCTGCTGCCAAAAATCAATCACGATATTATTAAAGACTTTATTCATATCACTAATTTTGCCAAGGTCCCAGGCATTGTGGTCGTACACCCTTCAGTGCCAGCGCGCAATATGAAGCAATTGATTGCTTTGGCAAAGGCGCATCCAGGTGAGCTACGCCATGGTTCCACCGGGGTGGGTAGCCCTCATCACCTGGCGGGTGAGATTTTTAAAACCATGGCGGGTATTAAAATGATTCACGTGCCTTATAAAGGGGCTAGTCCTGCTTTGACCGATGTGGTGGCGGGGCATATTGAAATTTACTTTGGTGCGATGGTGTCCACCATTCCTCATGTGAACAGTCAACGCGTTCGTGCCTTGGGGGTGACGAGCTTGAAACGAGTCGCTGCTGCAGGAGAAACGCCCACTCTAGATGAACAAGGATTGAAGGGGTTTGATACAGGGTCTTGGTTCGGTATGTCTGTGCCGGTAGGAACCTCGGCTGAGATTGTCAATAAGCTCCATGATGCCGCCACCAAGGCTTTGTTGGCCCCTAATATTCGCGATCGTATGAGTAAAGAGGGAGCAGAGTTTCTTGGCGATACTTCAGAGCAATTTACTGCGTTTCTTAAGCAAGAGCTAATCAAGTGGGGTAAGGCGGTGAAGGATTCTGGCGCCAGTGCGCAGTAGTGCTTTTAAGTGGGATCGGTCTTTTCAAGTATTTTTGGGTGTCATGAAGTGTTTTGGTGAAATTAAATGAAAATGGTTCGTGTATGGTGGTCTCGTCCCTCAAAGTCTTTTCTGACTTTGGGGTTAGTGCTTGGGTTATCTTTTCTGGGCCCTATCAATATCGCTCTTTCAGAACCCTATCCCACGCGTCCTATTCGACTCGTGGTGGGATTTCCCCCGGGAGGTGCGGCGGATATCTTAGGGCGATTAGCGGCTCAACAACTCACTCTCGGCCTTGGTCAGCAAGTGGTTGTGGATAACCGAGGGGGGGCGGGCGGTTTGCTGGCCACCGAAATTGTGGGCCACAGTGCGGCTAATGGCTATACGCTGCTTTTTACTTCGATTCCCCATGTCATTAATCCTCATTTGTACAAAAAAACGACTTATGACGCATTAAAGGATTTTCAGCCAATAGCGCTATTGGCAACTGTGCCCTTGATGATGGTGTGTTCACCCCTATTGCCCGTCAATCAGGTCAAACAGCTCATCTCATATGCCAAACAAAAACCCGGTCAATTAAATTATGCATCTGGCGGCAATGGTGCTTCTAGTCACTTGGCGATGGAACTATTTAAAAGTATGACCCAAGTAGAGATGAATCACATACCTTACAAAGGCACGGGGCCATTGATTACCGATTTACTGTCAGGCCAGGTCTTGTTGACGATTGCGAGTGCGGTGCCTTTAATTCCTCATGTAAAAAGTGGAAAGCTACGTGCATTGGGCTTGACCGGATTACAGCGTTCCTCATTATTCCCTGACGTTCCCACGATTGCCGAATCGGTGACGGGCTATGAAGTGGTGAATTGGTTCGGCGTGATGGCCCCGGCTGGAATATCCAACGCCATAGTGATGCAGATTAATGAAAAAATGAATCAAGCGTTACATCAAGAAAACGTTAAGCGCCAGCTACAATTACAAGCAGCAGAGCCGGGCTCGTTGACGGTGGCTGAATTTACGCTACGGGTAAAAAATGATTTTTACAAATGGCAAAAAGTCATTCAGGACTCACATGTCGTTGTGGATTGAGGAAAGTTGATGATTGAATTACATGTATTAGATCCTCGCAGTCGAAACGACAGTGGCCAAACCATGCCTTTACACGTGATGGCTCAGGCGAGTTTAAAAGGGGATGTGGCCGCACGTGCTGCCCTGCGACTTGAATTGGATGCGCTCTTAGAAAGCGGTCAAGAGGATGTGATTTCGGCTTTGCTTCGGCAGGCGCCTTCTGCTGAATGCTATCGTCATATTCAACAGTTTTTAGCAAAACTGGTGAATAAACCGGAAAAAGGCGAGACGTTGATTGCGCGTTTATTTGCCTTGCCTTTGGTTATCGTGGCCGGTGCTAAAAAACGGCTATCGGTGTCGGCAGTATTGCCCGATATTGGCGCCGTGACTGCGTTATTGACCGAACACGCGGTGTTAGGTGGGGCACGCAACGTGGGTCTTGGCAATACCCTGTGTGATGCACAGACCCTACAATGTCTCCCCGTTCGTTTGCTTCGCGAGTGGGCGACACAATTGCGCACGGGAGGCGAACCCTTGGAGCTTGCCGGTAGCGCCCTAGATTTAGAGCCTGGTCGTGAGCATGTGCATCTTCGTTTTTTGGTGGGTGCGACGGTGGGTCCGGCGCATGTCGCTTCCGTATTACAAGACAACGCTCCCGTGGGAGCATGGGCAATGCCCTTGACCCGGTTGCTCGCAAAGCAACTCGCACTGCCTGACCTTGAAATTCTGCCCATTCCCCGAGCCCCGGTGCCTTTGTTATTGGCACCCGATGTGGGTCGTTTATCTCAATTAGAGCTTTCTTTGAGTCTATTTTTAAGTAACAACGTTCGTCAGTTTCGCTTAAGTGTCGGGGATCCCAGTGTCGTGGTCACTTCCCACCACATCGATAATGTGGGGGCTGAATGTCGAATTAGTTTAAGCTCGCCCTTTGATGAATCGATGCTAGAGGGCTTTCGCTGGCCGATTTATCCGCAAGATGACTTTGCAGATATTAAGAAAAAAATAGAGGATTTGCTAAACGACATTCAATTACATGACGTGATGAGCCCAATAGAAATATTAGAAGATTTGAATGGGCGAGGTGGTCGGTTTTGGTCGGTTCGAGATTTTGAAGCGCTAACGCCAAAGCCCACCCATTAAAGGCCACGTTATGCCCACCGTAAAGCTTGAGGGGTTGAATAGTCGTTTCGAATGTGGGGTTGATTAGTGTCTAAGCAAAAATCCCCTTCACGCGCTCACAGTCCTGTGCCGTATGAAAAATTAACACCTGAGTGCCTCTTTGATGCCGTTGAAACGACGGGTATACGCTGTGATGGACGGCTTAACACGCTCAATAGTTATGAAAACCGTGTCTATCAAGTGTGGTTGGAAAGTGGGGAGCCTCGGGTAGTTAAATTTTACCGTCCCCATCGATGGACTGAAGCGGCGATCGAAGAAGAGCATGACTTAGCTCTTGAAATGTTAGCGGCTGAATTGCCGGTAGTCGCCCCCATACTGTTAAATGGCCACACCTTACATCAGGCCAACGGATTTTTCTTCGCACTCTATCCCTTGCAAGGGGGGCGGGCACCGGAGTTCGAAGACGATGAGACGCTTAAAGGCTTAGGGCGATTTATTGCGCGAATGCATCTGGTGGGAGGCGTTCGGGATTTTGAGGTTCGTCCTTCTTTTAACTGCGAAGAATTTGGTTACGAGCCCGTAGAGTTTTTGCTACAGGGCGATTTTATTCCGATGGATTTGCGCCTTGCCTATGAGAGCACGGTTAACGATGTGCTCAACCGCGTGAGTCGTCGTTGGGATGAGGCGGGTGCATTTAATTATCTTCGCCTGCATGGGGATTGTCATGCTGGTAATATTTTATGTACTGAGGCGGGTGTGCATTTTGTCGATTTGGATGATGCGCGAATGGGCCCTGCCATTCAGGATATTTGGATGTGGTTAGGAGGGGAGCGTGAGATTCAGCAGCAACGCTTATTAACCATTATCGAGGGCTACAAGCAATTTGAATCGTTTAACTCCACAGAACTCCTGTTAATTGAACCCCTTCGCACTTTGCGGATGATTCACTACGCAGGTTGGTTAGCTAAGCGTTGGCAGGATCCGACCTTTCCTCGTTGTTTCCCCTACTTTAATACGCAACGCTATTGGCAAGATCATATTTTGGCTTTGCGTGAACAGGCTGCAGCCTTAGATGAGCCCCCTCTAGAACTCAATCCTTGGTAATCGTTACCTCCCATTTCCCTTTCATTGTGACCGATAGGGCGTTGATCACATTTTGAATTCTGATGATTGTTCGTTTCCTTCTAGCACCTGAATCACTTGTTAATGGTAATTTTCATGAAGTGACTTAAGTAATTCCCAAAGCACTTTCAATTCACGGTTTCTTTCACTATCTCGTTGGGAAAAGGTTTATGATTTGTGAGATTGTCTGGCATCTGAGACTTCTATCGAGAGGAGTAGGAGGCATGTTAAAGCGCCGATTTAACTATTTATTGGGATTCCTGTTTTTAGTAGCGCTAGCGCTTCATCAGCCTAGCATGGCCTTGTCCTATCCTACCCATCCTGTTCGATTGGTCACCCCATACCCTCCGGGGGGTGGCACAGATGCGGTGGCAAGGCCCCTGGCTGCTAGTTTTTCGAAAGCTTGGGGTCAACCGGTGGTTGTCGATAACCGAGGCAGTGCCGGAGGGGTGATTGCGGTGCAAATGGTGGCGAGTGCTCAGCCAGATGGGTATACCCTTTTTTTATCGAGTAGTGGTGTGATGGTGAGTGCCCCACTCATTATGAAATCAACGGGAGTTCATATCGAGCATGATTTTAAAACGGTTGGTTTGGCCTCGATCTTGCCAGCATTTCTCATGACGCAAGCTAGTGCCCCTGTCAATACCGTACAGGAATTGATTAATCTAGCGCGTTCTAACCCTAAAAAATATACTTTTTCTTCTAGTGGCACGGGTGGCGGACATCACTTAGCCGTTGAATTGTTAAAAGCACTGACTGGGGTCGATGTGACTCATGTTCCCTATAAGGGAGGGGGACCCGCGATCGTGGCCTTGCTGGGTTCTGAAGTCAGCTACACCTTTGGTAATTACCCGGCTGCTCGTCCCCACCTTCAATCCGGTCGATTAAAGGCGATTGCCGTAGCAGGAGAAAAACGCTCAGTATTAATGCCTCTAATCCCGACCATGGTGGAATCGGGATTGCCGGAATTTATTTATATGACTTGGTATGGAATTTTTGTGCCTGCCAAAACGCCCACTGCCATCATTCGCTTTGTTAATGATGCGATGAAGAAGGCGCTGGCTGAGCGCAGTATTGTTGAGCCGCTACTCACGCAAGGGGCGGAGGCCAGTTGGTCCTCCCCCGAGGAACTCGCGCGCATCATGACGACAGAATCGCTTCGCTGGAAAAAAGTCATTGCCTCGCAACACTTGACCTTTTAGTCTCGTTTCTTTTTGAGGCCTGATTCTTAAGCGTGCACTGAGCGAAGAGTGTTTGAGTCAAAAACGCTCGCCTAAGGTTTCATAAGACCTGCCACATGCTTTGCGATCGCCAAGGAGGACGTGAGCCCTGGCGATTCAACCCCATAAAGAGCGGTCAGTCCGTGAACGCCGTGTTCTTTTTCTGTTTGAAAGGTGAAGTCTTGCACGGGTTCTCCAGGACCCGTAATACGAGGCCGAATACCGGTGTAACCGGGTTGCAAGCTCCCGTCGGGTAGGTCAGGATAATAGTGTCGGATTGCTTGATAAAAACTCGCCTCTCGAGTTTCATCAAATGTGTAATCGATGCCATCGGTCCATTCAAAATCAGGGCCAAACCTCACCCTGCCACCTAGATCAATGGTGACGTGGACCCCTAACCAATCGGGCCGCGCTACGGGATAGATAAGGCGGGTAAAGGGACTCGGACGGGAGAGCGTATAGTAATGCCCAATGGCAAAAAAACTGGGGGGGATCGACTCTTTGGGGATTCCCCGGATAGAGCGCGAGACTGCGGGGGCAAGAAGTCCAGCGCAGTTCACAACAGAACGACATTTAATAGTGGTGGGCTCCTTGCCACCGACCTCCAAAATAATGCCATCCGCTTCGACTTGTCCGCCCAACACGGGTGATTGGACGGCAAGCATGGCGCCGTGATCTTGGGCTTCCCCCAAATAAGACAGCATGAGCCCATGGCTATCGATGATGCCAGTGGAGGGAGATAAAAAGCCCGCCACACAGCGCACGGCCGGCTCCATTTTGTTTAATTGCTCGCCAGTTAACCACTCTAGATCATTAACACCGTTGGCCTCAGCTTGTGCTTTGTATTTTTTTAAGCCAGAAAGCTCGCTCTCATCGCAGGCTACCACCAGTTTGCCTATTCGTTGGTGTTTGATTTGATGTTCCGCACAATACTCAAAAAGGGCTTTTCTGCCCGGCACGCACAGTTGAGCTTTCATGGAGCCTGAGGCATAGTAGATGCCGGCGTGGATGACTTCGGAGTTTCGAGCACTGGTTTGTGTCCCAAAAGACTCTTCAGACTCTAGGATAATCACTTCACGGCCCATTGTAGCCAGTTCACGGGCCACTGCGAGTCCAACCACCCCGGCACCGATGACGGCACAATCCAAAGTATCCATGATTTTTACAGTAAGAATGAGAAAATGACATTTTACCGCTTTGCAATGCCCCTCCCCAAAAATCGTCGATGAAATCGCAATCTTTTCCGGATGTGGCATCTTCTGCCTTGTTTGCCCCTTTGAGGCTTCGGGCTGCTGGACTATTGAAAGACAAAAGCTTTGATCGTTTGCATTTGCAGGACTTACTCAATCACTATCAGGTAAAGAGCGGGGGAGATCAATCCCTTAAGCTCATAGCCCCCCCCGTGCGCAGTCAATGCTTTGAAGAGCAATATGAAGTGAGAATTTTTCAGCAAGGGGAGTTAGCCCTTCGTCCTGACAATTGGCATGATTATTTTAATGCGATGGTGTGGTTGTGTTTCCCGCTAACAAAGGCGCAGCTGAATCGTCGTCACTATTTTGCTTTGTGTGATCAAAAAAAGCAGGGCCTAAGCCTTCGAGGTCGATCGCAGGATGCGTGGACCTTGTTTGATGAGAGTGGGATGATTGTGACTTCAGAGGAGACTTCACTACTAGACTGCGTTAAGTCTTTTTCTTGGAAAACGCTCTTCTGGGAGCGTCGCCAAGCGGTATTAGAAAAAATGAGTTGGTGGGTCGTAGGGCATGCAATCTATGAAAAAGCCCTAGCCCCTTATGTTGGGATGACGGGGCACAGTGTGCTGCTCCCGGTTGACAAGGAATTTAAAAATAAATCTCCTCTCGATCAATTAGCCTACGTTGATAAAACGCTCAGCGAGAGTTTGGCAGACTCGAATTTTTTGATGCAAAGTCGTGACCTTGCCCCTTTACCCTTTTTGGGGATTCCGGGATGGTGGGCTGACAATGAAAACGCTGGATTTTACGATAATGAGGCCTATTTTAGGAAAGGAAGAAAAATCGGGTAGTGCCAACCTTTGATGCTTCTATTGGTTGAATCGGTGTTTCAAATTTAAGACTGGGAGAAATGTGGCGAGGGATTTTGATTATCCATCGTCGATGGTGTTCCCAAAATGAGGGATGACGGAAGATGAGCAGAGGAGGATGGAATGATTGGTTTAGTGCAGCGGGTGAGTCGTGCGCATGTGAGCGTTCAAGAGCACGTGGTTGGGAAAATTAGCTCAGGGATGGTGGTTATGGTGGGTATCGAAAAAAATGATACACAAAGCCAAGCGCAGGCCTTATTGGAGCGAATACTGAGTTTTAGGATATTTAACGATGAGGCTCAAAAAATGAATTGGAGTCTTTCTCAAACGAAGGGAGGATTGTTACTCATCCCTCAGTTTACGTTAGCCGCTGAGACGAGTAAGGGGACTCGGCCGGGTTTTTCTACCTCCGCTCCTCCAGCAGTGGCAAAGCCACTATTTGACTATCTGTGTGAAAAAGCCAAAGCCCTTCATCCCACAGTGGCAACAGGGGTGTTTGGTGCCACGATGCAAGTGAGTCTCATCAATGAGGGGCCGGCCACGTTTTGGTTAGAAACAAAGCCAGCGTAAGCTTTTTTTACGGTTGCCAAGGCAGGCATAAATCAGTATAAAAGCAGAACAATAAAAATTATTCATTTTTAAAAATCATATTTTCAATTAGGAGTGCTCTTAATGCCCACTATTCGTGTCGATGGACTCAACGTCAATTACCATATTCAAGGTAGTGGACCTCATCTTCTGATGTTAGCTCCGGGGGGATTTAACTCAACCATTGCTAAGTGGACCGATGGTGGGGTTTGGAAAGAGATGGATGCCATCAATACCTTATCTGAATCGTTTACTGTGATTGCCTACGACCGACGTGAAGCGGGGGTGTCTGGGGGCCGCGTCGAAAAATTAACTTGGGAATTGTTTGCCCGTCATGGCTTTGGTGTCATGGATGCCTTAGGCGTTGACAAGGCTTGGATTGTTGGTGGGTGTATGGGGGTATCGGTGGCTGGTGCCATGGCGGTCATGAATCCTGCCCGTTGCATCGGACTTTATTTGCATTGGCCGGTGGGCGGCTATCGTTGGATGATGAAAGGCCGCGGTTTTTATGATCGGCATATTGCATTTGTCCGCGAAAATGGATTGAAAGCGGCTGCTGACAGGGCGGGCAAAGGGGCTAACTTTTGGTTAGATCCTGAAGCGGGGCCTTGGGCCTCTCAAAATGGTTCGGATGAGCATTTTAAAGCGGAATATATTAAACACGATCTTTCCCACTATTTGGATCTGTGTGTTCAAAGTCGTGATGCGCTCTACGGCGATAGTCTACCCTCAGGGGCGACGGGTGAGCAGTGGATGAGTATTCAAACCCCTGCTCTGGTGTTATCGGGGGCGGATGCTTCACATGCCACGTCGGCGGCTTGGGCGATTAAGGAATTGATGCCCAATGCAAAGTTTTGGGATGTTTTGCCACCGCACCAAAATGGTAAAAATGTGCTTGAAGCGATGCTAGCGTTTAAAGCGAGTCAGGGGGGCTGATGTGTGTCTTATCGATCAACAAAAAGGCAGGGTGCTTTTTGTTGATCTGATTTGACCGAAAAAAAACGCATCGACAAAAAAGGCTTCCTGCTTTATCAATCCGCTTTGATCCCTGTGGCTTGAATCACTTCTGACCATTGTGAGAGCTCCGCGGCAATCTTCTTGGCCATTTGTTGGGTGTTATTGGTTTTAACATTGAGCCCTTGTTCGAAGAGGGAGCTTTTGATGGTTTTTTCTTCGAGGATGGCGTTTATCTGCTGGCGCATGCGTTCCACAATGTCTGGGGGTGTGTTAGCGGTGGTAAATAGGGCGTACCAATTTTCTGCTGAATAGCCTTTCACCGTTTCGGCAATACTTTCCACTTTCGGTAGTATCAATAATCGGGTCGGGCTCGTGACTGCAATCGCGCGAAGGCGCGAGCTGTGAATGAGCGGGAGCATCGACATAGCAGGCGAAAACGACATTTCGATTTGCCCACCTAAAAGATCCGTAATCACCGGCGCTACCCCTTTATAGGGAATATGGGTGATTAAGATCCCCGTTTTCATCGCTAATAACTCGCCCGCCAGATGACCCGTAGAACCATTGCCAGAAGACCCATTGTTTAAGCGTTGGGGATTGGATTTAGCTAAGGCAATGAGGCTTTTTATATGGGTTACGGGTAAGGAAGGATGCACGCAAGCAATCAGTGCACTCGTGCCAATCTGTGTGACTGGGGTGAGATCTTTGGTGATATCGAAGGCAAGTTTTTTGTATAAATGCGGATTAATCGTGACCGTATTCGTTAAGATGATGTAGGTGTAGCCGTCGGCGGGGGCATGGACCACATAATCAGTGCCAACAATGGTGTTAGCACCCGGTTTATTCTCGACAATCACGTTCTGCCCAATCCGAGGCGATAAGGAGGTGGCGATTAATCGAGATAATAGATCGTTGCCGCCCCCTGGGGCATAAGGGGAGATAAAGCGTAAGGGTTTGGTGGGCCAATTGTCTGCCAATGTGCCTGTGGAGTGTACCCCTAGTAGAGCAACCCCTGAGCACTGCAGCAAGCCTAACCATAGTGCCCGGGTAGTGTGCGTAAAGAGCACTAATCCATTAAAAAATCTTTTCATGTAGGATTTGTAACAGATACTGGCCATAAGGGCTTTTCTGCATTTTAAGGGCGAGTGCTTTGACTTGCTTCGCGTTAATGTAGCCTAAGCGAAAGGCGACTTCCTCTGGGCAGGCCACTTTAAGTCCTTGTCGCTTTTCTACGGTTTCAATAAACTGTGAGGCCTCCATGAGCGATTGGTGGGTTCCGGTATCCAGCCATGCCATACCCCGTCCTAGAACACAGACCTCTAATGTCTTGGCTTTTAAATAATAATTAATTAAATCTGTGATTTCAAACTCGCCACGCTGAGAAGGTTTTAATGTTTTGGCTTTTTCTACAACCGTGTGATCAAAAAAATAAAGACCTGTCACCGCATAGCGAGATTTAGGCTTTTTGGGTTTTTCTTCAAGGGATAATACTTGTCCCTTGTCATTAAATTCAGCCACACCGTAGCGCTCGGGATCTTGAACCGGATAGACAAACACCGTCGCCCCTTCTTTTTGAATATTCGATTTTTTAAGCTTCGCAGCAAAATCATGGCCGTAAAATATATTGTCTCCCAGAATCAAAGCAACATCATTTTTACCAATGAATTTTTCGCCCAATATAAACGCTTGTGGCAAGCCATCGGGAGAGGGTTGAACTTTGTAGGTTAAACGGATGCCCCATTTTTTCCCATCTCCCAATAAAGCTTTAAATCGTGGGGTATCCTCAGGAGTAGAAATAATCAGAATGTCTTGAATACCCGCCAACATTAAAGTGGTGAGCGGGTAATAGATCATCGGTTTGTCGTAGATGGGCAATAATTGTTTGGATACGACTTGTGTGACGGGGTGAAGCCGCGTGCCAGATCCACCTGCCAGAATGATGCCTTTTCTCATAAAATAAAACCTTTCAAATGGGATTGTGTTTTTTTAAAGGGTGTTGTTAAGACTTCGTACAAAGGTCTTCACTTGCATTTGCCAATCGGGTAGGGTGATGCCGAATGTTTTATTTATTTTTTCGTTATTGGTGACGGTGTATAAGGGTCTTTTTGCGACAAGCGGATAATTTGCCGTGGTGGTGGGCCTTAACTGTGCCCACCGTGTTTGCGGGCGTAGTGGACGTGCTTCATCCAACAGCGATGTGGCCCATGCCAGTCGAGAGGCGGATGAGGCTGCGGAAAGATGATAAATGCCCGGGTTATTACGAAGTTTTTGTGGGTCTTCGATCAATTGGATAGTAGCGTTAGCGTAATCTCGCGCCCAAGTGGGAGATCCTATTTGGTCTTCAATGATGTTGAGTGTTTCTTTTTCTTGAGCTAATTTTAAAATCGTTTTAGCAAAATTATTTGTTCTATCGCCATAGCACCAATTGGCGCGAATAATGAGGTGATGGGCACAAGCGGCGAATAGTGCTTTTTCTCCTAAAAGTTTGGTTTCACCATAAAAATTAAGAGGGTTAGGGGTGTCTGTTTCTCGATAGGCGGATCGTTGCTGACCATCGAAGATAAAGGTAGACGAATAGTGAATGACAAAAGCACCGAGGTGCTGTGCGAGTTCACCGATGAGGCCCGGAAGCACCGCGTTGATATGATGGGCTTCTTTTTGATGGGTTTCAGCCGCATCGACCCGGGTAAAGCCCGAAAGATTAATGATTAAATCGGGTTTGATTTCATCAATTTTTTGGCGAATCTGATCGGGTTGAGATAGATCCAGCTCCAATCGATGAGGGGCGAAAAGGCGGGTATTGGTCGAAGGATCAGAAAGGTATTGTTGATCTAGGGCTTTTTTAATTTCATAACCCACTTGGCCCGTAGCACCAAGTAATAGAATGGTCTTCCACGTTTTTTTTTTCGTAGAAGGATTACTGTCGGTCATCATAATTCACATCAAGCCACTGTCGATAAGCGCCAGAGGTCACGCCTTTGACCCAATCCGAATGGTCTAAATACCAAGTGACGGTTTTGGCTAAGCCGGTTTCAAATTTTTCCTGTGGCGACCATTGCAGTTCTTGGGAGATTTTTCTCGCATCGATAGCGTAGCGCTGGTCGTGCCCGGGTCTATCCTTTACAAAAGTGATGAGCTTTTCATGAGGAGCGCCTTGGGGATGGTGAGTATCAAGAATGGCGCAAATGGCTTTGACTACTTCAAGGTTGTTTTTTTCGCTATTGCCGCCAATATTGTAGGTCTCGCCAAGACGGCCCTTTTCCAAGACCGCACGAATCCCTGAACAGTGGTCACCGACATATAACCAGTCACGAATATTTTTCCCGTCCCCATAAATAGGCAGTGCTTTGGCCTGTAGGGCGTTATGAATGACTAAGGGAATTAATTTTTCCGGAAACTGAAGGGGGCCGTAATTATTCGAGCAATTGGTGGTGAGTGTTGGTAATCCATAGGTGTGATGGTAAGCCCGCACCAAGTGATCAGAGGCCGCTTTGGAAGCCGAGTAAGGACTGTTGGGCGCGTAGGGGGTGGTTTCACTAAAAGCCGGGTCGGTGGGACTTAATGAACCATAGACTTCGTCGGTTGAGACATGTAAAAAACGAAAATTCTTTTTTTCATCTCCCGTCAAATCATTCCAGTAAGCACGCGCTTCTTCCAATAGATTAAAAGTGCCCACCACATTGGTTTGAACGAAAGCCCCGGGACCGTGAATCGATCGATCGACATGACTTTCCGCGGCAAAATGGATAATGGCTCTGGGGTGGTGGGTTTTTAGTAACGCGGCCATTGCCGGCCTATCGAGAATATCGCAACGCTCAAAATGATGCCGTGCATCGTTTTTCAGTGAGGCTAAGTTGGCGACATTGCCTGCATAGGTTAGTGCGTCGATATTTAAGACCGGCGTGCCAACCGTTTTAATCCAGTCGAGCACAAAATTGGATCCAATAAATCCTGCACCACCCGTGACCAATATCAAAGCGCCAATCTCCCTTTTGAAAGCCTGTTTGTTGTCCCAATCAAAAACCAATGGAACGTATCATTTCAAGCCCTTGTGATTATTCAATCAGTCACCCTGTAGGCTCTATTAATGAGCGTGGGAATACTGGATATTATAAGTGAAATTGCTAACCGATAGGGCTATAGAGGGCTATAGCGCCCGACAGGCACCGGGGATATTGGCCAAGGGCACAGGGGAGGGGAGGGTAGGCCAATATCCGGACAAAGCGGGTATTAAAAATGCATTTAAACGATCAGTAATATTTTGCCGGTGTGTTGCGCCGACTCCATCCATTGGTGGGCTTGGCTCGCCTCTGCAAGTGGAAGACGTTGGCGAGTCACCCCTTTGATCTTGCCTTGGCTAATCAGCGGCCAGACTTGAGCTTCCAATTCCTCAGCCACGCGCGTTTTATAGGCCACGGGCCTCGTGCGAAGCGTAGAACCCGTATAGGTGAGCCTTTTAAGCATAATGGGCATTAAATTGATTTCGACTTTGGAGCCTGCTGCAAACGCCAATTGAATGATGCGAGCATCGGGGGAGGCGGCTTTAATGTTTTTTTCAATATTAGGTCCTCCGACGATATCGAGGATGACATTAGCCCCTCCCTCGGACCTTACGATTTCCACGAAATCCTCCTTTTGATAGTCGATCACTCGATCCGCACCCAGATCTCGGCACAATTGGCAGCGGGCATCTGGACTATCGGTGGTAATGACTTTCGCGCCAAAGGCTTTACCGAGTTGAATGCAAGTGGAGCCAATGCCCCCTGCGCCACCATGGACTAAAAAGTTTTCTCCGGCTTTAAGTTGGGCACCGATAAACACATTGCTCCAAACGGTAAAAAATGTTTCGGGTAAACCCGCCGCATCTTCGAGCGACACGCCCTCGGGAATCGGTAAGCAATGGGAGGCAAGAACGGTGCAGTATTCAGCATACCCCCCGCCATTGGTGAGTCCGCACACGAGATCGCCCAATTTCCAGCGCTTAACGCCTTCACCGATTGCAACGATTTGCCCAGAAATTTCAAGTCCGAGTAAATCAGAGGCACCTGCCGGAGCAGGATACAGTCCTTTGCGCTGCATCATGTCGGGGCCATTAACCCCAGTGGCGGCGACTTTAACCAGAATTTCGCCCGCCTTGGGGGAGGGCACCGGTCTTTCTTTCAACGCCAATACTTCTGGGCCACCGGGTTGGGTGATTTCAATGACTTTCATTCGTTCGGGGAGTGAGGCGTTCATGTAGGGGCTCTCTTTGTTTGATTTTCAAGTAGATATTGTTCAATTCGTTGTTTTAAACCGGGTGCCGTCACGGATCGGACCAATCGAGATAAGTCTTCATCTTGGCTAGAGAGTAATAAGGCCTGGGTCATATCTCGATAGGCCGTTGGGCTTAACTGTGTTGATGGGAGTAATAGGCCAGCGCAGGAGTCTGCCCAAAGATCAGGGGGGGTAATGTTATGAATGAATCCCAGACTTAAGGCTTTTTGCGTTGAGATCGTCTCCGAGGTGCTGAGCATTGCGCGCGCTTTCTCGGCTCCGATGCGTTGGGCAAGTCGCTGGGTGCCCAGTACAACGCCAAAGCGTAGGCCTGGCATACGAAACGTGGTTTCGGGTGCCGCCCACCGGGTGGCGCACGAGATAACAAGATCGGCTCCGGCGCCAAAGATTTTGCCGTGCGCTAGAGCCACACATGCAAAAGGGGCATAGAAAAGTTTTTGCAGTAATTGTTCGATACGAATAAAACGGACAATAAGATCGGCTTCACTTTGTTCTGCTAGATCAGAAAAATCAAAACCGGCACAAAAATGCTTTCCCTCGCCTTGTAGGACCAGTAACCTCGTGCCATCACGATAGGCTTCATCCACCGCATGATGCAAAGCTTCAACGAGTAAGGCGTTCAGTGCATTGGCGCGCCCGGCCCGGTTTAATGTGAGCTGCGTCAATTGTGCTTGACGGTTTATCAGGAGGATTTCGCTCATAACGATTGACGAATTTCCTCAGATCGATCCCAGAGGTTGGGAAGATTGGCATTGCTATAGCCTGAGACAAAATCTTTGGCTAGCCCCGTTTGAATGTCAAAAACATGGCGTTTAACCGCACCGATATTAGCGCCGTAAACGTGAATGCTAATGGAGGTTTCATCGGCATAAGCATTAGCCACTTGGTGAATATCACCCACGGTGGGAGACACGGTATCGATTTGACCTTGTTTTAATATCTCTTCGGGTAAGCCCAATAAAGAGTGGCTGACCGGATTTACTTCAAAGCGTTGAGCGCGTTCAGCCCCTCTTAAAACGCCGAGTAGTCCCCACACCTGATGATCATGAATGGGTGTTTTTTGTCCAGGTCCCCAGACAAAACTCACCACACTAAAGCGCTCCAATGGGTCGCAGTAGAGCAGATACTGTTGATAGTATTGAGGGTGGGGTTGGGCATAGACCTCGGGTAACCAATCGTCGTGTTGAATTAAATCTTTTAGTAAAGGTTCACCTTGGGCCAACAAGGTGGCTTCCATGCCCTTTGAATCGTTGACTAAGGTTGTCATAGCCCGGACATACTGGCGTAATCGAGCAAGATTATTTTGGCTCATGAGGGCGAACCACTAGGCTTAAAAATTTCCTCATTGTGTTCCCCTAAGGCCGGTGGGTTGCGGTAAACCCCTAAGGTTTGGCCATTGATCTTTTGAGGGGAAATGAGGGTGAGGGTGTTTTGGCCGCCCGGCAATTGCAGGGGTTCGACCCATTGCATATGTTCGACTTGTGGATCGGCTAATACGTCCGAATAGGTGTTGATGGGAGCGCAGGGTACGGCTTTCTTACGCAAAATTTGTAGTAATTGCTCGATCGTAAAATCAACAAAATGCGCTTCTAGTAAATCACGCAGTTCATTTTGATGCAAGGCTCGAAGGGATGGGGTCTTAAAGCGCTCATCAGACAATAAGCTTTCATACCCAATGCCCTCGCAAGTCGCCTGCCACAGTTTATTGGTTCCCGCAGCGATCGCGACATCCCCATCCTTGCAGCGAAACCCTGCATAGGGGGCATTCATAGGGTGAGCGGAGCCCAAACGAACGGGATTTTTGCCGGTTGCAAAAAGCTCACTGGTTTGTAAATTAGCAATCCCTAGCATACACCCTAACATGGCCACATCGATCTGATCACCACGACCTTCATCCAGTTTTCTAGCCACTTTATTTAATGAAGCAACGACCGAAAAAGCGGCATACAAACCACTCGTGAAATCGGCAATCGGAATGCCACATTTGGCCGGTCGACCCTCTTGATCTCCCGTTACACTCATGACTCCACTCATCGCTTGTAAGGTCATGTCAAATCCACCCTCGGTAGCGCGTGGACCCGTCTGACCGTAAGCGGAGATTGAGCAGTAAACGAGAGAGGGTTTTAGTTGGGATAATGAGGCGTGATCGAGTCCGAATTTGGCCATCACACCGGGACGGAAATTTTCTAATACGACATCGGCACCCAGAGCCAAGGCCTTGGCTTTGGCCAGTCCCTCGGCGGTTTTAAGGTCGAGTTGTACGGAGCGTTTGTTCCGATTGACGGAAGCAAAATATTGACTGTATTCGCCTTTCATCGGAGGCCAAGCCCGCATCAAATCACCATCGGGGGGCTCGATTTTAATGACATCGGCTCCCATGTCGGCCAGCAAGCAGCCACAAAATGGACCTGCCAAAACCTGACAAAATTCAATGACAGTAATACCGCTTAAGGGTCGCGAGGCTGTGTTCATGAATTGTTTTTTAAAGGGCGACAATGGGATGGAAACGATGGGGTTAATGGTAGCATGAGTCAGAGAGGTTTTTGTCTACGCAAAAATAAGCGGTGAGGGTGTTGTAGCCTTTGACTGAAAAGGGGCTCAGAGGCCCCAAAAAAAACAGTGACTTTCAGGGCAGGGATGCTCAATCTAGAAAAAAACCGTAAGATAGCTATTTTTCGCTCATTGTGATGGCGCTTGACTTTTAAAATTATAAATAAATGAGAGGATGATGTTTTGACTTTACTAAAAACCCCAGCTAACAACGTTTCTCCTACCGAGCCGATTAATCGATTGGCACGAATTGGTTTACTGATTCCTTCTTCTAATTCGTCGGTAGAACCGGAGTTTTATCGGGCGTTGCCACCAGAGGTCACGCTTCATACGGCACGCTTATTTCTTTCTCACATTAGTGAGGAGACGATCAACGCCATGTTAAATGAACTGGACCAACAGTCAAAATTGCTGGCCAGTGCGGATGTGGATGTGATTATGTTAGGGGCGGTAGCGCCTGGTTTTCTTAAGGGTTCGCGGTATGACCAAGAATTAGGGGAGCGTATTACTGCGGCAACCGGTAAGCTAGCCTCTACCACTGCCACGGCTTTACTCAGTGCTTTAAGAGCGCTAAAAATTAGTCGAATTGCGATCGGTGCGCCCTATGATGCCGTGGTGAGTCAAATTGCAACGCGTTTTCTAAAAGCCAATGATATCGAGGTGGTAGCGACTCGTGAGCTAGGGATTTCGGAAAATCTTACCGTGGGACGACTCCCCCCGCAATCGGCTTATGATATGGGCCTTGAGTTGGATTGCCCTGAAGCAGAAGCGATCGTTTTTGCAGGCACGAATTGGCGAACCATGGATATTACGGCCTCATTGGAGGCTCGTATCGGTAAGCCAGTGATCTCAACGACTGCAGCAGCCTTATGGTCTGCTTTGCGATTGGTGGGATGGCACGGTTCGCTGGCCGGCCAAGGGCGTTTATTACAATCGATTTAGAGTGAACAACATGACGAACATTCAATGTGATCTTATTTGTGTCGGTGGGGGCTATGCAGGATTAAGTGCGGCGAGTCGCGCCGCTCAATTGGGATTGAAAGTGATGGTGCTTGAAAAAGGCGAAGACTCCTTATACGCCTGTAACTCGCGATATGCCGGTGGAGTGATGCACGTGTCCTATCACAATCCAAAGGACTCCGCGTCTGTTTTAACGCAGGCGATTCGTCAAATATCCAATGCCTATGCAGACCCGCATCTCACGCAGGTCATTGCCAAGCAAGCGGGCAGAGCGGTGGATTGGTTACACAGTGAAGGGGCCCAATATGCTCGAGTGGGTTCTGTTGGATGGCGACAATGGATCTTGGCCCCGCTTCGACCGGCTGTCACGCAAATGGATTGGCAGGGGCGAGGTGCCGATATGGCACTTCGTAGTTTGGAAAAAAATCTCTTACAACGTGAAGGCCGATTAGTTCGGGGTGCTATGGTGAAAGAGCTCCTCATGAAAGAGGGCGCTTGTATTGGGGTGAGAGCGGAGGTGGCAGGCAATACGCAGGATTTTTATGCAAAGGCTGTCGTTTTAGCCGATGGCGGCTTCCAGGGTAACCTTGAAATGGTAGGCCGCTATATCAGTCCTAACGCGCAAGCCCTAAAGCAACGGGGAGCGGGCACCGGTTGTGGGGATGCCGTTCGTATGGCCATGGCCATCGGGGCAGGGGTCAGCGCTATGGATGCTTTTTACGGCCATGTCTTGTCGCGAGACGCTATGACGAATGACCGAGTATGGCCTTATCCACAATTAGATGAATTGGCTGCTGCCGCGATTGTGGTAAACGAAGAAGGGGTGCGATTTACCGATGAGGGGATGGGAGGCGTGTATATCGCTAATCATATTGCGCGTCAAAATAATCCCCTGTCCACCGTAGTGATATTTGATGAGGCGGTTTGGCAAGGCCCAGGAAAGGCTGCCGCCATTGCGCCTAATCCATCGTTAATCCGGGCCGGTGGCACCTTATATAAAGCACAGACTGTAGAAGATTTGGCTGCAAAAATCGGTCTACCTGCCGAGGCGTTGGTGCGTACGGTGGATGATTACAATCAGGCCATTGCAGGGGCTCATCTCCATGAATTAACTCCAGCCCGATCGACCACGCGACGTCAGGCTATGGCCTTAGTCAATGCGCCCTATTATGCCGCACCGGCTTGCGCGGGCTTGACCTATACCATGGGTGGCATTTGTATTGATGAGAATGCCCGTGTGGTTAGAGCCGACAAAACCCCGATTTCGGGCTTGTATGCTGCAGGTGCCTGTACGGGGGGGATAGAGGGCGGGCCTGCGGTGGGATATGTCGGCGGGCTCATTAAGGCGGTGAGTTTGGGCTTAGTGGCAGCAGAGCACTTGGCAAGCGTAGCCGTGGCTTAAGGTTCTTAAGAGGGCAAAGGCCATCAGCGTTGTTCGTTGTCTGACAAGACGAAAAAACAAGGTCTACGATGAAAGACGAAAGCGGTTTAAATGTGTTCGATCAGACTCAATGGTTTGGGGGGCGATGCTTCGGTTTATTCTTAGTCTTAAGCTTTAGCCTAAGCCTAAGCCTTAGCGCTTTCGGGGCGAACGCCTTGGTGCCATCCTACCCGGTAAAGCCGATCAGAATGATTGTGGCCGTCCCCCCAGGGGGGCCTGCCGATAATCTAGCTCGTTTGGTCGTTCCGGCCATGACGCAATCTTTAGGGCAGATGGTGGTGATCGATAATCGTGCAGGGGCCAATGGCAATATGGCCTATGAAACCGCTGCCCGTGCGGCACCCGATGGATATACGATTGTGCTGGTGGCCGCGGGGGTATCGATTAATCCGAGCTTATATCGTCAAGTTCATTTTGATCCGAGTAAGGATTTTGTGGGTATTACTCAAGGCATTGCACTGGCTAATATTTTGGTGGTTTTCCCGGGCTTACCGGTGAACACCCTGAAAGGGCTCATCGATTATTCACGCGCCAAAGCGGTTAATTTCGCCTCAGCGGGAAGCGGCTCGACGGGGCATTTGGCTTTAGAGCTTTTTAAAATATCGACGGGTTTGCCCCTCGTTCATATTCCCTACAAAGGAGGAGGGCCCGCTTTGACTGAGGTCATAGCCGGTCAAGTCGACGCTATGTTTAGTTTGTCGCTCGCAGCCCTTCCCCAAATTCGTTCTGGTAAAGTGCGTGCCTTGGCCATTAGCACTTTGAAACGCTCCCGGGTCGCTCCCGATATAGCGACTGTCGCAGAATCGGGGGTGGCGGGGTTTGAGGTTGTGGGTTGGTTTGGGTGGCTTGCTCCTGCAAAAACCGACGCTTCGATCATAAATCGATTAAATAAAGTATTGGTCGAAGCCATTCATGATGAAAAAATTCAAGCCCGTTTAGTCAGTCTAGGCTGTGAACCGGTGGGAAGTCGTGCGCAAGAGTTTTCTAAGTTTGTACGGGATGAAAAAGAAAAATGGGCCAGCGTCATCAAGCAGGCCGGTATTGAATTGAATTAATTTACCCATTCAAGGAGTCAATCAGATGAGTCGTTCAAAAGGGGTGAGAGAAGTCGCCTACATTGATGTTCGCCAAGCCGGGGGAGCCACTCATGCTCACTCCCACTCGCATGATCAAATTAATCCCCAATCTTGGTTTGATTGTGCAGGCGGTGGACAAGTGGTTGTACAGGGGAACATTGCCTACGTGGGCAATATGCGTAATCCTGCGGGCACGCTTATCATTGATGTTTCGGATCCTAAACGGCCCAAACAAATCGCCAAGATTGACATGCCCCCAGGCACCCATTCCCATAAGGTCAGGGTTTCAGGCGATATTATGATCACCAACCGTGAAGTGCTCGGTGGCCATGCCCTTAAAGGCGAAACCCCACCCGAGGGCTATACGGGGGGGCTATCGATTTGGGATATTGCCCACCCTGAAAAACCTAAGTTGATCACCCATTGGGATGCGACTGATCGATCGAAATCTCAATACGCACGAGGTGTTCATCGCTTTGATTTTGATGGTCGATATGCTTATATTTCGCCGACCGCTGATGGATACGTGGGCAATATTGTGATGATTTTGGACCTTAAGAACCCCGCCAAACCAGAAGAAGTGGGGCGTTGGCATATGCCCGGACAGTGGACCGCAGGTGGCGAAACCCCCAGTTGGCAGGGATCTCAGCATAAGTGCCACCACCCATTAAGGCAGGGCAACCGTTTGTATACCAGTTACTGGTACGGCGGCTTTGTTATTTTGGACATTGAGGACATGACTCAGCCAAAGCTTCTCTCGCATGTTGACTGGAGTCCGCCGTTTCCCTGGCCCACCCATACGTGTTTAAAGATGCCCTTTAAAATCAAAGGCCGTGACATCATGATCGTGTCAGATGAGGATGTTGGCCGATTAGAAGGTTGTCCGCCCTATCCAGCCGCTTTTTTATGGGTCGTTGATATCACGGATGAAAAACATCCCGTACCCATTTCCACTTTCCAACTAGAGGATATGCCTGATAGCCCACAACCGGTGATGACCGGCTGCCATCAGCCCAGTGAAGTCATCACTGGGACTGAGATTCCTGTGGCTTGGTTTGCCAATGGGCTTCGTATCATTGATGTGGCAAATCCTCATGCTCCTAAAGAAGTGGCTTATTATGTGCCGGATATACCGCCCGGATCCGATCGAGTGCAAAGTAATGATGTCACGGTCGATGATCGAGGCCTTATCTATCTTTTGGATCGTGTCAGAGGGCTACATATTTTGGAGAGAATTTGATTGTTTTTATGTATTGATTAATAGGGTAGTATTCCCAAAGTGCGGGGCTACTGAAATAGGGATAAAACTCAGCGAATGCCCCAAAATCTTGATTTTTTCTAAGAGGGGCACGTCTAACGTTTGATCTTCGATTGGTAAAGTAATTAAACGGCTCATTAAGGCTTAGCCGTCGGATGGGTTTTTAATGCCCCCTATTTTTATGTGCGTGGCGTTACAATGTCATTGAGGCTTTTAAGGGTAGAAAAAGAAAATGCAAATTACCGTATTAGATGATTATCAGGATGTGGTTCGTCAATTAGATGCGTTTGAATTGGTGCGAGACCATAGTGTCAAAATCTGGAATGATCACACCGTTGATGAAGATGTTTTAGCCGAGCGTTTAAAAGATACTGAGGCGCTGGTGTTGATTCGGGAAAGAACGCCTATTCGGGCCCCTTTGATTGCAAGACTGCCGAAACTAAAAATCATCAGTCAGCGTAGTGTTCACCCTCATATCGATGTGGCAGCCTTGAGCGCGCGCGGGATACTCTTGTGTTCCGATATGCATCCGGGAAAGCCCTCCTATGCAACAGCAGAATTGACTTGGGGCTTAGTGCTCGCCGCGATGCGTAAAATTCCTCAGGAAGTGGCGGCATTAAAAGCCGGTGGCTGGCAATCGAGTTTGGGTGTTGGATTAAGGGGTAAGACACTGGGCATATTTGGCTATGGTCGTATCGGTGGGGTGGTTGCCGGCTATGGACGTGCCTTTGGTATGAAGGTGATGGTGTGGGGGCGACAACGCTCTATTGAAAAAGCCCAATTAGACGGTTATGAGATCGCACCGGATAAAGCGACATTTTTTGAGCAATCGGATGTCATCAGTCTTCATTTAAGATTGGTGGATCAAACGCGTGGCATTGTGACGGCCAGCGATCTGGCGCGCATGAAGTCTTCGGCTTTGATGGTCAACACGAGTCGTTCCGGGTTGATTCAGACCGGGGCCTTGGAGGCGGCGTTGGCCTTGGGTCATCCGGGCATGGCTGCGGTGGATGTATTCGATTCTGAGCCTATAATCGCTGCGCAACATCCTTTATTGAAAATGGATAATGTGATTTGCACACCGCACATCGGTTATGTAGAAAAAGACGGTTACGAGAGTCAGTTTACGAGCTCCTTTGGACAGATCGTGGCCTTTTGTGAGGGGCGACCCATGAATATGATTAACCCTGAGGTTTATGTAAAGTCGTCATGATCAATGGATTTGAGCGTGGGCTTTAACGCAAAAAAAAAGGCAGCGACGATGATGAAAATAAAGACTCTATACCGCTTCTCCCTTCGAAGCCTTCCCCAGTGGATGGGGGTGGGAGTGCTTTTGTTGATCGCGGGGCTAGACGGTGCGATCGCTAAAACTGGGGACTCTTATCCTGTCAAACCGATTCGCTGGGTAGTGCCCTTTACGGCGGGGGGGTCTAATGATGTGGTGGCGCGATTGATTGCAGCAAAAATGACCGAATCTTTTGGGCAAACCGTGGTGGTGGATAATCGCGGTGGGGCCGGGGGCTTAGTGGGTGGGGACACCGTCGCCCATGCACCTAAGGATGGTTACACACTGATCTTGTCAAATCCCGGACCTAGTATCAATGCCCCCATTATGTCTTCCAATGCCCATTATCGGGTAGAGGATTTTGCATCGGTTATTTTTATTGGATACGCGCCATTAATTGTTTTAACCAATCTTAATTTCCCACCTAAAAATCCTCGGGAGTTAATTGATTATATTAAAGCGAATCCTGATAAAGTGAGTTGGGGCTCTTCTGGCATTGGCAGCAGTTTGCATATTGGTTTGGCTTTATTGCAAGCCGCCACACAGATTAAAGTGGCTCATGTGCCTTATAAGGGTACAGCCCCAGCTTTGACGGATTTGGTGGGAGGGCAAATTCAAGCGATGCTGACCACGACTTTGAGTGCCGAGGGGCAGATTAAGTCAAATCGGGTTCGAGTCATTGGTATTGCCAGTGCGCGTCGCTCGAGTTTATTGCCGAATGTGCCTACCTTGGCCGAATCTGGCATAAAGGAGGCTGAAGCGCTCGTGTGGTTTGGGATGTCAGTGCCCAGTAAAACGCCTAACGCTGTCATCCATATTCTGAATCAAGAGGTCAATCGTATTTTGGCCTATCCGGAGGTGAAGCAGCGATTTGAGCAATTGGGATTGGAGATTGAAGGAGGCAGCGTTAAGGCCTTTGATCAATTTAATCAGAATGAAGCAGCAAAAATTCGTAAGCTGATAGCTACCGGTTTATTAAAAAAAGAGTAGCGTTATTTTGTCAATTTTTGAATTTAACCGTAGGGCAAAGCTTTGGAGAGGAAGGACTTTGCGTTTAATAAAGGGTCAAAAAAAGTGTCTCTGTTCTTAGAATCCTTGAAAGCCATGGGGCGGGGGTCGCGATCCTTTTTCAGTTGCGCAGCTATCGTATGGGCGACGTTTTTTTTCGCTCCTATCACCCTAGCTCAGGTCCCCACTGGAACCTCGAGTGGGGCAAGTTATCCGCAAAGACCCGTGAAGATCATTGTGCCCTTTGCGCCCAGTGGCCCTAATGATCTGATCGCCAGAATAATGGCTCAAAAGCTGGGGGACTGGTCCGGTCGAGCCTTTGTTGTAGAAAACCGTGGGGGGGCGGGAGGCACCATTGGAGTAGACGCGGGGCTTAAAGCGCCTGCGGATGGATACACCTTGATCATGGGAGGCAGTAGCAATCTTGCTGTAGCGCCGAGCTTTTATAAAAAATTACCCTACGATTCGCTGCGTGATCTCGCCTTTATAAGTAATTGTGCTTTTGTGCCCTATGTGGTGGTGGTCAATCCCCGAGTGCCTGCAAAAAACATACGAGAATTAGTTCGCATTGCTAAGACGCGTTCAGGTTTTTTGAGTTACGGGTCTTCAGGTACGGGTAGTATGTCTAGCCTTGCCGTGGAATTGATGAATGCGACGATGGCCACGCAAATTACGCATGTGCCTTACAAAGGGACCGTACCAGCCCTCACCGATGTGATGACAGGGCAGATTGACTTAATGGCGGCAGATTTTGCGACGGTGGCCTCTTTGGCTCAATCAGGCCGATTAAGAATGTTGGCTGCTGCCGGTAGTAAGCGCACCCATGCAGCGCCTGAATTGCCGACAGTGGCTGAATCGGGCTATCCCGGTTATGCCGTTGACGCATGGTTTGGATTAGTGAGCTCCATAAAAACTGCACCCGATATCCTGTCTAAACTCACCCAAGCCGTTCGACAAATTGTGCAATCACCGGAGGTTCGCTCTCGTTTTGAGCAGTTAGGCTACGATCCGATTGGTAACACGGCTCATGAATTTGAGGCGATGGTGCGTGCGGATATCGAAAAGTTTGCTCGCGTCATTCAAGCAGCCGGCATTCAGCCGATACCCTAGCTCTGAGGCAGGGTTTCGGTTTGATGGATGGCAATTGTGAGTTCGGCTTTTTTAAAGCCAATCTTTCATCGATGTGCCGGACGCATGAAAAAGCACATGACTGCCTAAACAAGGATCGAGTGCAGTCAGTAGTGATGGCCCCAGAGGTTTTGCCTTTACCCATTCTTGGGTCTTTTGAAGGTTATTGGTTTTAATCGCAAAGCCAGCTATCCAGGGTAAAGTTGGGGCGGTTATCCCCCAGTTTTTATAAAGGCTTTTTTCATCCCAAAAAATTAAATCACCGTGATCGGTGGTTAATTCAAAACCACCGAGGGCGGCTTGTGTCGTGCGCCCCGTATATCGACTGTATCGCTTAGCGGCCTCTAGTGGGTCTTTGACACAAAAAATGACCGCACTTAACGCTTCTGCACCGTTTGGATGTTCAAGCCACCGGGGTTGCCATAAAAATTCAGGGGTATGTTGTTGACAGAATTGAATGCGGCCTTCTGTCATGGTGGTAGGGGCTACGCGAACGACAGTAAAGCGTGCTGTTTCTTCTTTTTCAAGGGTATGGATTTGACGTTGTAGGTGCACCGCGGGTAGGGGATTGAAGCCCTCACGATCGAGTCGATCGAAGTCTTCTTGCGGGTTTTGTGTGCCGAGCGCCACTAAATGAATTCCAGTATAGCGACCAATGCTCACGCGCAATTGTTCTGCATGCGCGGTGTCATGCGTAGGTGTTAAAAACTCCAAGTAACCTCGGTTAAGCATAATGCATTGGTTACCCGTGCCAGCCGGTATGAGGGGTTGATCGGCCGCTAGTCGATGCCATTGGGCAGAAAAAGGCGTTAGTGTAAATCCTATCTGAATGAGCCTTTGCCTGGCGGCATCCAGATCGGGTAAGAAATGTGCGATATGATCAAGATCGGTCATCTGAGTCGGTTAATACCCTAACTGTCGATCGACGATGTTTTTTAGTTTTTTTCCATTTAAGAAGCGTTCGAAATTAAAAAACCAAAAATCATAGAGATGATCAATGTAACGAGGGTCATCGCAGCTGATGTGAGGCAGGACCATCAAATTCTGAGTCTCCCAAAATGTAGAGGTGGGCGCTAAGGGTTCTTGATCAAACACATCGAGCACGGCCCCCAAGAGTTCGCCTTTTTGCAGTCGATTAGCTAGCGCCACATAATCAACAATGGGGGAGCGACCGATATTAATAAATCCCGCACCCTCTTTAAGTAATTGAATGCGTTCTTTGTTGAGCAGTCCCCGAGTTTCTGCCGTCAGCGGGGTCGTGACAATGACAAAATCGGCTTTGGGTAGCACTTTGTCCAGTTGGTTTGTCTTGACCACTTTGTCTGCTAAGCGGTGGGCTTTGCCGCTGCGGGTGACAGCGATGACTGGCATACCTAATTTTTTTGCTGCGCGTCCGGCGCCTTGTCCCAGATCACCGAAGCCTAAAATCACGACCGTTTTACCATGAATGGGGGTCGTAAAAATGCCCTGCCAATGGTGATTTTGTTGATTTTTAATCACTTCGGGCATACGGGACTGAAGCATGAGTAAGGCCATCAAGCAAGACTCTTCAGCCTTAGCGCCATGAGCCCCGGTATTGTTGGTGAGCACAATGTCTTTGGGTAGCCACGTAAATGGCATTAGTCCGTCAACGCCAGCACTCGTGGTTTGAATCCACTGCAGGCGCGGTGCGCGTAGGCGTAAATCATTTTTCGGTGGGAACGAATTAATCATGAAATCCGCACTTTGTAGGGATTGCTCTAAAATCTCGTTATCCCAGCCAATCGTGACTTTTAATTTCTTGGCCAGTAAACGGTGACGTTTGGTTGCCTCGATCCATTTTTCTTCAGTCAGGTGAAAGATAGCGGGTCTTTTACGACCGGTTTCTAGATGTAAATGGTATTGGGGTTTTCGAGCGCTCATCGTCATTGGCCTTTGTGTTTTGAGAGTTTTTGGTGGGCAGCGGTAGGGTGAGTTTTACTTATTGCGATTTTTGCGGTGCTTTGGCTGCGAAGGGGGAAGATTTTAAGCACAATTGACCACGAGCATCTTGCCAAAGATCGCCTTGCGCGTGCAGTTGCCCCAGGGCACGGGCTATGGCTTGAAAGGAATACGCTTTAAAGTGTTCTGCCACGGCGGTGTAATACAGGGGCTTATCGGTAATGACATCCAGAATTTTTTTCGCGAGTTGCTTTATATCTTGCTCGGTGGTGAGCATGGTTAAGTCTTCAGGATCAGCGCGCCCTTTTTTATAGTCTTCAATCTTTGCTTTATCTGCATAGGCGTAGGCAATTCTTTCAAATCGTTCTTTAGGAATCCCTTCACCAATAGTGGCATCAATCCCGACCTTAGCGCCGGTGGGCACAATGCCAGGAGGCATTACCGCTAGACTAGGATCTAAGGGCTTGGCACGAGCCCCAGGAATAATGATCACATCTTTGTCGCCTTGCACTCGAGTGGCTATGGCCCATTCCACGTCCATAGCATTAAAGACGTCGATATCGTCATCGACCACGACCACATGCTTTAAATCTAAAACCGATAATGCCGCTAATAGTGCATTTTTACCTTCACCGGCTTGCTTGCGAATGGAAATGATGGCATGCCAAAAAGCACAGCCACCTAGGGTGACGTTAATGTCTTTGACTTGAACACCAGCATTTTTTAGTGCGGCGCGAATACTCGCGTAGCGAGTGGGCGCTGCCATCCACGTGTTTTCCCATGGCATGTGCAGGGCGTAATAGATCGGGTCTTTGCGCATAGTCACTGCGTTGATTCGCACGATCGGATTCCAGTGTAAGCCACCCATTAAGCGAGTAAATTCACCAAAACGGCCCTCTGGATGGGTCCATCCAGTGGGGAGAATTTCGCCTTCGAGTACGATTTCCGCATCAGCCACACAAGGCAAATCAACGGTTTGGCATTGTGCGAGTTCTACGGCCGCACCACGAATGCCACCGGTGATGCCCATTTCATCTACCCCGATGGGAGCCCTGAAATTAGCACCCATCATTTCAATCGGATGGGTGCCAATTGAGATCGAGATGGGGCATGATCGACCTTCTTCAAAGGCGCGCTGGGCATAAAGGCGCATATTGTTTGGCGTGACGATATCAATGCCGGTCAAGTTTTTTTCTTTGACCATAAAACGGTAGCATCCCGAATTTAAACCATATTCAGGGTCACTGGACATTACGACGCCAGCGGTAATCATCGGGCCACCATCATAGATGGAGGACATGGGGATGGGTAACTTAAATAAATCGACCTCACTGCCCGTCATGATGACCTGTTTGTGAGCCGCCGTTTCGACGTAGCGCGAGGCAATCGGGTTGTCGATCCCATGACGTAAACGTTGTTCAATTTGTCCGTATTCATCACAACCCATTGACATCATCACACGTTCACGCGAGCGCATGATGCCTGAGACCACGGGTATATCGTAGCCAATGACTTTGTGGAAAAACAAAGCCTTGTCCGATTGATCAACGAGTGTGGCGATGTGGCGAATATCAACGGCTTGATGAATGTCAATGAGCTCGTTACTGGCACGAAGGCGTTCAAGAAATTGGCGGAAATTTTCTTTTAATGGGGTCATGGTGATTCAATCCAATGAAGACAAAGCGGGGTTACCTTCGCTTAGGGCGAACCTCATCCTTTAGCGTTGTTGGAAGTTTTTTTGTAGATTTAGGCAGAGGCCACTTTGGCTGGGGCAGGGGGGGCAGTAAAATAAGTGCCACGACCACTGGCGACCAGAGCGCCTTGGGTGTCATACACAAAGGCCTCTGCGGTGGAATATTGACTACCGTGGCGGATGACTTTTGCTTTAGCGACTAGGTCCCCTGGCATCGCGGCCTTATGGTAATCGACCCGAATATCAATGGTGGGAACGGGACGCCCTAAATGAATGGCAATCGCGTAATCGGCCGCCACATCGATGATGGCGGCGAGGATGCCGCCATGGGTATAGCGCCGATCTGGATTAACCACCCAGTCCTCTCGCCAAGTGGCTTTTAATTCGAGGCTGTCTTGGCTCATATGGAGCACTTTAAATCCGAGCCAACGGTTAAAAGGACCCACTGCTAGACGCTCTTCGAGGGATTGAACCGTAAATTTTAATTCGCTCATGAGGTTATGGCCTTTTTAGTCATTGATTGCAATACGTTTGAGTGCGGCTTTGTCGATTTTATTGGTGCCTGCCAGGGGCAGTTGATCCATGAAAAATACTCTTCTGGGGTGTTGATAGACCGGTCCATGAGCCAAGGCAAATTGTTTTAATTCTTCTTCGCTTGCTTGCTTATTTTTTCTTAAGACTACGAAGGCATAGGGTACAGACCCTTTGAGTAAGTGATCCATGGGCATCACAAAGGCTTGGTGAACACTAGGGTGTCGCTCTAGGAGCGATTCGACCTCGATAGGGAAGATGTTTTCTCCCCCACAAACAAACATGTCATCGGTGCGACCGACAAAAAAGAAAAATCCTGCTTCATCTTTTCTGCAGATATCGCCTGTCATATACCATCCGTCTTTGATTCTTTTGGCGGTTTCTTCGGGAAGATTATGGTAACCCAAGAGGGTTCCCGGGTTTTTAAGCGCGAGTTCCCCTTCATGAGGTGAAGGACCATGGACGAGTCTCGCTTCAGTGCCCCAGTAAGGACAACCGATGGATTGCGGGGGTCTAGGCAGTCCCTTCGGGTGGGGGCCTAGTGGGACGGGCCCCCCCTCGGTGACCCCATACACCACGAGAATTTCGGCTTGGGGAAAAGTGAGTCGTAATTGATGAATCAATTGCGCTGAAGAGGGGGCCGAGCCCATCATGATGGTACGAACCTGAGTCGTCTGGGTGTGACGCAACAGTTCGTCTTGAGCCAACATCATCGACATCATGGTTGGTACACCAGAGATGACCGTGCACCCGTATTGGCCGATAGCCGCAATATAGTGAGCGGTATTAAATTGCGGCATGAGGATGAGTTTTGCCCCTGCTGTTAGGCCTTGTTTGATCGCATTGAGGGCATTTTTATGATAAAGCGGAGCAGCCACCAGTATCACGTCTTCGCGAGTGGTTTTTCGGGTATGGGCTAGAATTCGACGGCTCCAGTTCTGCCCGAAGTGACTTAATAAGACGCCCTTCGGTCGACCGGTAGAGCCGGAGGTATAGGGCTGAATGGCAACCGAATGGGCATCCGGTTCAAAAGCCGTGAAGGGCCCTGGATCAAGAAATGATTCAAACATCGTCTCCCAAGTGATGGTTGAAATATCGGCTGGGACTTGTTTTTGGTAGGAAGACTCCAAAAATACGAGTTTTACACCAGCATCTTGCAAGATGTAATGACAGGTTTCTGGGGCTAGTTTGATATTGACAGGCACCGGGACAATACCGGCCCTCATGGCGCCCAGTAGGCAAGCGACGAATCCCATTTGATTGCGAGAAAGGATACCAATACGATCGCCCGCAACGAGTCCTGCTTTGAGCATTCCTCGCGCGATGGCATTACTGAGCTCATGGAGTTGTTTAAAACTATAGGAGCGAGGCGCTAAGGGGTCATGTAAATCAACCAGTGCGCAGCGCGAATCGTTTTCGTAATCGACAAAAGGGCACCCCAGATTGCCTGGATATCCCTCAGGCCGAGGCAGTGCCATGTAGTCAAGAGTCGAGGCCATAGTTTTTTTTTAATGCGCTGGCTGTTAAGGGGTCACAATAACTTTGCCAAACACTTCCCGGTCTTCGATTAATTTCAGGCCCTGAGCGGCTTTTTCAAGCGGGAGCACTTCATCAATAATGGGATTTATTTTGCCCTCCGCAATCATTTGCATTAACGCTTTTAGATTTTCATCATAAAAGCTGTTGGAGCCAATGACTTGTAGCTCAAAACTCCAAATATATCTTAAATCCTCTTTCGGATCATAGCCTGCAGTGGCGCCACAGACTAAAATTTTCCCGCCTCTTTTCACGCAGCGTAAGGTAGAACCCCAGGTGTCTCCACCCGTGAAATTAATCACCACATCGACCCCGCCCTCATAATTTCGACGTTGGGGTTTCCCATATTTTTCGTTGACCCAACGAGAAAAATCGACTTCTTTGTAATTAATCACATGATCAGCCCCGAGTGCTTTTAATCGTTGAATTTTGTCTTCGCTGGAAGCGCAAGCGATGACCTCGGCGCCTAATAGTTTAGCGAGCAATACGCAACCCGTGCCCACCCCGCCACTGGCCCCAAGCACTAAGACCTTGTCACCTTTTTTGATGGTATTGTGTGTAATGATCATGCGGTGGGCGGTACCGTAGGCCACAGGCAGAGCGGCGGCTTGTTCAAAGCTGACTTTGTCTGGCATGAGGATCAATTGGTCTACAGCAACAAGGCATTTTTCAGCCAAGCCCCCGTGCATCATTTCTCCCATGAGCCCTTTCGTTTTGTTCAGCGGATTCACTAATACCCGATCGCCTACTTTGTAGCCAGTTACGCCTTCGCCCAATTCCACAATTTCACCGGCAATATCGAGTCCTATGATCATTGGCATCGGCACTTTGATGCCGGGCATGCCTCGAACCGTAAAGACATCATGATAATTAAACGATGTGGCTCGCACGCGAATGACAACGTGGTTGGGAATAATGACAGGATCTGGGAAGTGGTCGGTCCACTGTAATTGATCCAGGCTGCCGTGAGCGTTTAAAACAACTGCTTTCATGAGTGACTCCTTTATTGAGGGTGAGGGGTCTGAGGAGAATTAGGGATTAAATTGCCAAGTGCCTGATTATCCTGACTTTTGAAGTAAGACTCAATGAAAAAAAACACATTTGAGGCGTAAGGATAGGCGAATTATCTTTCTTGGAGGGGAGAGGCAAGCCTTTTTAGACTTCGTTATAGGGGTGGCCCCTAATAGGGTTGGAGGGGCTTTGGTTTATCCAGAAGTTCTCTCCCCCCTCCCCCCTCCATTCTCATCTTGAGCCTATTAGCCCAATGCATACAAAGATCTAAAGATCTAAACGTTTTTTTGGGGTCAAGGCGTAATAAAAATCTTTCTTTTGGTGCTTTGCGAAGAAAGGGGATGAAAAAAGATGCAGACGAGGGAAGGAAAGGGAAGGGAAGGGAAGGGAAGGGAAGGGGCTGAGCCGATCAGAACCATTC